>NZ_JAPWAJ010000001.1:0-933277 GCF_041432805.1 Rothia sp. 27098_8_27 | reverse complement strand
GAGCCGAGCACCCCGGCACCCTCCGAAAGCGCAAATTCCAATGAGGTTGTGCACGAGTACAAGGACGGCGCTAAGGTCTACTTCCCCAAGACCTGGGACGGCCAGAAGCTGACCTTCCGCGGTGAAGGCTTCAAGACTCTGGACGGTAAGGGCTCCGTTATCGCAGTCAAGCTGAACAAGGGCGCTATTTCCGCGAAGGAAGAGCCCAAGCTCGAAGGCGTTGAAGGCAATAGCGCAGGCATCTGGGCATACATCAAGGCGGACGAAAACGGTAACTTCACCGCAACCATCGACCGCCCCACCGTGGCAAACTCTAACCTGACTGAAGAACTGAAGACCGGCGATAGCGTTGCTATCTACCTGCTCTCCGGTTCCCTGGCAGAGAACGATAACGCACGTGGTGGCGTCGCCGTAGAGTACACCTTCAGCGTTGAAAACCAGGCACCTGCACCTAAGGTATCGGAGCCGAAGGCATCCGAGTCGGCTAACGCACCTGTAACTAACCCCTCTGCTGCTCCGTCTGCACCTGCAGATTCCAAGGAACAGGTAAAGGAAAACGCTAAGGACCAGTCCAAGGCTCCCGTGGATTCTTTGAACTCCGAGACCCAGAAGAAGGACAGCACCGCCCCGAAGACCTCCGGATCTTCGTCGCAGAACGTTACCTCTTCCAACAACGGCTCCACCGCCTCGAGCACCTCGAAGTCTTCGCTGGCTAACACCGGTGCTTCGGGCGTTGTCGTTGCAGCTGGAATCGGCGTTCTTGCTCTGGTTATCGGTGCAACTGTGCTGGTAGCACGTCGCCGCAAGGCATAGTCCGTACCACACGGCAGCCCACGATACTACCGCTCGGTAGTAGCTAAAGAGGCAGAGCGGGATCTACTAGATATTCAAGAACCCGATTGACTCTCTGAAACTGCCGATACACATTGAAAGGGGCGGTACCCATCGAAGTGATGGGTACCGCCCCTTTCAATGCGCCCATATGCCCGTATTTAGTCGGAAGACCTAGACCTGGTGGGGTAGAAGTAGCAATAGGGGAGGGTACGAGAGAAGCGGCGCAGGGCGAGGTATCCCTCAATACTCGCCCG
This sequence comes from Rothia sp. 27098_8_27, assembly GCF_041432805.1. Lineage (NCBI taxonomy): Bacteria > Bacillati > Actinomycetota > Actinomycetes > Micrococcales > Micrococcaceae > Rothia > Rothia sp. 27098_8_27. The sequence goes on along the minus strand of NZ_JAPWAJ010000001.1, from coordinate 932,189 downwards.
CCCTTATTTGACGAGTTAACAGCTCCAAAGAATGAAATGTAGGGTTCTAGCGCCTCAAATACGAAGAAAACCCGCACCGAAGTGCGGGTTTAGTGTCAAAGCGAGGTTCGGTCCCTAGACAAACGGATTAGCGAGGAAAAAGGGACCCAAGAAATCTGTCCGATAAGGACCGAACCTCTTGTTTGACGCATGCGTCTCTTCTATTATGGTACATCTCGCTGATTTTCGCACCTTGAAGCGCGTTTATTACCAAAAAACTTGATTTTTGAAAAAACAAGCTTTAATTTCTAAATTTTTAAGCAGATTTTTTCAGGACACTGCTTTGAGGGGCTCAGAAGTGACGAAATATTACGAAATCCATGGCTCTAGGTGCCTAAGGATAAGCTTATAGATTCTATAATCTATCATTATCTCTAGATAGATGTATTTTGTGCTAATTATATGTATACTGCGTAGCTTTTAATGAATAAACCCACCCCGCTCAAGGTCTGGAGGAGAGCGTTGCGTAGTGCTGATATAGGATGCCTTGACTACGAATGGCGCAGCGCATGGACTACACCAGAAAAGTCTCAAAGTGGAGGGTGAAGCGTAAGATATATAACGGAAAGCTCCGGATGCTAAGCCCGCAAAATATGAGGTGAGCTAGCCTCCAACCTACACAACTCTGGAGATATTTATGGTTCCCTCAGCCTCAGGAGAAGAACAGAAGAGCACCCTGGATGCCAACCGTTTTTCCGTGGATCGTTCTGCGGGGCTCGCTGGGCAGTATCAAGTGGCATACAACCCCGAAGAGAACGTTCTTTTCGTAAGCGGAAGCTTCAATCACACAAAGACCCACGGTACTCTCTGTGCAACAATCGCACGCATAAACGCAGATACCCTGCAGATTGAGAAGACGGCTGTTCTGCCTGCTATCCCGGAAAATAACCCCGGGTTAGAGAACCTCTTCCAAATCCAGGCTGCCTACGGTCTAGCAGCAGACAACGAGCGGGAGCTTCTCTGGACCGGAGGAACCCGCACAAACTCGGTATCCGCATACTCCCAAAAAGACCTAGCGCTCGTATGGGATTCTCTCGCTCTAGGAGTGGAGATGCTAATTCCGCGTGAGCTATACGTTGCACCCAGCGGTGCCGTACTCGTGACCGGAATGGGTGGTTACCAGGTAATCTCTGCACCTAATGAAGAAGGAGAACGTGCGGTTAGCTCTCTTCAAGGGGACGGTCCCGCTATGCTACTAGGGCCCGTAGCTGATGAAGCTCGTAGCCGCCTGTACATCCCGAATATTATGCGAGATGAAATCTGGGTTGTGGACATGAACAGCTGGGGACTCGTACGTAGGCTGCCCGTAACTGGCGGGGAAGATGCCAATGCTCTAATCGGTATTCACGGTGTAGAGATTGATTCAACGCGCGGCGAACTGTATGTCTCTGCACAGGGGCGCGAGGGTAAAAACGGCGGTCTATATGTTCTGAGTTTTGAGGGTGAACACCTCGCTTATCTTCCATTCGGCAAAATGCCCACCGATATCTTGCTCGATGCAGAACGCCAGCTGCTCTATGTTGCTGATTTTGGCGGTAAGGGAGAGCCTGCAGTTGCAGGCGGTGGAACTATCACTGTCATTGACACGCTCAATCGAACCATCATCGAGACCTTGCAGGCAGCCCCGACCCGTATTAATCACCAGGTCCTACTGAAGGACGGGAGCGTCATTGCTATCGACAAGGCGGGGGATTACCCCGCAATTGAGGTTTCCTATGTGCTGGATACACGCTCTGGCGAATACCATGAGGCTGCGGAAGAAAGCCGGCCGGAAGAAGCACCTCGTCCTATCGTTCGTGATGGTATTGCGAAAGTATATATGTCATAGCTGCAGAGCGAAGAACAGTTGGCATACCCAAAATAGTCACTGCCGCTCTCTAACCCTGTGTGCGCACTAGCGGGGTGGGGGAGTAGGACTGGGATGATCCTATCGCTAGGCCGCGGCAAGTCTGTCGTGGAGAAGCATTAAAGCGTAGTAAAATATGAATATCTACCATCTTTGTTTGACACATTGTTTGGTAGATTTCTCGAGGCCCCTTCAGTTTCTTATGCGTCAGGAACTACACGAAGGGGCCTCCTGCTTTAAGTGTCAAATAAGCCGCCTTCTCGCTCGGTGTTGATGTGGGGTATGAGGTTTTTGGCATCCGATACATGCATTGTCTTGGTGAATAGGGTAGTAGAGACCGAAATCATAGTTAACAAGCCCTTGCGCTAGATACCTGCTTCCTGTACAGTGTTAAGACTGTGTGGCTATATCCAAATAGCTGCACAACCACGGGCTTCTCGTGCCAGTGCATAATGCCGCTACTTACGGGTGGATACGCCCGCTTCACGCGGGTCCAAATGCTTCTGGCATGGGTTTGCCCCAGGCGTTTCCGCTAACCCCTTCCATAGAGATGGGGCCCGGGGCGTCAACCAATCCCGTAAAAATGTTCCGCAAGGCTGGCTCGCGCCTAAAGCGAGTCGGAACCGGCGAGACGACAGGAGAAATATGATTCAGCAGGAGTCGCGACTGAAGGTCGCCGACAACACTGGTGCGAAGGAAATCCTGACCATCCGTGTTCTCGGTGGTTCCTCGCGTCGCTACGCAGGCATTGGCGACATCATTGTCGCAACCGTCAAGGATGCAATCCCCGGCGGTACCGTAAAGAAGGGTGACGTTGTCAAGGCAGTCGTCGTCCGCACCAAGAAGGAAACCCGTCGTCCCGACGGCTCCTACATCAAGTTCGACGAGAACTCCGCAGTGATCCTGAAGAACACTGATGGTGATCCCCGTGGTACCCGTATCTTCGGCCCCGTGGGTCGTGAGCTTCGCGACAAGAAGTTCATGAAGATCGTTTCGCTGGCTCCGGAGGTGCTCTAATTCATGGCTAAGATCAAGTCCGGCGACCTGGTTCAGGTTATTTCCGGTGCAGATAAGGGCAAGCAGGGCAAGGTTCTGAAGGTTCTCCCCAAGGAAAACCGCGTGATTGTTGAGGGCGTCAAGGTCGTCACCAAGCACACCAAGGCTAACCCCCTGACCGGCGCAGCAGGCGGCATTCAGAAGGTTGAGGCACCGATCCACGTTTCTAACGTTGCGATTGTTGACCCCGAGACCAAGAAGCCGACCCGTGTTGGTTTCCGCCTCGAGACTGTAGAGCGTGACGGCAAGGAGCGCACCGTTCGCGTGCGCGTTGCTAAGCGTTCGGGTAAGGACATCTAATGACCGAAACCAAGATCACCCCCCGCTTCAAGACCAAGTACGCTGAGGTCGTCGTTCCCGCTCTGCAGGAAGAGTTCAAGTACGAGAACGTCATGCAGACCCCGAAGATCGTTAAGGTCGTCGTAAACATGGGTGTCGGCGAGGCAGCTCGCGACGCAAAGCTCATGGACGGCGCAATCCGCGATCTCACCGCAATCACCGGTCAGAAGCCGATTGTTACCCGCGCTAAGAAGTCCATCGCACAGTTCAAGCTGCGCGAAGGTATGCCCATTGGTGCACACGTCACCCTGCGTGGCGACCGCATGTGGGAATTCCTGGACCGCCTCGTCACCCTGGCACTGCCCCGAATCCGCGACTTCCGCGGCCTCTCGGACCGCCAGTTCGACGGTAACGGTAACTACACCTTCGGTCTGACCGAGCAGTCCATGTTCCACGAAATCGATCAGGACTCGATCGACCGCGTGCGTGGTATGGACATCACCGTGGTGACCTCCGCGAAGACCGACGAAGAAGGCCGTGCAATCCTGAAGGCACTGGGCTTCCCGTTCAAGACCAACTAACGACTACGTTGTAGGTCCAGACCCCGTTACCGCGGGGTAGGGAAACCACAACGAGGAAGGGCTAAAGCCCACAATGACTATGACTGATCCGGTCGCAGATATGCTGACCCGTTTGCGTAACGCAAACTCCGCATACCACGACACCGTATCCATGCCCTACTCCAAGCTGAAGGCTCGCATTGCAGAGATCCTGAAGGCTGAGGGCTACATCGCCGACGTGAAGGTTGAGGATGCAAAGGTCGGCAAGACCCTGACCCTCGTCCTCAAGTACGGTCCGTCCCGCGAGCGTTCCATCGCTGGCGTGCGTCGTATTTCCAAGCCGGGCCTGCGTACCTACGCAAAGTCCACCAACCTGCCCCAGGTTCTGGGTGGCCTCGGCATCGCAATCCTGTCCACCTCTTCGGGTCTGCTCACTGACAAGCAGGCAGCGAAGAAGGGCGTGGGCGGCGAAGTCATCGCTTACATCTGGTAGTCGGTTAGAAGAGAAAGGAAGAGAATAATGTCACGTATTGGACGTCTCCCCATCTCGGTTCCCGCCGGCGTTGAGGTTAAGGTCGATGGCAACCTGGTCACCGTTAAGGGCCCGAAGGGCGAGCTCTCCCACAAGGTAGCTTCCCCCATCACCGTGGCTCTGAACGAAAACGAGATCGTTGTATCTCGTCCGAACGACGAGCGCCTGTCTCGCTCGCTGCACGGTCTGACTCGTACCCTGATTCAGAACCTGATTATCGGCGTTACCTCCGGCTACGAGAAGAAGCTGGAAATCGTTGGTACCGGTTACCGTGTGACCCCGAAGGGTAACGACCTGGAGTTCGCTCTGGGCTACTCCCACCCGATCAACATCACCGCTCCCGAGGGTATTACCTTCGCAGTGGAGGGTGCTAACAAGCTGACCGTGTCGGGTATCGACAAGCAGCTCGTTGGTCAGGTTGCAGCAAACATTCGTGGTCTGCGTAAGCCCGATCCCTACAAGGGTAAGGGTGTTCGCTACGCAGGTGAGCACATCCGCCGCAAGGTCGGAAAGGCTGGTAAGTAAACATGGCTATCAAGTCGAAGGCAGCGCAGCGTGCACGTCGTCACGCTCGCATCCGCAAGTACGTTTCGGGTACCGCTGCGCGTCCGCGCCTGTGCGTCACCCGTTCGACCCGTCACATGTTCGTTCAGGTTATCGACGATGTCAAGGGCGTAACCCTGGCATCCGCTTCCACCATGGAAGCAGAGCTGCGTGCAGCTGACCTGGACAAGACCGCTAAGGCAAAGCGCGTTGGTGAGCTCGTTGCAGAGCGCGCCAAGGCAGCTGGTGTTGAGGCAGTCGTGTTCGACCGCGGTGGTAACAAGTACCACGGCCGTGTTGCAGCCGTTGCTGACGGTGCACGCGAGGGAGGTCTTGCACTCTAATGAGCGAGCAGAACGTAAAGGAAACTCAGGTGAGCGAAGCAGTAGTAGCTGAAACCGCTGAGACCTCCAACCAGCGCGAGGAGCGCCGCAACAACCGCGGCGAGCGTCGTGGCCGTGGTGAGCGCCGTAACAACCGCGCTCGCGAGGAGGAGAAGGACAAGTACATCGAGCGCGTTGTGACCATCAACCGCGTTTCCAAGGTCGTCAAGGGTGGTCGTCGCTTCAGCTTCACCGCACTGGTCGTCGTTGGTGACGGTAACGGCCTGGTCGGCGTTGGCTACGGTAAGGCTAAGGAAGTTCCCGCAGCAATCTCCAAGGGTGTCGAGGAAGCAAAGAAGAACTTCTTCCGCGTTCCCCGCATCGAAGGCCGCACCATCCCGCACCGCGTGCAGGGTGAAGCAGCTGCAGGCGTTGTGATGCTCCGTCCGGCAACCGCTGGTACCGGTGTTATCGCAGGTGGCCCCGTGCGTGCAGTACTCGAGTGCGCAGGCATTCACGATGTGCTGTCCAAGTCGCTCGGTTCCTCGAACCAGATCAACATCGTTCACGCAACTGTTGCAGCACTCAAGGAGCTCGAGGAGCCCCTGGCAGTGGCAGCCCGCCGTGGTCTGCCCACCGATGAGGTTATCCCCAGCTACCTGCGCAACACCAAGTCTGAAAAGGCAGGTGCGTAGTAATGGCCAAGCGTATTCAGCCCAGCGACGCAAAGCTGGAAATCACCCAGGTCAAGTCCTATGTTGGTCAGAAGCAGAACATGCGCGACACCCTGCGTTCCCTGGGCCTCAAGCGCCCCGGCAACAAGGTAGTCCGCACTGCTGACCCCGTCACCGTTGGCATGGTTAACACCGTTGCTCACCTGGTGAAGGTTGAGGAGGTCAAGTAAAGATGGCAGAAGCTATCAAGATTCACGATCTGCGCCCGGCACCGGGTGCCCACAAGGCAAAGACCCGCGTTGGCCGCGGTGAAGGCTCCAAGGGTAAGACCGCAGGTCGCGGTACCAAGGGTACCAAGGCACGTTACCAGGTTCGTGCAGGCTTCGAAGGCGGCCAGCTGCCGCTGCACATGCGCCTGCCGAAGCTGCGCGGCTTCAAGAACCCCTTCCGCACCGAGTACCAGGTTGTTAACCTGGACCGCATCCAGGAACTGTTCCCCAACGGTGGCGACGTCACCGTCGAGGCACTGGTTGCTAAGGGTGCCGTTCGCAAGAACGAGCTCGTGAAGGTTCTGGGCAACGGCGAAATCTCCGTCAAGGTGAACGTTGTTGTCGACAAGGCATCGGCTTCCGCTATCGAGAAGATCGAGGCCGCTGGCGGTTCTGTAACCGTTAAGTAGTCTTCAAGACGAGAAAGCCCCCGTCCGTACACTGTACGGCGGGGGCTTTTTGCTGCTCGAAAAGAGGCACAACGAGCTTATATTCCTATATACGTATATTTGAACGCTTGGTGCGCACCACATTTAATGTTCAAAAATCACGCTAAGAGAATATAAAAGCTACATAATCTGCTAGGGAGTTATCGTTACCCGCTCCAAACACGATAGACTGGAAGATGTGTTTACTGCGCCCTAAAACTCTTTGAGAGGGATGGGCGCCCCATAGACTTACAGGAGGACATGTGCTGAGCGCATTCGGGCGAGTCGTTAAGACCGCCGATTTGCGGCGTAAGCTGCTGTTTACCCTGGCAATGATTGTGCTGTACCGCGTGGGCACTTTCATCCCCGCGCCAGGCGTTTCCTACGGAAATGTACAGCAGTGTCTGAACGCCAATGTTACGAGCGGTGGCGTCTACGATATCGTCAACCTCTTCAGCGGTGGCGCACTGCTGCAGCTTTCGATCTTTGCCCTCGGCGTGATGCCGTACATTACCGCGTCCATTATCATCCAGCTGCTGCGCGTGGTCATTCCGCGATTCCAGGAGCTGCACGATGAAGGCGCGCAGGGTCAGGCAAAGCTCACCCAGTACACCCGCTACCTGACCATCGCTCTTGCTCTGCTGAACGCAACCACCATCGTCTCGATGGCACGCTCCGGCGTTCTGCTGGGCAACTGCCCCGGCATCATCCCCCAGGACGACGTCCTGCACATCCTGCTGATTATCGTCACCCTGTGTGCGGGTACCACCGTCATCATGTGGATGGGTGAGCAGATTACCGAGCGTGGCGTCGGCAATGGCATGTCCCTGCTGATCTTCACCTCCATCGCTTCTTCCTTCCCGAGCGCTCTGGGCTCCATCCAGCGCACCCACGGTTGGGGTATCTTCGCAGCTGTCTGCGGCATCGGCCTGCTGGTCATGCTCGCTGTGGTCTACGTGGAGCAGTCTGTTCGCCGTATCCCCGTGCAGTACGCAAAGCGCATGATTGGTCGACGCACCATTGGTGGCACCAGTACCTACATTCCGTTGAAGGTCAACATGGCAGGCGTGATCCCCCTGATTTTCGCCTCCTCCCTGCTGACCCTGCCCGGTCTGATCGCCCAGTTCAACACCCCCACCGACGGCTCCACTCCGCCGGACTGGGTTAACTGGATCAACGCATACCTGGTGCGCGGCGATCACCCGCTGTACATTGCTCTCTACTTCTTTATGATTATTGGCTTCGCGTATTTCTACGTGGCGGTCACCTTCGACCCGGTAGAAGTAGCGGACAATATGAAGAAGTACGGTGGCTTCATCCCCGGTATCCGTGCCGGTAAGCCCACCGAGCGTTACCTCAGCTACGTACTCAACCGAATTACGTTGCCTGGCGCACTTTACCTGGGTGTAATTTCCATGATTCCCCTGGTAGCGCTTATCCTATTCAACGCAAACCAGAATTTCCCGTTCGGTGGCGCCTCGCTGCTGATCGTGGTGGGTGTTGGTCTTGATACTCTCAAGCAGATCAACGCTCAGCTCCAACAACGAAACTACGAAGGACTGCTCCGATGAACCGTCTGCTCATCGTCGGCCCTCCCGGTGCAGGTAAGGGCACCCAGGCCGTCAAGATCGCTGAAGCGCTGAAGATTCCCGCGATTTCCACCGGTGATATCTTCCGTAAGAACATCAAGGAAGAGACCGAGCTGGGCAAGGAAGCGAAGTCGTACATCGACTCCGGCAACCTGGTTCCAGACTCCGTCACCAACAACATGGTGCGCGCACGCCTGGAGGAGGGCGACGTCGTCAACGGCTTCCTGCTCGACGGCTACCCCCGTAACACCTCCCAGGTGCACGAGCTGGATTCCATCCTCGAAGCCAAGGGCGAGAAGATTGACCGCGTTCTCCTGCTGGTTGCAGACAACGACGAACTCGTCGAGCGTCTGCTCAACCGCGCAGCAGAGCAGGGTCGCACCGATGACAACGAAGAGGTCATCCGTCACCGCCTGAAGGTCTACGAGGAAGAGACTGCACCGCTGATCGCAATCTACCGCGAACGCGGCATCGTCAAGGAAGTTAACGGCCTCGGCGAGATTGCTGAAGTCACCGAGCGCATCCTCGACGCTCTGAAGTAATCTTCTGCTGTACCCCCGCAATTTGAGGTGCATGATGCATCACAAAGACTTGCGGGGGTACAGTGCTGTCTGTAGAGTTCTAAGCTTGGGCGTACCGCCCCACATACCTAAGGAGTCAGAATGGCACGAGTCGAAATCAAAACCAATGCACAGCTTCAGCAGATGGCTCGTGCAGGCGTCATTACCAGCCGTGCACTCGATGCTGCAGTGGCGGCAGCGCGCCCCGGCGTAACCACCGCAGAGGTGAACGCCGCCTTTGAACGCACCATGCTGGAGTTGGGTGGCACCTCCAATTTCTACGGCTACTACGACTACCCTGCGACCGTATGCACCTCCGTCAACCACGAGGTTGTTCACGGCATCCCCGGCGACTACGTGCTCAAGGAGGGCGATATTCTCTCCATCGACGGTGGCGCATACGTCATCGACCCCGCTACCAACCGCCAGTGGCACGGTGACTCGGCACGTACTGTGCTGGTTGGTGACAACGTAAGCGAAGCCCGCGCAGAGCTCTCCGCCGTCACCCGCGAAGCGATGTGGCACGGCATTGCCGCTCTGGCAACCGCAAAGAAGGTCGGCGAAATTGGTCTTGCCATCGAAGCGTACGTGACCGAAGAATACGGCGATAAGTACGGCATCATTGAAGACTACGTGGGCCACGGTATCGGTTCCCAGATGCACATGGCGCCGGACGTACTGAACTACGCAGTACGTGACATGGGCCCGAAGATCAAGCCCGGCATGGCTTTCGCTATCGAACCGATGCTCGTCACCGGTTCTATCGAGACCAAGGTACTCTCTGATGACTGGACCGTTGTGACCGTTGACGGCTCCGATGCGTGCCAGTGGGAGCACTCCGTTGCTGTGCACAGCGAAGGCATCTGGGTTCTGACCGCAGAAGACGGCGGCGCAAGCGAACTTGCTCGCTTCGGCGTAACCCCGGTTCCGATTCCCGCCTAAGTCCCACCACTGGGGGAGGGGAACCCACCTTTAGCTGCCCCACCTCCACCCGAAGAAACCGGCGAATCCGGTCCGGTGCGTGATAGCGCATCCGAAAGCATCCACATCATAAGGAAGAAGCTCCATGAGCGAAACTCTCAACAGCGGCGAGGCATCCGCGCCCGCTGCGACCAAGGTGCCGGTTGAAATCTCGAACGTTCGCCCCGCCCCCGGCCAGATTGCCCTGAAAGCACCGCGCCGTGCGAAGCCGCCCAAACACATCGCTGACTTCGACATGGCTGGTCGCCGCGAATTTCTGAAGGAACTGGGCTACCAGTCGTTCCGTGCGTCGCAGCTGTCAAAGCACTATTTTGAGCGTCTGGTCACTGATCCCGCCGAGATGACTGACCTGCCGGCTAAGGACCGCGAGCAGATGGTTGCACAGGCGATGCCTCAGCTGCTGACCCCGGTCCGTACCCTCGAAGCTGACGGTGGTGATACCCTGAAGGTTGTGCACCGCCTCTTTGACGGTGCGCTCATTGAGTCCGTCATCATGCGCTATGACAACCGCGTGACCATGTGCATTTCTTCGCAGGCTGGCTGCGGTATGAACTGCCCCTTCTGTGCAACCGGTCAGCAGGGTTTGACCCGTAATCTCTCTACTGCAGAAATTGTGGAGCAGGTCGTAGCTGGTGCCCGCTACCTGAAGCAGATGAAGGGCCTGGAAGAAGCAGAAGGTGGCTCTGAGGATACTCGTCCGCTGCGTGTTTCCAACATTGTCTTCATGGGTATGGGCGAGGCGCTCGCTAACTACAAGGCAACCATGGGTGCTGTGCACCGTCTGATTGATCCTTCCCCCGAGGGCCTGGGTATTTCTGCTCGTGGCCTGACCATGTCAACCGTGGGCCTGGTGCCGGGTATTCGCAAGTTTGAGATGGAGAAGCTGCCCATTACTTTGGCTCTGTCTCTGCACGCTCCGGATGATGAACTGCGTGATGAACTGATTCCGATTAACCAGCGTTGGAAGGTTGATGAGACCCTGGACGCTGCGTACGACTACTACCGTACGACCGGCCGTCGCGTCTCCATCGAGTATGCGCTGATTCGCGATATTAACGATCAGGGCTGGCGTGCGGATCTGCTCGGTAAGAAGCTGGCGCAGCGCGGCCGTGGTTGGGTGCACGTGAACCCGATTCCGCTGAACCCGACCCCGGGTTCGAAGTGGACGGCATCCCGTAAGGGCGTTGAACAGAACTTTGTGGAGCGTCTGCGTGCTCACGGTATTCCGACGACTATTCGTGATACTCGCGGTTCCGATATTGATGGAGCATGCGGTCAGCTTGCCGCTAAGGAAGACTAAGCGGCTGAGCTTTGGTCGATAAACGGTGCCCCTTTCCTGCGGAAGGAAGTCCTTAAGACTTCCTGGAGCGCGGGGGAGGGGCTTCTTCCTTTTAAACCTTAAGTGCCTGATGTCATAAAAATCACGGTTGTTTTTCCACGGTCTTTGCCGTAGAGTTAACAGTTGGTTGTTTGTGCCAGTGTTAAGTGCGCCTTAAAACGCCCTAGCGCCTCACCGAGGTGAGCTCACAAACAGAAGATACATTTGCCCGCCGCACCTGCGACGGGCACCGACGTTAGCGGAGGATATGGCTAAGAAAGACGGCGTCATCGAGATTGAAGGCTCTGTGGTTGAAGCTCTGCCCAACGCGATGTTCCGTGTTGAGCTGGATAACGGCCACAAGGTTCTCGCGCACATCTCGGGCAAGATGCGTCAGCACTACATTCGCATCCTGCCTGAGGACCGAGTAGTAGTGGAACTGAGCCCCTACGACCTTTCCCGAGGTCGTATCGTCTACCGTTACAAGTAAACCCGAGATAAACGTCGCCCCTGGCGGCGTTTAAATCGTGTTCAAAGGGATAACGCAGTTCCCCAACGTAAGTGAGGGAACCTCTTATCTCGCCAGTAATCAAGTTGCAATCAAAAGGAATGCGATGAAGGTCAAGCCGAGCGTTAAGCCGATCTGCGATAAGTGCAAGGTGATCCGCCGTCACGGTGTGGTCATGGTGATCTGCGAAAACCCGCGCCACAAGCAGCGCCAGGGCTAATCCCTAGCAGCTGACTTCATAGCCGCCCTGTAAGAGGGCGGAATTGTCATAGGCACCGCTCCGAAGCAACGCCAACGAGGCGCCTTCGGATACCTCCGGACTCAGAGGCCGGGGACCGGGTCAGAACAACCCGGGCAGTGATGCTATAGACCTCTGGAAAACAACAAGGAGAAGCCAGTATGGCACGTCTCGCTGGAGTTGATATTCCCCGCGAAAAGCGCGTGGAAGTTGCTCTCACTTACATCTACGGCGTGGGCAAGACCCGTGCACACGAAACCCTCGCTGCTACCGGCGTCAACCCTGACACCCGCGTCAAGGACCTGACCGACCAGGAGCTCGTGGCACTTCGTGACTTCATCGAAGGCAACTACAAGGTTGAAGGTGATCTTCGCCGCGAGGTTGCAGCTGACATCCGCCGTAAGGTTGAAATCGGTTCCTACCAGGGCCTGCGCCACCGCCGCGGCCTGCCGGTTCACGGTCAGCGCACCAAGACTAACGCACGTACCCGCAAGGGCCCGAAGCGTACCGTCGCAGGTAAGAAGAAGTAAGCAACGTTGCTCTGTTGGATATCTCTATCCGACCAACGTATTAGAAAACCTTTGTAGGAGAATCAAAAATGCCTCCCAAGACTCGCGCTGCGGCAGCTCGTAAGACCAACCGCCGCAAGGTTAGCAAGAACATCGTTGCTGGTCAGGCTCACATCAAGTCGACCTTCAACAACACCATCGTCTCCATCACCGATCCCACCGGTGCAGTGATCTCCTGGTCCTCCGCTGGCGACATGGGCTTCAAGGGCTCCCGTAAGTCCACCCCCTACGCCGCACAGCTGGCTGCTGAGGCTGCTGCAAACCGCGCCAAGGAGCACGGCGTCCGCAAGGTTGACGTGTTCGTCAAGGGCCCCGGTTCCGGTCGCGAAACCGCGATCCGCTCCCTGCAGGCTGCAGGCCTCGAGGTCGGTTCGATCCAGGACGTTACCCCCGTTGCACACAACGGTTGCCGTCCCCCGAAGCGCCGCCGCGTCTAATTAGGTCCCTGACCTAATCCCTCGACGGGTACACTCCACGGAGCTGTACCCGGAGAGTACAGACACCCGTCTGCTTCCTAAGATATGTTTTCCCCAACCTGTGGGCTCATATAGCGGAGCTCACCGAAAGGAAACAAAGTGCTTATTGCACAGCGCCCCACTCTGACTGAAGAGGTCGTAGCGCCCAACCGCTCGCGCTTCACCATCGAGCCTCTGGAGCCCGGTTTCGGCTACACCATGGGTAACTCCCTCCGCCGTACTCTGCTGTCCTCCATCCCCGGCGCCGCTGTTACCAGCGTCCGCATTGATGGCGTACTGCACGAGTTCAGCACCGTTCCCGGCGTGACCGAGGACGTCACTGAGATCATCTTGAACATCAAGAAGCTCTCCATCTCTTCTGAGAACGACGAGCCCGTCGTGGCCTACCTGCGCAAGCAGGGCGAAGGTGAACTGACCGCAGGCGACATCGAGGTTCCCGCTGGCGTGGAGATCCACAACCCGGAACTGCACCTGGCAACCCTGAACGCCTCGGCAAACTTCAACGCTGAGCTGGTTATCGAGCGCGGTCGCGGCTACGTGACTGCAGCTCAGAACAAGGTCGGCGATGGCGAGATTGGCCGTATCCCGGTTGACTCCATCTACTCCCCGGTTCTGAAGGTTACCTTCAGCGTGAACGCGACCCGTGTTGAGCAGCGCACCGACTTCGACAGCCTGACCCTGGACGTCGAAACCAAGGAAGCCATCGCACCGCGTGACGCCGTTGCTTCTGCAGGCAGCACCCTGGTCGAGCTCTTCGGCCTGGCACGTGAGCTGAACATTGCAGCTGAGGGTATCGAAGTTGGCCCGTCGCCCGCCGACGAGTCCATGGCCGCTGATTTGGCACTGCCGATCGAGGACCTGAACATGTCCGTCCGCTCCTACAACTGCCTCAAGCGCGAGGGCATCCACACCGTGGGTGAGCTCGTGACCCGCAGTGAAGCTGACCTGATGGACATCCGTAACTTCGGTGCTAAGTCCATTGACGAGGTCAAGGCAAAGCTCATCGAGCTCGGCCTGGCTTTGAAGGACTCCCCTCCCGGTTTCGAGCCTGCTGCACGCCCGCTTGATGACGAAGACGGTTCCGGCGAATAATTTCGACCGAATAGTTCACCCGGTTCCACCGGGATCAGTCAAACTTGATTCCCTAAGAGGCTCCGCTGCTGGGGCGTTAGGGAACGCAACTATGGAGATTTAACTATGCCTACTCCCACTAAGGGTCCCCGCCTCGGCGGTTCCCCGACCCACGAGCGCCACATGCTCAACAACCTGTCGGCGCAGCTGTTCCAGCACAAGCGCATCACCACCACCCTGACCAAGGCAAAGCGCCTGCGTCCGGTGGCAGAGCGCTTCATCACCTTCGGTAAGAAGGGCGACCTGGCTGCTCGCCGTCGCGTGCTGCGTTCCATCACCGACAAGTCCGTCGTGCACGAGCTCTTCACCGTTATTGCTCCGGCAATGGCAGAGCGCCCCGGTGGTTACACCCGCATCATCAAGATCGGTAACCGTAAGGGTGACAACGCTCCCATGGCAGTCATCGAGCTCGTCATGGAGCCCGTTGCAACCAAGGGTGCAGTTGCTGAGGCAACCAAGGTTGCTGAGAAGGCAGCTGAGGCTCCCAAGGCTGAAGCAGCTGAGGGCCTGCCGGCAGGTTCCCACGCACCCCTGGAGTCCGGCGAGGCTCCCGAGGGCTTCGAGGTTAAGGGTAACGCCGATTCCATGAAGTACCACGTGCCCGGTTCCCGCTGGTACTCCAGCACCAAGGCTGAAATCTGGTTCGACTCCGCTGAGTCGGCAGAGGCTGCAGGTTACGCCCCCGCAGGTGGCGCAGCAGCACAGAAGGTTTCCGAGTAATACGGATCCCAGCTGATTTAGGCTAAGCCTAAAATATGTCAATCCGCCGTCCACTGCTGTGGGCGGCGGATTGGTGTATCTGCATACTTAACAAGGAGACGGTTCTTTGCGTATTCGCTAATACAAGAGCCGATCCGTATTCTTCAACCGTCCTTTACCGCTGAAAGGCACACCAATGCATAACGCTACTGCTTTAGAGAACCGTGAAGAACAGCCCTTCACTGCTACGCACCGCGTGCGCATTGATTGTGCCTACGACGGTTCTCTTTTTAGCGGGTGGGCTGCCCAACCGAACCTGGTTACCGTGCAGGGGGTCATTGAGAATGCCCTTGAACTGATTTTGCGGGCGCCTCACCGCGTGGTGGTCGCGGGTCGAACTGATGCCGGTGTGCATGCGGAAGCCCAGACCCTGCATTGCGATCTGAACGATGAGGACTGGACTCGCCTGCAAGGTCGAACGGGGGAGGACGACCCGACGGCTGCCCTGGGCCGCCGCCTCACCGGTGCTCTTCAGCGCTGCCTCTACGATGCGGAAGAGCAGTTGAACTTGCCGAAGAACGTTCGCGGCATTCTGCAGGGCGCTATTCAGATTCACCGCGTCACTGGGGTTCCCTTCGATTTTGATGCGCGCTTCTCGGCTACCGGTCGCCGCTACGTATATCGCATTGCAGATGGCGCGGCGGACGGTCTTAATCCTCTGCACCGTACCTACACCTGGGCGGTACCTGAGCACCTGGATTGTGCTGATCTTAACCAGTCGGCGCAGCAGCTACTCGGCCTGCGTGATTTTCTCTCCTTCTGCAAGCCGCGTGAAGGCGCGACCACGATTCGTGAGCTGCGAGAGCTTAGCTTCACTCGTGCTGAAAGTGGCCTTATTGAGGTGCGTGTGGTGGCTGATGCCTTCTGTCATCACATGGTGCGTTCACTTGTGGGTGCGTTGGTGCTCTACGGCACGGGTAAACGTGACGCGGCCTGGTTGCGTGAGCGGATCGAGAACCCGGGACGCGAAGCTTCGCTGACTCTTGCGCCTCCGCATGCTCTGGCACTAGCTGAGATTTACTACCCTGCCCCGGAGTTGTATGGAGAGCAGGCGGAACGTGCTCGAGCAAAGCGAGAGGACCACGAAGCGCAGAGCGCTTAACGCCCTGTATATATTGAGCCCCGTCACGTTGCTCATGCGCCGTGAAGCGTCGCGGGGGAGCGCAACTACCCCGGGTGAATTACACGGATGGAATTTAAAATGTGTTTAAGACAAAAAAGCCCTATTTTTAAGGCTTTGGCGGTGGATTAAGCACTCGACGTCCTGTATAGTCTTGATATGTTGTGCGTGTTCTACCCGAGCGCGCTCTAAATCGCTGTCTAGTTGCAGGACGTTAAGGCGGTCTAGAGTACGGGCAGAACGGGCGGCAGCTCGGTCCTCACCCGGGTGTTCGTCATGCACGTAAGTAAAAGGCGCGATACCCAACTAAGCGCCGTATGTACATTTCGAGACAAAGGCCAATATTTTGCGCACTTATACTCCCAAGCCCGGCGAAGTCGAGCGCCAGTGGCACGTCATTGACGCCACCGACGTTGTTCTCGGCCGCCTCGCAAGCCAGACCGCTATCCTGCTGCGCGGTAAGCACAAGCCGACTTTTGCTCCCCACGTTGACACCGGTGACTTCGTTATCATCGTGAACGCTGAGAAGGTCGCCCTGACCGGTGCAAAGCTCGAGCAGAAGCGTGCATACCGCCACTCGGGTTACCCCGGCGGTCTGAAGTCCGTGAACTACGCAGAGCTGCTTGAGACCAACCCCGTTCGCGCGGTTGAGAAGGCTGTCAAGGGCATGCTGCCCAAGAACAAGCTTGCTGCACAGCAGCTCAAGAAGCTGAAGGTCTACGCTGGCCCCGAGCACCCGCACGCGGCACAGCAGCCCAAGACCTACGAATTCAACCAGGTCGCCCAGTAATTCGGGCCTACGAGAAACAATAGGAGAAATCGTGGCTCAGAACGAAGAGCTGATCGTAGTCGAGGAAGAGCTGACCAGCTACACCTCGGAGTCCGCTGCTCCCGCAGCGGCTAAGGCAGCACGCCCGGCCCTGACTGTTGCAGGCGCAGCAGTTGGTCGCCGCAAGGAAGCAGTGGCACGCGTTCGCGTTGTGCCCGGTTCCGGCAACTGGACCATCAACGGTCGTAGCCTGGAAGACTACTTCCCCAACAAGCTGCACCAGCAGGACGTCAACCAGCCTTTCAAGCTCCTGGAGCTTGAGGGCGCATACGACGTCATCGCACGCATCAACGGTGGTGGCCCCTCCGGTCAGGCAGGTGCTCTGCGCCTGGGTATCGCTCGTGCACTGAACGAGATCGACCGCGAAAACAACCGCCCCGCACTGAAGAAGGCTGGCTACCTGACCCGTGACGCACGCGTCATCGAGCGTAAGAAGGCTGGTCTTAAGAAGGCACGCAAGGCTTCGCAGTTCTCCAAGCGTTAATCGCTGGTTTTCACGAAGCGTTACGCCCCGCTTCTCCTTCGGGAGATTCGGGGCGTTTTGCGTATCTACTCACCGTGAGCGTTACAAGGTTATAGGGTGCATATAACTGTTACGTTTGTTCATCGAAGAGCACACCGGTAGAGTTAAAGAGTCAAAGCAGACAGGAAGAAAAGAGTACTCATGGCAGAGCAGAATCCCTCCACCCAGCCCGAAGAGAAGGCAGTGGAGGCTCCTCAGGCTGAAGCCCACCAGCACGCCGCTGAAGGCGCACACGCACACACCGGTTCTGAGAAGAAACAAGCCATCAAGGAAGCCCTGAAGCCCCAGGCACGCCGCACCTCCGTTGTCGAAGACTACTCGGCAGAGCTGGACGAAATGGCTTCCCTCACCCGCGCCCTCGGCAAGGACAAGAAGGACGACGAAACCTCGCAGGCATGGAAGAAGGGTTACCCCTACGACACCAAGCTCAGCCGTAAGGCATACGAGAAGGAAAAGCGCGCCCTGCAGATTGAGCTGCTGAAGCTGCAGCTCTGGGCTAAGTCCACCGGTCAGAAGATTCTGATTATCTTCGAAGGCCGTGACGCAGCAGGTAAGGGCGGCTCCATCAAGCGTTTCACCGAGCACCTGAACCCCCGTGGCGCTCGCGTTGTGGCACTGGAGAAGCCGACCGACATCGAGCAGACCCAGTGGTACTTCCAGCGCTACATCAAGCACCTGCCCTCCGGCGGCGAAATCGTCCTGATGGACCGCTCCTGGTACAACCGTGCCGGCGTTGAGCGCGTTATGGGCTACTGCACCCAGGCACAGTACTTCGAGTTCATGCGCGAAGTTCCGGACCTGGAGCGCATGCTGGTGAACTCCGGTATCCATATCATCAAGTTCTGGTTCTCCGTCACCCGCGAAGAGCAGCTCGCACGCTTCACCTCCCGCCGTACCGACCCGGTCCGCCAGTGGAAGCTTTCCCCCACCGACCTGGCATCTCTGGACAAGTGGGACGACTACACCGCGGCAAAGGAAGCAATGTTCTTCTACACCCACACCGGTGACGCCCCCTGGACCGTTATCAAGTCCAACGACAAGAAGCGCGCACGTCTGGAAGCAATGCGTTACGTGCTCTCCCAGTTCGACTACCCCTCCAAGGACGAGGCAGTCGTGGGCGAGCTCGACTCGCTGATCGTTCGCTCCGCATCACACGTCTTCGAGGACGAGTCCGGTGACTCCCCCGACGGCTTCCCCGTCGTCAAGTAAGCGTTGATAGATAGGGGAGAGCAACAACTCAACCCTACGGCGATAGAGCCGCCAAATAGCTTGCATTATGAAGGTGCCTGTCTCTCTTTTCCCAACCCCGGGAACGGAGAGCAGGCACCTTTGCGCGTCTGCAGAAATATTAGCTATGAAGCAGATATGTAGCCGCTGAAAATCATTTTCTGATTATGAAGAATTTACGGTGTATGCGCCTAAGCAGAGTTACGCACAACGTAAAATAAAAGGGTGACTGAACGACTTTTTGGAACCGACGGCGTACGCGGTCTGGCAAACGATGTAATTACTCCCGCCCTGGCTATGGAGCTCGCGCAGGCGGCTTCTATTGTTCTGGGCTTTGACACGGTAGAAGAGGGCGTACGCCCCCGTGCCGTGATTGCAAATGACTCCCGATCCTCTGCAGACTTTATTGTCTCTGCGATGAAGGCTGGCTTCGCTAGCGCAGGTGTTGACGTGCTGGATGCCGGCATTGTCCCCACCCCCGCAGCAGCTTACCTGGTGGCACACACCGGTGCTGACTTCGGCGTGATGATTTCTGCATCGCACAACCCTGCAGCGGACAACGGTATTAAGTTCCTGGCTCGTGGCGGCCAGAAGCTGGAAGACTCCGTTGAGGACGCTATTGAGCGCGTTTACCGCGAGAAGTCCTTCCGCTACCCGACCGGTGGCGCTGTGGGTACCGTCAAGCCCCTGGAGAACGGTACCGAGGCTTACGTGAAGCACCTGGTCTCCACCCTGCCCGATGGCAAGCCCCTCGCAGGCATGAAGATTGTTCTGGACTGTGCAAACGGTGCAGCCTACGCGGCGTCCCCGGCAACCTTCGAGGCACTGGGTGCAGAGGTCATCGCACTGGCTGTAGAGCCCAACGGCACCAACATCAACGACGGCGTGGGGTCCACCCACCCCGAGAAGCTGCAGGCAGCAGTCGTTGAGCACGGCGCGGACCTCGGCATCGCCCACGACGGCGACTCGGACCGTTGCCAGGCAGTTGACGAAAAGGGCAATCTGGTAGACGGTGACCAGATTATGGCTATCCTGGCTGTTGCCGCTAAGCGCGAAGGCAAGCTCGCAAAGGACACCCTCGTCGCAACCGTAATGAGCAGCCTGGGCCTGGAGCTGTACCTGCGCGAGCACGGCATTACCCTCGGCCGCACCGCTGTGGGCGACCGCTACGTCCTCGAGTCTATGCGCGAGCACGGCTACAACCTCGGTGGCGAGCAGTCCGGCCACGTTATCATGAGCGACTACGCAACCACCGGTGACGGCGTTCTGACCGGCATCCAGCTGGCTGCAGAGGTGGCACGTAGCGGTCAGACCCTCTCGGAGCTGGCATCCCGCATGCAGCCCACCCCGCAGCGCCTAATCAATGTCAAGGGCGTTGACCGTGCGGCGGTCAAGACCAACGAGGCGCTCGCTACCGCTGTGAGCGAGGCTGAAGGAGTACTGGGTGAGAGCGGCCGTGTGTTGCTGCGTGCATCCGGCACTGAGCCTCTGGTCCGCGTGATGGTTGAGGCTGCAACCCAGGAGCAGGCTGATGAGGTTGCTCAGCAGCTGGCTGACGTTGTGGCTAAGGAATTGGCACTCTAAACGTATTCTTCCGGTGTGAAGACCGCAGTGGAGGATAGAGAAGGGCTGGGAAGGTGTTACCTTCCCAGCCCTTCTTCGTTATCTTGGGTGGTCGTAGGGGATGTGGATACGGAAAACCCCCGTATCCACAGGGATACGGGGGTTCGAAAGTTAGTGTTAGAGAGCAGAGAAATTACTTCTTTGCCAGAGCGTCGCGGATCTCCTTCAGGAGGTCAAGCTCGGTCTCTTCCTTTTCAATAGCCTCGTCTTCAGCCTTCTTCTTAGCCAGCGCGAGTTCAGTCAGCTTCTGAGTGGGCACAACAACTGCGAAGTACACAGCAACTGCAATCAGGATGAAGTTGACAATAGCGGTCAGGAACACGCCAACCTTGATCTGGCCGAAGACCAGGAAGTTGTCGAAGTTGGGGGAGCCAACCAGCATGGAGATAGCCGGCATCAGGACGGCCTGGACAAGCGAGGTCACCACAGCGGTGAAGGCGGTACCCATAATCAGACCAACTGCGAGGTCGATGACGTTACCGCGGATTACAAAATCTTTAAAACCCTTAAGCATGAGATATAGAATAGCGCCTTTTCGCCTCAGAAAATGCCATATTCTGAGAAAATTTTCGTTGTAAAGCATGTGTTTTTCTTCACAGTGGTTCTGCGGTACCCAATACTTAAGGTCTAGGTCACATAAAGGTGAGTAAAAATCTCTGAAACCTGCGAAAAATCGCGGATTTACGCGGCGTGTACGCGAAAAAATATGCATCTACTGTGCCTATTTATTTCCGACACGGAAGCTAGAAATACGATGCACATCACCACTCGACGCACTTGGCAAAGCTGAAAGCTTAGCCCAGAGCCTAGCTCGCACTTGCATAATCGGGTGCCGCACCCGTGCCGATAAACTCCTCAAAAGTCTTCGCACCCGAAGACACATACTCCTGAGCAATCTGCACACCCACATAACGGTAATGCCACGGCTCAAAACGATAACCGGTCACCGACTGACGACCATCGGGGAAACGCAAAATATATCCGTAACGCGGAGCATTCTTCGCCAACCACTGACCAGCCAGCGTATCGCGGTAACACTCCTCCAGGCGGCAACCCTCAGGAGAAGCAAAATCAATCGCCAAACCCGTCTGATGCTCCGAATAGCCGGGACGAGCCGACAACTGATCCGCCACCTGCTGACCGTTCACCGAAACCCAATACTGATAGGTCTGCTGCTGCACCGCATACGAACGATACGCGCTAGAAACAAGCAGAGTCACGCCGTCGGTCGCCGCCGCATCAACCATCGTGTCCGCCGCCTTAGCGGCCTCAGCACGCAATTGATGACCGTAGAACTCCACCAGGTCACTCGGCTCCCAGTCCTGTTGCTCAAAGGGGCGCATCTTATTTACGAGGCAACGCAACGAGTCCGGCTGAGACTCAACACTAGGCTGAGCAAGCGCCAACGGGGACGAAGAAGCGCTCGCAGAAGCACCGGTAGCAGAAGCAACAGGGGAGGGCGCGGCAGAAGAGGTCGCCGCAGTGGAAGAGGCACTAGAAGAAGCCACTGAAGCCGTCGCAGACTCAGAAGCAGAAGCGCTCGCTGCAGAAGATGAAGAGGAGGCACCCTGACCCTGTGAACCACCCTGCGAACCACAAGCCACCAATAGTGCGGTACCGCCAACCCCCAAAGCGGCACCCAAGAGAGCGCGGCGGTTCACTGCAGAACTATTAACCGCAGAACTATTAAGAGACTCCTGAGCGGTAGACGTACGGTGCAGAGACTTCACAATAACTCCTCATCATGGCGTAGATGCAAACAAAAAGCGCCGGAAGCCTAAACCCACCCCGCGAGGGAGTGGAGCCTCCGGCGCCTTCTACTAGAATGCACCACAATACGGGCTAAAAGCCGCACACGAACACTAAAAACCTAAAGAACCTCTAGTTCTTACGCAGAAGAACCTGCTCCACGGTATGCTCGGCACCCTTCTGCAGAATCAAATGCGCACGAGCACGAGTCGGCAAAACATTCTGCACCAGATTAGGCTCATTCACGCTCTTCCAAATGCCGGTCGCTACCTCAACCGCCTGCTCATCGCTCAGCTCCGCATAACGCTTGAAATACGACTCCGGATTCGCAAAAGCCGAAGAACGCAGAGTCAAGAAACGATTCACATACCAGCGCTCAATATCCTCAGTGCGGGCATCCACATAAATAGAGAAATCAAAGAAATCGCTCAGCGTCAGATCGGAAGTCTCCGGACCCTCAGCCTGAGAAGGCGCCAAAACATTCAAACCCTCAAGAATCAGAACATCCGGTGCCGTGACCTCAATATGCTCATCCGGCATGATGTCGTAATACAGGTGCGAATACTTCGGCGCCACCACACGCTCGGCACCGGACTTCACCTGCGACACAAAATTCAACAGGGCGCGGCGATCATAAGACTCCGGGAAACCCTTGCGGTGCATAATGCCGCGACGCTGAAGCTCAGCATTCGGGTACAAGAAACCATCCGTAGTCACCAACTGAACCTTCGGAGTCGAAGGCCAGCGACTTAAAAGAGCCTGCAAAATACGCGCCGTCGTCGACTTACCCACAGCAACAGAACCCGCCACACCAATAATGAACGGGACGCGGCGCTGAGACACATGCAGAAAATCATTCGTCATATGGTTCAGCGAGGATGCGGCAGTTACATACAGATTAAGAAGGCGAGAAACCGGCAGATAAATACGCTGCACCTCTTCAAGGTCGACAGTTTCACCCAGGCCTCGAAGAGACTCAATTTCCTCAGCACTGAGGGGAACAGAAATCTCATCGGCTAGGTGCGACCAACGGGAACGGTCAAGATGCATGAAGCGGTCATCGCCAGAAAAATACGGTGCGGTGCTCATTTATCTAAGTGTACGAACTTTCAGCCCGCGGGGAAAATACCCACCCTCACGGTTTGTTCGAAGAAATAAATGTATGAGAAGAAAAGGACAAAACCCAATAAAGCTAGGAAAGCCACAATAAACGTGACGTATAACGGTATTTCACCGTGCGCATATCTGGATACTTGTGGGATAAACTTATAGCATGTGTGGAATCGTAGGATATGTAGGTCTGGACACTGCTCCGGACGGTAACAAGTTTGACCACAACGCATACGATGTGGTCCTCGAAGGTCTGCGCCGCCAGGAATACCGCGGCTATGACTCTGCTGGCGTGGCACTCGTGTGCCCCGACGGTATCGTATTCCGTAAGAAGGCAGGTAAGCTCCTGAACCTTGAAAACGAGGTCAAGGAACACCCCCTGCCGGACTCCCAGATTGGTATTGGTCACACCCGTTGGGCAACCCACGGTGGACCCACCGACAACAACGCTCACCCCCACGTTGTCGACAACGGCCGCCTCGCCGTCGTACACAACGGTATTATCGAAAACTTCGCAGAACTGCGTGCCGAACTACTCGCCGAAGGCGTAGAGTTCGCATCTCAGACCGACACCGAGGTAGCTGCAGCAACCATTGCAAGCATCTACAACAAGCTCGGCACCGGTGACCTCACCGAGGCAGTACGCGTCGCATCCAACCGCCTCGAAGGTGCATTCACCATCCTGGCTATCCACGCCGACCACCCGGACCGCGTTGTGGCAACCCGCCGCAACTCCCCGCTGGTCATCGGCCTGGGCGAGAACGAAAACTTCCTCGGCTCTGACGTCTCCGCGTTCATTGACTACACCAAGGAAGCCGTCGAAATGGGTCAGGACCAGATCGTGACCATCACCGGCACCGACTACTCCATCATCGACTTCGAAGGTAACCCCGCAGAGGGCAAGCCCTTCCACATCGAATGGGACGCAGCAGCAGCTGAAAAGGGCGGCTTCAACTCCTTCATGGAGAAGGAAATCCACGAGCAGCCCACCGCAGTTGAGCAGACCCTCATGGGCCGCCTCGACGAAAACGGCAACCTCACCCTCGACGAACTGAACATTGACGACTCGGTGCTGCGCACCATCGACAAGATCATCGTCGTCGCATGTGGTACCGCAGCATACGCAGGCCAGGTGGCACGCTACGCCATCGAGCACTGGTGCCGCATCCCCACCGAGGTTGAGCTCGCACATGAGTTCCGCTACCGCGACCCCATCGTGAACGAGAAGACCCTCATCGTGGCACTCTCGCAGTCCGGCGAAACCATGGACACCCTGATGGCAGTGCGCCACGCACGCGAACAGGGTGCAAAGGTTATCTCCATCTGCAACACCCACGGCTCGACCCTGCCCCGCGAATCCGACGCTGCCCTGTACACCCACGCAGGCCCCGAAATCGCAGTGGCATCCACCAAGGCATTCCTGGCACAGATCACCGCAGCATACCTGCTCGGCCTGTACCTGGCACAGCTGCGCGGCAACAAGTACAAGGACGAAATCGCTTCGATCCTCGCCGAGCTGCAGAACATGCCCGCAAAGATCCAGAAGGTCATCGACAACGACACCCAGGTCAAGGAACTGGGCGTCGAAATGAAGGATGCCTCCTCCGTGATCTTCCTCGGCCGCCACGTGGGCTTCCCCGTCGCAATGGAAGGCGCACTCAAGCTCAAGGAAATCACCTACATCCACGCTGAAGGCTTCGCAGCAGGCGAGCTCAAGCACGGCCCCATCGCACTGATCGATGAAGGCCAGCCGGTCATCGTAGTGGTTCCCTCCGCAAACGGTCGCGACTCCCTGCACGGCAAGGTCGTCTCCAACATCCAGGAAGTGCGCGCTCGCGGCGCCTTCACCATCGTCATCGCCGAGGAAGGCGACGAGGCCGTCAAGCCCTACGCAGACCGCCTCATCACCGTCCCGGCATGCCCCTCGCTGCTGCAGCCCCTGCTGGCAACTGTGCCCCTGCAGATCTTCGCATGCGCACTGGCAGAAGCTAAGGGCCTGGACGTTGACCAGCCGCGTAACCTCGCAAAGTCCGTGACCGTGGAGTAATTCTCTAGGGTAATCCTCTGGAGTAATCCTCGGAAATCGCCTCGGCGATAACGACAAGGGCGGTGGTTGAGTTCTTAGAGAACTCAACCACCGCCCTTGTCGTTTACTCAGGCGGTTATTCGTGGATGATCCAACAAAAATAGACGCTGTGAAACAGATATCAACTATGCGTCATATTTGCCGCTATCCCATCTAAAAGAAACGAATCTCGCTAGACTTAAAACAAGAGAAACCGCAAACAGGACGCGGCACCACCCCTAGCCCAGAAGGTGAAGCTCATGATCATGGGAATCGGCGTAGATACCGTCAACATCGAACGATTCGAACGAATCGTCACCGAAACACCAGCCTTCGTCCGCCGCGTCTTCACCCCCAACGAACGTACCCGGAATGTACGCTCCCAAGCCGTACGATTTGCCGCCAAAGAAGCCGTCGCAAAAGTACTCGGAGCACCCGCCGGACTCAACTGGCAAGACTGCGAAGTCGCCACCGCCGAAAGCGGCCAACCCTACCTCATCATTCAGGGCACCATCGCCCGCCGTGCTAAAGAACTCGGCATCAACCGCATCCACCTCTCGCTGACCCACGATGAACCCATCGCCATCGCCATCGCAACCGCCGAATACCTCAGCGATGCAGAACTGGCGCACCTGCAAAAGTTCAACCCCGAAAGCTACCGACTCAGCGTCATCGCCGGCGACGACACCGACGAAAACTAACGCCACCGACGATTAACGCAGAGCCACATCAACACCACACCCGGTGACCCCTAAGGCCCGCACGGTGCCACCCAAGGAGACAGCAATGAAGCTCATCTACACTGCTTCCCAGGTACGCGAAGCAGAAAAGCCCTACATCGAAGCCGCCGACTACGACGGCTACCTCATGCAACGCGCCGCAGACGCCGTCGCAGCCGAAGCACAGGACCTGCTCCGCGGCAAGGACAACGCCAAAATCCTGTTGCTCATCGGTCCGGGCAACAACGGCGCAGACACCATCTACGCCGGCGCCCGCCTTAGCGCCAAGGGTCACCGCGTTGATGCAGTCATCTTCGACTCCAGCGAAAAGAACCTCGAACTCATCGCCCGCGAAGGCGGCGAAGGCACCCGCGTGCTCGACCCCGAACACACCCACGAGCAGCTTGCCGGCTACGACCTGACCATCGACGGCATCCTGGGTACCGGCTCCAGCGGCGCCGTACGCGGTAGCGCCGGCGAATACCTGGGCGTACTCCGCGCCGCGCAGCTCGACGGTAAGCTCGGCGCAGTCCTCGCCGTCGACACCCCCTCCGGAGTCGACAACAACCGCGGAACCGTGCACGAACCCTCCCTGCGTGCCGACCGCACCGTCACCTTCATCGGTCACAAGCTGCCGGCAGGCACCAGCCACAGCGTCCACTCCGGAGACATCAAACTCTACGACCTGGGCGTGCCCGAAGCCCTCGACGCCCACAAGCCCGCCCTGCGTGTTCTCGACCGCGAAGACTACCGCGAACTCATCGAAATCCCCGACGAGCACTCCCACAAGTACACTCGCGGCGTACTCGGCATGCTCACTGGAAGCCTCGAATACCCCGGCGCAGCCCTCATGAGTGTGCGTGCTGCCCTCAACACCGGCGTTGGTATGGTTCGCTTCGGTGCCAACTCCCACGAGCTCCGCCAGCTCATGATCGCCCACAACCCCGAAACCGTCTACTTCAGCGGCGCACCCGCCCTGCAGAGGGTCACCGTCTGGGCCGGCGGATCCGGCTCCAGCTACGACTCGCTGGACAAGAACCGCTACCTGCTCCACTCGCCCGAACCCGCAATCCTCGACGCTGGTGCCTGCGACCTGGCGGCAGAATACATGGCAACCGGTAAGCACCTCGGATCCCACAAGATTCTCACCCCGCACGCGGCAGAACTCGAACGATTCCTGCGGGTCGTACACGAGCTCGCCCCCGAAACCTGGAAGAAGCACCTGGGCGAAGCCATCGTACCCAGCCGCAAGGACATTGACGCAGAGCCCTTCCGCTGGGTGCGTGCCGCCTCCGAACTCTCCGGCGCGACCGTCATGCTCAAGGGCGGTTACACGCTCATTGCGGCACCCAACGGCGCCACCTACAGCGTTGCCGGAGGAAGCCCCTGGCTCGCCACCGCAGGCAGCGGAGACACCCTCACCGGCATCTACGGCGCCCTGCTCGCCCAGACCGTAGCCGCCTTCGAAGCCCGCGGAGAAACCCTGGAAGACTGCACCTACGCCTCCATCGGTGCGCTCGCAGTCTACCTGCACGGTGAAGCCGCACGCGCCAGCGCCACCGGAAGCGTCAAGGACGCACTGCTGGGCCCCGCCCCGGCAACCCGCGTCGCGGAGATGCTCCCCGAAGTCATTGCGCGACTCATCGCCGAATAGGGCAGAGGCGCCCAGTACGCCGCCTCCAGCCTAACGCCCTCCAGAGATTCTAGAGCGTCTCTCAATGAACCAGGCAGAAGGCACAAAGGAAGGGGCGTGAATCCACCGGAAATGGATTCACGCCCCTTCTGTGCGTTTATATCAATGGATGATGCCAAGCTGCCTGTGCCGGAACAGCATCTTCAAAAACGGCATACATACCAGCGAGAGACCCCCAACTCTTCTTAGTACGCGCCTTCCTTAGCGAAAACCGCACGGACAGTACGCAGAAGAATAATGAGGTCACCGGTAAGCGACCAGTTCTCAACGTAGTAGAGATCCAGACGAACCGACTCTTCCCAAGAAAGGTCACTACGGCCAGAAACCTGCCACAGACCGGTAATACCGGGCTTCACCAGCAGACGGCGGTACGCAATGTCCTCGTACTGCTCAACTTCCTCAACCAGCGGAGGACGCGGACCCACCAGCGACATATCGCCAATGAACACGTTCCACAGCTGAGGCAACTCATCAATCGAGTACTTACGGATGAACTTGCCGATGGGGGTAATACGCGGGTCGTCCTTCATCTTGAAGAGCACACCATTACCCTCGTTCTGCTCCAGGAGGCGCTTCTTAACCTCTTCGGCGTCAGTACGCATCGAACGGAACTTCACCATCTTGAACATTTCACCGTTCAGACCCACACGGTTCTGCAGGAAGAAGACCGGACCGCCATCACGCTTGACCAGCAGCGCCACCACCAGGAACAGCGGAGACAGCAGAATCAAACCCAGACCCGAAGACACAACATCCACAGCGCGCTTGAAGAACGCCGACAGACCGGTAATACGCGGCGTCGACACGTGCACCAGCGGTAGACCATTCAGCGGCTGCATGTGCATACGCGGACCAGCAATATCGGTCGTCGCAGGAGCCATAATCAGCGAAATATGCGCGTCAGCAAGCTTCCAACCCAGCAGACGAACCTGATCCGGGCTCAAGTGGTGACCATTCGTAACCGCGACCATGTGAATATCGTTCTCGCGGATGGCCTCCATAATGTCAGCCGGAGAAGTGCTGTAACCAAGGACCGGAATCGGAGCGCCAGCAACAGTAGTACCCGGGGTGAAACCGGGCAGGTAGAACGCAGCGGGGGACAGGCCGGAAGCAACCACATCCTTCAGGTTCTTGTACAGGTGCTGACCAGTCGTCACATCAGAAATAATCATGACGCGAGTCAACGCACGACCGCGAGTACGCGAACGCACCAGACCCTGACGAATCAGCCAACGCTCAACGAGCAGAAGGAACAGACCCAGCGGGTAAGCAATCAGTAGGTACATGCGGGTGACGTCAACTTTAAGGAAGAACGCCACAATAATCAGCAAGCAGAAAAAGTAAGTAGTACCGCGAGTAATGAGGCGGTACTCCTCAGTGCCGAACCCCATGATGCGCAGGCTGCGGGAGCCGTTCACCTGGAGGATAAACCACCAGCCGACAACCATACCAACGCCCAGGAAGATGTAATCAATAGCGGGAATACGGCCATCCAGGGCGTTAATAGGCCAAACGTTCACATAGGGCAGGTCAGCATTCTCCCACCCGAAACGAATCAGATGCGCAGCGACAACCGCAATAGCAATGGCGAGAAAATCGCCAAAGTAAAGGGCACGCTGAACCTTGGGATGCCAGCTTCGCTTGACGACGAAGTCTGAACCCCACATTTTTTTAAGACGATCTTGTACTTTCAACGGTGTAATCTTCCCCGGAAATTTGTCCTGTGTCGTGGACTGAGAGCGGCGAATAGGCACATTTACCCCTAATTATCGGTGAATAGGGAATCGTGTCCTAGTCTTTGTCCTGATGAATGAGTGAACCCTTAATCTTACTGAGTGAAAATAATGGCAGAGACTACGGCAAAGGCGCTGGTAAGACGCCTAGTGGAGCGTTATATGAGCCCACAGAGCGCATAAACGTGTTCCGTAAACTATTCTACGGGGTCGGGGGTCTTACGTCTCGAAGAATAAAGTCGTAAAGTCGCTCCCGCGTGATGAAATCAATCACAGAAAAAGAAAAGAATAAGAGCCCCCGAGAAGAATGCCTAGTGAAGCTAAGAAAATCCTAAAAACACCAGACTGTTTCACACGCCTGCAGAAAAACAATAACCGGCATATAAAACGACAAACCCGGGAGGCTCAATAACAAACCCTACACACACGGTGTAAAAGGGACATTAAGGACGCTCAAGCCCCGCACGATCCAAAATAAAATCAATCATCGGCTCATAACGACGCGGCGGAACGTTATCGTCCATCGGCACGCACACCGGCAGGTCCCCCTGCTCAGCCGCCACAAACAGACCCGGATCATTACAATCCGCAATACCAATCGTCAGCAACTTACAGGTCGAGGAAGCATAACCAGCCATACCGTGATCCGAAACCACCAGATCCGGAGTCACACCGCGCGCCTTCAACTGATCCAGTGCGATGCGCATCGGGCCGGGGAAATGCGTATGCTGCAGATTACCGTACTGCTCAAACATCACGACATCCATAATCTGACGGACATCGCCGTCCAGGAAGCGCTCGCCCTCCTCAATCTGGAGAACCTCAGCACCGGCAGCCTTCGCAGCCGCAGCCATCACCGCATAGATGGGGAACAGGCCCGCCGGGTGACCGGTCGCAAACAGAATACGAGAACCCGCACGCACCGCCTCACCGAAGATGCGGGCGTACTCCTCCAGCGCGCTGATGCACTGCTCAGCACCAATAGTGTCCTGACCGTGAGTATGCGAACGATCCGGGTTCAGACCCGCGCGGCGAACCATCACCTCAAACACCGAATCGTAATCCCACTCGCGGGTCCACTGCACACCAAACTCAAGGTGCTCATTACCATCCAGGAAACCCTGAATATGGTCTAGGTTATTCTCTCGGGCGGTTGCCACCTCGCCGGTAATACGCACCGAATCCAGGTACGCGGCGAACTCTTCGCGGCTCATGGAGAAAGACATTAAAACTCCTCATAACGTGAAAAATACATTACTGCGAGATACCTTCACGTACCTCGGCATAAGCTTCCAGGGTCTTACGCGCCGTCTGCTCCCAACCCATCGTGCGGGCACGCGCCGCGGCGTTTGCACCCAACGAATGACGCAGATATGGGGCACGCACCAGACGCTCAATAGCCGCAGCCCAACGTTCTGGGGTGCGCGGCGCCACCAGCAGGCCCGTGCGGTGGTTCTCCACCGCAAAGCGCAGACCGTCAGCATCCGTAGCGAGCACCGCCGCGCCGCACGCCTGCGCCTCCAGAGCCACCAACCCGAACGTCTCGGACGACGACGGGGACGCCACGATGTCGGCGGCACGGAAAATATTCGCCAACTCAGACGCCGGAACCGGGTCCTTCAAATGCACCCGATCTGCCACACCCAGCTGCTCCGCACGCTCCAGGAGGTGGCGCTCATAATCCGAATCGGAGCGACCAATAATATCCACGTCCACCTGCAGGTCGGAGGGGAGCAGCGCGAGCGCCTCCACCAGCAGATGCGGGCCCTTCAACGGCTGAGGCCTACCGGCAAACACAACGCGGCAACGAGTCTCCGAGGTGTCATTGAGCGGATGCACGCCAGGAATCGTATGGAAAATCGAGGTGTCAACACCCGGCGGGATAATGGCAAGCTTCTGCGCATCCGTACCGTAGTACTCGCCCATCTGCTGCGCCTCCAGGGGGGTATTCACAATCACCCGGCTCGCGGAGCCACTCATCAGACGCTCGGCGGCATAGCGTTCCTCGGGCTCGGGCGCTTCACCTTCGCCGCGGCGCGCATCCTTGGCGGCAGCCGTCGTATGCGGAGTGAAAAGAACGGGGACCGGGAAGCCAGCGCCCTGAGCCGACCACAGCTGGGATGCGCGAGCCGCAGCCTGACCAGATAGCCAATAGTGGGCGTGAATAATATCCGGGGTGTACAGTGCCTGCTCCACACACGCCTGCGCAAAATCATCGGTGACCGTAGCCAACTCGTTCTTCGAAAGACCACGAGCGGACGGAAGATCAAGGCTGTGGCGCACAAGGCGCTCACCGGGCTGAGGAGGCTGACGGAACGGCGAATCAGCCGGAAGCGCCTCACCGCGGTCCAGCGTGAAAACCTCAACCCGTAGTTCGGGATTGAGCTCCAGCATGGCATGCACCGACCGGGCAATATAGACGTTCATGCCGCCTGCATCTCCGCTACCGGGCTGCGCAAAAGGGTCGGTGTGCATGGAATACACGTGAACCGTCCGAACCGGCGGCAGAGTGCTCATCGATGCTTTCCTCTCTCAAAGGTGTACCTGACCTAGTGTAGCGCGACAGGACTTTCGCACACCGGGAGGTCTAGAATTTAGTAGAAAAGAGGCTGACCAAGCGCAGCCTGTAGTACCCGCCCGTCAGAAGGACCGTGAAGGACCATGACTCACCCTCAGCAGCCTGCCGAACCGCTCTACTGCCCGCCCTGCACCCCGGCAGAGGCAGAGCGAAGCGCCACCATTGACCTTGATGCGCTAGAACATAATGTGCGCCGCCTCAAGGAACTTATTGGCGACCGCGCGCTCATTGCGGTGATTAAGGCGGACGCGTACGGTCACGGCGCGTACCCGGTGGCTCGTTCGGCTATTGCCGCCGGTGCTGACCTGTTGGGTGTGGTGCACGTGAACGAGGCGCTGGAACTGCGTGCTGACGGTATTGATGCGCCGCTCATGGCGTGGCTGCACACTCCCTCCACCGATTTTGAGGCGGCGCTGCAGGAGAAGATCCGCCTGGGTGTTTCCGGTTGGGACCTGGAGGCGGTAGCCGCCGCCGCTGAACGCACCGGCGAGCGCGCTATCGTGCATCTGAAGGCTGATACCGGTCTGGGTCGTAACGGTGCCACCGCGGCGGATTGGCCCGCGCTGGTGGCTCGAGCCGCCTGTCTGGAGGAGTCTGGGCTGATTACGGTTGAGGGTATTTTTAGCCACCTGGCGGTTGCTGATGAGCCGACCCGCGCCGAGACTGCTCAGCAGCTCGACACCTTGGATACTTTTGTGGCTCAGGCTCGTGAGGCTGGCCTTGCCCCGAAGATGGTGCATCTGGCGAACTCCCCGGCGACCCTGACCGCCTCGCTGGAGGGCTGGGACACGGAGGAGCGTCTGCTCGGTGACGGCGTGCGTTGCGGCCTCGCGCTGTACGGTCTTTCCCCGCTGCCGGAGGTGACCGCTGAAGACCTGGGGTTGAAGCCCGTCATGACGGTGAGCAGCTACATTGCCGCCGTGAAGGAAGTTCCTGCAGGTCAGGGTGTTTCCTACGGTCTGCGCTACCACACTCCCAAGGCAACCACCCTGGCGCTGGTGCCGCTCGGCTACGCTGACGGCGTGCCGCGCATTGCGGAGAACGCGCCGGTGCGCATCAACCCGGGCGCGCAGAACGCGGAGAACGGCTCCGTGCCTAACAATACGGAAGGTAAGACCTACCGCGTGGTTGGCCGCGTCGCCATGGATCAGATGGTCGTTGACCTGGGCGAACCCGGTCTGAGCGACCCCGCCCTGGGATACCTGGGGGCGCCCGCTATCCTTTTTGGTGCCGGTGAGAACCCGCCCGTGGAAGAGTGGGCGGATGCCGCGCAGACCATTAACTACGAAATCGTGACCCGCATTTCGTCCCGCGTGGAGCGCCTCTACATTGGCGGCTCCTGGGTTGAAGCTGAGCTGAACGAGCTGTGGGGTACCGGGCAGGAGCAGGAGGGCTAATGAGCGCTGAGTACATTTCTGCCGCACTCGACCTGGATGTGACCGGCCCCGACCATACCCGCCGCCTGGCGCTCACCCTGGCACAGCACCTGAACGCCGGGGACGTACTGTTGCTCTCGGGCGAGCTCGGTGCGGGCAAGACTACGTTCACCCGCTCCCTGGGTGAAGGCCTGGGCGTGCGCGAAGGCGTTATCTCACCGACCTTCGTGCTCTCGCGTGTGCACCCGAACCTGCCGGATGGCTCCCGCCCCGGCGGGCCCGACCTGGTGCACGTGGACGCCTATCGCCTCTCCAGCGCCGAAGAGCTTGACGACCTGGATCTTGAGTTCTCCCTGCCGCGCTCGGTGACCGTCATCGAGTGGGGCCGCGATAAGGCTGAGCACCTGAGCGATTCCCGCCTGGAGTTAGACTTCACCCGCCTGACCGGCGCGGATGCACGCTTCGCCTACTCGGGAGCCGAAGAGTTCAGCTGGGACGACGAAGACGAGGACGAAAGCGACGAGGAAGCAGACACCCCCGAACCTCGCCTGCTACGGGTGCGCGCCTTCGGCCCCCGCTGGGAGCACGCTTTCGACGCACTGAAAGAGGCCCTGCAGAGCGCCTAGAGCCCGCGCGTTAGAATGATAGGGTGCTAGTACTTGCCCTTGATTCATCCGCCACCGCATCTGTGGCGCTCGCCCGTGTGCACGGCTCCGAAGCCGGTGCGTCCTTCGAAATCCTTGCCCGCTACGAGAGTGAAGATACCCGCTCCCACGCCGAGGTGATGGGCCCCTACGCGCAGGCGGCCCTGCAGGACGCTGGCGTGCGCGGCGAAGATTTGGATGCGATTCTGACCGGTACAGGTCCGGGACCTTTTACGGGTCTTCGCGCCGGTATCGTTACTGCGCGCGCTCTGGGTTTTGCCTGGTCGGTGCCGGTGTACGGCATGATGAGCCTGACCGCCCTGGCTGAGCGTGCTGTGTCTGGCGTGGTTGCCGGTGAAGCTGCCGGGGGCGCAGCTGGAGATACAGCCGGGGAAGAGAACGTAGAACGAGCGTTCGCCTCTGCTGAAAGTGCTGAGTTTGTAGAAGGTGCTGAGCTACTTGTACTCTCCGACGCGCGCCGCCGCGAAGTCTACTCCGCCCGCTACCGCGTGAACGCCGAAGGCTACAGCCTGGTGGACGGCCCGAACGTATGCCCCGCCTCCGAAATTCTGCCCGGTGGGGCTCCCTCCTATGCCTACGGCTACGGTGCTGGCCTGTACGCCGAGGCTCTCGAAGAGCACGGCTGGACCATCGTCGAATCTGCCCGCGGGGTTCACCCCCACGCCGAGTATCTGGTTGCCGCCGCGGCGCGTCTGGGCGTAGAGAACCTGAGCGAGGACACCTCCGCCCAGTACCTGCGCGACTCGGATGCAAAGGTCCCCGCCGCAATGCTCGCCCGCCAGCAGAAGCAGGCCGCGCAGGCCGTTGTACAGGCTGCCGCGCAGAAGGAGAGCTAAATGAGCGCTACCGACAATATCGTGCGAGACGACCTGGCGCTGAATAATCTGGCACTGGGCGCCCGCCTGCGCGTTGCTGAACTTGCCGATGCGCAGGCAATGCACCGCATGGAAACCACCCTGTTCCCCGCCGACGCCTGGCACATCGACATGTTCCTCGAAGAGCTGACCCACCCGACCCGCACCTACTACATGCTCGAATTGCCAGCAGAAGGTTCGGAAGATAACGAGGGCGGCTGGCGCGCTATCGGCTACTGCGGAACCATGGTCGTAGCCGACACTGCCGACGTTCAAACCATCGGCGTGCTCCCCGAATATGAGGGCCACGGCTTCGGTCGCGCCATGCTTGAGCAGATGCACGAGCGTGCCCGCGAGCAGGGGGCCGAGCGCATCCTGTTGGAGGTGCGTGCCGACAACCCGCGCGCCCAGCGCCTCTACGAACGCAATGGCTACCGTGCGATTCACGTACGCCGCGGCTACTACGATGACGGAACCGACGCCATCATTATGGAATGCACGTTCTAAATACTCCGTTGGGCTAAACGGCAATCCACGCGATAGGGGCGAGCATCCGCCGCCCTCTACACTCGCCCTCTATGCCGCGGCATTCCTACGCAACAGCATCCTTACATCACTGCAACTAGAAGCACTACGCGCAGACAGCGCAACAGAAAGATAGACTATGAGCACTCGCGAACCCCTCGTTCTGGGCATCGAATCCTCCTGCGATGAGACCGGTATCGGCATTGTGCGCGGTGCACAGCTGCTCAGCAACACCATCTCCTCCTCCATGGAAGAGCACGTGCGCTTCGGCGGCGTGATCCCCGAAATCGCCTCCCGCGCTCACCTGGACGCCATGATCCCCGCCCTCAAGGCGGCACTCGCCGAAGCGGACATCACCCTCGATCAGGTGGACGCTATCGCCGTCACCGCTGGCCCCGGCCTGGCGGGCGCACTCATGGTGGGTGTCTCCGCGGCGAAGGCGCTCGCTATTGCCACCGGCAAGCCCCTCTACGGCATTAACCACCTGGTCGCCCACGTTGGCGTTGGCCTGCTGGAGGACAACGGCACCGAAGACGGCTCCGACCTGCTGGCGAATGCCGGATCCGGTGGCCTGGGTGCGCTGCTGGTCTCTGGCGGTCATACCGAAATCCTGCAGGTGCGCGATATTACCTCCGATGTGCGCCTGCTCGGCGCGACCCTCGACGATGCCGCGGGCGAGGCCTACGACAAGGTCGCCCGACTGCTCGGCCTGGACTACCCGGGTGGCCCCGCGATTGACCGCGCCGCCGCCGAGGGTAACCGCAACGCCTTCGTGTTCCCGCGCGGCCTGTCGAACCGCAAGTTCATGGGCACCGCCGAGGAGCCCGGTGCGCACCGCTACGATTTCTCCTTCTCCGGCCTGAAGACCGCCGTGGCGCGCGTGATTGAAAGCTTTGAAGCGGCCGGTGAAGAGGTCCCGGTTGCCGATATCGCCGCGTCCTTCCAAGAGGCGGTCGTGGACGTCATCACCAAGAAGGCGATGCTTGCCTGCCGTGAGCAGGGTATGAAGACCCTGCTGCTCGGTGGCGGCGTGGCGGCTAACTCGCGCCTGCGTGAGCTGCTTGCCGCCCGATGCGCCTCCGAAGGGGTGCGCCTGATTATCCCGAAGTTCACCCTGTGCACCGATAACGGCGCGATGGTTGCGGCGCTGGGTGCCCGCCTGGTCGCTGCCGGTCGTGAGCCCTCGGGCGTGGACTTCACGACGGACTCCTCGCTGCCGGTGACCACGGTCTGTTTCTAAACGGGCTACCTCTGAAATAGCTACTTCCGCAGGGATTATTAGCGCGCGCCCGTTGATGCGGCTCGCCTTGAAAATGCTTATAGAAATGCCTCGGCACAGTCTCACAAAGGACTGCGCCGAGGCATTTTCTGTATTCAAATTTTAGCTGCGGGGGGGGGGCGGCTCTAATGCAGCGCTCGCGCACGAGACTGCGCGGCAACATCCAGCGCCACCTCACGCAGAGAGCCGGTCTTCTCAAAGACCGCACGCTGACGATCCGCACCCGTACCCTCGGCGAGGATGCGGCGTACCTGCGCCAGCTCTACCTCGCAGTCAAGGTCGCGTGCCACCGGCTCCAGCTTGGGCAGAAGCAGCTCAAAATCTTCACGCAGGGTACGCTGCACCGGCTCGTTAGAGACCACGATCTTAGCCTCCAGGCCGTAGCGGGCAACGCGCCACTTATTCTCCTGCGCGTGCCAGGGGGCGAGCACCTCAACGCTTTCACCCGCCTCAATCTGGCGGGAGAAGTACTCCACCAGGCACTGCGTGAACGCCACGATTGCCGCAACATCCGGCAGGGAGGCGAGGCCATCGCAATAGCGCATCTCGATGGTGCCGTAACGCGGAACCGGGCGAACATCCCAACGGTCCTCGCTCGGATCGTTAATCACGTCGGTCGCCACGAGCGACTCCAAGTACTCGCTGTACTGCTCCCAGGTGTCAAAGTGGAAGGGCAGACCGTTCGTGGGCAGCTGCTGGTAAAGCTGGGTGCGGTGCGAAGCGTAACCGGTATCGACTCCATCCCAGTAGGGGGAAGAGCACGAAAGCGCCAGCAGGTGCGGCCCGTAGTTGGTCAGCGCGTCAATAAGCGGCAGAACCTTATCGCGGGAGTCAACGCCCACGTGCACGTGCACACCGTAAATGACCATGTGGCGGCCCCAATACTGGGCGCGCTCGACCACACGCTGGTAGCGTTCCTTCGCCACGACCGGCTGGTCAGCCCAGTGGGAGAAGGGGTGAGTGCCGGCGGGGTAGAACTCAATGCCCAGGTCATCGGTGATGTCGCGCAGGGTATCCGTCAAATCCTGTAGCTGACGGCACGCCTCAGCGACGGTGCGGCAGATGCCGGTCACCACCTCGACGGTGTTCTCCAGGAATTCGCCGGTCACATGCGCCCGGTCGGAGGCGGGCTCAAGCAGTTCGGGGCGGCGCTCGCGCAGGATGGATAGCACCTCGCTGGCGCGCTGGGTCAGTGCACCGCTTTCACGGTCGATGAGCGCAATCTCCCATTCCACGCCGAGAGTGGACTGCGGGGAGGTAGCAAAGTCGATCATATTGCCTTTCCTGCGTCTGGAAATAGGGTCGTGCATGGTGCCGACTATGGAAGTTATTATCGGTGGGCTCTGCCCGGCTGTGCGCTAGCCGGTGAGAGCTGGATCCTTGGGGAGTGCCTCTACTAGGCCGCGCATCTTTATTAGGCACAGTATCTTTATCCGGCACCGTATCTAGTGTACGGTCTTGCGGTGCTCGGTGCCCTGTCGAGTGCAGAATCCGGAACGGGAAACGTCACGAATCGTCACGAACGGTAACCCGTCCTCGGGGCTGGGCAGTCGGGACTGGGTCGTCAGTGCTGGGTAGTTAGGGATGGGCGGCCGGGGCTGGCGAGGTTAGAGCGGGCGCACATGCCAGCCGACGCGGCGTGAATCCCTACCCGAACCGATGCGGGTAAAGACCAGCGTTGCCGGACGGTATGAGGGCTCCTGGGCATCCGAAGAAGAATTAGCGTTCTTTTTCTGTTTCTTCTTGGAAGGCTTAGAACCCGCAGAACCCAGCAGACGCGCACGCAACTGTTCCGGAACAATGTCCACGCCACGCTTCTTAATCGTCAGCGCCGTAAAGCCCTGCTCACGCACCCAACGCTTCAGCTGCTTCTCCTGCAGGGGAACCTCCTCCAGCACCTCGTAACAGGCAACCAGCGGATGCTCCACCGGCTCGGCAGAACACAGGTACGCCAGGTGCTCATCCAGCAGATGCGCGCCAATACTCTGCGCAAACTCAGCGACCAGGTGCGAGCGCACAATCGCCGGGGCGGGCTCCAACAGGTATTCACCCGGCTGCGGCAAGGACGCCGGAACTTCAACGCTCTGCTGTGCATCTTCCGCCGTCAGGGGGCTACGGAAGCTCACCGCCTCGTAGGGAGGCAGCAGGGAACGGGCGTCGTTGGAGCCTTCATGGGAGCTTTCACCGAGGTCGACTTTTTCCGCAGGCAGCTCGCGCGCAGGGGTTTCATGCACAGAGGTTGCCGTGCGAGCCACCCCCTCCTGAGCTAGCGCGTTAAACCAGAGCACCAACTCGGCGAGGGAACCCTCCGACTGGATCCACTCCGCCTCAACACGCGGGTTGGGGTTTGCCTCCGACGCAATATCTTCGGGCGAGGGGATGCCCTCATGCGGAAAACCGGGACCCAGCTTCACGCCCATCGGCACGCCCGTACGTGCCAGATTCAGCACGAACGAGAACGGAGGAGAGAACGCCTCCGGATCAAAAAGGCGCTCCGTCTGAGCCTTCTTAGCACCGCGCAACTCGCGGCGTGCCGGGTCCATCCACACAATGCCCACCGGCTCACCGGCAGCGTCCAGAAGCTCACCGTGCACATAATCGGTCACATCCCCCGAATACACGCGCGCCTGCGGGCAAAACTCAAGGTTCTTCGCTGCAAAAGAAGCCGTCAACGGGTCCAACTCCACCGCAACCACGGCACCGCGCTCCGCCGCATACACGGCAGAATCCGACGCAATACCGCAACCCAAATCAGCCACCGTGCCGGCAACCGGGCGCAGGCGCTGAGCACGATAGTGGGCAATCACCGGGCGGGTCGCCTGCTCTGCAGCCTCCTGAGTGAGCATGAGCGTGCGGGCGCGCTCGCCGAATTTGGCGCGCGCACGGGTACGAGCCTGCGCCAGCGAAATAATCTGTGTAGACTCCTCGGGGCTAAAACCTCGCGAACGCAAAGATGTAACGGCGCTGAGCGTATCTGAGCCCAGCGGGTAGAGCTCATCGGCTGCCGCGAGCGCTTCGGTACTGAACGGAAGCTCGGCGGCGGGAGTAAAAGGGGATGCGGGAATAGGCATGCTCCTCATTTTACGGGGTGCCGGTTTTGGCAGGTGGGGAGCCTGATTTGCCCAGCTTTTTGCTCAGCGTTCGCCTTGCGGTGAAACACCCCGGCAGAGGGGCGCTTTTCTTGACCGAAAGCACAGGTGAAACTAGAGTTGAGGTAGCACTCGAGACAGTCATCGGGCGCACCACTGCGCCGCTGTCTCGCATCAAACGTAAATCCACAACCCGGAGGAACCGATTATGGCTATCAAGCCCCTGGAAGACCGCGTCGTTATCAAGATCGAGCAGGCTGAGCAGACCACCGCATCCGGTCTGGTCATCCCCGAAACTGCGAAGGAAAAGCCGCAGGAAGCACGCGTTGTCGCCGTTGGCCCGGGCCGCGTGGATGAGAAGGGCAACCGCATTCCCGTAGACATCAAGGAAGGCGACGTTGTCGTGTTCTCCCGCTACGGTGGCACCGAGGTCAAGTACCAGGGCGAAGAGTACCTGATTCTCTCCGCACGCGACGTTCTGGCAATCGTCGACTAATACTTTCAGATGCTCATGCGCCGTACCGCTCATCCGGTACGGCGCATGAGCTATCATCTGCCCCTCAAATTTTCCTTTCTGTGACGCACTAGGAGTAGCGAACACATGGCAAAGCAGCTTGAATTCAACGATGCCGCCCGCAAGTCCCTGCAGGCTGGCGTCGATAAGCTGGCAAACGCGGTCAAGGTAACCCTCGGCCCGCGCGGGCGCAACGTTGTGCTCGACAAGCAGTGGGGCGCACCCGTCATCACCAACGACGGCGTGTCCATTGCCCGTGAAATTGAACTGGACGACCCGTACGAGAACCTGGGCGCCCAGCTGGCGAAGGAAGTCGCCACCAAGACCAACGACGTAGCCGGTGACGGCACCACCACCGCAACCGTGCTCGCACAGGCACTGGTCAACGAGGGCCTGCGCAATGTCACCAGCGGCGCGGCACCTGCCGACGTCAAGCGCGGCATCGAGGCTGCTGTGGAGGCTGTCTCCGCACGACTGCTCGAGAACGCACGCCCCGTGCAGGGCCCCGAGGTGGCGCACGTTGCCGCTATCTCCGCGCAGTCCGAGCAGATCGGTGAGCTGCTGGCTCGCGCCTTCGAGAAGGTCGGCCAGGACGGCGTCATCACCATTGAAGACGGCTCCTCCACCGAAATCGAACTGGACATCACCGAAGGTATGCAGTTCGACAAGGGCTACCTATCGCCCTCCTTCGTCACCGACGCTGAGCGCGGCGAAGCAGTGCTGGAGAACAGCCTCGTGCTGCTGTACCAGGGCAAGATTTCCACCATCGCAGAAATCATGCCCGTGCTCGAGAAGATCGTTCAGGCGAAGAAGCCGCTGACCATCATCGCAGAAGACGTTGACGGCGAGGCGCTCTCCGCACTGGTCGTGAACAAGCTGCGCGGCACCATCAACGTGGTCGCTCTGAAGGCTCCCGGTTTCGGTGACCGCCGCAAGGCAATCATGCAGGACCTGGCAATTCTGACCGGCGGCACCGTCGTGACCGGCGAGCTCGGTATTGACCTGCCGCAGGTCACCCTGGAGCACCTGGGCTCGGCACGCCGCGTGACCGTCACCAAGTCCCACACCACCATCGTGGACGGCGGCGGCGACCCCGAGGCAATCGAGGACCGCGTGCAGCAGCTGCGCCGCGAAATTGAGCGCGTGGATTCCGAATGGGACCGCGAGAAGCTCAAGGAACGCCTGGCTAAGCTCGCCGGCGGCGTGGGCGTCATCAAGGTCGGTGCCGCAACTGAGGTTGAGGCGAAGGAACGCAAGCACCGCATCGAGGACGCTGTGTCCTCCACCCGTGCCGCTCTGGAAGAGGGCATCGTCTCCGGTGGCGGTTCCGCACTGGTTCACGCGCTGAAGGCATTGGACGGCATGGACCTGGGTAACCACGACGCAAACGTTGGTG
The DNA here is from genome assembly GCF_041432805.1 of Rothia sp. 27098_8_27. Taxonomy (NCBI): domain Bacteria; kingdom Bacillati; phylum Actinomycetota; class Actinomycetes; order Micrococcales; family Micrococcaceae; genus Rothia; species Rothia sp. 27098_8_27. Next base: position 890,844 of record NZ_JAPWAJ010000001.1, on the reverse strand, counting down.
TACAGATTGTTCGCCGCGCTCTGGTTCAGCCGCTGCGCTGGATCGCTGAGAACGCTGGCGAAGACGGCTACGTCATCGTCTCCAAGGTCTCCGAACTGCCCGTGGGTCACGGCTTCAACGCCAAGACCGGCGAGTACGTGGACCTCATCGAAGCCGGTGTGATTGACCCGGTGAAGGTGACCCGTTCGGCTCTGCAGAACGCGTCCTCCATCGCGGCTCTGGTGCTGACCACCGAGACCCTGGTGGTTGAGAAGCCCGAAGAAACTGAAGAAGACTAAATAGTGTGTGTGCCCGGTGCCGCCCCCTCCACTATGGAGGCGGTACCGGGCACTCGCTGTCGGTAGGCTCGGATGCGCTCGCGTTCGTGGGGGCGCTAGAACCTGCCGACAGCCTCCCGCTGAGGGGCGCTTACTATGAGTGCTTCTCAGCAAAGAAACCTTTAGCGGTTTACTATAGAAGGTAAGCTGTTCCCGTTTGCGCTCAAACCACCTTGTGGGGTGCGAGCAGACGGGTCGTACCGCATCTTGACATACGCAACGTATAGGCTGAGCTTCTCACCGATGAAGCCAGCATCCGAAAGGTAGACAATGACCATTCCCACCGCTCTGTCCGAGGATCCCTTCGGCTTCACCGGCCTGACCTACGATGACGTGCTGTTGCTGCCCGGCAACACCGACGTCATCCCCTCCGATGCGGACACCTCCACCCGCCTGTCCAAGCGCATCACCCTGAACACCCCCATCATTTCCGCCGCAATGGACACCGTGACCGACTCCGCTATGGCAATCGCTATGGCACGTCTGGGCGGTATGGGCGTTATTCACCGCAACCTCTCCATCGAGGACCAGGCTGCACACGTGGACCGCGTTAAGCGCTCCGAGTCCGGCATGATCATTAACCCCGTCACCATCGGTGCTGACGCAACCATCGCCGAATACGACGAGGTCTGCGGCTACTACAAGGTCTCCGGTCTGCCCGTCGTCAGCGAAGAGGGCGTGCTGGAAGGTATCATCACCAACCGCGATATCCGCTACATCTCCCGCTCCGACTACGAGGGTATTCGCGTCCGCGACATCATGACCCCCATGCCGCTGGTCACCGCGCACCCCAGCGTCACCAAGGACGAAGCATTCGCACTGCTGTCCAACAACAAGATTGAGCGTCTGCCCCTAATCGACGACGCAGGCAAGCTCGCCGGTCTGATTACCCTCAAGGACTTCGTCAAGACTGAGCAGTACCCCAACGCCACCAAGGACGAGGACGGCCGCCTGCGTGCCGGCGCCGCTATCGGATTCTTCGGCGACGGCTACGAGCGCGCAATGACCCTGGTCGAGGCAGGCGTCGATGCACTGTTCGTGGACACCGCAAACGGCCACTCCCAGGGCGTGCTCGACATGATTGCCCGCCTGAAGAAGGACCCCGCCGCAGCACACGTGGACGTCATCGGTGGCCAGGCTGCAACCCGCCTGGGCGCACAGGCAATCATCGACGCCGGCGCTGACGGCGTGAAGGTCGGCGTTGGTCCCGGCTCCATCTGCACCACCCGCATTATCGCCGGTGTTGGCGTTCCCCAGGTGACCGCTATCAACGAGTCCGCTAAGGCAGCAATCCCGGCAGGCGTGCCGCTGATCGCTGACGGCGGTATGCAGCACTCCGGCGAGATCGGCAAGGCACTGGTTGCAGGCGCTGACTCCGTGATGCTCGGCTCCCTGCTGGCTGGTACCACCGAGTCCCCCGGTGAGCTGATCTTCATGAACGGTAAGCAGTACAAGGCATACCGCGGCATGGGTTCGCTGGGCGCAATGCAGACCCGCGGCCGCCACAAGTCCTTCTCCAAGGACCGCTACTTCCAGGCTGACGTCTCCAGCGAAGAGAAGCTGATCCCCGAGGGTATTGAGGGTCAGGTTCCCTTCCGCGGCCCGCTCTCCGCAGTGATTCACCAGCTCGAAGGCGGCCTGCGCCAGACCATGTTCTACGTCGGTTCCCGCACCATCGAGGAACTCAAGTACAAGGGTCAGTTCGTGCGCATCACCCCCGCAGGTCTGAAGGAATCGCACCCGCACGACATCATGATGACCGTTGAGGCACCGAACTACCGCCGCTAAAACGCCTCACCAACGATGATTCGCCGCATGGTGTGCACACCATGCGCCGTTGAGCCCGCCCCATACCCGTTCAGGTATCGGGCGGGCATCGGCGCGAATAACGCCCAGCGGCACCCCTCAAACCGAATTCGAAAGGATTCACCCCATGTCTGAAATTCAGATTGGCCTCTCCAAGAACGCCCGCCCCACCTACTCCCTGGACGATGTGGCGCTGGTTCCCACCCGCCGTACCCGCGACCGCCGCGACGTCGACACCTCCTGGCAGATTGACGCCTTCAAGTTCGACACCCCCATCATTGGTGCGCCCATGGACTCGGTCATGTCCCCGGCGACCGCCATTGCACTGGGTAAGCTGGGTGGCCTGGGCGTGCTGAACCTCGAGGGCCTGTGGACCCGCTACGAGGACCCGCAGCCGCTGCTCGACGAGATTGTTGAGCTGCCCGAGGCGGACCCCGCCTCCGCAACCACCCGCATGCAGCAGATTTACTCCGAGCCGATTAAGCCGGAACTGATTACTGCACGCTTGGAAGAGATTCGTGACTCCGGCGTGGTCGTTGCAGGCTCCCTGAGCCCGCAGAATACCCAGGAGCACTACGAGACCGTGGTGAAGGCAGGTGTTGAGCTGTTCGTCATCCGTGGCGCGTCCGTCTCTGCCGAGCACATTTCCACCTCGCACGAGCCGCTGAACCTGAAGAAGTTCATCTACGAGCTGGACGTTCCGGTCATTGTTGGTGGCGTTGCTGGCTACTCGCAGGCTAAGCACCTGATGCGTACCGGCGCAGCCGGCGTGCTGGTGGGCTTCGGCGGCGGTTCTGCACAGACCACCCGCCAGGGCCTGGGCATCTCCGCACCCATGGCAACCGCTATCGCCGACGTGGCTGCGGCACGTTCGGACTATCTGGATGAGTCCGGCGGCCGCTACGTACACGTGATCGCTGACGGCTCCCTGGGCCGCTCCGGCGACATGGTGAAGGCGCTTGCACTGGGCGCTGACGCTGTCATGCTGGGCGCTCCGCTGGCTCGCGCATCCGAGGCTCCCGGCCAGGGCTGGTACTGGGGCAATGAGGCGCACTCGCTGGACTTCCCGCGCGGCGTGCGCACCCCGCTGGGTGTTGTCGGCTCCCTGGAGGAGGTCCTGTACGGTCCTTCGCACCACGTGAACGGCACCAGCAACATTGTCGGTGCGCTCAAGCGCGCAATGGCTAACTGCGGTTACCTGGACCTGAAGAAGTTCCAGAAGGCTGACCTGACCGTGGTTCCTGCGTACCGCGGCTAATGTAGCTTCATGAATCACCGCTTGGCGGTTGGCAGGTTGTGATCTGCCGGTCGCCGGGCGGTGCTTTCTATACGCACGCTCTACCCCCGTTAGAGCATGTAGCGGCACCTCCGGATGGGGGAGCGGCTACGTACCGTCGGCGGCGTACAGCGATAGCGTAAAATAGATATATCCCCGCGCAAGTGCGCGGATTAGTACCAACACGTTGAGGTAATTTTCGTGACCAACTCTGTGAACCTGGACCAGCTCGAAGAGCGTCCCGTCCTGGTGGTAGATTACGGTGCACAGTACGCGCAGCTCATCGCTCGTCGCGTGCGTGAAGCCGGCATCTACTCCGAAATCGTCCCCCACTCCATGAGCACCGAGAAGATGCTCGCCAAGAACCCGGCAGCCATCGTGCTCTCCGGTGGCCCCTCCTCGGTCTACGCCGATGGCGCACCCAAGGGCGACAAGGCCCTCTTCGAAGCTGGCGTGCCGATCTTCGGTATCTGTTACGGCTTCCAGGTGATGGCCCAGACCCTCGGCGGCACCGTCGCCCAGACCGGTCTGCGCGAATACGGCGCAACCGACGCTGTGGTCTGCGCTGAGAACTCCTCCTTCCTCACCGGCACCCCCACCACCCAGAACGTGTGGATGTCTCACGGTGACTCCGTGACCGAAGCCCCCGAAGGCTTCGAGGTGCTGGCAAAGACCCCCGGCGCATCCGTGGCAGCATTCGTGGACGAGTCCCGTAAGCTCGGCGGCGTGCAGTGGCACCCCGAGGTGAAGCACTCCGACTACGGCCAGGTCGCCCTGGAGAACTTCCTCTACAATGTGGCAGGCCTGAAGCCCACCTGGTCCACCAACAACATCATCGAAGAGCAGGTCGCAAAGATCCGCGAGCAGGTCGGTAGCGACCGCGTCATCTGCGCGCTCTCCGGCGGCGTTGACTCCTCCGTGGCAGCAGCACTCGTGCACAAGGCTGTCGGCGACCAGCTCACCTGCTTCTTCATCGACCACGGTCTGCTCCGTGAAGGCGAGCGCGAACAGGTCGAGCAGGACTACGCAGCATCCATGGGCATTAAGGTCATCACCATCGACGAGTCGAAGCGTTTCCTCTCCGCTCTCGATGGCATCACCGAGCCCGAGGCGAAGCGTAAGGCTATCGGCCGCGAGTTCATCCGCTCCTTCGAAGAGGCACAGCGCAAGCTGATTGCCGAAGCTGGCGAAGAGGGCGCAGACATCAAGTTCCTGGTCCAGGGCACCCTGTACCCGGACGTTGTCGAGTCCGGCGGCGGCGACGGCACCGCAAACATTAAGAGCCACCACAACGTGGGCGGCCTTCCCGACGACCTGACCTTCGAACTGGTTGAGCCGCTGCGCACCCTGTTCAAAGACGAGGTTCGCGCTATCGGTCGTGAGCTCGGCGTTCCCGAGAAGATCGTGGCACGTCAGCCGTTCCCCGGCCCCGGCCTGGGCATCCGCATTGTCGGCGAGGTTAACCGCGAGAACCTGGACACCCTGCGTGCCGCTGACGCTATCGTGCGTGAAGAGCTGACCGCAGCAGGTCAGGACGAGCACATCTGGCAGTGCCCCGTGGTTCTGCTGGCTGGCGTTCGCTCCGTGGGCGTTCAGGGTGACGGCCGTACCTATGGCCACCCGATTGTTCTGCGCCCGGTCTCTTCGGAAGACGCAATGACCGCTGACTGGTCGCGCCTGCCATACGACCTGCTGGCTAAGATCTCGAACCGTATTACGAACGAGGTCAAGGACGTTAACCGAGTGGTGCTGGACGTTACCTCCAAGCCCCCGGGAACCATTGAGTGGGAGTAATCCCCGCGTGGGAGTAATCCCGCTTGGGCTACCTAGCTTTGTAGCTGGGAGCCTGTGAAGGAGCCGCCCGGTGCATCCGAATGTGGATGCGCCGGGCGGCTTCTTTTGCATCTTCCTAACGCGAAAATAGCGGGTTGAAAGATAGAGGGGGGGTTGTCCTAGTACCAGATGGAAAATATAATGTAGCTACGTAGTTACATTATTTATGTTTTCATGTCGTGAGCAACAAGGGGGAAATTATGACCGTTATGACGAGCCGCGAGTTCAACCAGAATCTCGCCAAGGCCCAGAAGCAGGCCCAGCAATCACCCGTTATTATCACTAAGCGTGGTGAACCTACGTATGTCCTCATGACCTACGAAGAGTATTCGCGTAGCCAGCAGGATGAGTCTTCTCTCTATGACTTCTTCGCTAACTACCCTCAACCTGCTGGGGATGTAGACCTACCTGAAGATTTTCCTGTGGCTGAACGTTCCACTCATCAGCGCCCCGTCGTAGAGTTCTAGGGGTAACGATGTATCTGCTTGATACCAATGTCATTTCTGAGCTGTGGAAATTCTCTCGAGGTAAAGCTGACCCTGTCTTTGAATCGTGGTTTCGTGTTTACTCCGATAGGCCGCTCTATATTAGCGTCGTGACCTTGATGGAGCTGGAGCGTGGAGTACTCGCCATGGAGCGTAAAGATCCGGCACAAGGAGCGTATCTGCGTGAATGGTGCTCGACAGTTCGAGAGAAATTTCAGAAACGAACTCTTGTTATTGACGGGGCTGTAGCTGATTATTGTGCAGGGCTTCATGTACCGGATAAAGCGCCGGAGAATGACGCCTGGATTGCTGCGACCGCGCTGGCACACGGCCTTACCCTTGTAACGCGCAACGTCAAAGATTTTGAGCGTCTGCATGTTCGACTCCTGAACCCCTTCGAACCTGCAATATAGCGGAGGCAAAGCCCGTGAAGAAGCCGCCCGGTGCATCCTGTTTGTGGATGCGCCGGGCGGCTTCTTGCATTAAGTCGTGTAGAAAAAGGGAAAGCGTTTTAGGATTTATAAAAAATCGTCTATTTATTTAAACTGCGAGTCTAAATAAAAACGCACTCCAAATAAATGCCCTAAAAAACTACGCCTAGAAATAAACCTTTTTAGTGTGGGTGATGCGGGTGGCGAATCGAATCACGCCAATGAGCGCTCGACCCCAACCCAAAATGCAAAGCAAAAAACGTACCAAAACAGCAGAAGCCAAACGCGCACGCCATGTACACACCATAGGTCAGCATCACAAACTCAGAATCATGGCTCAGACCCGACGCCACAATCATCGTCAACGAAACAGCCAGAATGACAAGCCATGCAGCGCTCGCAGCCGCAATCATCCACGAGATAGCGCTCAACACCGGGTGAGGAACCCTAAACGTGCGCTCAGGGCCATCAGGGGCGGGTACAGTCGCTACAGAAGCTGTAGCGGGGGCAGTAAGTGGAGCTGATGAACGCCACGGAATATGCGAATCAGCATGCTGACTGGAAACCTGCGCCGGACGCTGCGGGACGCCTCCAGATTCGGGAGGGGACGAAAGATACGGCTGCTGCATTGCGGGCTCCTGCATATTTAGCCTCACGGGAGAAGGAACAGCCTAGTTCCTAATCTCGTAAGAAATGAGTGTCGGTGATAGAACGAAAGAATGTGGTGGAAAATATATTCTCTCTATATTTCAAGATTAGAAGCGAGCAGTATAAAAAACGAGAGCATCAGCGAATATGATGCAATATGACGCGAAAATTTCGAAAAATACAACGAAAAAGCAGTAAACCTCAACCTGAAGGTTCAGGGTAGGGTTATTAGACAGGGACCATAGCCGTAAAACAACGGCACAGACACAGCAACAGCGAAAGGAACGAGCATGGGAATCATCCTCCCACTCCTCTACTTAGGGGCAGGATTCGGGCTCGCAATGTTGCTACCTGAGCACTGGGGCAACCGCCTGAAAGAAAGCGCCTCCGCCCTGCTGACCCGCTGGATCATTCCCGCCGTCATCATCTACACCGTCGCCACCAGCCGCCCTGAGCTTTTCTTCGTTGCAGCCTCCACCATGGTGCTGATGCTCCTCGGAGTGCTCTGCGCCGGGCGCATCACCCGCGACCCCGTGCAGAAACTCGCCTTCGTCTATCTGAACGCGGGACTCTTCGGCATCCACGTGGTCGCCGGGTTCTGGGGTGAGGAAGCCGTGCGAGTCTACATCGGCGCGTATATCGGCAACTCCATCATGGGAAATATTCTGGGCACCTCGCTGCTACGAGGCGGTTCTACAACAGATGCCGGGGAGCGCGCCGCCTCAAGTGCACGAGCCGCGCAGAACTCACACACAACACAGGATGCACGAGCCACTAGGAGCCGTGGTGAAACCCTCCACACGGTGCTGCGGGGGCTGCGTACCAGCCCGCCGGTTATCGCCGTGGTGGTGGGTCTGCTCTGCCTGCCCGCCGGCTCTTTCCTGAGCGTTCACGGGGCGGGTTTCTACCGGGTACTGACCTGGATTTTCAGCTTTATCGGACTGATTGTTCTGGGCATGTGGCTCGGTGTCGCCAAGCTACACCGCGCCGACCTGACCCGCGCCGCCGGATGGGCATTCCTACGCGCCGTGCTCGTGAGCGTCTACAGCGTCGGCGTACTCACCGCCGCACACTGGATGCACACGCACACTGGAGTGCACCTCGAGCAGCTACTGGCGCACCCACAGGTACTTTTTATCCTCGGAGTGCTACCGCCAGCCGCTAATATCGTCATTCTGGAAACCCACTACCGGCACGAAGGCACCGCAGCCCCCGTCATTGCCGCAGGGGCGGCCGTCAGCGTAGGAATGATAGCGCTCGCCGTGCCGATCCTGCAGCTCGTCTTCGCCAGCTAAGTAGAGCCAAGAAAGCACGCCGGGAGAACACAGGAGACAACACAAAAGGAGGGCGGGGCATAAGCCTCACCCTCCTTCTGCTGTCTATCACCTTATCGGCACACGGTAGCACTCAACGAGCTACAGCGCTTAGCGAACGATGTGGTACACCTTCGCCTCGTAGGGGCGCAGGGTCGAACCCGCGTCGTCCTTGTAGTTCGAGCTCACCAGCTCAACACGAGCACCAGCCTCACGAGCCTCAGAAAGCACCGCGAAGTCGCGCTCCTGCTCCTGGTCGGTGAAGTTCGAAACAACCAGCAAAGACTCATTCGCGGGGCTGCCATCCGCACCACCGGTACGGGTGTACGCGTACACAGCTTCATCCTCGTTGTGCGGAACCTGAACCGAATCCACCGGAGCGAAGGCTGCGTAAACCATCAGGTCCTTCAGCTTGCCGCGGCGCAGAGCCACCAGCTGCTGGTAGTGGTAGAAAATCGAATCCTCATCAGCCAGAACAGCCTCAGCGTTAATCGCCGGGTAGTTCGGGTTCACAGCAATCCACGGGGTCACACCCTCGGGGCTGAAACCACCGTTAGCGGAGGCATCCCACTGAACCGGGGTACGAGCGTTATCGCGGCCCTTAATGTAAATCGCCTGCATCGCCTCTTCGTGGCTCAGACGCTTGTGATCAACGTGCATGTCCTCGTAGAAGCGGATCGAGTCACCATCGCGGTAATCCTCAATCGAATCAAACTTCACGTTGGTCATGCCCAGCTCTTCACCCTGGTAAATGTACGGGGTGCCCTGCATGAAGTGCAGAGTGGTCGCCAACTGCTTAGCGGACAGGGTGCGGAACTCATCCGAATCGTTACCGAAGCGGGAGACAACGCGCGGCTGGTCGTGGTTGTTCCAGTACAGCGAACCCCAGGCGTTACCCTCCAGGGTGGTCTGCCAGTCGTTCAGGATGCGCTTGAGCTCGGTCAGCTTGTACGGTGCGTAGGACCACTTGCCGCCCAGATTGCCGTTCGGGTCGTTATCCACGCCCATGTGATCGAAGTGGAAGATCATGTTCAGCTCACCGGTGTGGTAGCCAGCCCACAGCTTAGCGTCCTCGGGGCTGGTTGCGCTGGTCTCGCCCACGGTCATCACGTCGTAGCGGCTGAAGGTCTCGCGGGTGAGCTCCTTCATCCACGGGTGCACCATGGTGCCGTTCGTGATGACGAACGGAATCGAGGAAGTGTGCTTCTCATAGTCGGTGGAGGGGTCATCCGGGTAGCCCTCGGGCTTGGAGATGATGTTGATAGCGTCCAGGCGGAAGCCGTCAACGCCCTTGTCCAGCCACCAGCGGACCATGGAGTACAGGTCCTCGCGAACCTTCTCGTTCTCCCAGTTCAGGTCGGGCTGTTCCTTGAAGAAGATGTGCAGGTAGAACTGGCCGGTCGCCTCGTCCCACTCCCACGCCGGGCCGCCGAACTCGGACGCCCAGTTGTTCGGAGGAATCGGGTTGCCGTCCTCGTCGAAGCCCTTCGGGTCCTTCCAAATGTAGTAGTCGCGGTAGGGGTTGTCCTTGGAGGAGCGGGATTCCTTGAACCAGGGGTGCTCATCGGAGGTGTGGTTTGCGACCAGGTCCATCAGGATCTTGATGCCGTGCTTGTGGGCGGTTTCGAGCATCTCATCGAAGTCTTCCATGGTGCCGAAGTCACTCATGATCGCGAAGTAGTCAGAGATGTCGTAGCCGTTGTCCACGTTCGGCGAGTCGAACACGGGGGAGAGCCAGATGACGTTGATGCCCAGCTTAGCCAGGTAGGGCAGCTTCTCGGTGATGCCCTTCAGGTCGCCAATACCGTCGCCGTTTGCGTCGTTGAAGGAACGGGGGTACACCTGGTACACCACGGCTTCCTTCCACCACTGGCGGCCTTCGTAGGAGGGAACCTGGTATGCCTCGGAATTGCTCATAATTGCCTTTCTGTACCGGCCATCCAGCCGAAAAGAGGAACAAATTTTGTCTGTGATTGAAGTATAGGGCGAAGAGGGACCGGAATGTCTGTATCTGGTCCCCCTTCGCACAGTAAGAGTGGGGTACGACTACTTGGCGTTACCGAAGAGGTACACCTTCGCCTCGTAGGGGCGCAGCAGAGTGCCCTCGTCAGTGAACTCGCGGTTCTCATCGCGGTAGTTCGAGCTAATCAGCTTCGGGGTGTTCTCGATTGCCTTCAGCTCAGTCGGAGAGAGTGCCTGCGAGTTGGTCAGCACCACCGAATCCAGGTTGCCGCCCGCGTAGTTCAGCTGAACAGTGTCATCGGTGAAGTTCGCGACGACCAGCAGTGCGCGCTCGCCGGTTGCGGCGGCGTCCTCATCGGAGTTCACGCGCAGGTAGGCGTAAACCTGGTCATCCTCTTCATCCAGCAGGCGGTACTCGCCGGTCAGGACGATCGGGTGCTCGCGGCGCAGGCTAATCAGATCGCGGTAGTGGTAGAACACCGAATCCTGGTCAGCGAGCTCTGCCTCCGCGTTGATTTCGGTGTAGCGCGGGTTCAGCTTCAGCCACGGGGTGCCGGAGGTGAAGCCTGCGTTCTCGCCAGCGGTCCACTGCATGGGGGTGCGGGCGTTATCGCGGCCGGAGGCGCTGATGTAGCGCAGCATGTCCTCAGCGGAGACACGGCCCGACTCTTCAACGTACTTGCGCCAGGAGTCGTGAATCTCCAGGTCGTTGTAGTCCTTCACATCGTCGAAGAAGACGTTGGTCATGCCCAGCTCTTCACCCTGGTAGATGTAGGGGGTGCCCTGCATCAGGTGCAGCACGGTGCCGAGCATCTTGGCGCTGACAGTGCGGTACTCGGGGGAGTCGTTACCGAAGCGGGAGACGGTGCGCGGCTGGTCGTGGTTGTTCCAGTACAGGGAGTTCCAGCCGCGGCCGTGCAGGCCTTCCTGCCAGTGGGTGAGGACCTTCTTGAGATCAACCAGGTTGAAGCGGCGGTCGGACCACTTGCCGGTCACGCCACCTTCGGAGGCGTCTACGTCCATGTGCTCGAACTGGAACACCATCTGCAGCTCGTTGCGGTCGAAACCGGTGTAGAGTGCGGCGTCGTCCACGGTCACGCAGGGGGTTTCGCCCACGGTCATGACCGGGTACTTGCTCAAGACCTCGCGGTTCATCTCCTGCAGGAATTCGTGCACGCGCGGGCCGTTGGCTGCGACAGCCAGGGAGTTGTCGAGGCCGCCAGCGAGAACTGCCGGGTCCTCGGGGAAGGAGAGGTCCTTAGAAATCAGGTTGATGACGTCCATACGGAAGCCGTCCACGCCCTTGTCCAGCCAGAAGCGCATGATGTCGTAGACCTCTTCGCGGACCTTCGGGTTCTCCCAGTTCAGGTCGGGCTGCTTGACGGAGAAGTAGTGCAGGTAGAACTGGCCGGTCGCCTCGTCCCATTCCCACACGGAGGGGCTGAAGCAGGAAATCCAGTTGTTCGGCGGAATCGGCTTGCCGTCCTCGTCGAAGCCCTTGGGGTCGCGCCAGATGTAGTAGTCGCGGTAGGGGTTGTCCTTGGAGGAGCGTGCCTGCTTGAACCATTCGTGCTCGTCGGAGGTGTGGTTGACGACGAGGTCCATCATGAGCTTGATGCCGTGCTTGTGTGCGGTTTCGAGTAGCTCATCGAAGTCTTCCATGGTGCCGAACTCGGTCATGATGGCGCGGTAGTCGGAGATGTCGTAGCCGTTATCGTCGTTCGGGGAAGCGTAGATGGGGGAGAGCCACAGTACTTCGATGCCGAGGTCTGCCAGGTACGGAATCTTCTCGGTAATGCCGGGCAGATCGCCGATGCCGTCGCCGTTGGAGTCGTTGAAGGAGCGGGGGTAAATCTGGTAGACAACGGGTTCCTGCCACCACTGGGTCTGGGTCGTCATTGTTCTTCCTTCCCTTGGTATGGATGAGTGTTGTGCGGGGCCGCTCTATAGGCGGCTAAAGTCTGATGACCTTAGTGCTGGGTGGTGAGGGGCGTCAGGAGGCTCTGCGGTGCCCAGCTGGAGGGGTCAATTTCTAGGAGTAGACCGCTGTGGTCGGAGATGGCTTCGGGGGAGTTGTCGCGGAAGACTACCGCGTGCGAGTTCACCGTGAGCAGTCGGTCAGCGAACACGAAGTCAATGCGCTTGGCGTCCGTGCTACCTTCCCAGCCGGCGATTTCGCGGTGGACGGTGTTTTCGCCGTCGGTGTGTTCCGCCAGTGAGCGGGTATCAATCATGCCGCTGGAGGTGACCAGCGCGTAGCCTTCATCGCTCAGATGCGCGGCGGAGTTAAAGTCGCCGCCGAGCAGTACGGGTGCGGTGAGGGCACATTCTGCCAGGGCCTGTGAGAGGCGGGTGTATTCCTGCGCGAAGAGGGGCTCACCGTCGAAGTCCCACCAGGACATGTGGGTGGTTGCGCACCAGAAGGTACCCGTCTCAGTTTCGATGAGCGCCGCCTGCGCTGCACGGCGCTGTACCTGGTGGTAACCGTACTCGGGGGACATGTCGATGGGCTTGATGCCGCGAATCGGCAGGCGCGAGAGAATTGCTACGCATTCGTCGTAGAGGTCCCAACCGATGTGGGCTTCGGTGAGAGTCCACTCGTAGGTTGCGCCCATTTCGTTGAGTGCCTGCACGAGTAGCAGGGCGTAGTTGTCTTCGTGAACCGGCACGCCTGCGCCGCCGCGGTAGTTGAGGGGGTCCTTCACCACGGGGGTGGAGGTGAGCTGGTTGACTTCCTGCAGCGCAATGACATCCACCTGCTGTTCAATGATGAACTTTGCGAGGGTGCGGATTTTGGCAATCTGGTGGATTTCGCACCAGCTGTGCGTGTTGAGGGTGAGGAAGCGCATGTATTAAGTCCGGGGTATGTGTGAGGTTGAAGAATGATATGCGCACCGCGTATTGAGGTGGTGAGTGTTTATGCACTCTGACCTCTATGGGCGCACTGTTTATGCTATCGATTCTGTGCGCTAGGTAATAGGGAAAAAGTCTCATCTGCAGCAAGTATTTTTAACCAGTGCCGGGATATGTTTCAGGTTCTGAAAAACTCTTTCAAAACTCACAGTTTTGGTACCTGTGGGCAGGTATGACCTGGCATTATTGTTTCTGTCTAAAACACATTCGGCATTTAGCGCACGCAGGATATGTGGCACCCGTCTCATATACTTTCGTTTGAGGGTATAAAGATACGGCGTTGCCACCGCAGACCGGCAACGATCGCCGGCACCTGCGTCCGCTCACTCGACAACCCGAAAGGGCGTATAGCCTCATGATGGAAAAAGTACAGAGGTTCGGCTCTGCCATGCTGGCACCCGTTCTTCTCTTCGCATTCGCTGGCCTCGCGGTCGGTATTGCGATCATTGCACAGAACGGCGACCTGATTCCCCTCGCTGCTGACAAGGAAAGCGCGTGGAACCACTTCTGGTCCGTTTGGGAGTCCGGCGCATGGACCGTCTTCAACCAGATGGAACTGCTCTTCGTGATCGGTCTGCCCATTGCACTGGCAAAGACCGCTAACGCACGTGCAGTGATGGAAGCTGCAATGGTCTACCTGACCTTCAACTACTTCGTCGGCGCCATGCTCAAGGTATGGGGCAAGGGCGGCACCGGTTTCTTCGACCTGGACTACACCACCGACATCTCTGAGAGTGCGGCAGGTACCGGTCTGAAGATGATCGCCGGTATCAAGACCATGGACACCGGTATCTTCGGTGCAATCATCATCTCCGCAATCGTGGTGTGGGTACACAACCGCTGGTTCGACAAGAAGCTGCCCGACTTCCTCGGTATCTTCCAGGGTTCCCAGTACGTCTACGGCGTCTGCTTCTTCCTGATGATGCCCGTGGCATTCCTGTTCTCCTGGCTGTGGCCCTACGCTCAGCACGGCATCTCCTCCCTGCAGGGCTTCTTCATCGCATCCGGCGCACTCGGCGTGTGGGTTTACACCTTCCTCGAGCGCTTCCTGATTCCGACCGGTCTGCACCACTTTATCTACTCCCCGTTCGTCTTCGGTAATGTTGTTACCCCGAACGGTATTGCTAAGGACTGGCCGACCCACCTGACCGAGTTCGCAAAGAGCGACAAGCCCCTGAAGGAACTGTTCCCCGGCGGCGGCTTCGCACTGCACGGTAACTCCAAGGTCTTTGCACCCATCGGTATCGCAGCGGCGTTCTACACCACTGCTCGTCCCGAGAAGCGCAAGGAAGTTCTCGCTCTGATGATCCCCGTCTGCCTCACCGCGATCCTGATTGGTATCACCGAGCCCCTCGAGTTCACCTTCCTGTTCCTTGCACCCCCGCTGTTCCTGGTCCACGCAATCCTGGCAGCATCCATGGCAGCAATCATGTACCAGCTGGGTCTGGTTGGTTACATGGGTGGCGGTCTGCTCGACTTCCTGTTCCAGAACTGGATCCCGCTGTGGGCAAACCACTCCGGCACCTACCTCATGCAGATTGGTGTGGGCCTGTGCTTCACCGTCCTGTACTTCCTGATCTTCCGCTTCATGATTCTGAAGTTTGACTTCAAGACCCCCGGTCGTGAAGAAGACGGCGGCGAGACCAAGCTCTACAGCAAGGCAGAGTACAAGGCAGCTAAGGCTGCTGAGAAGAACGGCGGCGCAGCTGCTGAGTCCGCTGACGGCGACCTCTACGCACCCCGTGCAGCTGGCTTCCTCGAACTGCTCGGTGGCGCAGAGAACATCACCACCGTGAACAACTGCGCAACCCGCCTGCGTGTCTCCGTTGCTGATGAGTCCCTCGTCAGCCCCTCGGATGCAGACTTCAAGAATGCAGGCGCTCTGGGTCTGGTCCGTAAGGGCAAGGCATTCCAGGTTATCGTCGGCATGGATGTTCCCCAGGTTCGCGAGCGTTTCGAGACCATGGTGAACGAAGCTAAGACCCTCTCCTAAGAGGAATCAGCTTTCAACCGTCTGACGGCATAACGCCTCATAAGGTATAGACTTCGCCGGCGGTATCGGATAACACCGATGCCGCCGGCGAAGCTGTATCCAGGCTCGCACCCGGACTCAAATCTGCACGAGGCACCCACCCAAAGTGAGAGACGACCAACCTCGCCCACCCTGGCCGATGACCCTAGAGCGTGTACTATTTATATATTGCTCACCATCGGATTCAGGAGCTTTGAGTGGATTTACAAGACGTCGTGAATGCGAACCAGCACCGATTCAGTGAAACTGAACGGGAAATTTTGGCATTCATGCTAGAAAACGAAGAGTTCGTTGCGGAGTCAACGATCAACTCTTTGGCACATAAAACTTATACTTCGACCAGCTCAATTATCCGCCTGACGAAGAAGCTGAACTTCTCCGGATTTGCTGAGTTGAAGTACTTCATTAAGTCCTCTCTGAACCGCAGCGAACCCTTCAACCCGCGGTTCATTGAGAGCGGCCGCGAAGACATTCAGCGCACCTATGACTACCTCGAGCACATGGAACTGAGCGGACTGCTCAAGCGCATCCATGAGGCTCGCACTGTGTACTGCTTCGGTACCGGCTACGCTCAGCGCAATGCTGTGCAGGAATTTACCAAGTCCATGCAGGTCTGCGGTAAGTTCTGCCAGGTCATCCCGGCACGTAATGAGTTCGAAAGCGCCATGAACAATATGACCCAGGACGACGTGGTCATCATTGTGTCCTTCTCCGGTCAGACCGAGAACATGCGCGAACACATTAAGATGCTGGCGCTACGCCGCATCCCCATGATTGCGGTGACCGCCATTGGTGTGAACTACATGTCTTCACACGCCGAGTACTCCCTGCACTACCAGACCACCCCCACCCACATCAGCACCCAGCGTAAGCCCTACTACTCCTTCGTTGCGCTGTCGGTGCTGCTGGACTACATCGTGCGCCGCTACATTGAACACGTTGAGAATGAGCGCCGCGAGTCCCTGCAGGACCAGGTGGAAGACGCTCTCAACAATGGGGACGAAATCGACGTCTGACAAGGCATTACCGTGCCCGCCTGCTCCTTCACTCACTCCTCCTGAATCCGACCGAATCCGCCTGAGATCATCTGAAAGAGACACCCTGTGACCGCAATTTTCGCGCTCATCGAAAACACCGAGAAGATGCGTAAGTACCTGTTCTGGTACCTCATGATCATCCCCGCGTTGCTACTGCTGTGGATTGCTCTGGGCGCAGCGAACTCCCAGATGGACTTCCAAGCAGCCCTGAAGATTCCCTTCTTCACCGTGGCTTTCCTGAACGCATGCCTCAGCCTGCTGTTGGGCGGCACCCTCAAGTTCGCAGGTGCAGAGAACGAACGCACCGAACGAGCCTACGCCCTGTACCTGACCGTACTGCTGGTCATTATCGGTAACCTGCCCGGCGCAATCCTGAGCTTCTTCCTCTTCCGCTCCCTGCGCTTCGGCAACCTGGAAGGCGAACTAGCACCCAAGTACCGTTGGGCGCTTCTGCCCGCCCTGGTCTTCTACGTATTGGTGACCGTAGTGCTACTCGCCGTGAACATCGCAATGTGGTCGAAGTAAGCACAGAGGAACAGACAGCAAGCACGCGGGCACACTAAGCACGCAGGCGCACGCTGACACCCGCCCCGCTTGAAGTACAGCATGAGGCACCCGGGCAGAGGACCCCGGAAGAACCACCATCTTCGGTGTGTACGCGCAAACGTACACCGCACTGACCCACAAGGACACTCACGACGTGAACCAGATTCCCGAGCCTACCGACGCGCAACACGCACCCGGCACCCCGGCTGATACTGCTCAGCCCGCCGCAGCCGCCGCGACCTCAGCAGAGGAAACCCACGAAGTAGCCGACGAAATCAACATCGCCGAGCTGCCCGCACACCTGAACCCCGCCCACGAGGACTTCGACCCCTCGGCGGGGCTTGAGCGCTGGGCAGAACAGATGGACGTCTACACCGGCCCGGACGCGATGCTCGACTTCAACCAGGTCGACTACGTGCACATCGACCTGTCCGAAGCGAACCCCTCCGGTCTGGCTCAGCTACTCGCCGGACGCAAGACCCGCCTCTCCACAATCCTGCGCGACAAGTCGCAGCTCGAGGCGGGCATGCGCTCCGCCCGCACCCTGCGTACCAAAATCTACGAACTCGCCACCGATCACGGCCTTGACTCCGGCTACTTCGTGGCGGGTACCGCCTCCTGGCTGTCGCACGATACCCGCGAGGACACCGCTGCCTACGAGAAGCGTTTCATTGCGCCGATTCTCATGGCGCCGCTGAGCATCACCCCGCACCCGAAGGACGACGACTTCGAGCTGCGCCTCGCCGGTTCCGCACGTCTGAACCCGGCGATGGTCCGCCAGATCAAGCAGGAGTACGGCATCGACCTGGGCACCATGGACGTGGCGCAGCTGGCGAACTCCATGTCCCGCCTGGACCCCGAGCCTGTTATCGAGCGTATGCGCGCCTCCGCAGGCCGTATTCCGGGCATGACCATTGAGTCGAAGTACTTCATCTCCACCTTTGCTGACCTGAAGGAAAGCCTAGGCGAGCTGCCGCACACCGCCATCACCCCGCTGGTGCGTGACCTGGCGGCACTGAAGGTTCCCGGGGTGAAGCCGCGCGAGCTCAACGCCCACAACCTGCAGCAGCCCCTGGACCAGCGCGACCCGGCAGAAGAAATGCTCCTGCTGGACGCTGACGCGAACGCCCAGGAGATTATCGACACCGCTGTCAGCGGTTTCTCCTTCACTATCACTGCGGCACCCGGCACCGAGCCGTTGCGCACCGCCGTGAACATTGCATCCGCGCTGATGGGTCGCGGTAAGTCCGTGCTCGTGGTGGGCGAGAAGCGCTTCACCCTTGCCGAGTTCTCGGCGCTGCTCAAGCGCACCGGCATTGAGAGCCTGCGCTACGACCTGCTTGCCGAGCACGACTCCGAGGGTCAGCGCGCCGAGTTCATTCGCGCGATTGTGCGCAATGAGGGCGCGGAAGAGCCGAACTCTGAGGACCTGAACGAAGAGCTCGTGGCGACCCGTGCCGCGCTGCTCGATCACACTCGTGCCCTGCTGAACAAGGACTCGAACTGGCAGATTTCTGTCTACTCGGCGTTGCAACGTCTGGCTGAACTGACCGCCTCCGAGGACGGCCCGGCAACCCGCGTGCGTTTTGACCGCCCCATGCTTGATGCGCTCATGGAGCGTGAGCAGGTGCGTGCCGAGCTGGTGCGCCTGGGTGAGATTGATGGTTTTGCGGCGGCTTCGCGTACCTCCCCGTGGTACCGTGCCCGCCTGGTCAATGACGAGGAAGCCGCCGAGGCGTACGCCCTGGTCATTACCCTCAAGTCCTCCCTGCTGAACCTGCGCGAGGCGATGAACCGCACCAGCGCCATGCTGGGTCTGCGCCGCGGCCGCACCATCGCCGAGTGGGAGTCGCAGCTGGCGATTCTGATGCGCATCCGTGAGACCCTCAAGCGTTTCCGCGCGGACGTCTACGACCGTCCGGTGACCGACCTGATTGCGGCGACTGCTTCGGGCGCGTGGCGTCGTGAGAACGGCATCGAGATGAGCAGTATGCAGCGTTCCCGCCTGCGCCGCGCGGCGAAGGAGTACATCCTGCCCGGCGTGAATATTGGTGACCTGCACGAGCAGCTGAAGGTGGTTCAGGCGGAGCGTGCCGAGTGGATTCGCCACATTGAGGCGCCCCGCACCCCGCAGATCCCGGAGAACCTGGATCAGCTGGCTGACGCCCTGAACTCCCTGGTTTCTGAGTTGGCGGGCCTGGGTATTGTCCTGGCTGACACCGTTGAGGGCACCGATTTTGTGCGCACCGACCTGGACGTGCTGGATGCGCGCCTGGACGCCCTCATGGCGGACCGCGTGCTGCTGATGACCCTGCCTGAGCGTGACGCTCTGACCCAGAAGCTGCGTGAGCGCGGCCTGTCGGAGCTGCTCGATGACCTGTACGCACGTCAGGTTCCGACCGAGGTTGTTTCCGCTGAGCTGGAGCTCGCCTGGTGGCAGTCTGCCTTGGAATTCTTGCTGCAGCATCACGAGGGTAAACTGCTGGACGGCGACCGCCTGCGCGACACGGAGTCCCGTTTCCGCCGTGCCGACTACGCCCACATGACTAGCGCCCCGGCGCGTCTGCTGGCGAAGGTTGCTCGCGTGTGGACTGAGCGTATTGAGTCTGAGCATGATCAGGCAGCGTACCTGAAGAGCCAGCTGCGCGGCTACGAGTTCGTGCTCGAGGAGCTGCTGACTCACGCCCCGGTCATGGCGCGCACCCTGTTGCCGCTGTGGACTGCGAGCCCCTTCGCCCTGGCGCGTAAGGTTCCCGCCTCCATGCGTTTTGATACGGTATTGCTGCTGGACTCCGAGTCGACCCCGCTGGCGGCGAACCTGCCGGCGATTACCCGCGCAGACCAGGTGATTGCCCTGGGTGACCCGCATTCGGGTTACCCCTCGCCGTTCATCGTGTCCGCGCCGACTTTCGGTGCACCCGAGCCGACCGACGAGCAGCTGGACAGCACCTTCGATGTGCTCGCTACCGTGCTGCCCAACCGCACCTTGGCGATGCTGCACCGCAGTATGGACCCGGTGATTCTGGACTACCTGAACCGGGAGTTCTACGGCTCGCAGCTGCATGCGGCTCCGGTGAGCCGGGCCTCCTCTCAACCTGCCGGTTCGCTGACCGTTGAGTACATTGATACTCGCGGTAAGGTCAGCGATAACGCGAACCTGGATTCGCCCGGTGTTGAGGTGGAACGCGTGACCAACCTGGTGCTTGAGCACGCCTACCGTACCCCGGATCGTTCGCTGGCGGTGGTGACGGCTAGCCCGAAGCACGCTCAGCGTGTGGCTGAGTCGGTGCGTCACGCCCTGAGCCTGTACCCGCAGCTGGCGCCGTTCTTCGCCGCCGGTGAGGAGTCTTTCCGCGTGGTCGACCTGACCCGCGCTGAGACCCTCGAGCGCGACACCGTGATTTTCTCTCTGGGCGTGGGCCGTGCCCGACTCGGTCAGGCGTCGTACGATTTGGGTCAGCTGTCTGCCGAGCACGGCCGCCAGGGCTTTGTGGTGGCGTTGACTCGCGCACGCCGTGCCCTGCGCATCGTTTCGTGCATTGACCCGTCGGAGCTGGACCCGCAGAAGCTACATCATGGTGCGGTGGACTTCTACCACCTGCTGCGTGAGCACGCGGAACGTCAGGCGCGTGAAGAAGCAGAGGCGAAGGCACAGCGCGTGCCGGAAACCCTGCCGCGTAACGCATTCTTGGCTGCCGACGATGCGGACACCCCGGATTTGGGCGACTGGCTGCTGAACGATTTGGTGGCGCGCCTGCAAGCTTGCGGTGTGCGTGTGAGCCGCGGTGAGGGCGATATCGCTCTGATTGCGCACGCCCCGGAGAAGCTGGCTGCTGAGCCGGTGCCCGCGCTGGGTGTGGCTCCCGTGGTGTCTTCGCAGCCGAGTGCTCCGGCGGCTATGCCGCTGGTGGCGTGCTCTGATGGCGAGCAGAATTACGCGCGTGCTTCGGTGCGTGAGCGTACCCGTCTGCTGCCGGAGCGTCTGAGCCGCACGGGCTGGAACTACATTACGCTGGGCACCCTGGAGGTGTTCGCCGACCCGGATGCTGTGGTGGCGCGCGTGCTGCACTACCTGGATATGGATGAGGGCGCTGAGGTTCGTGGCTAGTTATTCGTCGACGCCGAAGCCTCGCCGTGGTCACCGCCGTGTGAGCGGCGGAGGCTCGGTGAGCGGGGCTGAGCCTCTGCTGGTGGGTGTGACGACGCCTCCGGTGGTGGCTTCGGGTGCCTCGTCTGCTGCGGGGGCTTCCGCGAAGAAAGCTGATGCCCAGAGCCAGAACTCCCAGAAGAACCAGAACGCCCAGAAGGCGGGTTTTCAGAGAGCGGCTACATCTGAGCAGCCGCTGACCCCGGAGGAGCGTGAGCGTCTGGAATGGATGCGTCAGCAGCGTCCTCCGCACTGGGGTAACAATATCGTGTAGCGCATCCGAGTCGGGAGTGCTTCTTAAACGCCGAGGGGCGGGGCAACCTGTGTTGCCCCGCCCCTCGTTTTGGCTGGTGTGGAACCCCGTTTAGGAGTTCCCCTTGTCGGTGCTGTAGAAGCCGGAGCCCTTGAAGGTCACACCGACGGTGTTGTAGCGCTTGCGCAGGGTTTCTTCGCCGCACTGCGGGCAGACGCGCAGTGCATCGTCGCTAAAGGACTGGCGCTGTTCAAAGACGTGGTTGCAATTCTTGCACTGGTAAACGTAGACCGGCATTTTGTCCTTCTGTATCCGTTTTCGCTGGGATGGTTCACTAACGTGGTTTGAGTGTACCGCTTTTGAAAGGTTGGGAGCTATTTGCGTTTTCTTCTCAAATAGCTATTTCTGTTTCTTTTCGCCTTTTTCGTGAGTGATTTTGTTGGTGTGTTCCTGCATATCTTTGCGTTTTGCATAAAGATTCGGGGTGTCAATCAAGAGCGAACCAGGCATGGGGAGTCGGGTGTTTATAGCTCTGCTGGTGAGCGTGGAAAATACCCCGCTCGGTGAGAATCACCGGCAGAATAACGTCCCACCGGTCGTAGGGGATAGCTTCGTAAATTTCGTCAGCAAAGACCACACCGATGCTCTGCTCCTCCAGTTGCTGTGCGCTGAGCAGGGGGATAATGCGGTCGTAGTAGCCGCCTCCTTGACCGAGGCGGTGCCCGTCAGCGTCAAAGGCGAGAGCGGGGATGAGGCGCACATCGGCGTTCACGAATGCCTGTGAGTCCTGTTCTTCGCCTTCGGGTTCGGGGATTCCCATGGGGTTGAGTGGATGTTCAACGGTGGGGTCCCAGTGCACCCAGGCGAGTTTGCGACCGGGGCGTACGACGGGCACGAGGATGCGGTGTCCCTGCTCATGGAGAGCGTTTAGGGCTTGAAGAATGGGCGGCTCGGATTTGGTGGGCAGATATGCCGCAATGGTGCCGGGGGAGTGGACCCGCTGCGCGACTGCTTCGAGGATATGGGCGGTGAAGAGCTCCTGCATCTGCTGCTGGCCCTGTTCGCCGCGATGGCTGCGTGCGGTGAGGCGGCGCGGGCGAATCTGAGAGCGGAGAATGTCTTTATCCAGGGAGATATCGTCTGCGCTGGCACCGGCGTCGGAGTTGCTGGTGGCGGGGGTGGTGTTGAGGTGCATGGTGTGTCCCATCGTCTTTGCGGGTGAGGTCTTATGTGGGGCGGGGGAGAGCGGTTCTATGGGCTAGATTGGCTGGTTTGGGCCATGATGCCTCCGCGCTGAGGGGCGTTTCGAGGCAGGGTGAAAACGTTCTGGTAGATGGCAAAAAAGCAACCTACTCTGTTGGGCTGTAGATTCTACTTTTTAGTATAGAGATTACAGAAAATAGCATTGGGTTCTGAAGAAGGTATTTTCTCTACAGCCCGAAGAATGTGCCTTCACCGATATGTAGTTAGTCACGTTGAAGATTTTTTCATGTCATAGTGTCGATAAATCGCATTGAGTACTTTACAACTTAGGGTATTCTTGTGGCATGGCTACTGAAATTAAGTCTGTTACTAAGGCAGTTATTCCTGCTGCTGGTCTGGGCACCCGATTCCTGCCCGCAACGAAGGCAACCCCCAAGGAAATGCTCCCCGTCGTCGATCGCCCCGCGATTCAGTACGTGGTGGAGGAAGCAATTCGTGCCGGTCTGAACGACGTTCTGATGATTACCGGCCGTAACAAGCGCGCTCTCGAGGATCACTTCGACCGCGTTCCCGTTCTGGAGCAGCAGCTCGCTGAGCAGGGTAAGGACGCCCTGCTGGCATCTGTTGTTGAGACCAATGAGCTCGGTGGCGATTTGCACTACGTGCGTCAGGGCGACCCCAAGGGTCTGGGCCACGCTGTTCTGCGCGCAAAGCGTCACGTTGGTGATGAAGCATTCGCTGTTCTGCTCGGCGATGACCTGATTGATGAGAAGGAAGACCTGCTCGCTCGCATGGTGGAGGTCCAGGAGCGTACCGGCGGTTCCGTCGTTGCTCTGATGGAGGTTCCCCGCGAGGCTATTTCTGCTTACGGTGCGGCTGCTATTGAGGCTGTTGAGGGCGAGGATGGTTTCGTTAAGATCACCGGTCTGGTTGAGAAGCCTGCTGCTGATGAGGCTCCCTCGAACTACGCTGTGATTGGCCGTTACGTTCTGAGCTCGAAGGTCTTCGAGGTTCTGGAGAACACCGCTCCGGGCCGCGGCGGCGAGATTCAGCTGACCGACGCCCTGCAGACCCTGGCCCAGGGTGATGGCGAAGGTGAAGGTGTCTACGGTGTGGTCTTCTCGGGCCGCCGTTTCGACACCGGTGACAAGCTGTCCTACCTGAAGGCAAACGTTATTCTTGCTGCTGAGCGCCCCGAGTTCGGTGACGACCTGCGCGCATGGCTGAAGGACTTTGTCGCAGAGAACTGCTAAGCGCTCTGCATCCGCTCTCTGATGAGGGCAATCGATAAATACCATTCACGCTGAGGAAGGCGTTTTTCCGGTGGGGGCATTAGCTCCGGGGAAAGGCGCCTTCCTCTGCGCTGTACATGGGGTATTGCTGAGTGAAGGCTTAGTAATGGTCCTGTGACGAACATACACAAGCATCATTGGATACATATTCCTTCCGGGGTATATGCGCATATCCAGACCGATTCTTGCCACTTATGGAAAGCATCGGGAATATAAGGGTATGATTAAAGTCTAGGGATAAAGGGACGATAGAGGGCGACCTGATATGACGCTGTTAAACACCTCCGGTGTGTTGGTAATTCTGACCGTG
This sequence comes from Rothia sp. 27098_8_27, assembly GCF_041432805.1. Lineage (NCBI taxonomy): Bacteria > Bacillati > Actinomycetota > Actinomycetes > Micrococcales > Micrococcaceae > Rothia > Rothia sp. 27098_8_27. The sequence goes on along the minus strand of NZ_JAPWAJ010000001.1, from coordinate 867,040 downwards.
ATTTTGCTGCTGTGGTTTGTGCCCAGGAGCCTGCGTCGCGCGCCTGCTGGTCCCGCCATGGAACCCGAGCGTCCCCTGATTAGCGCCGAGCGTACCGCTGAGGATATTCTCGCCTCCCCGGGTGTGTTGCTGAATGAGTCGGAGGCGTACCAGTCCTCCGATCATGCGGTGGCGCCGGGCACCTCCCTGCCCTCTTCCGCTCTTCCGCAGGCTTCTTCCCGTTCCTCCCACACGGTGGAGGAATCCGCCCAGCCTGCGCCCGATACGGCTTCTATTTCGCAGATTCGCGAATCTTCCCCGACTGTCCCGTACACGGACGAGATTCCGGTCGTGGAGGACGCAAAGCCCTCGCCTCTGTCCTACTTTGATACTTCGAGCCCGAGCGGTATTGCCCTGCTGGTTGCAGCTGGTCTGGGTGTTCTTGCCCTGGTCACCGGCCTGTTGGCGCTCTTTGGAGTTCTGGCGTGGGGCTGGGCTGTTCTCTTGCTGATTCTTGCCGGCGGTGCATGGGCTGTGAGCCGTTTTGGTCTGCTGGAGTCTGTTGCTAACCAGGTCAAGGCGAGCCGCGATGCACGCCAAGCTAAGGCAGAAGATGATGAGGATGACGAAGCTGAGAACGAAGCCTACGAAGAGTCCGATGAAGATGAAGAAGCCGGCGATGACGCTTCTGAGCCTGTAGAGGATTCGGCGGCTGAGGGTGTGGAGCCTGAAGTTGCTGAAGAGCCTGCGCATCATGCTCGCCCCGCCACCCGTGAGGCTACTACCCACAAGCCTGTACACGGCGTGAACCGCGAGGCGGCACGCCCGAGCCGCGCGCACATCGCGGTGGAATCTTCAGCTGAGGCTCCCGAGGCGGCTCCTCGTGCGGAAGCGCCTGCTGCGGCACCTGCTCATTCTTCTCGTGCCTTACCTGCCCGTTCTGCCCGCGCGGCGGAGGAGCCCGTCGCACACCGTCAGGAGCGTCGCCAGCAGCGTCCGAGTCGATTCCAACCGATTCGCCGCGGTAGCGTGCTCTTTGATCAGGAGAGCGGTTCCGCTACTTCCTCCGGTGCACCGCGTACTGCGGCACAGCCTCAGCGGGTAGCTCAGGCTCCGGTTGCTCCGAGCCAGCCTGTCCAGCCTCAGCCCGCTCAGGCACCCGTACAGGCTCCCGCCAAGCCGGTAGCAGCTCAGCCTGCACCAGCCACCCAGGCACCTGTACAGCCGGTAGCAACTGCCGCACAGCAGCCGGCAATTCACCCGGATCAGCCGGTGGCTCGCCAGGCTCTGCGTGACGGTTCGCCCGTCCGCCAGGCGCCTGCGGCACCTGCTACTCAGGCTCCCGCTCAGCCGGTTCTCGAAGAGATTCCTCTGCCGGATGTCCTGGATGATTCCGAGTTCGATGCGCTGGATATCGCCTCGCTGAACGACCCGGCTCTTTCGACCGGTGCTACTGCGACCGGCGGTGTTCGTTCGACGAACCGCCACCCCGGTGCTGGCTCCTCCTTTGAGGCTGTGAGTAACACCTGGAACCCGGTTCAGTTGCCCAAGCCGCTGAGTGCTCTGCACCGTCAGGACAAGAACCAGGGTAAGAAGTAGACTTTGCTCCAGACACGCATAAAACCCCGACAGTTCACACTGTCGGGGTTTTTGTATGCCTGGGGATGATTGGGAAGAAGTTAAAAAGAAAAGGAACCCCGTCCATGGGGTTCCTTTTCTAGCATCACACACAGGAAGAAAGTCTTCTAGACCGATTAGGAAGGCCTTCCCACAAGGCCTGCCCTATTCGGTAATAAAAATATATCCTAATTCCCGCGTGGGTGACAAGCCGAAAATAGCGACACCCTGTCAATAAACTAAGGTTTACCTAAGTGAAATCCGCGCCATTGCAGGCGACAAGAGGCAATAGCCCCCGGCTGAAAAAAGTTTAAAAATTTTTTCTGCCACCTCTATATGTCGAATAAGAAGCCTCAAAGAACCTTCAATCAGGTCAATATCGCCCACTCATGAGAGAATAGCCGGGTGAAAGATTGGTTTGACGCACTCCCGATTGAGGTTGCCCTAGCTTTCATGTGGGTGGTCGGAATCGTCCGCACCAGCATCGTGTACGCTCTTGGCGCGCTCGCTGCTGAAGGCGGCGCTCGCCTCGACCGCATCCGCAAAGCCATGGACAGCCCGCTCTACCGTAAAGCGCGCCGCTTGATTAACCGGTGGGGCGTAATTGCTGTGCCCCTCTGCTTTCTCACCGTGGGTCTGCAAACCGCGGTCATCATCACGACCGGCTTCACAAAAATGCCTCTGCGCCGCTGGGTTCCCGCGATGCTGGTTGGAACCTTCATGTGGGCGTGTATTTACACCACGATCGGCTTCGCAATTCTTGCGGCCCTCGGCCTGGAGCCGTGGATGTTCCCGCTCGCCCTTGCCATCGTTATTACGGTGCTGGTCATTGTGACTCAGCTACGCGAACGCCGCATTAACCGTGAAGCCGCTGAGAACACTGCGGATAACATCACCGAGAACTAGTCCTACCTTCAGCGGGGGATAGGTGCACTATCTCGCCGGGTTGAGGCCACTCACCTGCTCTCAATGCCCCCGCCCAAGATGTGCTAGCGTGGAGGGATGAGTTCATCCGCATCCTCCACCGCAGGCACCCCCGAAGAGCAGCCCGTCAACGACTCTGCCCTCACCGCAATCGACCCCGAGCAGAGCGCGCCCGAAAACGCTACCGACCAGGTAGAAAGCGAAGCGCCCACCGAGGCCCCCGCCCGCGTGTACCTGCATCCCGAGCAGCTGGCGATGATCCAGACCCCGGAGGCTCTGCCCATCCCCGTGCTCCAGCGTTCTATGCTGCGCATTAGCTACGTGCCCGCGATTATGCCCGGCAAGTGGTTCAACCGCTGGCACGAGCGTTTCGGCGACCGTGTGCAGCTGGCGGAGGTACCCGTGCGTGAGGCGCGCGGCCTGGACTCCCTGCATCAGGACCTGTGCCTGATTGACCCTGCCCTCAACTCTGCGGAAGAAACTGCCTCCGAGGCGCCCGCCGAGGTTAGCGCTGAGGCTACCGAGCACGCCCCCATTGAGCGTAAGGACGTACCCGAGAACCCCTTCGCACACATGAGCATTGTGCGCCCCGACCGCGAACCGGCAAGCACCGACGGCGAAAAGTACCATAGCATCCGCCTCTACGAGGAGCTACCCGTGGTCATTCTGCCGGTGGACCATGTGCTCACCGTGCTTGATGAGGTGCCCGTGGAGGAGCTTGCTGAAGAGTTCCTGCTGCAGCCCGCCTCCGATATTCCCGCTTATGAGGAAGTCTCCCGCGCATGGCGTGAGAGTGCCGGTCGCATCGTGCCCGAGGGCCTGACCGATAAGGAAACCATCGAGCTGGTTGCCGCTGGTGTGGGTCTGTACATTGTGCCCATGTCCATTGCGCGTTTCTACCACCGCAAGGACCTCACCTACCGCCCCGTTGCGGGCCTGGACACCTACCCGGTGCACCTGGTCTGGCCGCGTGCCCCCAAGGGCGAGCCGCGCAGCGAAGAGCTCGAAGCGCTCCTGCAGGACTTCATCGGTATTGTGCGTGGCCGCACCGCAACCAGTGAGCGCGGTAGCGAAACCCGGCAGGCACGCGCCGAACGCATCGCCGCTGAAAAAGCAAAGGAAAAAGCGAAGGCACGAGCCGCCAACGCCCGCCGCGAAGCACGCGATAAAAAGCGCGCCAACGCCAAGAAAAACGGTAACGCGCGCCAGCACGCTCGACAGTCCGCCAAAGCCGCCAGCGCACGCCGCGGCAAGAAACGCTAACGAACGATAGACGGTAAAATCAAACCATGGCATTAGCAATGGAAACCCGACCCGCAGCCTACGCAGTGATCATTGAGCAGGGCAAGCTGCTCATGACCCGCTGGGTGCCCGAAGACCGCGCGCTCAGCCCCCTCTGGTCCCTGCCAGGCGGCGGCATGGAACCCGGCGAACAGGCCGATGAAACCGCGCTGCGAGAGACCCTCGAAGAGACTGGTTACAGCGTCGCCATTGAAGACATTCTGGGCGTGCACGCCGGACACTTCCCCGTGCGCTCCACCCAGAAAGATCCGCAAGCGCTACCCTTCTGCGCCCTGCGGGTGGTTTTCCGTGCCCACATTGTCACCGGCGAACTGCGCCACGAAATCAACGGATCCTCCGACACGGCACGCTGGGTACCCATCGCTGAGCTGGACACCATCCGCTACGGCACCCTCATCGACGAGGTAGCCTCCATGATGGGCTACTCCAACGCCGCCAGTTGGGCACGCGAATACCGCGAATTTCTTGCCGACGAAAACGCACGGAAGCTTCCCTAATGAACCGACTGACCCTCACCCGCCGTGCGGCGCTCACCTCCCTGGCGCTCATGCCGCTGCTCGCCGCCTGCGGGAATAATGACGCTACCCCGCAGGTGGACCCTTCCGCATCCAGCTACGGTACTCTGCGTATCGGCTACGGTGCTCTGCGTGAGATGCGCGCCGTAGCGAACGTGTACGCGCGCGCCCTGCGACAGATTGGCTACTCCGTTGAACTTGTCGACACCGACAACAGCCGCGCCGCCGCCCTGCGCGGGCTCATGGTTCCTTCGGCTAACTCCGCCACCCCTACCGCAACTTTGCCCGACGACGAGGAAACCGGCAGCACCACTGCTGCCGCCCCTGAATCGTTGGACCTGGTCATCGACTACAGCGGAGACCTGCTGCTCTACCTGACCGACGACGGCAAAATCAGCCCCGCCGCGGCGCAGAACGAACGCATCGCCGCCTCCGTGAGTGCCTCCGCTCAAGCCGCAGGCGTGACCCTGCCCCCGGCAGCTACCCCCACCGCGGAGGAGAGCACCGCCTCCGCGCATGCTACGGACGCTACCGCGAGCCCTACCGCAAGCTCCACCCGTTCTGCAGACCCCATCAACCTGCGCGCTATGAGCACCACCGACATGACCAACGCCATCTCGCGCATCCTGCCCGAAGAGCTTGTGCTCCTCAACGGCGCAAACGCCACCAACAAGGATGTATTGGTCACCACCCGCGCCGTGAGCGCCCGCCACAAGCTCAACTCCCTCGCAAACCTGCGCGATGTGCAGTCTTCTCTGGCATTCTCCATCCCGGCAGGGTACTCCAGCGGTACTTATGGTGTGGATTCTTTGCGTAGCCTCTACCGTTACCGTGTGCACGACCCGAAGATTCAGGACGACCCCGCCGAGCGCGTTAACACCCTCACCGCAGACACCGTGCAGGTGACCCTGCTGCACAGCAGCGACTCCGCGATTGAAGAGAACCGCCTGGTCACCCTGGAAGACCCGTCAACGGCACTTTTGCAGCAGCAACTGGTGCCAATTATCCGCCGTACCCTGCCAGATAGCGCCCGTACGGCAATTAACCGCGTATCATCTACATTAGACACGGGTAACCTCTCGTTCCTGTTGCGTCTGACTAGCGGTTCCAACCCCATCGCAGATGACGACGCAGCACAATTCATTTTGGATCACCCTAGAAAGTAAATCATCATGACGAAGTACCGTCAGTCCTCAAAGTTGAGCAACGTCCTGTACGACATCCGCGGCCCCATTCTGGATGAGGCCAATCGCATGGAAGCGATGGGTCACCGCATTCTCAAGCTGAACATCGGTAACCCCGCGCCCTTCGGCTTTGAGGCGCCGGATGCCATCATGATGGATATCATTCGTCACCTGCCCGAAACTCAGGGCTACTCTGACTCCCGCGGCCTCTACTCGGCACGTACCGCCATTGTGCACCACTACCAGAACCGCGGCATCATGAACCTCGACACCGAATCTATCTACTTGGGTAACGGTGTGTCTGAGCTGATCCCGATGACCCTGCAGGCACTGTGCGAGACCGGCGACGAAATCCTCGTCCCCATGCCCGACTACCCGCTGTGGACCGCAGCCACCGCGCTGGTCGGCGGCAAGCCCGTCCACTACCTCTGCGATGAGGAAAACAACTGGTACCCGGACATTGAAGACATTAAGTCGAAGATTACCGAGCGCACCAAGGGCATCGTGGTTATTAACCCGAACAACCCCACCGGTGCCGTCTACCCGCGTTCCGTGCTTAAGCAGATTGTGGATGTGGCACGCGAACACGGTCTGGTCGTGTTCTCCGATGAGATTTACGAAAAGATTACCTACGATGGCGCAGAGGCCATCAACATGGCAACCCTCACCGGCGACGACGTGCTCTGCCTGACCTTCTCCGGCCTGTCCAAGGCGTACCGCGTCTGCGGTTACCGTGCAGGCTGGGTCGCAATCACCGGCCCGAAGAAGGACGCCGCAAGCTACCTTGAGGGCATTCACCTGCTCGCCTCCATGCGCCTGTGCTCCAACGTCCCGGCACAGCACGCAATCCAGACCGCGCTCGGCGGCTACCAGTCCATTAACGAGCTTATCGTTCCCGGCGGCCGCCTGTACGAGCAGCGCACCCTGGCACACAAGATGCTCAACGAGATTGACGGCATCAGCTGCACCAGCGCGGACGGCGCGCTCTACCTGTTCCCGAAGATTGATGTTGAGCGCTTCGACATTACCGACGATGAGCAGTTCGCCCTGGACCTGCTCAAGAGCCAGAAGATTCTCTTCAGCCACGGCCGCGCGTTCAACTGGAAGGACCCGGACCACTTCCGCCTGGTGTTCCTGCCCGATACGCAGACCCTCACCAGCGCCCTGGAGCGCCTGGGCAACTTCATGGCTGACTACAAGCAGAAGCACTAGCCCTGTTGCCTCTGCCTTGTGACAGATAGAAATAGCCTGCCCCGCAGTTCTGATGAGCTGCGGGGCAGGCTATTTCTGTTTGACGGCTGGAGGATGTGCCAGAGCGGGTGCTGGAAGCGGCTTTAGTTTGCCAGGTTCTCCTGACCAGCCTGTGCGCCGCGTGCCGCGTTCAGGCGCTCCTGCGCGCCCTGCAGCCACGCCTCGCAGCGGGCGGCAAGCGCCTCGCCACGCTCCCACAGGGCGATAGAGGTCTCCAGGTCGCTGGCGCCGGACTCCAGCTGGCGCACGACCTGCTCCAGCTCGGCACGCGCCTGCTCGTAGCCGAGGGTTTCGACGGGGGCGCCCAGCTCGGCGCTGTTGAAGCTAATGTTCTCGCTCATTGAGGAACCTTTCAAGGGTAAAAACTTAGGGGTAAAACGTAGGGGTATCGAGGTTTAGGAGATGTTTGAGGGACCCGTAGAAGTCACGGCCGCCTGCGCCGAACCGGTCGCCGCACGCACCGTAATCTGCTCGCCTTCGCTCAGTGCCGAAGCGTCACGCACAATAGCGCCCGCGGCATCCTGAACGATGGAGTAGCCGCGGTTGAGCGTCTGCGCAGGCGAGAGCGAACGCACTCGCGCCAACGTATGCGACAGAGTCGCCGACTCACGCTCCAGACGGTGCTGCACCGAACGGTGAGCGCGCTCGCGTAGCTGGCTCAGCTCCTCCACACGCATGAGCAGGGAGGACTCCGGGTGAGTGAGCACCGGGCGGCTACGCAGCTGGGCAATGTAGTTCATCTGCATGCCCACGTAGCCGAGCACCGCGCGGTCCAGGCGGGCGCGGGCCTCGGTGATGCGGGCGGTTTCCTCCGAAATATCGGGCACAATGCGCTTACCCGCATCGGTGGGGGTGGAGGCGCGCAGGTCGGCGACCGCATCGAGGATGGGGGAGTCTGCCTCGTGACCGATTGCCGAGACCACCGGGGTGGTGGCCGCCGCGACGGCGCGGATGAGCGCCTCCTCAGAAAAGGGCAGCAGGTCTTCGAAGGATCCGCCGCCTCGGGCGATGACGATGACGTCCACTTCCGGGTGGGCGTCCAGTTCGGCGAGAGCCGCAATGACCTCAGCCGCCGCACCCTCACCCTGAACGCGGGTATTGCGCACCTCGAAGACCACGCCGGGCCAGCGCAGGGAGGCGTTGCGGATAACGTCCTTCTCCGCGTCAGAATCGCGACCGGTAATCAGACCCACGCGATTCGGCAGCATGGGTAGCGGCTTCTTCCTCGCGTCAGAGAACAGCCCCTCAGCGGCGAGAGCTTCACGCAGACGCTGCAACTGCTCGTGCAGGTTACCGGTGCCGACCGCGTACACTTCCTTGCCGATGAGGGAGAGCTTGCCGTTCTTCCACAGGCTCGGCTTGGCGCGGGTGACGATGCGAGCGCCTACGGTCACATCGGCCGCCAGGCCGCTACCGGCACGCCCGAAGAGCGCGAGGGTGAAGGAGAAGTCTTCGTTGAGGTCTTTGAGCTCCATGAAGACGTTGCCACCGCGGCCGTTGAGGGAGGCGACCTGCGCCTCCACCCAGAGCTCGGGAACCTTGTCTACGTAGTTTTTGAGGTTCTGCGCGAGCAGGGCGAGGGGCCAGGGGTTGATGGCGGTGGTTTCCTGAGACTTCCCGGGAAGCTGCCGCTCGTGCACGGGCGGCACCACCAGTGCGGGTGCCGGCTGCGCTGCGGAGGGGTTGTAGAAGTTCATACCTTCTATTGTCCCTGATTGGTCGGTTATGCGCCTGCTTACAGGTCAGCCTGGCGACTCGGGTAGCTTGCACGCAGTGCAGGCAGAACTTAGCTTCTGGCGCATTCTGCGGGTCTGAATCGGCTTTGAACACTGTGAGCGGGTACCCTAGGCTCATGCGCTCACCCGATCAGTCAGCACATCAGAACAACGCCCTCAATACCGCCGCGGCTTCGTCAGCGGCGGGTACTGGCGCGCAAAACTACCCGGCGGACGCGACCCGAGTCGTCGACACCCGGATTACCCGCACGGACGGCTACTATACGGCGGACGAAGACACCACCCTGCTACAGCCCACGCGCACGCTCGGCCACGCCGCAGCCCCCACCAAGGCTGAACTGCATGCCGCCCCGGAGCCTCCCTTCGCGGCAGGTTTGCGGAGGTTCCTGACCGTTGTGCTGTGCGCGCTGGCCCTGGTGACCGGTTTGGGTGCGACCACGGGTGCCTGGGTGAACTCTAAGCTCATGTCAGAGCGCGGTTTCTCGCAGATTTCCTCCACCCTGGCAGAGGACTCGCAGCTTGCCTCACGCATCGCGGACGGTGCGGTTGAAGACCTCATGAACTCCGAGGCTATGACAACCTTCCTCGACGGCACCAAACAAAGCGGCTTATACTCCATTCTTGTAAAGCCGACACAAGACGGCATACGTTCCCTGCTCAACCGTTCCGCGGCTGAGCTGTCAAAAACTGAAGAATATCGAAGCCTCTGGAAGGAAATAGCCGAGGAAACTCGCCGCTACAACCTCGAACACCAGGACGGCCCCGCCGTCATTGTGCTCACCCCCTTCTACCGTGCGCTGGATGCGAAGGTCGGCTCTATCGGCTCCTTCGACCCGGACCTGACGAAGCTCGGCCCTGAAACCCTCAACATTGACCGGTTGAAGGACGGCAACAACCAGCAGGAGCAACAGGAATGGTACCTGCACGCCGGCATTAACCGTGCCGCCGCGCTGGGCAAATCCACCGTGCCGCTGACCATCATCTCGGTGCTGAGCCTGCTGCTGGCTACGTTGCTGGCACCCAGGCACCGCATCCTGGTACCGGTGGTCACGGCTCTGCTCTACGCCCTGCTGGGCTGGGGCGCCGCAGCCTGGTTTGGCGGCCAGAGCCCTGAATCCCTGGGAATTACCAGCCACAGCACCGCCGGAACGGCGCTGATTACCGGGGCATGGAACCAGCTTGCACCGTCACTGACCGGGCACTTGCAGGCGGCGGCAAGCTACGGGCTGGTCATGGCAATCCTCGCCCTACTGCTCGGTATTCTGATTCGCCTCATCGCCCTGGGACGTAGCCCTGCGAGCGGTGCCACAGTCATCACACACTAAAAGTCCGAACAACGTAGGATAGTAACCATGTCCACTGAAACTATTGCCCTGGGCCTGCCGCCCGTACCCCGCGAGCGCCGCAGCCGCGCCGACGTTGAAGCCGCCGCACCCGTCACCGGTGAGAAGAAAGTCCTGCTCGCCACCCCGCGCGGTTACTGCGCGGGCGTTGACCGTGCCGTGATTGCTGTTGAGAAGGCGCTGGAGCACTACGGTGCGCCCGTCTACGTGCGCAAGCAAATTGTGCACAACCGCCACGTGGTGGAGACCCTGGAGAAGCAGGGCGCTATCTTCGTTGATGAAGTGGACGAAGTTCCCGAAGGTTCCGTGACCGTGTTCTCGGCGCACGGCGTGTCCCCGGCGGTGGTTTCCGCAGCCGGCGACCGCTCCCTGAACACCATTGACGCGACCTGCCCGCTGGTGAACAAGGTGCACCGCGAGGCTGTGCGCTTCGCCAAGCAGGACTACGACATCCTGCTCATCGGCCACACCGGCCACGAAGAGGTCGAAGGCACCGCCGGTGAGGCGCCCGAGCACATCCAGATCGTGAACTCGCCCGACGAGGTGGACCAGGTGACCGTCCGCAACCCGGAGAAGGTCGTCTGGATCTCTCAGACCACCCTGTCCGTGGACGAGACCCTGGAAACCGTGGCGCGTCTGCGTGAGCGTTTCCCCTCCCTGCAGGACCCGCCCTCGGATGACATCTGCTACGCAACCTCCAACCGCCAGGGCGCCATCAAGGAGATCGCTCCGCGCGCTGACCTGGTCATCGTGGTTGGTTCCGCGAACTCCTCGAACTCCGTGCGCCTGAAGGAAGTAGCACTCGAATACGGCGCTAAGCGTGCCGAGCGTGTGGACTTCGCACACCAGGTGGACGAATCCTGGTTCGAGGGTGTAGCAACCGTGGGCCTGACCTCCGGCGCGTCCGTGCCCGAGGTTCTGGTTCAGGAGGTGCTGGCTCTGCTCGCCGAGTACGGCTACAACACCATCGAAGAGGTAGAGACCGCGAAGGAAGACATTCTCTTCTCCCTGCCGAAGGAACTGCGTTCCGCCCTGAAGAATGACGAGAACGTTGGCCGCCAGCTCGGTGGCCGCGGCGCTAAGCCCAACCGCTAATACTTTTAGCCTATGACCCCGTGTCATCTTCCCTACGTGGGGAGAAGACGCGGGGTCTTTCGTGTCTGAGGATGCACAGGTAGGGGGAGAAGCGCAGCTCTGCGGTCACGCTACGCGGGGGAGTGCCCCCTCTGCGGCGCTGGGGCGCCTTGAGGACGGAGCCCCCGCTTCGCGTGACCGCCTCCGCTGCCGCCTCGTTGCCCAGGGCCTATTACCCCGGAAATTACCGCGTCATACCAACCCCTCTGCGAACTCATGACATTTGTCATGGGCAGGTCATGACACTCTGTACCGCACCGGCGCAAAAACCGGCGGTGTAATAGAAACATGAACACCGCAGCACTTCAGAACAGCAAGAACAACACCGCAGAAACCGTTATTTCTGCCCGCTCCCTCCGCCAGGTTTTCTCCACCCGTGCGGCAGGCACCGTGGTCGCCGTCGACTCGATTGACCTGACCGTCAAGCGCGGCGAAATCATCGCACTGCTCGGCCCCAACGGCGCAGGCAAGACCACCCTCATCGACATGATTCTTGGTCTGACCCAGCCCAACGGCGGCGAGTTGAGCGTCTTCGGTCGCAACGCCTCCGAAGCGGCACGCGCCGGTCTACTCGGTGCGGTTCAGCAGACCGGTGGCCTGCTCAAGGACCTGACGATTCGCGCCACGGTCGAGATGATTGCCGCCCTGTACCCCAAGCCTATTGACGTGGATGAGGTACTCGCCGGCGCCGACCTGACCGAGATTGCTAAGCGTAAGGTCGGCAAGTGCTCGGGCGGTCAGCAGCAGCGTCTGCGTTACGCCCTGGCGACCATGCACTCGCCTGAACTGCTGATTCTGGACGAGCCGACCGCCGGCATGGACGTGAATGCACGCCGCACCTTCTGGGAGCGTATGGAAGCCATCGCAGAACGTGGAACGACCATTCTTTTTGCGACGCACTACCTGGAAGAAGCACAGAACTTCGCCCAGCGCATCGTGCTCATGGAATCCGGCTCCATCATCGCTGACGGCTCCTCCGACGAGATTCGTGCCCTGACCGGCCACCGCCACCTTTCCTTCCTCGCACCCGCACCCATCACCGACCTGGATGTGCCGGTCGAGGTGACCGAAGAGTCCGGCGGGTACCGCCACCGCATCTCCGTGCTGGAGATTGAGCAGGTACTGCGCACTCTGCTGAACAATTACAGCATCAGCGACCTGGAGGTCACCAAGCCTTCCCTGGACGAGTCCTTCACCCTGCTGACTGAGCAGGCCGCCGCCTCCAAGGCATCCGACGCCTAAACATCAGACCATCTAAACGCTACGCCGCCGCTACACACCTCAAGGAAAACATCATGCTCCGCTATGCACTCTACGACATCCGCGCTTCTATCCTCTCGACCGACCGTTTCTTCTTCGGCGTGGCACTGCCGATTGTCTTCTTCCTGCTCTTTGGCGCGATGCAGGACTACTCCTCCCAGCAGATGGGCGACGGCAATGTAGCAGCGTACGTCATGATTGGCATGGCGCTGTACGGTGCCGTGCAGAACACCGTGGCGATTAGCGGCAGCACCGTCACCGAGCTCTCCAGCGGCTGGAACCGCCAGCTGGCGCTGACCCCGCTGACCACCGGCAAGTACCTGGGTGCGAAGGCTCTGACCGCCCTGGTGATTTCTGCGCTGCCGGTGATTGCGGTGAACATTGTGGGCATGTTCACCGGTGTTGAGATCCCCGTGAACCAGCAGCTTGCAGCCGGTGCGCTGACGGTGCTGTGCGGTCTGGTGTTCGCCTTCTACGGCATCATGATGGGTCTGCTGATTCGTAACGAGAACGCCGTGTCCATTGCGAACGGTCTGCTGGTGATTATGAGCTTCTTCGGTACCGTGTTCTCCCCGCTGAGCACCGACCTGCTGAAGTACGCCCGCTTCACCCCGCTGTACGGTGCCGCCGAGATTGCCCGCTACCCCTTCAGTGCAGGTCAGACCATTATTCTGGGTGGTGAGGACTGGTTCGTGACCGAGCCGCTCTGGTACGCAGTGGTGAGCCTGGTCGTGTGGGCGGCAATCTTCCTGGGCGTTTCTGCCCTGCTGATGCGCCGCGCAACCCGCCGCTAAATGCTTCTTCCCGCCGCAGTCTCAAGGGTTCCGTAGTATCAGGGGCTCCCGAGGCTGCGGCGGAAGCCGTATCCACTCACGCTGCATCTACTAACACAGCCCCTACTGAACCGCCGCGCCGGTGGTATCTGCACCCGCGGCACCCGCACGTTAGGCTAGAACCATGACCGAAACCCACACCCATTCCTACGAGAACGAACACCCCCACGCAGAGAACGAGGTGGCACCCTCCGCCGCGAAGCGCACCCTGGGCAAGCACCGCTTCCGCTTCCTCCACCGCGAACGCAGCGGCAACGTGAACTGGCTGGCGCTGGGCTTTAGCGCCCCGTGGCTGGTGTTTCTGCTCATGCCGCTGGACAGCTTCCTCACCACCCCGGAGCTGGGGCCGGTGCGCTGGGCCGGTGTGGCGCTGGTGGTGCTGTTTGCGGTGGTGAACTGCTCGGCGTACGCGGTGCCGTGGCTGGTGCCGGTCGCCTCCACGGTGCGTCGAAGCGTCATCTGGACGATACTGATGGCTCTGCCTGTGGCTGGCCTGACGGCGCTGCGGCTGGAATCGGCGTATACGGTGTTCTTGTCGTTCAGCATGTACTTTGTGGCGTTCTGGATTTTTGGCACAATCGCCCCGTACCGCCTGCGCTTCGGTGTGGCAGCGACGATTGCCCTGGTCTGCTGGCTAATTTTTATGGTGGGTACCGGCTTTGACGTCACCGCGCGCGGCGGTATCGCCCTCTTTATCGGTGCGCCGATGGTGGGCATGCTGGGCTTCTCCTACCTGATTGAGCTGGGCGAACGCGCGGATGTGGCGCGTGCCTCCCTGGCGCTCTCCGAGGAACGCGAGGAGATTGCCCGCGACGTGCACGACGTGCTCGGACACTCCCTGACCGTCATCACTCTCAAAGCGGAGCTGGCGCAGCGCCTGCTGGAGATTGACCCCGCCCGCGCCGGCGCGGAAATGGAGGCGATCGCGCAGCTGTCCCGCGCATCCCTGGCGGAGGTTCGTTCAACCGTGACGCGCCTGCGCGTGCCCGACTTCTCGGGCGAGATTGAGGGCGCGGGACGTGCCCTACAAACTGCCAGTATTCGCGCCGAACTGCCGGAGGCTCAGAACGCGCTCGCGGTTGCTGGTGTGAACGCGAAGCTGTTCTCCTGGGTTCTGCGTGAGGCGGTCACGAACATGGTGCGCCACTCGGGTGCGAACGCGGCGCGAGTGCGTCTGAGCGCAACCGGTCTGGACATCCTCGATAACGGCGTGGGTGTGGGCGATGCTCGCGGTAACGGTCTGACGGGTATGGCTCAGCGTGTGGCGGCGTCCGGCGGTAGCGTGGTGATTGAGGCGGCGCCCGAGCAGTGGCTGGCTGAGAACCCTGGCGGTGGGGTGGGTACGCGCATCCGCGTGAGCATGGACGGTGACACCTCACTGCTGTAAATAGGTACTGTAGATTGTGGAACTTGGCGCCGCGCCCTGGACGGGGGAGCTACCCGCCCCTGTATGGTGGTGGTAGACAACCTCACGCGGTTGTTCCGCCCCACCGTTATCACCCCGTCTTCGCCCCCTGGGAGGCTCCCATGATTCGTGTTCTGCTCGCTGACGATCAGCAGCTCATCCGTGAGGCTCTTGCTGCTCTGCTGGGCCTGGAGGTTGACCTGCAGATTGTGGGTCAGGTCGGTAGTGGTGATGAGGTGTTGGGCGCTGTCGCCCTGTTGAAGCCGGACGTGGTGTTGCTGGATGTGCAGATGCCCGGTACTTTGCTGGCTGATGGTATTGAGGCGGCTGCGGCGCTGCGTGATGCGGGTGCGGTGAGTGAGTCGGGTGAGCCGGTGCGCACGCTGATTGTGACGACTTTTGGCCGCCCGGGCTATGTGCGCCGCGCCCTGGAGGCTGGTGCGAGTGGTTTCGTGGTGAAGGATACGGGTGCTCGCCAGTTGGCGGAGGCGATTCGTCGTGTGCATGCGGGGTTGCGTGTGGTGGATCCGTCGTTGGCGGCGGATTCTTTGGTGACGGGTGCTTCTCCGTTGACGGAGCGTGAGGCGCAGGTGCTGCGTGAGGCGGCGTCGGGTGGTACGGCTCAGCAGATTGCGTCGGCGTTGTTTTTGTCGGCGGGTACGGTGCGTAACTACCTGTCGGCGGCGATGGCGAAGACGGGTGCGTCGACTCGTCAGGATGCGGTGCGTATCGCCACGGAGAACGGTTGGCTCTAGCCCCCTGCTCTAATCAACCCGGGCGGCTCCTGCGCGAACACGGTAGAATGGTAGTGTCTATGCCCGCAGGCGCCCCGCACCCGTTTCTTCCCCGAGACCGACGGTGCCGCGCTTGGAAGCGGGCACCATTTTCGCCCTGTGCCCGCCCGCACCCGCCGCATCACGTACGCGGCGCATCCGGAACGTACGGCGGCACATGATTCGAAGGAAAACTTGTGGCTCTAACTATCGGCATTGTTGGCCTGCCTAACGTGGGCAAGTCCACCCTGTTCAACGCTCTGACCGGCAACACTGTGCTGGCGGCTAACTACCCGTTCGCGACCATTGACCCGAACGTGGGCGTGGTGAACCTGCCGGATGCGCGTCTGAACCGTCTGGCTGAGATTTTTGGTTCGGAGCGTATTCTGCCTGCGACTGTTTCGTTCGTTGATATTGCGGGTATTGTGAAGGGCGCTTCTGAGGGTGAGGGCCTGGGTAACAAGTTCCTCGCGAACATTCGTGAGGCGCACGCTATCGCCCAGGTGGTGCGTGCGTTTGATGACCCGGACGTCATTCACGTGGACGGCAAGGTCGACCCCGCCTCCGATATGGAGACCATCAATACTGAGCTGATTCTGGCTGACCTGCAGACTTTGGAGAACGCTATTCCGCGTCTGGAGAAGGCTGTGAAGATCAAGAAGGGTGACGCCGCTCAGCTGGAGACCTACAAGGCTGCGCAGAAGATCCTGGAGGATGGTGACACCATCATTTCTCGTGCGAAGGACGCGAAGCTGGAGCTGGCTCATTTGAAGGAGCTGAACCTGCTGACTGCTAAGCCGTTCATTTACGTGTTCAACGCGGATGAGGGCATTCTGGCGTCTGAGGAGAAGCAGCAGGAGCTGCGCGATATGGTGGCGCCGGCTGAGGCTGTGTTCCTGGATGCGAAGCTGGAGGCTGACCTGGTGGAGCTGTCTGAGGAGGAGGCTCGCGAGATGCTGGAGATGAACGGTCAGGATGAGTCCGGCCTGGACCAGCTGGCTCGCGTGGGCTTCTCGACCCTGGGCCTGCAGACTTATCTGACTGCTGGTCCGAAGGAGGCTCGCGCGTGGACTATTTATAAGGGCGATACTGCGCCGCAGGCTGCTGGCGTGATTCACTCTGATTTTGAGCGCGGCTTCATTAAGGCTGAGGTTGTGTCTTTCAAGGACCTGGACGAGGCTGGCTCCATGGCGGAGGCGAAGGCTCGCGGTAAGGTCCGTATGGAGGGCAAGGACTACATCATGCAGGACGGCGACGTGGTGGAGTTCCGCTTCAACGTCTAAGCGATAAAAACATAAAAGCGGAGCCCCGAACTGTGAATGTCACAGTGTGGGGCTCTGCTATTTTCTTAGGTAGACCCCCCTACAGAAAAGCTGTTTCTAGACTACGATTCGCTACTTCGACGAGAAAACGTATGAGTGCGATACCCGTTACGATTATGCTGTGCTGGATTCACCTGGTTATGGAGTCTTCGTGTGCCGCAACTGCTAGAATACCCCCCCGGCCACCACGTGGTGGGAGGAGGAGCAGTTTTGGTGTTCCTACTTGTTTTGTACCTGCTTCCTTTAGTTAGTACCTTTTTGGTAGAGTAAAATCGGTGGGTTCTATTTGTAAAAACGTTGCTATGCTTTTGCAACTCTGAGGCTGCGTTTCAAATATAGTGTCCAAAAAATCGAGCGAATGTGAACAATGTTTTCAGAAAGGCAAGGCATGGCTGAAGGGTACACGCTGCGTTGTCCTATCCGAGGTCTACTCAAGGTTTCGGGTCGAAGTAAGGATGGTCTCTCTGCAACGGAGGAGAAGTTTCGCATTGAGGCTCTTCAATATCTAGTCAAGGAGGGTTACCCGGTCGCGAACTTCATCGTCGAACCAGTACTCAAGCGTTTCGGTAACTCTGGTCGCAACAGCTTTCGCGCCGATTTTGCCATTTTGGATTGTCCTGTCGAACCTGGGCATGGCACCGAATGGATTCTTGAGCATGCCCTGGTATTGGGTGAGGTAAAGCGGGATAATGCCGATGCGCTGAAAGCTACAGAGTTTCAGGTTAAGCCCATGCTGGACTTCGCCCGTAATCAGTCGTGTGTCGCGGTCTACTGGGACAACGTCGATCAGAAGGTTTTCTGGCGTGAGGCTAATGAGGAGGGCATACTAACAGAGCATGAGGGACCAATTGAAGTTCTTCCTGGTTTCGGCCATGCTCCTGGAGCCAAACCCATGGGGTTGAAGGATTTGCGTACCGATGTGCCGCTGCGCGAAATTTTCGTCCGCATAGAGAATACCCTCCACGCCGCATCGATCTCTCCAAACAAGCGCTTTGGTCTCATGATGCAGCTTCTGCTCGCTAAGATTCATGATGAAGTGTCGGCTCGCAGTACCGGTGGACCGCTGAAGATCCAGGACTACAGGTCGCTCAAGATGAGTGCGACAACTGCTATTGCCACTTACAAAGAGGCGGCATGTTCTGCAGTTTCTTACTACAAGAACCATTTGCCGGAGAACGTGTCCACAGACTTGCCAATTCCAGACACGGCTTTCTTCACGGTGATGAGTATTCTGGCTCCCTATCGGGTAACCGCCGCATCTCAGACTGTGGTCCAGGACTTCTACATGTACTTCGCGCGAGGCCTCTACAAATGGGACTTGGCGCAGTACTTCACACCGCCTGCCGTTACGCGCTTTATTATCGATATTCTGTCCCCTGAGTGGGATCAGGATGTCCTTGACCCCGCTTGCGGAAGCGCCGATTTCTTGACAGCAACCTACCGCCGCGGTGTAGATGCTGGTTTCGTAGACTACGCATCGAAGGTCTGGGGTCGCGACCTCTCGGCTGAGGCTGTTCAGGTAGCCATTTTGAATATGGTGCTCAACGGTGATGGAAAGTCCAATATCAAGGAATGCAACTCCTTGGAAGCTGTCGACCAGCAGGAGGGACGGTGGGATATTGTTGTCTGCAATCCCCCGTTTGGTACCCGCATCGTCGAGAAGAACCCAGACATTCTCAAACAGTTTGATCTGGGCTGTGCCGACTTCAAGCGAGAAGAAGACCCTATAAAATCTAAACCGCTGAAGTCTCAGGAGACCGGCATTTTGTTCGCGGAGCTCTGTGTCCGTCTGGCCAAGTCGAGCACGGGGCGTGTTGCCCTCGTCGTCCCCAATGGCTACTTAGGGAATATCTCGGCCAAGTATCTGGAGCTGCGTCGTTGGATTGTACGCCATGCTGAAGTTGTAGCAGTCGTCGGACTTCCCCGCTTCACATTCAAAGGTTCCGGTGCCGACGTATCGGCCAGCATCATCTTCTTGCAGAAGCGTGACCAGCCGCTCAAGGCGGTCCCCAAGGAGTCCAGTAAGGCGCTGGCTGTCCAACTAATTGACAACGTCGGCTGGTCGACTGGTGATAAGAAGGCATCGCCGACCTATGTGCGTGACGAGTTGGATGGCACGCTGGTACTTGACGAAATGCAGGAGCCAATCCTGCTCTCCGATTTTGACGCTGCCCTGCGCGAACTAGCTGACAGCCCAGCAGCAGCTGACTTCCCATGGCTCGCTAATATGCCTGGAAGACAACATGTGCATACTGGTAACGGCTTCTCAGTCATGTTCCAGGAGATTCTTGATGACCCCTACCTGACGCTTGATCCCAAGATGCTTTCGCGGAAGCGGCGCGTCACTATCGACAAGATTAAAGCAGTTCCTCACTTCGTTTTGGGTGACGTCATCGACTTCCTCCCGGAGCTTCGCGATAGCGCTGGGCATGCGGTGTTTCTTGACCCGAAACAGGAGTACCAGTATGTGGAACTCAACAATGTGGAGACTGGTAGTTACCGTACTCACTTACTTCGAGGTTGGCAGCTGCCGCAGCGAGCTAAGCACTTGGCTGAGCCCGGTGACTTCTACATTGGCTCCATCTGGGGCAGTGTCCGCAAATGGTTCGTCGTCGGTAAGTCGGAGCAGAACGTCGTAGTGACCAACGGAATGCATCGCTTACGCCTCAAGCCTGGTAAATCCGACCTTGCGCTCGACCTCATCGCTGGGCTGTGCTCTGAGGCATTTAGTGTCCAGATGCGGAGCGCCGCCCGTGGTTCTGACGGCTTAGCTGAGATTCGTCCTGAAGACGCAGGGAAAGTGGTCTTGCCTCTGGTGACAAACCAGGATGCACGCGATCGTCTTCAGCCGTTTGTCGATCAGCTACTGTCTGGCTTGACTGGTGTCGAAAGCGCCGTCAGGACCCTTGCAGCCGATGGACTGCTCTCAGGGCCGCAAGTAGCCGGTCGTACCAGCCACGTCCATCTGGTGTAGTAGAGCACATCATGTTCATCGGAAAAGCCCGAGTCTCGAAGGTCCGCTATCCCGGTTCTCCTCTCAACAAGGGAAGCGACTTGTAGCAGTTCTTCAGTGGCACGGTTTCTGGTGCGAAGTGGTAATGCTCAGGCCTGAAGAATGCTCTTGTGCACATAATGTCTGGGATACCCTCGTGGTAACCAACATTGACAGTCTTGGGCGCTTTATATGCGAGGCGGTGACGATTATCGCCGACCTAGCAGAACGTGACATCAATGTTTGTGTGCTCAACCCTGCACTTGATACGTCTAAGCCCACTTACAAAGTGGCCGTCAGCATTATGACAGCGCTGGCTGAATGGGAACGCGATTTGCTCATCAAACGCACTAAAATGGGCGTTGTCAACGCGTGTACCGAGGGCCGTGTTGGAGATTTCCTTAAAGCGCTTACTGATGATGAAGCGTGCTAAGTCCGTGACCTATACGCAAAGGGGGAGCGCATTACAGCACTCTCACACTCGTTCTGAGTCTCGATGCAGACTATTTGCTGAGCATTTGACTGAGATACAAATAAGCAGAACCCCCGAGATGATCTGGAATCATCTCGGGGGTTCTGCTTTCGCTAAAACTCCGGACTGCCATTGCTGAGGCCATGAATGGAGGTATCAATAGGGTGACGAAATGAGTGCTACTTGCGCATACACTATGTCTGAACGGGGTTCAAGTTTTTAACGAAATCCGTACTCATCATTTGCCTATTAACCCTCACGCGCCACACAAGGCAGCCGCCTGGGTGTAAGTCTTATCGACCGGGATTAGTGGTCAGCACCAACCATCACGTTGGATGCCTTGATGACTGCGTATGCAGTCTCGCCCACCTTCAGGCCCAGCTCCTTGATGGACTCGTTGGTGATGGAAGCAGAGATAACAACCTCCGGAGCAATCTCAATCTTAACGATGCCGTTGGTTGCACCCTCGGTGATCTCAACAACCTTGCCAGCGAACTGGTTACGTGCAGAAAGCTTCATGAAGCCGTGCCTTTCGTTCATAAAAACCTATAAATGCTCTAAGTACTCTACACGCCGCAGCCACTCAGAAGCACCTTCCAACCAAAATATTACGCACAAACCAGGCAAATTTTATTTTCGGCTTCACCCACGCCCCGAACCCGCCCCAAAAGACCGGCAAAAACCAGCCCCACACATGCGGTTCACACCCGCCAAATGGTATAGTCAGCACGAACGCGAGAATCTTCGCACCCTCCACCGTCGCACCCCCGCCCTCGCTGACGCGCGCCCACACGCCGCAGCACCACCGCAGTAACACCGCGGAAACAGGGGAGCGGCGCATCCGCACAGATCGAAGAAGGAACCATGAGCGAAAACCTCAACGAAATCGAAGCACCCGCCTGCCCCGAATGCAGCGAAAACTACACCTACGAAATGGGTGAACTCTGGGCATGCCCCATGTGTGGCCACGAATGGGAACGCACCGCAGCAGGCGAAACCGAAGAAGAAGCAGGCTCCAAGGTTCTCGACTCCGTCGGTAACGAGCTCGTCGACGGCGACTCCGTTACCATCGTCAAGGGTCTGAAGGTCAAGGGCGGCGCAGACATCAAGGCAGGCACCAAGGTGCGCGGCATCCGCCTGCTCGAATCCCCCGTCAACGGCCACGACATTGAGGCGAAGGTCCCCGGCGCAGGCCAGATGTACCTGAAGTCCTCCGTCGTGAAGAAGGCATAAGCCCAGGCGATATAAGCCAAGAAGGCGTAAAGTCTCCTGCGAGGCGCAGAAAAGGCGGCACCTCCCGCACTAGCTCACGCTAGGGGAGGTGCCGCCTTTGTGTATGAGGGGCTCATCTGAGAAAAGCTCAGCGCACCCTCAATAGGTCGGAATGTTTTACTTCCTGCCGGTAAGGCCCAGGTAGACGGAAATAGTCAGCATTGCTGCGAAAATCGAAATAATCCAGCGGATCCAATCAATGCCGCTGGTGTCCGCTACACCCAGCTGGGTCGCTGCCCAGGTACCGATAGCCGCGCCGACAGCACCGCAGATAATGGTCCAAAGAATCGAAATGTTCTGACGGCCTCGCATGAAGAAACGTGCGATCGCGCCAATAATTGCGCCGGTAATAATGGTGCCAATAATAGTGCCCATTGTTATCTCCAAAGGTTATACACCTGCCGCTGTGACAGGTGGTGTGTTAGTTCTAGTGTAGGCAATGCTGGTTACGGAAAGCTTAATAACGGGTATGTTAAGGTAAACGGCACCTCAATGTTTTACGTGTAAAACACTGAGGTGCCGTTCCTAATGAACGAAGCGACTACTTCGACTTACGCCAAATCTTCAGAGCGCTACAAATCATCGGCAGCTGCAGGGGCAGGCGACCATACGCAATAGCCTTACGCTGAGTGGACTGGTTACGCGCATCCAGAGCCATCTGAATGTTCGCGGGGAACACCGCAACAAACAGCAGAGCCGCAAGCAGACCACCGGCACGGCGGGTCTTATCATTAGCCAGCAGGGCAGCGGTGCCCAGCTCAGCTACACCCGAACCGTGAGTGTACGCGTGGGCAGGACCCGGCAGGTACTTCGGCACAATCGAGTCGAAGGGATCCGGGATGATGAAGTGCAGCGCACCCATCACAGCGAGGGCGCGAGCCATGCGAGTAGCCGAGCGCTCAGCGCTGTACTCTTTCTTCTTAAAAATACTCATGCTCCCATTATGCGCCCGTCAGAGGCTTATTCCCCGCCTCAACGATGCGCTGAACCGCTGCGTGTTTGACTGTCTAAAATGCGGACTAGGCACGCCAAACAGAAAAACGTTGTTCAAAAGCAGGTAAGATAGGGGACAACGGCACCACGTGCGGATGACGCCCCGCCTGCCCTCACCTTCAGGTGAGTCGCCAGACGGAGTAAAACACGGGGTGCCCTTCAAAACAATCAAAGGAGTACATCATGAAGAAGATTCTGTTCATCGCTATCCTGGCAGGCGCTGCATACTTCGGCTACAAGAAGTTTGCTGCCTAAATAGCTAGCCCTCGGGCACTCTACATATCCTTAAGCAACGAAAACCCGCCGTCTCACATATGAACCATATGCGAGACGGCGGGTTTCTCGTATGCCCAACCTCCCGGGCATCAAACACGTAGCCTATAAGGCGAACCGGCTATTCGCTCGGCGGAACCTCACCGGTCATCACAACCTTGTTCTGCGAGGAGCTCCAGCTGAACTCAGCAGTCGTGCGACCGCTCGCGCTGGCGGAGCTCTCATCACCCTTCACATAGCGGTAGGTCACGCTAATCGAGCTGTCCGAGGTACGGGTAATCACCGGAGAGAACACATACGGCTCATAGGTTGCGGTACCAATGAACTTGCCGCGGTGGAACAGCAGAATATGGTGCGCCATCGAGGAGATGCAGCAATCAGACGGGGAAGAACCCGGAATCGCGTCAATCCACGACAGCTCAGCACAGGGGTCGTAACCCTCGTACGTGCGCGAAACGTTCGTCCACTGATCCCACTTGCTCTTATTCTTCAACTCGCGCAGAGCCTTAGACACCACGGTCGATGCAGAATCAGACGCGCAGGTGGAATCCTTCTTCGACTCAGACTTAGCTTCAGACTTGGAATCCGACTTCGACTCGGAGGTGGTCGGCTCAGCATGAACCGTAATCGTCACCACCGACGGCACCGGAGCAGGCGACGAAGCACTCGGGGTAGCGCTCGCGGATGCGCTCGGGCTCGCCGACGGGGTCGGGAACAGTGCCTGAGTGGAGGTCGCGCTCGCGGAAGCAGAAGCGCTGCCAGAAGAAGACACCACGGTACCCGAAACAGCAGAATCAGTGCTTGCCGAGCAGGAAGTGACAACAAGAGCTAGAGCGGCGCCCAATGCAGGTAGAGCCAAAGCGGTACGGCCGGTGAAGCGGCGGCGATTAGAAGACATGAATACTCCTGAAGATGCGCGGCAGCGCGCATCGGTGCTGGTCAAGAAGTGAATAGTGAACTCGTCCAGTATAGGGAAAAAGAGGCGGGCACGTGGTGCGCGCGGTCAGTGCCGTTCGTTACCAGCGCCGTTCGTTACCGTGGCATGTGTGAGCAACTGCCCGGCCCAAACCCCAAGCCCAAACACCCAACACCAAAAACTGGCTAGCAGACCTTATCGTCCGTCAGATAATGCACCAGCCGGCCGCGCCTCGCGGTCGCAATACGCGCCGTAATCCGCGGAAAAACCCACAGACTAATCGCGCCCTGAGCCCACAAAGTCAGCGAAAACAGTAGCGGCCGGAACGCAACATCGCGCGGATCCACGCCGGGGTTGAGAAGGCGCGCGAGCGCATCCGACAGGAAAATCGACGGGAACATCAGCGACATCAGCACCGTGCCCAGAACCCAGCCCGGCCCGAAACAGAGCAGAACCCAGCGGGCGCTCATCCGCAGGTTCTTGCGGTGCGCCCAGCGGAACTGCCAGCCGCGCAGACGGTACGGATAAATCACGCCCAGAATCGAGCCCAGGGACACCACAATAGCCGGCACCACAAAGAAGGACAGGGACATCATGAGCGTGGGGGTCAGGTTCTTGTCCTGACTGTGCAGAACCAGCGCCAGCAGAGTGCCAGAAACACCCGTGATCAGACCGATTGCAATAGCCTTCGTGCGCACGAACAGGTGCAGGGCGTGCGGGTCGCTACTGCGCAACGCACGCAGTGCATGCTCCTCATCGTGGCCCATCAGGTTCGTTGAGGTGACGTCCGCAACCATCCAGCCGACCATCACCAGCGCAAAACCAGCCGGGCCCTTAAACTCGCTAAACAGCCACGAACGCCAGACATCCGGGAGTAGGTACCAGCAGATTGCCGCCAACAGGGCGTTACACATGAGCGTCTGCGTCTCCACAGGGAAGGGGCGCGTGAACATGCGGCGTAGCTCAGCGCGCACACTCGGACGGTACGTATTCTGCGGATCAACGAGGGCACGACCCTCCACCCGCTGACGGCGCAGGTCCTGACGGAGTGCCCTGAAATTCGTCACGGGGTGCGCCAGCGGCGCAAGGCGGGAAGATACGTGCCTCAATATGCTCACCTGCCCATTGTAGAGGTGCCGCTGAGGCGAAGCGGCACCGCAGAAAATCAGCTATGCGGAAACTCCACCCACTAGAGCCTGTGTCCCCTTGCACACCCGCCGCATCCAAGGGACAATGAAAGCATGGCTGAAGTAACTCTACAGAACGAACTCGTAATCCACACCAACGGCGACCTGCCCGCAGTCGGCGCAAAGCTGCCCGAATTCTCGGTTCTCGCGGCTGATCTCTCCGAGATTTCCTCCGCAGATTTCGCAGGTAAGAACCTGGTGCTGAACATCTTCCCCTCCGTCGACACCGGTGTCTGCGCAAACAGCGTCCGCACCTTCAACAAGCAGGCTGCAGGCCTGGAGAACACCGTCGTGCTGTGCGTCTCCAACGACCTGCCCTTCGCAATCGGCCGCTTCTGCGCAGCCGAGGGCATTGAGAACGTTGTGACCTCCTCCGCTTTCCGCTCCTCCTTCGGTGAGGACTTCGGCGTGAAGCTCGTGGACGGCCCCCTGGCTGGTCTGCTGGCACGCTCCGTGGTCGTCGTGAACCCCGCCGGTGAGGTTGTCTACACCGAGCTGGTTCCCGAAACCACCAACGAGCCCAACTACGAAGCAGCCCTGGCAGCTATCAAGTAAGCTTAGTACGGGACCGGACAAGGTGCCGGCACCCGCATAGTACTTCCGTTGGGTCTATTCCCGGCGGTACACAGCACAGCAGATACTGAACGTCTACAGTGCATGATCTGGGGTTCACCCACACATGCGGCTGGCGACAGCATAACGCCCCGCCCACCCGGTATTTCGGGTGGGCGGGGCGCTTTACTATATCCAGACTTAGTGCGCGATTCAGACTTAGTGCGCGATTCAGACTTAGTGTGCAGAGGCGTCGGGATTGCCGGGAGCGTCGGTTGCGGCGGGCTCCTCGTCCGCGACCAGCATATGCTCCGGCAGGGTGCCTCGGCGCTTAGCCACCACAAAACGCGACACCAGCAGCAGAATGTACACCACCATCGAAATCAGCAGCATCGACTGCGGCGCCACCAGCAGACCAACCGCCGCAGACACACCCGCAATAGCGGCAGTCGTGCGGTCCTTAGAACTGCGATACGCATCGATAGCGAGCACCGCAAAGAGCGCCGTCATCACAAAATCCACGCCCTTGAGCTCGCTCAAGAAGCTTGCACCCAGCACATAGCCGAGCGTTGCGCTCGCTAGGACGCTCAGGTGCAGACCCGCGTGAATCCACAGGATGCGGGAGGCACGAAGCTTATGGCGGTCCGGTCCGGTGTTCAGCGCGTACGCCTCATCAATGAGGGTGTACACGGTGTAGAACTTCGCCAAACCACCCCGCACACGCTCAATCGGGTAGGACAGGCCGTACATGAGGTGGCGCGAATTAATGAGCAGAGTCATCACCGCGATAGAGAACAGCGAGGCATGATTCGACACCATATCAATCAGCACAAACTCCACCGAACCGGCAAAAACCAGGAGCGGCAGCAGGGGAGCCACCCAGAACGGCAGACCGTAACTGTGCACCAGCACGCCCAGACCAATGCCGACAAAGAACAGACCCAGCATAATCACGCCGGCAACGCGCATCGCCTCCGCGAAGCCGCTCTCGCGCGGCTGCTGAGAGTCCTGCGCATCGGGGGAGGCGGGGGCCTCCACCACGGGAATCATGCCGGTTAGCGGAAGGGCAGAAGCAATGACCTGTTCCACCTGCTCGGGAGAAGCCTGATGGGGCGCGGGTTGGCTCGCCTGCTGAGGTGTGGGCTGAGAAGAAGCAGCAGGGGAAGTAGTAGCGGAAGAAACAGACTTCTTAGAGATGTTCATCGTGACCCCCCCTAGAAAACCCAGTTAGCCAGCACAACGCAGGTGACGGTACCCGCCACCATGCTCAGCACCATATTCTTACGCCACAGGTGCGCACCCACGGTCACCACCAGACCCGCCAGGTACGGTACCGCCGTAGCGAACGAGGAGTAATTAATCTTCGCCACCGCATAGATGGCAAGTAGCGCAACCGCGCCGAGCGGAATCCAGTGGCTGAGCGCATCCAAAAGTTCGGAGCCAGCCAGAGCCTTCTTCAAACCGAAGGGAAGCAAACGAAGCAGGAACGTAATACCTGCAGCCACAAGAATTGCGGCAAGAATATAGCCGGTGGTCACTTCACTGTTCATGAAGATTTTCTCTTTCTGC
Source organism: Rothia sp. 27098_8_27 (assembly GCF_041432805.1). Lineage (NCBI taxonomy): Bacteria > Bacillati > Actinomycetota > Actinomycetes > Micrococcales > Micrococcaceae > Rothia > Rothia sp. 27098_8_27. The sequence goes on along the minus strand of NZ_JAPWAJ010000001.1, from coordinate 840,236 downwards.
ACATACTCAGCGAAAGACCCCGAAAGAGGCGTGCGGGTGAAGCCGTGAAAGCATCCGCGAAAAAGGGTAGGGAGAGCCCAACCGAAGAGGTGTAGGGCGCTAAGTAGTGCGGTAGGTACGTGAGTTGATGAAAGCCGCGAAACGAAGAGGTGGAGGGTCGTTCCTCCTGCACGAGTTTTCTGCGCGGATAGTTCTGTGCAGATAGTTCTGAGCGGGTAGTTGCGCGCGTCAGTAGTTCTCGTGTGTGACCTCGGGTGATGCCGCTCCCGGTGCGGTGTTACTCCGGGGCGGCACAGCGTTCTGCGTCGCTAGTTTCCTTAGCGGTATCTTTCATCTGAGTCATGGGGTACCTTCATCTCTGGGAGCCTCCGCGCAGGTTCGCGCGGGAGGCATCTTAGTAATCCTAGAAATAGAAAGAGGGGAGAGCGAAGCTCCACTCATCTATCCTAACCGGTTTCGAACACGTATGTAACGTTCTTACCGCTGTGTGGAAGCGGGAGCATCAGTGGTAGCGGCGGTTTCAGCCTCAGCCGCTACCTCATGCACAGCACGATGCGGCAGAGTACCGCGGCGCTTCGCCACCGGGAAACGCGCCAGCAGCAGCACCACATACGAACCCAACGCCACCACCAAGAACGAGGACGGCGCAAAAATCAGCGCAACCGCAGCCGAAACCGCCACAAAGAGCGCCGTCACGCGATCCGGGTTGGCGCGGTAGCCGTCCATCGCAAGAACCGTGAAGATAGCCACCATCACGAAGTCCACGCCCTTCAGGTTACTGAGGAAACTCGCGCCCAGCACATACCCGAGGACTACGCTCAGAACCCACGACACGTAAATCAGCACGTTCACCCACAGAATGCGCGCCCCCGAACGCTCATTACGATCGGGACCGGAGTTGAGAGCAAACGCCTCATCGCAAAGAGTGTGAATCGCCAGAGCCTTAGCCCAGAAACCCTTCACATTGTGCAACGGGTAGGAAAGACCGTACACCAGGTGGCGCGCATTCACCAGGAACACCGTCAACGCAATCGACGCGAGGGGCGCGCCACCACTGACCATGCCCACCATGAGGAACTCCACCGAACCGGCAAAAACTAGGGCAGATAGCAGCGGCGCAGTCCAGATCGGCAGGCCGTGCGCGTTGAGGATAATACCCAAACCCAAACCCAGCACAGCGATACCGAGCATCACCACGGAAGAATCCGCAACAGCCAAGCGGAAATCACTCTGCGTGCTCGTACGCCCAGTGTCGGGACGCCCAGTGCCGGGGGTCTGTGCCATAAAAGAGTTCCTTGTGTATGTTGTGCTCTTCAAAAAATCTACTGTGTGCGTGAGGGACTTCGAAGCTCCGCCGCGGTTTTCCAGTGTATAGGAGCGGCCGGTTGACCGACGAGAAAAAGAGTCCGGGAATAAAATAATGAGAAACACGCTTATAGTGAATGGCACTAAACAAAGAACCACCCGAAAGGGCAACCCGAAAGGAACCTCAATGGCTGAACAGAACAACACCGTGCAGACTGCTGAAGAGCAGAAGAAGGTGTACTCGCACCAGCAGGAACGCCGCGAACTCGACAACTACCGCCAGACCAAGATCGAGCGCATCGACCGCCTGCGCTACCGTGCCTACGGTGCCAACGGCGCAACCCTCGACTTCGGTGTGGGCGAGGGCCTGCTGACCCCCGTCGAGCTGCTGCTCGCCGCGATTGCCGGCTGCTCCTCCGTGGACGTGGACGCGGGCACCTCCCGCCGCTCCACCCCCGAGGTGTTCGAGGTGCTCGCCTCGGCGCTGAAGCAGACCGAAGACGGCGCGGTGCGCCTCGACGACGTTGAGGTGGACTTTGATGTGCGTTTCCCCGCCGATGAGCAGGGCGCCAAGGCGCAGAAGATGGTGGACCGTCTGATTCAGCTCAGCGAGCAGAAGGATTGCACCGTTTCTCGTACCGTGGAGCACCCCACGAACGTTTCGTTCCACAACCTGGCTGACTAAAGCCGGGTGAGCTGAATAAATCGGGTGAATTAGCCTGATATGGAACCCTCCCGTACCGCTTGTGATGAAGCGGGTACGGGAGGGTTTTTCTGTGTTTTTGTGGTTTTGGGTGGAAAAGAGCCTCAAAAGCGAGTAGGATTGACCCTCAGATTAGGAAAACTTACGGTACGTAAGAAATCCTTATGATTAAAGAATTTCTTGACCCAGGCACAAACCTTCGGCGGCACCACCAGCAGCAGGACTAGACTGGACACCAGACTAGACCGCTAGCAAACGCACGAAGCAATAGCCTCAGAAAGAAGACCTGACATGGCACAGCCTACAGAGACTTCCGGCGCTGCATCGGAAGCCACCCCCGCAGAGGGTGAACTGAAGCGAGGCCTCTCCGCCCGCCACATGCAGATGATTGCAATCGGCGGCGCAATCGGCACCGGCCTCTTCGTCGCCTCCGGTAAGACCATCTCCACCGCAGGTCCCGGCGGCGCAATCCTCGCCTACGCCCTCATCGGCATCATGGTGCTGTTCCTCATGCAGTCCCTCGGCGAGATGGCGGCGCACCTGCCCGTCCCCGGCGCATTCCAGACCTACGCGGCACGCTACGTGTCCCCGTCCTTCGGCTTCGCCATGGGCTGGAACTACTGGTTCAACTGGGCGATTACCGTCGCCGCTGAACTCGTCGCCGTCGGCGAGGTGATGAGGTACTGGTTCCCGGACATCCCATCCTGGGTGTGGGCGGCAGGATTCCTCGTGCTGCTGACCGGCATCAACGCCCTCTCGGCACGCTCCTACGGTGAAAGCGAATTCTGGCTCGCCACCATCAAGGTCGTCACCGTGGTTGTCTTCCTCATCGCGGGTATCGCCATGATCTTCGGCATCCTGGGCGGTAGCTCCCCGGGCGTCTCCAACTGGACCGTCGGTGAGGCACCCTTCGTCGGCGGCGCACCCGCCGTACTCGCCATCTTCATGGTGGCAGGCTTCTCCTTCCAGGGCACCGAAATGATCGGTGTGGCTGCCGGCGAATCTGAGAACCCCCGCCGCGACGTGCCCCGCGCGCTGACCAGCGTGTTCTGGCGCATCATGCTCTTCTACATCGGCGCGATGGTCGTCATCGGCTTCCTGATTCCTTACTCCGACCCGAACCTGCTCACCGCAGCGGACGGCAACATCAACATCTCCCCGTTCACCCTCATCTTCGAGCGTGCGGGCATCGCCTTCGCGGCAGCCATCATGAACGCCGTGATTCTCTCCGCAGTGCTCTCTGCAGGTAACTCGGGCCTGTACGTTTCGGCTCGTATGCTCTTCGCGCTCGCCCAGGAGGGTAAGGCACCGAAGATGTTCACCCACATCAACTCCGGCGGCGTGCCCATGAACGCGCTGCTGGCAACCGCAGCTATCGGCGCGGTCGGCTTCATCGCCGCACTGCTCTCGCCGGACGGCGCGTACCTGTGGCTGGTGAACGTGTCCGGTCTGGCTGGCTTCATCACCTGGGTGGGTATCGCTGTGGCTCACTACCGTTTCCGCCGCGCGTACCTGAAGCAGGGCAATAGCCTGAAGGACCTGCCCTACGTGGCACCGTTCTTCCCCGCAGGCCCGATTATCGCCTTTCTCATGTGCCTGGTCGTTATTGGTGGCCAGAACTACGAGGCGTTCCTGAGCGGCGACTGGGCTGGCGTGCTCAGCTCCTACATTGGTCTGCCCGTGATTATCGCGGTCTGGCTGGTGCACCGCGTGGTCACTCGTGACCGCCTGATTCCGCTGGAGCAGATTGACGTGAGCGGCATCGAGGTTAAGGCTTCGAAGTAACGCGAATGCTTGCGCCGGCTGATAGACTCTGCTGGCTGAATTAGCTGATACGTGAAGAGCCGCCGGTTCCCCTGACTGAGGGGATCCGGCGGCTCTTTGCTATCTGCAGTTTATTCCGCACGGGTGAGCTAGGCTGTATGCTCTGCAGCTCTTAGGAATGGCGGCGCGAACGCAGAACGCTCAAGCCAAGACCCGCACAGATTGCAACAACGCCAATGCCAACAATCACACCAACGCTGGATGCACCGGTGCTCGCCAGGGTAGCCTTCTTGGGGCTGCTCTCCTTAGCGAGGCTGTCCTTTGCCCCAGTGTCCTTAGCCAGAGTGTCCTTAGCCGAGCGGGCGGCGGTCACCGGAGCCTCCTGGGCGGGCTTGCTCTGAGCAGGCTTATTCTTGGGATGCGCCACGGTTGCGTCCTCCAGCTTGTCAGCGTTGGGGGTCTTATCGGCAACCGGCTCCGGAGCGACCGTTGCTTCCGGCAGTGCGGGAACGGTCGGCGCGTCGGTCGGGTTCACACCCACGGTTGCCTCGGGCAGAGGAGCTACGGTCGGCGCGTCGGTCGGGTTTACACCAATGGTTGCTTCCGGCAGGGGTGCTACGGTCGGCGCGTCGGTCGGGTTCACACCCACGGTTGCCTCGGGCAGAGGAGCTACGGTCGGCGCGTCAGTGGGGTTTACACCTACGGTTGCTTCCGGCAGGGGTGCCACGGTCGGTGCGTCAGTGGGGTTCACGCCAACGGTTGCTTCCGGCAGGGGTGCTACGGTCGGCGCGTCGGTCGGGTTTACGCCGATGGTTGCCTCGGGCAGGGGTGCCACGGTGGGTGCATCGGTCGGAACCGCAGAAACCACGGGCTCCTGCGCGAAAAGCTCAAGAGGTTTCTGAGCATCAAACGAGCCGTACTCAGCACCCTGAACGCCAGCCGCCATAGTGCCCGCAATGTACTTGTGAGAGGTATTCAGCGTCGCCGCAACATTCGCCGGGACCTTCACCTCCGTCTCAAAAGCACCGTTGTGAATCTGCGAAGCAGGTACGGTCACCTCAGCCACGAAGCGCATACCCATCTGAGGAAAACGACCGGGAACCCACACATTCGTATCAGACACCACCACGCGCACACCGTGCGGGGTAGCCTCACCGGTGTAGCCGGTACCGCGGACCTTCAACACGGTCTCACCCTTGGTGTTCAAACGCGGCGAATCCACGTGCAGAACCGGTGCGGCGCTATCCTTCACAACGTCCATGCGCAGAATCTGACCGCCCCCGTAACCATCAACGATGATATTAGCGACGAAGCTGTAGTTCTTCGCCGGGTCAATCAGGCTACCGGGAACGTAATGGGTCGCAGTCGCCGTGCCGTCCTTGAACGGGCCCTCAACGCGCACCGTCTGAATCGGGTTCAGAAACGGGAAACCCCTATGGTTTGCCTCGTGCAATGCCGGGGCGAAAGCGGTAGTTTTCGCGGGCAGTTTCGACGCCTTGAACGTAATCTTGTTCAGACGCAGGGCGGTCTTCAACTCACGAGTATTGGTCTCAACTTTGTAGTTGTAGACCGTAATAACCGGCGGGTTATCCGGATTCGGGGTATTCGCTGCCGCAACAGAAGGCAGAGCGCACAAGCTCAAGGAAGCGGCAAGAAGAACAGAAGCGCCGGCGCTACCGTAGCGGCGGGCAGGAGAAGAGTTAGCCATCATGAAGTTCCTTCTACATGGGTGATTGAGTGATCCGCACTCTTCCTGTATCGCGCCAAGTCGAGTGCGTATACGGTACCGCGACATCGCGGTTAATTACACCGTAACACGCACCTAAACGCATGAACCGGACATAAGATAACTCGCCGAAATATTACGTAAAACCAATACCTACAGGGCGCACAATAGGGTGGATGAATAAGACAAACACGCACTGCGCCGGGTGGAGGATACGGAAATGCTAGGGTAGAAAGATGCCCACGCAGAAGAACCCGCAGAACCGAGTAGAAGCAACCCCGCCCGCCCCGCCCGCCGAACTCAGCGCTACTGAGCACAGCGCCATCGACAGCACGCACCGCGTCGTGAACGTGTGCGCTGTAGCAATCCGCAACCGGGACGGGCTCGTACTCACCGTGCGCAAGCAGGGCAGTGACGGGTTCATGATGCCCGGCGGCAAACCCGAACCGGGGGAGACCCCGCTACAGACCGCCTGCCGTGAAGTGAACGAAGAAATCGGGCTCACCCCCGACCCCGCCCGGATGCACCACCGCGGACTCCTGGAAGCGGCGGCACTGAACGAGGCAGGCTTTACGGTACGCGCCGAAACCTACGAATACGCACCCACCGACGAACAGCACGAGCTATTGGCTTCGCTGGTGCCGCAAGCCGAAATCGCTGAGCTGCGCTGGGTCAACCCCGCCATGAGCAGCTCTTTCGATTCTGCATCGCAGGCACCGCTGAATACCGAGCAGATCTTCCCGCTGCTGGCACGCACCCCGCTACCGTAACCCCCGCCCCTGACGTGCCCCTGAACCGGCGGGCGGCACACATGAGGTACACAGGTGCATCCGGTACCCTCAACACAGCAACATCTATCGCGGGTAGAACGCATAGAGGCGCTCCACCCCGGAAACCCCCCATACACCCCAAGGAGAACCATGAAGAAGACTGACTACAACCTCGCCGTCTACTGCGGGGCACGCTCCGGCAACGACCCGCTCTTCACCACCCGCGCCCAGGAGCTCGGCACCCTCTGCGCCCAGAACAATATTGGTGTGGTGTACGGAGGCGGCCGCACCGGCCTCATGGGTACCGTCGCGGGCGCAACCCTGGACGCCGGCGGCGTAGTTTACGGCGTGGTCACCCACAAGCTGGTCGGCCTGGAGGGTGTGTACCCCGGCCAGACCACCCTCGACATTGTGGACACCATGCACCAGCGCAAAATCGCCATGATTGAGAAGGCTGACGCATTCGTCGCAATGCCCGGCGGCCCCGGCACCCTCGAAGAGTTCTTTGAAGTTTTCAGCTGGCAGTTCCTCGATATTCACTCCAAGCCGGTCGCCCTGCTGAACGTCAACGGCTACTGGGACAAGCTCATTGACGCGATGCACTACATGGCGTCCACCGGCCTGCTCAACGAACGCTACCTAGACGAGCTCATCATCGCCACCACTCCCGAAGAGCTGCTGGATGCGCTTGCCAAGGACCTGGAACGCCGCGCCGCCGAGAAGAACACTGCTGAATAAAGCCAACACTGCATAAAACCAACGCAGAAAACGAGAACCACTATGGCAACCACCCCCAACCAGGCACGCACCCTGCTGCTGACCTTCTTCGGTCCGTTCCCCGGCGTGCCGGTGAACCCCACCGTTGCGCTCGCTGAGGGTGCTCAGCGTCTGCTGACTCAGAGGCGCCCGGATTTGAACGTCATCACCCGCGAGCTACCCGTCAGCTACGACGGATCCAGCACCGCTCTGCGCGCCGCCCTGCAGGATGTGCAGCCCGATGCGCTCATCAGCCTGGGCGTTGCGGTTGGCCGCGACGTGGTCAGCCTCGAACAGGTCGCTATCAACCTGGACTCCGCCGGTATTGAAGATAACGACGGCGACCAGCGCTGCGATGAGCCGATCGCTCCGGGCGGTCAGGAGGCGTACTTCTCCTCCCTGCCGGTGCGTGCCAGCTTTGAGCGTCTGCGTGCGGCGGGGGAGCCGGTCGAGATTTCGTACACCGCCGGAACCTACGTGTGCAACCACGTGTTCTACGAGGGTCAGCGCATCAGCCGTGAACTGGGTCTGAGCATCCCCGCCGGATTCGTGCACGTTCCCGCAACCTGCGCCGACGGTGAAGAGACGACCAAGGGTGTGGAGCTGACCGCCCACCGTGACGCCGGTGGCGTGATGCGTGATGAGCAGGGCATCCCGCAGCTGCCCGAATCCACCGTGGTGCGCATTATTGCGGAGGTCGCCTCCGACACCCTGCCCGCAGTGAACTAGCAACACTGGGCGTAGCTAGAACCCATATAACAAAACCGCCGGATAGCCTCCCAAACTGGGAGCCTATCCGGCGGTTTGTGCATCCTATACCCGCGGGCCATAAAACCCTTGGGGCTATGTTTGAGCTACTACTTGGTGCGGTTCTTCAGGTAGTAGTCAATCAGCGAAGCGGTCGAAGAATCCTGACGAGCCAGAACCTCGCGGTCACCCTCAATAGCGGGAACCAGGTCCAGCGCCAGCTTCTTACCGAGCTCAACACCCCACTGGTCGAAGGAGTCAATACCCCAAACAACACCCTGAACGAAGGTGATGTGCTCGTACAGGGCAATCAGGGAGCCCAGAACGCGCGGGGTCAGGCGCGGCGCCATGATGGAGGTGGAGGGGCGGTTACCGCTGAAGATACGTGCGTTGACCACGTGCTCTGCGGTGCCCTCTGCACGAACCTCTTCCTCGGTCTTACCGAAGGCGAGAGCCTGAGACTGTGCGAAGAAGTTAGCCAGGAACAGCTCGTGAACGTCCTGCTCGCCGTCCTTGGTCGGGTGGACCGGGTTAGCGAATGCCAGGAAGTCCGCAGGAATCAGGCGGGTGCCCTGGTGAATCAGCTGGTAGAAAGCGTGCTGGCCGTTGGTGCCAGGCTCGCCCCAGAACACTTCACCGGTTGCGTAGTTGACGAAGGAGCCGTCCGCGCGAACGGACTTGCCGTTGGACTCCATGGTCAGCTGCTGCAGGTATGCGGGGAAGCGGTGCAGGTACTGGTCGTAGGGCAGAACCGCGTGGGTCTCAGCACCGAGGAAGTTCACGTTCCAAATGTTCAGCAGACCCATCAGAACGGGTACGTTCTGAGCCAGGGGAGCGGTGCGGAAGTGCTCATCCATTGCGTGGAAGCCGGCGAGGAAGTCAGCGAAAACCTTCGGGCCGAAAACGATAGCCAGGGAGGTACCGATTGCGGAGTCTACAGAGTAGCGGCCGCCAACCCAGTCCCAGAAGCCGAAAGCGTTCTCGGGGTCAATACCGAATGCTGCAACCTTGTCGAGTGCGGTGGAGACAGCCACGAAGTGCTTAGCCACAGCCTCGGACGCTTCCTTGCCTTCCAGAGCGCCAGCCTCAGCCAGTGCGGACAGCAGCCACTCGCGTGCCACACGCGCGTTGGTGAGGGTTTCGAGGGTACCGAAAGTCTTGGATGCGACGATGAACAGGGTGGTCTCGGGGTCCAGGCCGGAGACCTTCTCAGCCACGTCGGTCGGGTCAATGTTGGAGATAAAGCGTGCGGTGATGCCTGCATCAGCGTAGGGCTTGAGAGCCTCGTACACCATGACCGGGCCCAGGTCGGAGCCACCGATACCGATGTTCACAACGGTCTCGATGCGCTTGCCGGTGATGCCGGTCCACTCGCCGTTGCGCACGCGCTCAGCGAAAGCGTAAATCTTCTTCAGCACGGCGTGAACGTCTGCGTCTACGTCCTGGCCGTCAACGGTCAGCGCGGGGGTGTAACCCTCGGGGCGGCGCAGCGCGGTGTGCAGTACTGCGCGGTCCTCGGTGACGTTAATGTGCTCGCCGGAGAACATTGCCTCGCGAGCCTGCTCCAGCTTGACCTCTTCAGCGAGCTTGACCAGCAGCTCAAGGGTTTCGGAGGTAATCAGGTTCTTGGACAGGTCGACGTGCAGTTCGTCGGCGGTGAAGCTGAGCTTCTGCGCGCGTTCCGGGTCAGCGGCAAACCATTCGCGCAGGTTCGGGGTGAGAGATTTGTGGTGAGCGGACAGAGCAGACCACGCGGAGGTGGTCGTAGGGTCAATAGAAGTAGTCATGCTTCCATTCTCTTATTTTCAGGTGCCTCTGTCATCTCTTTCGAGAGTGATATGGGACGATACGGCGAAAAAATCGAAACCTGGCACTGCTGTGAGCGGCATAGAAACGAAGTGAGCAATTCGAAGAAATCGAAGATGGTGACGTGCCTTGTCGGGTGCGTATCCAGCGGCAGAGGGAATGAGCCACAGAGGGAATGGGAGAAAGCCCACAATCTTTGAAGTTTCACTTTAAAGAACATTAGACTATATAGTTCAAAGAATCTTAGACCAGGGCTCAAAGTATCTGGGGTCATGAAACACCCCAAGAAATATCCCCTAGATGCTCATATACAGCGTTCTACCCGGTACGACTTTTGGGGTAGAGGCTAAGCCTTTAACACTCAGGACAACCAAACATGGCATTTAATCTTTTCAAGGGGATTCGTGTGTCCAAAACCGACCAGAATCCTCCCTACGAATCTTTTCTGGAAAGTCGCGGCTTCCGCCCTGAAATCCAGGGTCTTCGTGCGTTCGCAGTACTGCTTGTCGTGATCTACCATGTGTGGGTGGGTAAGGTGTCCGGCGGAGTGGATGTCTTTCTCTTCATTTCCGCATTCCTGCTTTCGCTTTCCTTCATGCGGAAAATCAATGAGGGTAAGCCCCTCAAGCTCCTGAACTACTGGACGCACGTGTTCACCCGCCTGCTGCCCGCAGCGTCGGTCGTGATTCTGCTGACCCTCGCCGGTAGCTTCCTGGTGCTCTCGCCGACCATCTGGACTGACCGTGCCGTGGACGCGCAGGCTTCCCTGTTCTACTGGCAGAACTGGAACCTGGCGAATAACTCGGTAAACTACTTCGCCTCCAACACCGGCGGTAAGTCGCCCTTCCTGCACTTCTGGTCCCTGTCCATTCAGGGTCAGATTTTCCTGCTCTGGCCGGTTCTTTTTGCTATCACCGCGCTGCTGGTGAAGAAGGTCCGTATCAAGCCGGTACCCGCCGCCGTACTGGTCTTCGGCCTGGTCTTCTGCGCATCCTTCGCGTTCTCCGTATGGGAGACCAAGAACTACGCCGCATACGCCTACTTCGATACCCGCACCCGCTTCTGGGAGTTCGCGGTCGGTACCCTGCTCGCCATCATGACCCTCAAGTGGAAGCCCTCTCATGTGGGTACCCGCGTGGTTATGGGCTGGATTGGTACCATCGGTCTGATTACCTGCGGTGCCGTGCTACCCGTTGAGAAGGCATTCCCCGGCTTCCTGGCGCTGTGGCCGATTCTCTCCGGCGCACTGGTCATTATTGCCGGCCGCACCGATCACAAGTTCGCGATTGACCGCCTGCTGACCTCCAAGCCGCTGCTGAACCTAGGCAACATCTCCTACGCCCTGTACCTGGTGCACTGGCCCATGCTCGTGCTGTACAGCGCCGCCGTGGGTAAGCCGCGCGTCTCCTTCCTCGAAGGCACCGTGCTGATTGCTGTATCGATTGGTCTGGCGTGGCTTCTGAACCGCTTCGTGGAGAAGCCCCTGCGCTCGGCGTCCGATAACTTCCTGCCGGCGCTCGCCTCCAAGCTGAAGCTGCAACGCCCTTCAACCTCCTACTCGGCATGGGCGGGTAACGTCGCTTTCGTTGTTGCGATTCTTGCCCTGGCGGCACCGACTGTGCTCGGTACCCGAGCGTGGGCTGAACAGCGTGACGAGCAGGTCATCAATAGGGCGATGGCTAGCGTCCAGAATGATGTCGACACTTACCCCGGTGCGCGTGCGCTATCGCCCGATAAGGAGCTCGTCGAGGCTGACCCCATCCCGAAGAACGCTACTATTGCTAGTCTATTCGTCCCCTGGGATACCGGCTGTAAGGGCTCTTATGTTCTGACTAATGAACAATTGGACATTAGCTGCGGCTACACGAAGAACGCTTCCGATGATGCGCCTCTCTTCGCCATGGTGGGAAGCTCTCATGCCCTGCAGAAGACAGAAGCTCTGAAAGGCATTTCTAAGCAGGTGGGTGCTAATCAGCTGAATCTGTTGCTAACCGGCTGCCCGTATCCTTTCACCCAGCCCGAGAATACGGTGAATGGGTTCATGAAGCGTTGCATCCCCTTCACTGAGGATGCGACCGCTGAAATTTTGGCGGCCAAGCCCTCCACCGTATTTATCATTTCGACCACTACTGCCGTAACCGCCGAGGGCGAAACCGTAGACCCCGGTCTGGACGAGACTTTGCGCAAGCTTACCGACGCCGGTATTCAGGTCATTGGTATTCGCGACAACCCGCGTTTTGCCTCCGACATGTACATGTGTGCGATGAAGGCGAAGAACATCGATGACTGCTCTGAACCCATCGAAGTAAAGTACGGTGAGGACCCTGCCGCCCCGATCTTCGCCAAGTACGCTGACCGCGGCGCCTACCTGATTGACCTGAAGGACGTGTACTGCCCCGACGGTAAGTGCTCGGTTCTTCAGGGCAACGTGTACATGTACGCTGACTCGAACCACCTGACGAATGTCTACGAGACAACCCTCACGGACATCATCTATGAGCGTGCCCTTGCCGCTGGTTGGGATCCGAAGGGAACCGCCAATAAGTAAGTAGCCCATCTGGTTGGCTCGCATATGTGTTGAATACAAAGCCCCCTTTCGCCGCGTGAACTGCGCCCCGTGGACTTTGAGTTAACGAGGGAATTTGGTTAGGAGGCGGATGCGAGTTTTAGTTTTACCAGGCGAACGGTCGCCGCGCCCGAGTACGGGGGTGGTGTGAGCGGAGTAGAGTAAAACCTATGACTTCTTCACCTGAACACACACCCGCTGACACTCACGCACCGCGCTACCTGCTCGTCTCCCGCGAAGGGGAAACCCTCCTCAACGATGACGGAACCCTGCACTACCTGACCGGTAACGATACTGCCGAGCCGCTGACCGAAGAGGCTATCCTTGCGCGCAGTGTAATTCGCCCCGCCGCCTACGGTGCTGACGCCCAGAAGAATAGTGAGGCAGAGGTGCACGTGCTCTACTGCGAGGATGAAACCCTCACGCAGGTCGCCGCCGACCTGAACACCCCTCGGGTGCGCGCCTCCACCAGTGGTTTCCGCTACTACCCGGTGCACGAGGACCCGGAAGGCCGCGCCCACTACGCCACCGCCCTGGCACGCCGCGACTACCTCATCGACATGCGCTACTCCGCCTACAGTGGCGAGGAGGCACCCCTCGGCTCCAAGGGCATCCGCCGCACCGCCTCCGGCGAGCTGGTGTTCCCCCGCATTGAACCCGCCGTGATGGCGCTGGTGACCAGCCGCGACGGCGAGCGCGTGCTGCTGGCGAATAACCGCCAGTGGCACCCCAACCGTTTCGCCCTCATCGCCGGTTTCGTTGACCCTGGCGAGAACCTCGAAGAGGCAATCGCTCGCGAAGTCTACGAGGAGACCGGCCTGCACACCCTCAGCACCGAATACCGTATGAGTGATGTGTGGCCTTTCCCGCGCTCGCTCATGATTTGCTACCGGGCGCGCGTGGATGAGAACGAACCCATCATCCATCACGACGGTGAGATTCGTGCCGCCCGCTGGTTTACCGCCGCTGAGTTGCGTGAGGCGATTGCTATTTCGGAGGAGCGCGGCAATAGCGACGAGGATGACCCCGCCAAGCTGGAGTTGCCCGGCACGAACGCTGTCGCCCGCCGCATGCTTGATGAGTGGCTCGCCGAAAAGCCCTAGTGATACACTGGTAGCTAAGCCCAACGGAGGGGGGTCCGTTTTGGCGTGCCCGGAAATGCTCTCATCGCAGAGCGGTTCCACCGGCAAACACTCCAACCGGCAAACACCCCCAGATACCTATCTGAAGGTACTGCCCCGTGACCCCCGCGCCTTCTAGAGCGCACCCGCTGGCAAGACTATCCCCTAGATTTAAGCGAGAAACTTAACGCATGTCTGAAAACACCGCTTCGCGCCCCGACCTTCGCAATGTGGCCATCGTGGCACACGTTGACCACGGCAAGACCACCATCGTCGACGCGATGCTGCAGCAGACCCACGCCTTCTCTGCCCACGCAGATGTTGAAGACCGAGTCATGGACTCCGGCGACCTCGAAAAGGAAAAGGGCATCACCATTCTGGCGAAGAACACCACCGTGTTCTACAACGGCCCTTCCGCCAACGGTGAGACCATCACCATTAACGTTATTGACACCCCCGGCCACGCCGACTTCGGTGGCGAGGTGGAGCGCGGCCTGTCCATGGTTGACGGCGTTGTGCTGCTCGTGGACGCATCCGAAGGTCCGCTGCCCCAGACCCGCTTCGTGCTGCGTAAGGCACTGGCTGCTAAGCTGCCCGTGATCCTCGTGGTGAACAAGGTTGACCGCCCCGACTCCCGTATCGACGAGGTCGTTGGCGAGTCCATGGACCTGCTGCTCGGCCTGGCATCCGACCTGGCGGACGAGGTTCCCGACCTGGACCTGGACGCTGTGCTGAACGTTCCGGTAGTGTACGCATCCGGTAAGGCTGGCGCTGCATCCCTGAACCAGCCCGCAGACGGCCAGCTGCCCGACAACGACGACCTTGAGCCGCTGTTCAAGACCATCATCGAGCACGTGCCCGCCCCCACCTACAACCCGGACGAGGTTCTGCAGGCACACGTGACCAACCTGGACTCCTCCCCGTTCCTGGGTCGTCTGGCACTGGTCCGTATCTTCAACGGCACCCTGAAGAAGGGCCAGACCGTTGCGTGGGCACGTCACGACGGTGAAATCAAGAACGTCCGCATCTCCGAGCTGCTGGCTACCAAGGCTCTTGAGCGTGTTCCCGCAGAGTCCGCTGGCCCCGGCGAAATCGTCGCAGTGGCAGGTATCGAGGACATCACCATTGGTGAAACCCTCACCGACGCTGAGAACCCCAAGCCCCTGCCGCTGATCAAGGTGGACGATCCCGCGATCTCCATGACCATCGGTATTAACACCTCCCCGCTGGCTGGCCGCGTCAAGGGCGCAAAGGTCACCGCACGTCAGGTGAAGGACCGCCTGGACCGCGAGCTGATCGGTAACGTGTCCATCAAGGTTCTGCCCACCCAGCGTCCGGATGCGTGGGAAGTTCAGGGTCGTGGCGAGCTCGCCCTGGCTATCCTCGTGGAGCAGATGCGCCGCGAAGGCTTCGAGCTGACCGTGGGTAAGCCCCAGGTGGTTACCAAGACCATCGACGGCAAGGTCTACGAGCCCATGGAGCACATGATCATTGACGTGCCCGAGGAGCACCTGGGCGCTGTCACCCAGCTGATGGCTGCGCGTAAGGGCCGCATGGAGAACATGTCGAACCACGGTACCGGTTGGGTCCGTATGGAGTTCGCTGTTCCCGCACGTGGTCTGATTGGTTTCCGTACTCAGTTCCTTACTGAGACTCGCGGTGCCGGTATTTCTTCCTCCTACTCGATTGAGCACGAGCCTTGGGCTGGCGACATTGAGTACCGCACCAACGGTTCGCTGATTGCTGACCGTGCCGGCGTGGTGACCCCCTACGCGATGATTAACCTGCAGGAGCGTGGCACCTTCTTCGTGGAGCCCACCTCTGAGGTGTACGAGGGCATGATCGTTGGTATGAACTCCCGTGCAGACGACATGGAAGTTAACATCACCAAGGAAAAGAAGCTGACCAACATGCGTTCTTCGACCGCGGACAACTTCGAAAACCTGACCCCGCCGAAGAAGCTGACCCTGGAGGAGTCCCTCGAGTTCGCTCGCGAGGACGAGTGCGTTGAGGTGACCCCCGAGGCGATTCGTATCCGTAAGGTCATCCTGGACTCCAACGAGCGTGTGCGCGAGTTCCGCCGCCGCGCCCGTGCGAATGACTAATACTGCGCGAACTAATAGCGCGTTAGCGACTAGCCTGCTGTAGCGGGTGCTGTCGTTGCGTAAGAACCGCCGCTACCTTTCACATGGAAGGTAGCGGCGGTTCTGTTTAACCCTCAGGCACGTTCGGGAAGTACCGGAGGGGTAGGGCGGAGAGAAGAACAAGGAGAGCGGAGCGCTTTTGTTTTCTGCCTAAAACTGCTTCCGAAAAGCCTGAACACCCCGCGCTGTACATGCGAGTGTGTAAGATAAAATAATGCGCCTGCACGGTGGCGGCACCCGTCCGCTACTCAACGTCTGCTGATCAACGATGTAAATTGCCGGCGCGATTTGACCGTCTAAGAAACCCAACCCTGCGTATGAGAGGGAAAGCCTGTGTCTGAAACCGAGAACACTCAGCCTGATTCTGCGACCCCCAGCTACCCTACGCAGGGTGAGCGTATCACTCCCGGTTCCCGCCGTGACCTGCTGCCGAATAATTACGATGCGAAGAAGGCACGCATCCTGTTTGTGCACGCACACCCGGACGACGAAACTTCCTCAACCGGCGCGACCATGGCGTACTACGCGCAGAAGGGCGCTGAGGTGTATCTGCTGACCGCTACCCGCGGTGAGTTGGGCGAGGTCATCCCCGAGGAGCTGCATCACCTGGAGGTCGGTAAACCCGGCTGCCGTGATAACGGTGAGGCGCTGGGCGAGTACCGCACCGGTGAGCTTGCCGGCGCTATCAAGGCGCTGGGTGTGAAGAAGCAGTTCTTCCTGGGGCAGGAACCCGCCGTTGCGGAGGGCACGTTGCCGCTGTACCGTGACTCCGGCATGGCGTGGGGCCCGGAGGGTAAGCCCGTCGCCAACCCGGTGGCGGCGGCTGATTCGTTGACCGCGCAGCCGCTGGAACCACAGGCTCAGGCGCTGGTTGCCGCTATTCGTGCCCTCACCCCGGATGTTCTGGTCACCTACGATTCGGACGGCGGCTACGGTCACCCCGACCACGTGCGCGTGTACGAGATCGTGCACCGCGCCCTGCAGATTCTTGAAGATGACGAGGACCGCCCGATTCTCACCTGGGGCATTGAGGGTGAGTTCGATACGGCGGATCAGCGTCTGCAGGCTGCTATTTACGGTGATGGCACCGCCAAGCGTAAGGCAATGGAGGCGCACCGCACCCAGATTACGGTGGTGGACGAGAAGACTTTTGAGTATTCGAATAAGGTGCCGCAGAAGATTTCTGCCGTGGAGACTTTCCGTGTGCTCGACGGTGACCCGACCGCGACCGTGCACCCGAAGCCGCAGGAGGCTGGTCTGGTGGCGGGCGTTCTGACCGGCTCGATTCTGGGCATTTTTGCCGGTATCGCCGGCTCGATTTACCATGCCTGGGTCGTGTACGCGGGCGATACCGCCCTACCGCTGGGCCTGCTGGTGGCGTACCTGACGGTTTTCTTTACCGCCCTGTGGTGTGCCCTGTCGTTGCGTCGCGGCTACGCGGCGGCGGTCGTGGCTGTTGCAGTGTTCGTGACCGTGTACGTGCTCGGTTACGGTCGCCCCGATTCGCCGTTTGTTCTGGTGAACCCGGGCCATTCGGCGATTGGCTTCTACGGTGCCCTGTGGTGGTTTGGTGCCCCGGTTGCGGCGATGCTGGGCATGCTCGTGTACACGCGCGCTCGCGTGAAGGACGCGCAGTATTTCTCGCCGCGTGCGGCGCATCAGCGTGCGCGCGCTAAGAAGTAGCTTGAAGGCTATTACTATGTCATAACGTGGGGGAGGGGCGTTCCGGTCTGCCGGGGCGCCCCTCCTGCTGTTTTGGGCGCGGCACAGTTGCTGTCTTCTGCACCCGCCGGACAGAGGCCCGGATAGCGGAAAATAGGGAAGAAAATTTATGCGTTATTCGGTGAATTTAGCGGGGTTGAAATAGCGGCGACCTCATCAAAAAATTCATGTGACGAAGATTTCATTTTTGGCTTAATCTATTTTTAAAAGCCAGCCGACTAGTCGTAATGCAAATAAATACCAGGTCAGCCTAGCCTAAAAAATACCCCCACAAACCCAATGACCCACTGTCTGATACACCACGAAAATACTGTTAAACAGTCAGCGCGCGATAGACTATACACAGACTTCCCCGCCGGGTACCACCTACTCGGCGGTTTACTCTGTAGATTTTGCCCTGCAGCAGACGACCCGCAGACCGGCGGGCACGGGGCGAACAGCTTCTAGAAAGGCACACCAATGACCTACGTAATCGCGCTTCCCTGCGTGGATGTCAAAGACCGCGCATGCGTTGAAGAATGCCCCGTCGACTGCATCTACGAAGGCGAACGCACCCTGTACATCCACCCGGATGAGTGCGTGGACTGCGGCGCCTGCGAGCCCGTCTGCCCCGTAGAAGCAATCTACTACGAAGACGACGTCCCCGAAGAGTGGAGCGAATACGTCAGCGCCAACGCAGACTTCTTCGACGACCTGGGTTCCCCCGGCGGCGCAGCAAAGCTCGGCCCCACCGGCAAGGACGTGCCCTTCATCGCGGCGTTGCCCCCTCGTGGCGAGTAATCCCTGCGGCGAATAATAGCGACAACCGCATAGACTGACCGCACCCGCTAACGGGTGCCAAGAGCCTCTATCACAGCACCCGGTGCCCACGCACCGTCTAGGCGCTGGAATGGAGGCTCTTGCTGTAGGCACGCCAGCGCGCGGACGCTAGACTAAAATGACGAAAACTATTCCCAAGCAACCAGGTGACACAATGACTTACGGCCTGAACCTGCCCGAATACCCCTGGGAGGCGCTTGCCCCCTACCGCGCAACCGCGGCCGCCCACCCGGACGGTCCGGTGGACCTGTCCATCGGCACCCCGGTCGACCCGACCCCGCAGAACATTCGTGAGGCGCTGGCTGCCGCCTCCGACGCACCCGGCTACCCGACCACCCACGGCACCCCCGCCCTGCGTGAGGCTATTGCTGAGTGGTTTGCGCGCCGCCGCGGTGTGACCGGTCTGAGCCCGGAGGCGATCATGCCCACGGTCGGTTCGAAGGAACTCGTGGCGTGGCTGCCGTTCCTGCTGGGTCTGGGCCCGGGCGATGTGGTCGTGTACCCGCGCGTTGCGTACCCCACCTACGATATGGGTGCCCGCTTTGCCCGCGCCGAGTCCGTGCCCGCCGATAGCCTGGATGAGCTGGACGCTGACACCCGCAACCGTGTGAAGCTGATTTGGGTGAACTCCCCGGCGAACCCGAACGGTGTGGTGCGTACCGTGGAGCAGCTGCGTGAGGTTGTGGCGCAGGCGCGTGAAATTGGTGCCGTGGTGGCATCTGACGAATGCTACGCGGAGCTTGGCTGGGGTGCTTGGGATGAGGCGCGCGGCGGTCAGCCGGTGCCGTCCATCCTGGATCCGCGCGTGTGCGATGGCGACTTCACCGGCCTGTTTGCGGTGTACTCGCTGTCGAAGCAGTCGAACCTCGCCGGTTACCGTGCCGCGTTCATCGCCGGTGCTCCCGAGCTGATGCCGAACCTGATTAATAGCCGTAAGCACGCCGGCATGATTGTGCCCGCCCCCGTGCAGGCCGCCATGATGGTTGCGTTGGCTGATGAGGCGCACGTGGCGGCTCAGAAGGACCTGTACCGTGCCCGCCGCGAGGTACTGCAGGAGGCGATTGCCGCCGCCGGTGGTCGCATTGAGGACTCTGAGGCTGGCCTGTACCTGTGGACCACTTTCGGTGAGTCCACCTGGGATTCGATTGGGCGCCTGGCGGAGCTGGGTATTATTGCTGGCCCCGGCGTGTTCTACGGCGAGGACGGCGAAGGCTACGTGCGTATCGCCCTGACTGCCTCTGATGAGGCGGTGGCGAAGGCAGCTGAGCGTCTGAAGGCATCTGCATCTAAGTAACGTTGCCGCTAAGTAGTCCCGACAGGCATGTAGCTTCGGTAGCTGTGTAGCTCCAGCAGCTAACTAGCCCGCATAGCAGAAAGCCCCTGCACCCTCCCAAAGGGGAGTGCGGGGGCTTTGCCGTATCCGCTGATTGTCGTTGGCTGAGGAGCCAGAACGAGAAGGGCTACTTGCGGTCGCCGGGCAGAACGAACATCTGAACGGTCGGCGGGTTCGGGTTATCCAACGCATCCGGAATCAGGTTTCGGGTCACCTTCGCGGAGGTGCGCGACGCCAGCCTGTCCGTAATGCCGGTTGCTACAGCCGTCAGCACGAAGTTCACCGTCACGAAGAGTGCCGCCGCCAGAATCAGGGTCTGCAGCACGTTGCCGTCACCGGAACCGATACGGCGCGCCGAGGCCAGCAGCTCCGGGTAGGAGATGATGTAACCGAGTGCGGTGTCCTTCAGAATCACTACGAACTGGCTGAGCATCGAGGGCATCATTGCGGTAAACGCCTGCGGAAGCAGGATCCGAATCAGCGTCTGGGTCGGGGTCAGACCAATCGCAAGACCCGCCTCGCCCTGGCCGCGAGGAAGCTGCTTCACGCCCGAACGCAGCAGCTCAGCAATCACCGAACCGTTGTACAGGGTCAGACCAATCACCACGGCGATGAAGGGCAGCTGAGCAGGCGGAAGACCGCTGTACTTGCCCAAAAAGAGCCAGAAGAAGATCATCATTATCAGCACCGGCACGGCGCGGAAGAACTCCACCACCACGGTGCCGAACCAGCGGATAACGCGGTACTGGGAGAGTCGAGCAATACCGAAGACCACACCGAACGCAACCGAGGTAACCACCGAAACCGCTGCCGCCGACAGGGTCGAGGCAAGGCCCGGCAGGTAGTAGGAGCTCCAGGCGCGGGCGGTGAACAGGTCAGTCCACTTTTCTGCCTCCAGCTGCCCCTTCTGACCCATCACGGTCAGCACATACACCGCAAATAGTGCAAAAAGGACTCCAGCAACAATGTTGAAGATGCGGATACGACGCTGCGCAATAGGACCCGGCTCATCGAAAAGCACCGAAGAAGCGGCGCGGGTGTCATTACTGATAAAAGGGTTTTTCATCGCTTCACCGCCAGCTTACGGGATGACCAGGTGGTCAACGCACCAATGGGAACAACAATAATGACGAAGCCCATCGCAAACATGATGAAGATAGCGAGCACCATGTTCGCGTCGAACTCAATCATAGATTTCATCAGCCCGGAGGCCTCCGCCACCGACGCGACCGAGGCGACAGTGCTGTTCTTCGTCAACGCAATCAGAGTATTGCCGAGCGGGGTAATGGCACCGCGTAGAGCCTGAGGGAAAATCACCAAGCGGGCGGTGTCGAAGAAACCCAGACCGATAGCGCGTGCCGCCTCAGCCTGACCCTTCGGCACGGTGTTCACACCCGAACGAATCGCCTCGCAAATAAACGCCGAATGGTAAATCGACAGGGCAATGACCGCGTACACGAAGAAATTCGTGTCGAAATCGTGCGAGAAGGAGAGCTGGAACTGCGTCCACACACCCAAAATGGCAAAAGTCATCATGATGGTGAGCGGAGTATTACGGACAGTATGCACATAGGCGGTGCCCACCCAGCGCAGGGACGGGACGGGGCTGATGCGCATGAGCGCCAGCACAGTACCGAGAACGAACGAGCCAAGAGCCGCCCAGAAGGTCAGCTGAATATTGGTCATGAAGGCGCCAACCACATCGTACTTGGACAGGAGGGTGCCGAGTTGGTCAAAGAATGACATTCGTGAACCTCTCTAGAGACCTAGGCGCAGGAGGTGCCCAGGTGCGGCGGGTTGGTTTCGGTGTTGTAGTGGTAGCCGGTGCCTTCGGTGTACTTGGTGATGAGTTTCTCCCAGGTACCGTCGGCAACCATCTCGTTGATGGCGTTGTTCACGGCTTCGCACTTGTCGGTGCCCTTGGGCAGACCCACGCCGTAGCGTTCGGTCGTGAAGGGGGAGCCGACCACTCTCAGCTTGCCCTTGTTCGCTTTGGTGGCTGCCAGACCGGCGAGGGTAATGTCGTCGGTGGTGACGGCGTCCACCACGCCGCCGTTGAGGGCGACCACGCAGTCGGAGTAGCTGTTCTGCTTGACCAGGTTCACGTTCTTGGCGAACTTGTCCTGCACCTTCTGGGCGCTGGTGGAGCCGGTGACGGAGCAGAGGTTCTTGCCGTTGAGGTCGTCCGGTCCCTTGATGTCGGTGTTGTCGGCACGCACGAGCAGGTCCTGACCTGCGGTGTAGTAGGGGCCTGCGAAGTCCACGGTCTTCTTGCGGCTTTCAGAGATGGAGTAGGTCGCAAAAATCATGTCTACCTGACCGGTGTTGAGCATGTTTTCGCGGTTAGCGGCGGGGGATTCGACGAACTCAATCTGCTCTTCGGAGTAGCCGAGCTTGCCGGCGACGTAGCGTGCCACCTCCACGTCGAAACCGGTGTAGGTGTTGCCGTCCTGGTAACCGAGGCCGGGCTGGTCTACTTTGATGCCGATGCGGATCTTATGGTCGCTGTCTGCGCTGGAGCATCCGGCGAGGACGCCGGTCAGAGCGAGGGATACTGCTGCGGCGAGTGCCGCGAGCCTACGTGAATATTTTTGCATGTCGGTCCCTCTGCTTTAGTGGTTGATGATCTTGGAGAGGAAGTCCTTGGCGCGCTCGCTCTTCGGGTTGGTGAAGAACTCGTCCGGGTGCGCCTCTTCGATGATCTCGCCGTCGGCAAGGAAGACGATGCGGTCTGCCGCCTTGCGGGCAAAACCCATCTCGTGGGTCACCACGATCATGGTCATGCCTTCCCTCGCGAGGGAGACCATGGTGTCGAGCACCTCGTTGACCATTTCGGGGTCGAGCGCGCTGGTGGGTTCGTCGAAGAGCATGACCTTGGGCTTCATGGCGAGTGCACGGGCGATGGCGACGCGCTGCTGCTGACCGCCGGAAAGCTCTGCGGGCATCTTGTGCACCTGGGAATCCACACCGACCTTCGCGAGCAGGTTCATGGCTTCTGCTTCTGCCTCTGACTTGGACATTTTGCGGATTCGGCGGGGCCCAAGGGTTACGTTATCGAGGATGTTCTTGTGCGCGAAGAGGTTGTAGGACTGGAAAACCATGCCGACTTCGGCGCGGAGCTTGGCGAGTGCGCGGCCTTCTTCGGGTAGTTCTTGTCCGTCAATGGTGATGGATCCGCTGGTGATAGTTTCGAGGCGGTTGATGGTTCGGCAGAGGGTGGATTTGCCGGAACCGGAGGGGCCGAGGAGGACGACGACCTCACCTTTTCCCACGGAAAGATTGATGTTCTTCAGAACGTGGTTGGTGCCGTAGTACTTGTTGACGTTGGCGATTTCGATGAGGTTTTTCTGCGCTTCGGGAGCTGCCTGTGCGGACATTTTGAACCCTTTCACGTGAGGTGCGTCTATGATGCGGGTTGTCTGTATGCTGAGTTTTCAGCTTACGCCTCAGACGGTTTCCTGTCTGCAAAATATTCACTTTACTGGGTAAGCAATGTGAATTTTTAAGCATGAATGCATAGTTATAGTATTTTTGACGTAAAAATATGGGTAAAAAACACCCCATCTTCACAAAAGGCTCTGACTAGGGAATATATTCTTCCCTTTCTCTACGCACTCACGAGGTGTCAAACGCCTTTGGGGAGGTAGTCACGACTTGGTAAAAATTTCGAAAAAAGCGCAGAAAAGTGCCCGATAGGTGAGATAACACCTATCGGGCACTCTTCAACACCCCTCACAAGGGGCTAAAACAGCTTAGGCTTCGTAACCGTTGGGGTTGTTCTTCTGCCAGTTCCAGTGGTCGCGAACCATGGTCTTAATGTCGCGGCTAGCGCTCCAACCCAGATCCGCCAGAGCAGAGGAAGGATCAGCGTAAGAGACCGCAACGTCACCGGGGCGACGATCCACAATCTTGTACGGCAGCTCCTTACCGCACGCCTCCTCGAACGCGTGCAGAACCTGCAGAACCGAGTAACCGTTACCGGTACCCAAGTTCCAAGTGTGCAGGCCGCCGTGCTCAGTAATGTAGTTCAGCGCCTTCAGGTGGCCATCAGCCAGGTCAACCACGTGGATGTAGTCGCGCACGCCGGTACCGTCAACGGTCGGGTAGTCGTTACCGAAGACGTTCAGGTGCTCGCGGCGACCCACAGCAACCTGCGCGATGAAGGGCACCAGGTTGTTCGGGATGCCCGCCGGGTCCTCACCAATACGGCCGGACTCGTGCGCACCAACGGGGTTGAAGTAACGCAGCAGAGCAATGTTCCACTTGGGATCGGAAGCAGCCAGGTCAACCAGCATGTCCTCAATGTGCTCCTTGGTGCGGCCGTAGCAGGACTGCGCATCCATGTTCATCTTCTCGATCAGAGGCATGGACTCGGGCTCACCGTACACGGTAGCGGAGGAGGAGAACACGATGGAGTGGCAGTCAGCCTCGTCCATTGCGTACAGCAGGTTCAGGGTGCCAGCCACGTTGGTCTGGTAGTACCACAGCGGCTTCTCTGCGGACTCGCCCACAGCCTTCAGACCCGCAAAGTGAATCACAGCGTCGGGGCGAACCTGCTTGAAGAGAGCCTTCATGCCTTCGAGGTCGAGCAGATCAACCTTGTGGAACTCGGGGGCGCGGCCAGCGAGTTCAGCGACGCGCTTGAGGGACTCCTCGGAAGAGTTCGCGAGGTTATCCATGACGACGACGTCGTGGCCTGCCTTGAGCAGTTCAAGTACAGTGTGGGAGCCGATGTAGCCGGCGCCGCCGGTAACGAGTACCTTCATGATGTCCTTTCGGGCTTTATATATCCGGAAAAAGTGCTCCGGATGGGGGACAAAAGCTGTTGAGCTGTATCTAATGGTACAGCTGTGCATGGGGTGTAAGTACTGCGGGACACTGTGCGCTTGTGCACTCTGGTGTGAGCATGTGGGAAGCGTTCTTTAGGTGTGTCGCCACTCGCCCCCACCTCGCTGTATAGTTTGCGTCTAATCCCACCAGAAATACCACTGGCGGCTCTGGTGAATAAACTCCGTCAGCTGCTCAAAATCCTCAAACACCTGGAACGGAAGATCGGAACAGAATGCGAATTGCTCGACCGCCACCTTCTTCGCCTCGACCGGGTCTGCTACGGGGCGTTCCACCAGAAACTCCAGGCAGTCAGCACCGTCAAGAGCCGCCGGGATGGCACCGTACTTTTCACGCCAATAGTGGGTGAATGCCAGCTGCGTTTGAGCGTCCGGGCAGTCATTCCAGCCGCCGAAGGGCAGGTACGCGGGAATATCGGCGGGGTCATCGGTCGGAATCTGTAGCAGGAGCATCTCGCCTTTCTCTTCTTCATCCAGGAGCTCATAGCAGAGTAGGGCGGAAAGAGTCGGGGCGTCATCTTCGGGCTCCTCATCGGGCAGAAAATCGGAGCTCATAAACTCGTCGACAAGCTCGTTGAGGTTGAAGTCGTCCGGGTCGTCCTCGTGAGTCTCTTCGCCATCGTCCATAACCTGGCGCAACTGCTGAGCAATGGCGGCGCTACCGTACTCTTCGGCGGAGGCGCCACCACGGGCGGTACGGTAACGCTGCAGGACAGCACGAGTGTAGGCGCTCACCTGCTCGGGGGTTAGAGTCTCAACATCGTCGATAATGTCGTGCTCAAGGGATACCGCAATGACCATGCTTTCAAGCACCGTATCGTTTAGGTTCAGGAAGAAGGGGACGAACCCCTCCGCGCGCCCCAGCTTAGCCAGCTCATCGTAACGAGCCATGGCATCAGCGGCAGGAGCGCCCACCGCAATACGCTCGTGCGGGTAGGGGAAGAGGCGCGTAAAGTGCCGGTAGGTTTCGCTCATCGTCGACTCTGACTTAGTTGATTCAGGCATCTGAGTTCCTCTCTGAACTGTACAAGTGGTCAGTCATGGCGGGTACGCTGTACCCGGTACTACCAGCCTAGCGAAAGCCCGAGCCGTATGCCCTGAAAACGGTCATCGTAGCCGCCGCGGATTCGCGCCCAGCCTGTAAGAGCGGCGGACGAGGGAACACCGGGCGCAGAAAAGGGGCCGGGATGCTTCACACATCCCGACCCCTAAAGCCGATCCCTAAAGTTCGCGGGCCGACCCCCAACGTTCGCAAGGGCAACCAGCGCTAGTCCAGGTGCAGACTAGTCCAGGTGCAGACTAGTTCAAGTGCAGACTAGTTCAGGTGTAGCGCCTCGTTCAGCTCCACGGTGTTCTTCGCACGCGGCAGAACCTCAATCGCGCCGCTGATCGAATTGCGGCGGAACAGCAGATTCGACACGCCGGACAGCTCCGCAGCCTTCACCACGCGCGCCTCCTGACCGGGCAGCAGAACACTCACGCGCGAACCAGCGGTCACATACAGGCCAGCCTCAACCACGCAGTCATCACCCAGGGCAATACCGATACCGGACTCCGCACCCAGCAGAGAACGCTCACCAATAGAGACGCGCTGAGTGCCACCACCGGAGAGGGTACCCATCGTGGAGGCGCCGCCACCCACATCCGAGCCGTCGCCCACCACAACGCCCTGAGAAATACGGCCCTCAACCATGGAGGTGCCCAGGGTACCGGCGTTGAAGTTCACGAAGCCCTCGTGCATCACGGTCGTGCCGGACGCCAAGTGCGCACCCAGGCGTAGACGGTCACCGTCGCCAATACGCACGCCGGCGGGAACCACGTAATCCACCAGGCGCGGGAACTTATCAATGTGGCTCACGCTCAGGTGGCCCAGCTTGCGCAGACCAATCGCCAGCTTCTGGAACTCGGCGGCAAGCACCGGGCCGTGGTTGGTCCACGCAACATTCGCCAGGGTGCCGAACAGACCGTCCAGGTTCAGCTCGTTGGGGCGAACCAGAGTGTGCGAGAGCAGGTGCAGACGCAGGTACGCGTCGACCGCATCTTCGGGTGCCTCATCCAGGTTGATGGATGCGGTACGCACCTCGGTGCGGGCATTGCGCGCCGGGTGCTCGGCGGCCAGTTCCTCCAGCTCGTCCGCGATGGACAGGTCGGGGGTCTGGGTGAGGGAGGGAGCGGGGAACCAGGCATCCAGGACGGTGCCGGCGTGCTCGCCAGAGACAACAACATTGACCAGTGCAACGCCGGAGGCGTAACGGGGAGTGTTTTCAGACATGCCTCCCATTATAGTTTTGGGGGTGAGAGCCCCTTCAAGACCGTCTCATATGCTCGATATGGGCGTTGTGGGCGCGGGTGTGTGTACCGGGGAACCTGTAAGGTGGAAGGATGAGCGTTTCCCCGAATATTTCTGAGCGTCACCCTGTACCGCAGCCGCCCCTGAACCTGGACGTGTCCATGCCCGAGCTGACGCGTGCCCTGCTGGATTACGAGTCGGTTTCCGGCAATGAGCAGCCAATTGCTGACGCCGTGCACATGGCGCTGTCGTTCTGCCCGCACCTGCAGTTGACCCGTGACGGGGATGCCATTATCGCCCGCACCGAGTTCCCGCCGTTGCCCGGCGTTGAGGGGGAACGCACCCGCATTATTCTTGCCGGTCACCTGGATACCGTGCCCCTGCCCACCGTTGAGGGTTCGCTGGGTACCGTGCCGTCCACGGTGCGTGAAGAGGACGGCCACAGCGTGCTCTACGGTCGCGGCGCCACCGACATGAAGGGCGGCGTTGCGGTTCAGCTGAAGCTTGCCGCCGAACTGACCGCGCAGGACACCGACTACAACCTGACCTACATCTTCTACGACAACGAAGAGGTCGCCAGCGAACTCTCCGGCCTGGCGCGTCTGATCTGCAACCACGGCGAGCTCATCACTGACGCAGACTTCGGTGTGCTGCTTGAACCGACCAACGGCACCATTGAGGGCGGTTGCAACGGCACCATGCGTTTCTTCGTGCGCACCCGCGGCCTTGCCGCCCACTCGGGTCGTGCATGGCGCGGCGAGAACGCAATTCACGCACTGGCACCGGCGTTGGCGGCGCTCGCCTCCTACGAACCGAAGACTATTGCGGTGGAGGGCCTGGACTATCGTGAGGGTCTGAACGCGGTGCAGATTTCTGGTGGTGTTGCCGGTAACGTGATTCCTGATGCGGCGGCAATGCACGTGAACTACCGGTTTGCCCCTGATAAGACCCTGGATGAGGCGGTCGCCCACGTGCGTGAGGTCTTCGCCGGATACGAGCTGGATTTTGTGGATCTTTCCCCGGCGGCTCGCCCCGGCCTGGACACCCCGCTGGCGGCTTCCCTGATTGAGGCGGTGGGACAGGAGCCTCAACCGAAGTACGGTTGGACGGACGTGGCGCGCCTGAGCGAGATCGGTATTCCCGCGGTGAACTTCGGCCCCGGTGACGCTCTGCTGGCTCACACCGATAACGAGCACGTGAGCTTTAGCCAGCTGACCCGCTGCCACGCCGATTTGCGTGCCTGGCTGCTCAGCGACCGCGACGAGGACTAGCCGCGGCGCTAACTCTGTTGGTGCTGATTCTGCCGGTGCTGGCGCTACTATTTGAATTTAGGTGACCGTCAGGGGTTGACGGTCCTGCATGATATGAGATTGACATGAACTTTCTTCTGATTCTGCTTGCCCTGCTGATTTCGGGCATTGCGGTGCTCTCCGTTGTGGCGCTCTCCGGTGAGCGTGCCGTGCCCGGTGCCGCGTTCTTCAGCGGCGTGGGCCGTGACGGTTTGGGCACCTTTGACCGTGTGGAGGATTTCGGCTTTATCGCTCCTCTCGTCGGTGCACCCGAAGATGACAAAGCACTCGAGAACGCACCCGCCGCGGAGGCTGCCGCTTCGGCTACAGAATCTGCTGATGCTAACGCGGTTGCCGCTGAGCCGGTTCGCCGCGGTGCGGTTCCCCTGTCTGATGATGCGGAGAGCACCTTGAGCGCGCATGACTTTGTGGAGAAGCGAAAGAACCCGCAGGCTGAGGGGAACTAACGCCCGTGAGTGTTTCGCCTGAACGTAATAGTGCTTCCCCCGCGTATTCTCCTGTGCAGGGTGCCGCCACCCCCGCCTCCGGCGAGGAACGGAGCGAGTCCTTTGATGAGCTGCTGACCTGGGCGTACACCGCCGCCGGTGAGCGCCTGCACCGGGTGGGGGAGCGTCTGCGTGCCCTGCCCGCCTGGCTGTCCGTACTGCTAATTTACGGTCTGTCCCGACTATGGGGCTTCATCGTGTTTGCCGTGGTCGGTCAGCAGCAGCTGCGCAGCCCGTGGGGTCAGCATCTGGATTATTTGTCGTTCATTAGCATCTGGGATGCCGGCTGGTATGAGCAGATCGCGGTACAGGGCTACCCGAGTGAGCTGCCGGTGAATGCGGCGGGTGTGGTTCAGCAGAATCAGTGGGCTTTTTACCCGATTTTCCCGCAGCTTTCCGGTGCTATTAGTCGTGCGACGGGCATCGGGTACTACCCGGTGGCGGCGACGGTTGCTCTGATTGCCGGTTTCGCGGCGGCGTGGGTGATTTACCTGCTGTTTGAGGCGTCGTTGAAGGCGACCGGTTTCACAAGTGAGGAGTCGCCTTCTGCCCTGTCTATGTGGGCTGTGGCGTTGGTGTCGTTCTTGCCGGTGGCGCCGGTGCTTCAGGTGCCGTATGCGGAGTCGCTGAACCTGGTGTTCCTTACCGGCGCGCTGCTGTGCCTGGTTCAGGGACGCTACGGCCTGCTGGTTCCTGTGGCGGCGTTGGCGTGCCTGTCCCGCCCGGTGGGTGTACCCCTGGGCGCGGCTGCCGGCCTGTGGTGGTTTGCGTGCTGGGTGCGTTCGAGCCGCCAGTCGGGTATGGGTGCGGCGTTTGTGCGTCATCTGGGGCAGCTGGTCAGCGCCTTGGTGGTGTGTGCGTGTGCGCTGGTGTGGCCTGCGATTGCGTGGTGGGCTACGGGCCGTGTGGATGCGTACACCGCCACGGAGACGGCGTGGCGCGGTACCCATTTGGCGCCGATTCAGCCGTGGCTTTCGCAGGGGTACCTGTACTTTGGGTATGCGGCTCCGGTGCTGCTGACTCTGCTGATTTTGGGCTTTATTGCTCTGTGTTTGAGCCCTCTGGCGCGTAGGGTTTTGGCGGCTCCGTTGAACCTGTGGTGCCTGAGCTATTTTGCGTATTTGATTCTGTTTTTGAATCCGCAGTCGTCGACGTTCCGTCTGTTGTTGCCGTTGTTTCCGCTGGTGATTGTGGTGGCGGCGGCGAGCCGTTCGCGGGCGTATCGTTGGGCGTTGTTGGTGGCGGATGCGTGTGCGCAGTGGGGCTGGGTTGGCTGGCTGTGGCATTGGAAGCAGCTGCCCGGCGGTGGAGACTACCCGCCGTAAACCGAATATCGTGACTGGAGACCGCCGGTGTGCTGCCGGCGGTCTTTTGCGTTCGGGAGGCGGGCGTGTTTGCGGTTGGAGCCGCAGCGTTTTAACCCGGCGGTGGAGACTACCCGCCGTAAACCGAATATCGTGACTGGAGACCGCCGGTGTGCTGCCGGCGGTCTTTTGCGTTCGGGAGGCGGGCGTGTTTGCGGTTGGAGCCGCATCGTTTTAACCCGGCGGTGGAGATTATCCGCCGTAAACCGCTGATGTGGCGTTCTTAGCCGTGGGCGCAATGCCCTTCCGCGGTGCTGTAGCGTACGCCTTCTGCTTGTCCAGAGCTTAAAGACACGTCCAGAAAGCGCCGCGGGTTCGGCGGTGCTGGCTCGGAACTGATAATCTATATTCTGTGTTTGGTATTAGTGGCACCGAGTTGATTATTTTGGCCATCATCACGTTTGTGGTGATTGGCCCCGAACGCATGCCCGAATACGCCCGCCAGATTCGTGAATTCGTCAAGACTGTGCGCCGCATGGCGTTCGACGCGAAGGACGACTTCAAGGAAGCCCTGGGCGAGACGGGTCTGGAAGATATTAACTGGCGCCAGTACGACCCCCGCCAGTACGATCCGCGCGTGATTGTGAAGCAGGCATTCGCTGAGGATGACGCCGAGCGTGAGCGTGAGGCGAAGGAACGTGAAGAGGCGCTGCTGAAGGAGAAGGAAAAGTCGGAGAGCCGTGCTCTTCCGCGAGGCGCATACGCCCCCTTCGACGTGGACGCAACCTAAGATTTTGAATAGATAAGAACCCCGCACCGTGATGGTGCGGGGTTCTTTCTATTCTCAGCTGTTTGGCCGTCAGCTTCTAGACGCTCAATCTCTAAACGAAGAGCGGCAGGTTCTGACCCGCCCTCGACTCGCCCGACTGCAGCAGCTGCGAGGCGATGGACTGGATTTCTTCTGCGGTGGCGGAGTCGGGGTGACCCCACACGACAGGCATGCCATCGTCACCGCCGGTACGCAGGTTCACATCCAGCGGGACGGAACCGAGCAGCGGTACCGGGTAGGAGAGCGCCTCCGAAAGACGCTCAGCGAGCACCTGACCGCCGCCAGAACCGAACATGTCGAGCACGGTACCGTCCGGCAGGGTCATGGCAGCCATGTTCTCCACCACGCCCACGACCTTCTGACCGGTCTGCAAGCTCAGGGTACCGGCACGCTCCGCCACATCCACCGCGGCGTGCTGCGGGGTGGAAATGAGCACCAGCTCCGCATTCGGCAGCAGCTGAGCCATGGAGATGGCAATATCGCCGGTGCCAGGCGGCAAATCGAGTAGCAGCACATCCAGGGCGCCGAAGTGCACGTCCATGATGAACTGCTCCAGAGCACGGTGCAGCATGGGGCCGCGCCACGCCACCGGCTCGTTACCCTTGAGGAACATGCCGATAGAAATCACGCGAATAAAGCCGCCGCTGACCTTCTGCTCACCCCAACGCTGGGCGGGGGCGGGCACATCCACGGTCGGCGGAAGAATCAGGTCATCCAGGCGGGTCGGGGCGTCGGTAATACCCAGCAGACCCGGGATGGAGAAGCCGTGCACATCCGCGTCAATAATGCCCACCGCAAGCCCGCGCGAAGCGAACGCGGCGGCAAGATTCGCGGTCATGGAGGACTTGCCCACACCGCCCTTACCGGACACCACACCGAACACGCGGGTCAGCGAACCGGGCGCGGTAAACGGATTGGAACGCTCCGGCTTGAGCATCGAACGCAGGGCGGAACGCTGCTGCGGGTCCATCGCACCTACCTGCAGCTGCACACGCTCAACACCCTCAACGGTGGCGGCGGTGTCACGAACCTGCTGCTCGATGGTGTTCTTCAGCGGGCAACCCTCAATGGTGAGTAGCACCGTGACCTCCGCCCAGTGGCGGCCGGGAATCGGCTCACCGTGCTCATCCAATTCAGGATGCACGAGTGCAGTCTCCACCATGCCCAGCTCCGTAATGGGGCGGCGCAATTCGGGATCCTCGACGCGGGCAAGAGCCGCGTAGAGCGCATCCTGCAGGGGCGAATTAGCGGTCACGGGCGCCTCCCTCACGGGTGCGCTCTGCCTGCTGCTGTGCCTGCTGGGATTCGCGGCTCTGAGGCTGGCTCAAATCGCCTCGGTGGGGATCCTGTGCGGAGTCCTTCGCAGGGCGTTCAGCCTTGTCAGAAGCCTTATCGGTACCGTTCTCGGTACCCTCGGAGTTCTTGCCTTCAGAGCTCTTTCCCTCAGCGCCCTGCTCCTCGGCGTCCTTCTCCTCGCCCTCGGAGATATCGATATCGTCGATAGCCTCCTCCAGGTCCTCAATGTCCTCACTGATGTCCTGCAGCTGCTCGGCGTGACGCTCCTGCTCCTGCGCAATGTTCTGCAGTTCCTCAAGAATGTCACGCAGCTCGCTACGGACGAAGTCACGGGTCGCAACCTCACGCAGAGCAATACGCAGCGAAGCAATCTCGCGGGTCAGGTACTGGGTCTCCTCCAGGTTCTGCTGGTCACGCTTACGGTCCTCAGAGGCCACCACGCGGTCGCGGTCATCCTGACGGTTCTGCGCCAACAGCAGCAGGGGAGCAGCGTAAGAAGCCTGCAGGGACAGCATCAGGGTCAGCAGGGTGAAGTTCAGGCTACGCGGGTCGAACTGCATCTCCTCCGGCGCCAGG
Organism: Rothia sp. 27098_8_27; assembly: GCF_041432805.1. Lineage (NCBI taxonomy): Bacteria > Bacillati > Actinomycetota > Actinomycetes > Micrococcales > Micrococcaceae > Rothia > Rothia sp. 27098_8_27. Next base: position 808,017 of record NZ_JAPWAJ010000001.1, on the reverse strand, counting down.
GAGTTCCACGCCAGCCACACGCCACAGAAAATGGTCATCCACATCAGGAACTGCGGGGTACCCATGTAGCGTGCGAAACCCTCGGTCATGCGGCCGAAAGCATCCGGGTTGGGGCTCGAGAACAGCTTCGGCTTGCGGGTGCCGGGGGTGCTCAGCTGCGAGTCGCTACGCTGCGGGCGGGAGTCGCCGCGCTCGCGGTTGCGTTCAGCGTACTTCTTCTCCAGGCGGTCCTTGAGGATGCGCGCCTTATCGATGCGGGGGTTCTCTTCGGTACGGTTTGCGTCGCGGCGGTTCGATTCAGGCAAAGCGTCGTCCTACCTTTCGTACGGGAGTTCCATCATCGTAAGTGCGCCAGTCTTCGGGCAGGAGCGCATCGAGCACGTCGTCGATGGTCACTGCGCCTACCAGGCGGTGCGATTCGTTCACAATGGGAACGATGGTCAGGTCATAGGTCGCCAGCACGCGTGCCAGCTCTTCCAAACTTGCCTGGTCAGAGACAGGTTCAGTGTCGGTATCGAGGATGTGACCAATCGGCTCACTCGGCGGCACACGCAGCAGCTTCTGCATGTGCACCAGACCCAGGTACTTGCCGGTCGGGGTTTCCAGGGGCGGGCGGGTCACCATGACGGCAGCCGCCATCGCCGGAGGAATCTCCTCGGCGCGGATGTGCGCGAGCGCCTCCGCAACGGTCGCCTCCGGGGAGAGGATAATCGGCACCGGGTTCATGAGCGAACCGGCGGTACCTTCGTCGTATTCGAGCAGTCGACGCACGTCGTCTGCTTCGTCGGGTTCCATGAGCTCGAGCAGCTTTTCACGCTGGGCATCGTCCAGTTCGATGAGCAGGTCGGCGGCGTCGTCCGGTTCCATCTCTTCGAGGACCTGCGCGGCACGCTCGTCGTCCAGGTGCGACAGAATCTGCACCTGGTCCTCGGCAGGTAGCTCCTGCAGAACGTCCGCGAGGCGTTCATCCTGCAGCTCGGCGGCGATTTCGACCATGCGCTTATCGCTCATCTCGTGGATGGCGTCCGCAAGGTCGGCGGGCTTGGAGTTCTCGTGGTTCGCGACGAACGCGGTTGCCGCCTGCGGTTCCACGTCGGTGGAGAGCACCGCCTCGTCCCAGTCGACGATGAGGGTCTCCTTGGAACGGCGGCGCCACGTGCTGGAGGAGGAGCTGACGCGGGAAACGAACAGCTCGGTCACGCCCCAGTCGCCGTTGCGGCGCTGCTCAATCGCGACGTCCTCAATAACGGCGTCGCCGCTGCCGTCGAGCAGACGCACGCGGCGGTCAAAGAGCTCACCCACGATGAGAGTCTCAGAGTTGCGCTGTTCAAAGCGGCGCAGGTTCACCAGGCCGGTCGAAATGATCTGTGAAGCGTCGATACTTCGCACACGGGTCATGGGCATGAACACGCGTTTCTTGCCGAGCACCTCAACGATGATGCCGACAACAATGGGTTCGGTGCCCTTGGCGGGGCGGGCGCCCGCAATGGATGCGCCCAGGCCGCGTTTGAGCACGACGACGTCTCGGAGACGGCCGAGGCGGTCACCGAAGGGGTCAAAAACGTCGAGGCCCAAAAGGCGGGCAATGTAAATCTTGCTGGGGGTGCTGAACTTCGAATTGCTCACCTCTCTAGGGTACGCCCCGCCGCGGGGATTCGCACTTTGAGAAGCCGAATTGAACAGGTGTTTGCTACGCCTGTAGAAGAGCTGACTGCCCACCGGGTCCAGGGTTAGGGCGGGCGGTAGAATAGGAGCCATGACTTCTAACCTGCCGAATATTCCCTCGACCCCGCCTTCTTCATATCTGGCCTCGCGCCTAGCGCAGGCTCAGGGCAAGCCCCTGCCCGCCGGTGAGGCGATCGCCTCCTTCGTTCGTCACGATGATGCGCTCGCCGCTTTCGATGTGCTCAGCGAGCAGGATTATCCGGTCACGGCGCTGTACCTGGTCAATGACGGTATCCGCCAGGTGGAGTACCCGGTGCAGCCCGGTTATGGTCGTGCCCTGATTTCTGCGGCGATTCAGGGCGCGTCGATGGGCCTGGTGTTTTCGGTGCTGTTGACTCTGACCGGTGACTCTTTTACGTCGGTGGCGCTAAGGTACGTGCCGCTGTCGGTGGCTGTGTTTGTGCTGTGGCAGATGTATATTCTTCGTCGTAATCGCGGTGTTCGTTACCCGATGCGTACCGAGGCGATCCCCTCGCGTACCGTGATGTACGCTCTGCCGGAGTACGCTCAGGATGCGCGCCGCGTGCTGGGTGCGCACCCTCGCTTCTCGGCGGCGGTTGCGGCTGCTCGTGCGGCGGCAGCCCCGGAGGCTTCGCAGGCGCGTGCCGCTCAGAGTACCGTCTCGATGAATGGCGCACCGGTTCCGACCGGCGCCCCGAAGGCTCCCTCGTACCGTGCGCAGGCGGGTAGCCAGCCGGCGCCGAACCAGAACCTGCCCGAGCGTGATGCGACCGCGCAGAACGCGGTGGCTCAGAGCGCGGCGCAGAACATGCCCGCGCCCACCCAGCCTACGCAGACCGTTCAGCCCGCTCAGCCTTCTCAGCCTGCTATCCAGGAGCCGGCAACCACTGAACCGGCGACCGCCCTGAAGTCGGATGCACAGAAGTCGGAGCCGCAGAAGCGCCCGGCACAGCGGTACGGTCTGCGCGTGGACGACCCGGAAGAATACGCGAAGCTGATTCAGCCCAAGCCGCAGCGTCCGACCCCGCGCCCGCAGGGCCTGCACGATAAGTCCTCGCACGATAACTCCTCGCAGGACTCCGAATAACCGAACCTGCAATGGCGGTAGCCACCCACAACGGCGGGAAACCGGCATAGAAGACAGCACTTAGAAGACACGCGAAAGCCCCTCACCGAACGAATCGGTGAGGGGCTTTCCCTATAAAACGTTACTAACGTAACTGAGAGCTAGACGTTACTTCGCCAGCTTCGCCATCCACTCCTCAATGCCCTCAACGGTGCGGGGCAGTGCAGCGGAGAGGTTCACGTTGCCGTCCTCGGTGCAGAGCACGTCGTCCTCCAGGCGGATACCGATACCGCGGTACTCCTCGGGAACCGACAGGTCCTCGTCCTTGAAGTACAGGGCCGGCTCAATGGTGAAGACCATGCCCGGCTCCAGCTCAGCCCACATGTACAGCTCAGCCTTTGCCTGCGCGCAGTCGTGCACGTCCAGACCCAGGTGGTGGCTGGTGCCGTGCGGCATCCAGCGGCGGTGCTGACCGCCCTCAACGGTGAGCGAAACATCAGCGGAAACCGGCAGCAGGCCCCACTCTTCCAGACGGTGCGCCAGAACGTTCATGGCAGCTTCGTGAATCTCGTAGAACTTGGTACCCGGCTTAGCCACAGCGAATGCGGCGTCAGCGGCATCCAGCACAGCGTTGTAGACCTTCGCCTGAACCTCGGTGAACTTACCGTTCACGGGGAAGGTGCGGGTCACGTCTGCGGTGTACAGGGTGTCGTCCTCAACGCCTGCGTCCAGCAGCAGCAGCTTGCCGTCATCGACGGTGCCGTTGTTACGGATCCAGTGCAGGATGGTTGCGTTGTTACCGCACGCTGCGATGGTGTCGTAGCCCAGGTCGTTACCGTCGGTACGTGCCACGGAGAAGAACGCAGTCTCAACGACGCGCTCACCGCGGTGGTGCTCCTTAGCCTTCGGCAGTGCACGAATGACCTCTTCGAAGCCCTTGACGGTCATGTCAACGGAACGCTGCAGGTTCTCAACCTCGATAGCGTCCTTAATCAGGCGAGCCTCGGAGAGAGCCACAGCCAGCTCGGAGTCCAGCTTGTCAGCCTGCTCCAGCTCCACGCCGGTGTTGTAGCGGGAGGTGTCAACCAGCGCGTCAACAGCCGGGTCAACGTTGCGGACCAGGCGGATGTTCACGCCGCCCAGGCCCTGGTTACCGGCGTTCTTGGTGATAGCAACCTCAAGCTCGGACAGGTCGCGGGTACGCAGACCGAAGCGCTCGGAGAATTCCTTCAGGGTGGGGCGGGGACCAACCCAGAACTCGCCGTAGCGTGCATCCGCGTAGAACTCGGTGGTGTCGCGGCCAGCCAGCGGGCGGAAGTACAGGGTGACCTCGTGGTTGGAGCCGTTGTCGCCGGTACCCTCTTCGACGGGCTCGAAGATCAGCACGGCGTCAGGCTCGTGGTCGATGCCCAGGCCGGTCTGGTGCGCAAACGCCGAGTGGGGGCGGAAGCGGTAGTCGCAGTCGTTGGAGCGGACCTTCAGCGGGCCTGCAGGCAGGACGAGGCGCTCGCCGGGGAATGCCTTGGAGATCTTGGCGCGGCGCTCAGCTGCGTAGTCTGCTACGGGCTCGCGGGTGTAGCCGTCATCTTCGGCCTTGGCCCAGTCCTTAGCAATGAATTCGGTGAACGCAGACGCCTTAGGGGTGCTGCGGTGGTCAGTCTTCTGAGCTTCGGTGCTCTTCTCGTTGTTCTCAGTCATGGGTTAATCATATCGCCTTCACCACAGGTGGGCAGGTGTATTAGCGCTTTTGACCATAAGAGAGGGTGCGGTGGGACAGAATATATCTTTGACCTGCGACCGGGTGCCCGATATTGTGCCGCCGATATTGGTAGGGTTGAATCAGAAGAGTAGATGACATGCCTTAAACCCCGCTGAGGCGGCGATGAACTAGCAGGGGCGGGGAAGGAGAGAATATGACGCAGACAGAACACCGAAATAGTGCACCTAATGCGCAGCAGGCACCGCAGCCCGCTGAATCGGGCGCGCCTGAAAACCTGAACCGTGCCGGGCGTTACGATCTGCATATTCACTCCGCTATTTCTGACGGCACGCAGAGCCTGACCGAGCTGGTGCCGCTGATTGCTCGCGCCGGGTTGGCGGGTTTCGCGCTGACTGATCACGATACGACGGCTGGTTGGGCGCAGGCGGCTCAGCTGGCGGGTGAGTACGGTCTAGATTTTCTGCCGGGTGCCGAGTTCTCCTGCCGTTACCGGTACACCGACGGTGAGGGCCGCGCACGCACGAAGACTATTCATCTGCTCGCTTATGGTTTTGACACGGTGGGTTCGGAGTTGGCGCGCCGTGTGGAGGCGATTCGTGCCAGCCGTGAGGGCCGTGCGCAGGCTATTGTGGGCCGTCTTGCCGCCGACTACCCGCTGACCTGGGATGACGTGTTGGCGCAAGTGGGGGAGGGGAACACGGCGGTGGGCCGTCCCCATATTGCTGATGCACTGGTTGCTGCCGGTGTGGTTGCTGATCGTTCTGAGGCTTTTGCGAAGCTGCTGTACACGGGCAGCCCCTACTATGTGCCCCAGGATGCGCTGGACCCGCTGGAGGCGGTGCGTCTGGTGCGTGAGGCTGGGGGTGTGCCGGTGATTGCGCATCCGATGAGTACGATGCGTGGACCCGCGTTGAGCCTGGAGTATCTGGGTTTGATGGTGGATGCTGGCCTGGCGGGTGTGGAGGTGTATCACCGTGAGAACTCTCCGGAGGACCGGGCGCGTCTGCTGGAGTTCATTGAGCGTCAGCGTGCGGCGGGCCGTGAGGTGCTGGTGACGGGTTCGAGCGATTATCACGGCGCGGGTAAGCCGAACCTGCTGGGTGAGAATACGACGGATGCGGTGACGGTGGCGCGTATCCGCGAGCAGCTGGCGGCCCAGTAGTAAGACGAAAGAGTGTGGGGCGGGTTCCCGGTAAAGGAACCCGCCCCACACTCTTAACACGTGCTCTCACGAACGCGCAGAAAAGACAGCCTAGACGCTCTCACGCGACGCATGATGCTGCAACACCGCACCCGCAGCCGCCGCATCCATCTGAGCAGCCGCCCGCGCCGCACGAGCCTTAGCCCGCGCCTGATGCTGACGCTGACGACGCAACTCATCACGGCCATCAATACGCATCTTCTTATCCACCGCATCCATCGACCGGTGACGCACAAACCGGCACGACGCACCCTCAACCGGCTGCGTAGTCTCCGTGAGCGTATCCAACACAGCCTTCAGCGCATGACGGCTCGCCGCCGTCAACGCATCACGACTCGTACCGCCACGAACACCCACCGTACGCTTCGGCGTGAACAACACACTCGCCCCACGCGGCACACCGCGATACTCAGCGAACGACACCGGATCCACACCCAGACGCTTAGCCATCACCTCAATAGCCGGCGGATTCTGATCCACACACACGAACTTACGACCCAGCTGAGCCGCCGCCGCACCCGTAGAACCAGAACCAGCGAAGAAATCCAACACCCAATCACCCGGGCGGGAACTCGCCGCAATCATACGACGCAACAAACCCGTAGGCTTCTGCGTGGGATACCCCGTCTTCTCCTTACCCGTCGGCGACACAATAGTATGCCACCACACATCCGTAGGGAGCTTACCGCGAGAAGCCTTCTCCTCAGTCACCAAACCGGGAGCCATATACGGTTCACGATCAACCTCCGCAGTATTGAAGTAATAGCTGCGGTGATCCTTCGCGTACACCAAAATATTGTCGTGCTTCGTCGGCCAGCGGCGCGTAGACTTCGCACCGTAGTCGTAAGCCCAAATCAGCTCATTAATGAAGTTCTCACGACCAAAAATCATGTCGCACATAATCTTCACATAATGAACCTCACGCCAATCCAGGTGCAGGTACAGGGTGCCGTCCTGCGCAAGCAGACGATGCGCCTGCTCAATACGCGGCGCTAGGAACGCCCAATAATCCTCGAACGAGTCGTTATAGCTCGCCAGAGTCTGCAGGGTGCTCGAATAGCTCTTGCCCTTAAAACCGGTGCGGTCACCCTTCTCAGAAGCCTCCGCGCTCAACGTGCGGCGCGTCTGCTTCTTGCCCGTATTGAACGGCGGGTCAATATATATCACGGTGAACGCACCATCGGGTAGCTCACGCAGATACTCCAGGTTATCTGCCTGCACCAGCAGCGACGGGCCCTGCGGATCGAAAACCGTCGAATCCGTGCGGTTCGCCTCAGCAGCAGGGGAGGGCGCGGCGGGCGCCGGGGATGCTGAAATACCCAACCCCGGCCCTAGCCTTCAGAACCAGCACGGTCAGCGCCACGGCCCTTACCGCGAGAACCCTCAGAACGAGAACCCTCAGCACGCGAGCCTTCAGAACGGCGGCGGGTACGGCGGCGGCCCTCACTCTCCACGGGCTGGCCCTCAACACGGCGGGTACGGCGACGCTGACGAGGCGCACGCTCAGAACGCTCCGAAGAACGTTCGGCACGCTCGGATGCGCCCTGCTCGTTACGCTCCGCACGCTCAGAAGAACGCTCAGCGCGCTTGCGGCCCTCGGAACGGCTACGGCGCTCGCCGCGGCCCTCACCAGAACGACCCTCGCGGCCACCGTCACGACCGCCGCGAGAACGGCGCGAACCCTTCTCACCGTCACGACCGCCAGAACGGCCACCATCGCGGCCACCGCGAGAACGAGCCGAACGGCCATCACGCGAGTCGCGGGCGCTCTCAAAGAACTCGTCGCCCATACCCTCAGCCACACGCTCCTCGCGCGGCAGGCGGCCCTTAGTGCCAGCCGGAATGTTCAGGTCATGGAACAGATGCTCAGAGGAAGAGTACGTCTCAACCGGCTCAGGAACACCCAACTCCAGGGCGTCGTTAATGACCTTCCAGCGCGGCAGGTCATCCCAGTCAACCAGGGTCACAGCGGTACCCTCATTGCCGGCACGACCGGTACGGCCGGTACGGTGCAGGTAAGTCTTCTCATCCTCGGGAACGCGGTGGTTAATCACGTGGGTCACGTCTTCAACGTCAATACCGCGAGCCGCCACGTCGGTCGCAACCAGAATGTCGACCTTGCCGGTGCGGAACGCCTTCAGCGCCTGCTCACGCGCAACCTGGTTCAGGTCACCGTGCAGGGGAGCGGCAGCGAAGCCACGGTTCACCAGCTCCTCCGCCACGCGGGCAGCGTCACGCTTGGTCTTGGTGAAGATGACGGTGCGGCCGCGGCCGGTAGCGCGCAGAATGCGGCCAATCATCTCGTCCTTGTCCAGGTGGTGCGCACGGTAGACGACCTGGCGGATCGACGCCTTAGTCTTCGAGGCGTCCTCGGGGTCAGCGGCGCTAATGCGCATGGGCTTGGTCATGTACTGGCGTGCCATTGCAATGACCGGGCCGGGCATGGTTGCGGAGAACAGCATGCTCTGGCGGTCCTCCGGCAGGTAGCTGAGGATCTTCTCAACCGACGGCTGGAAACCCAAATCCAGCATCTCGTCTGCCTCATCGAGGACCACAATCTTAACCTGCTTCAGGTTCAGGAAGCCCTGCTGGTACAGGTCGATAATGCGGCCGGGGGTGCCCACCGCAACCTCCAGGCCGCGGCGCAGCAGCTCAGCCTGAGGCTCAATCGGCACACCACCGTACAGGGTGGCGACGCGGGCGTTGCGCAGCTTCGCGGCAATCGCCAGGTCCTCACCCACCTGAATAGCAAGCTCACGGGTCGGAACCAGAATCAGTGCCTGAGGTGCACCGGGGTACTCCAAATCAGCCCAACCCTCATCGTCGCGGCCGACCACACGCTGAATGGTGGGCAGACCGAAGCCGAGGGTCTTACCGGTACCGGTCTTTGCCTGACCAATGATGTCCTGGCCAGACAGAGCCACGGGAAGAGTCAGCTCCTGGATGGGGAAGGGGGAGGTAATGCCAACCGCCGCGAGGGCGTCGCTAATATCCTGGCGAACGCCGAAGTCGGCGAAGGACTTTGCAGTCTGAGTGGTTTCCTGCGTGTTCGTTTCAGTCACTGGACCGTATCTTTCTACCCCTGCTCGGGGTGTGTTTCTCCCCGAAACGGGGTGTACCAGCCAGCGCCTCAATGGTGGAGGCGGTGACGGGCGGGCGTCGAAAGCCGGCCGCGGGAAATTCTTACACGGGAAATTCTTACACGGGAAATTCTTACCGAGACGCCGCCTGCACGCATGATTAATACTCATGGTTCATTCATGATGAGAAAGCGGTGCAGCCTCGGGGTCTTGAAAGGGGTACGACCGGTCATTCACTTAACCCCTCAATATTAACCTGGATTTGCTTTCGGCGCACCCCCGACCGGTTGTGGTGTGCGCCCGTGATGGGCGATATACCGCCTCAAAACCGGGTACCGCGAGGTTTTTGTGCGGGCGGTTTAAAATGCAAACCCCCGCATTCGGCACGGCGTAACCACGTGGCGCATAAAGCGCACGCACACGGCGCATAAAGCGCGGTTACGCATCGTGACGGATGCGGGGAAAGCTCAAGCTAAAGGGTAAACAGCTACCGAACTAATTAGGCGCCGATACCGAAACCAACGTGACGCTTAGCGTCAGAACCCAGCTCAACGTAGCCAATCTGAGCGCCAGAAATCAGGGTGGTGTTGCCCTTATCATCCATAATCTGCAGCAGCGAGCCGTCCTCAATAGCCTTCGAGACCTTCTCCATGAGGATTTCCTTAGCCTCACTGGTCTCAACAACGATTTCACGAGCAATGTGGCGAATGCCAATCTTGATTTCCATGAGTCTCCTCGCAGAATAGTCCGGTGCAACCAAACGTGCGCCGGGTATTGGAACTGTCTTATCTAGCATCTACTCTAGCGTGAATACGCCCATCGGCACCGTGAACGGGCGGTACTTCGCCGGGGGCTAATAAAATACTCGCCGCCGGATGCGTGAAAATGCGCGTGAAAAACGCCGGGAAGAGGGGAGGGGGAGACTCCTAAGACTCCTCCACCTGAATGCCGTAGAGGGTCTCCAGCGCCTGCACGTAATCCTCTGCGCGGCCCTCCGACGCCAGCTTCTTGGCGCGCACTGTCGGGGTGTGCAGCAGGGACTTCACCATGCGGCGCATCGCCAGCTCGAACTGCTCCGTCGCCGCACCGCAACCAAACTGGTTACGTACCTTCTCCAGCTCAGAATCCAGCACATCCATAGTGTGCGAGCGCAGCGCAACAATCGCGGAGTCAATCGTGCGGGAACGCTGACGAGACACAAACGCCGCCAGCTCAGACTCCACAATGCGCGTAGCCGTCGCCACGGATTCCTCGGTCTCCTCGGGGGCGGCAAGGCGCACCGACTCGAGCGTAATCAGCTCAACATTCGGCAGGTCAGCGACCGAGGGGTCAAAGTCACGTGAAAGAGCAAGGTCAAGAATCGTGTGGTGACCAGCCGGAATCTGCTCGGGAAGCAGCGGGTCGGATCCGCCGGAGCAGCCAATAATGACGTCGGCAGAAGCCATGGCCTGCTCCATGCCGTCCACCGGCACCGCAGAAACCTCGCGCTTCGCGGCGAACTCGGCGGCACGACCCGAACGGGAATTGACCCAAATATCGGTGCAACCGCGCTCACGCAGAGCCGCAATGGTTGCACCCGCGTAGGCGCCGGTACCAAAAATCAGGGCGCGGCGGGTCGACCAGTCCTTCTCGGCAACCTCATCCGCAAGATCCAGGGCAACAGACACAATCGAGCGACCCTGGGCGCCAAGCGCCGTGTGCTGACCTACCTGACGAGCCGTATGCGCCGCATGCTCAAACAGCTGCACCAGCTCACCGGGAAGAGTCACGCCCTCCTCCTGAGCCTTCGCCTGCGCGGCAGCCAGGGCGCGGCGTACCTGACCGGCGATTTCGCGCTCGCCAACCACGGCAGACTCCAGGCCGGAGGCGACCGTCAGCAGGTGGCGTGCCGCCTCATCATCGGCGTACACATCGAAGCTGGAATTGACCAGTTCTTGATCCAAGCCGGAGGTGCGCGCAATCGAATCAACAATCAGCTCACGAACCATGTGCACATGCGCGGATACGTGTAGCTGAACATACATTTCAAGACGGTTACAGGTGGCAAGAACGACTGCACCCTTCACGCCCAGCTGGCGTGCCATATCGCCCGCCAGAACATCGGGTACGCCGGAGGCACCGGCGCTCAACGCAGCGACGGTGGTCAGATCAACGGTGTGGTGCGATGCCACAAATGCATAAGTACTCACTAGAGATTAATCATAACCACGCCGACTAAGCCCCTGTAAAGCTCACAGAACCTAAGTTCCATCATCGTAGGGGGCAAGAAAATCTGCACGGTGGGGGAGCGGGCACGAAGAGCAGGCACGAACTAAGGTTTCCCTCACCGCTAAGAAAGCCATCATTAGGTAAGAGTCACCATGACATAGTGTCGCAAAAACGCCCACATAAACCTGTCACACTAGAGACTATGAGCGAAAACCAGCACACTACCCCCGCGTCGGCACAGGGCACCGCACAGGCACTCTCCCTGCCCGCACACCCCACTGACGCCCAGCGACCCCTGCTCACCGACGAACAGCTCGCACACCTACCCGCCAACCACCCCCTGCGCGCAGGCACCACCGCCGACTCGCCCATGCTCCGCGCCCTCACCGGCCGCCCCTCCAGCCACCGACCCGTCTGGTTCATGCGCCAGGCAGGCCGCTCCCTACCCGAATACCGCCAGGTACGCGAAGGCATCCCCATGCTTGACGCATGCCTCACCCCCGACCTCGCCGCAGAAATCACCGTGCAGCCCGTCCGCCGCCACAAGGTCGATGCCGGCATCTTCTTCTCCGACATCGTCATCCCCATGAAGCTCGCGGGCGTCAACGTCGACATCGTGCCCGGTAAGGGCCCGGTCCTCGACCAGCCCGTACGCACCCTCGACGAGGTGCGCGCCCTGCCTGAACTCAAAGACAGCGACCTCGACCCCATCCGCGAAGCCGTCGCCGCCACCGTAGAAATGCTCGGCGACACCCCGCTCATCGGCTTCGCCGGCGCACCCTTCACCGTCGCCGCCTACATGGTCGAGGGCGGACCCTCCCGCGACCACCTGCGCCCGCGCACCATGATGCACGCCGACCCCGCCGCCTGGCACGAACTCGCCGCCTGGGCAGCCCGCACCGCAGGCCAGTTCCTGCGCGCACAGATCGAGGCAGGCGCATCCGCCGTGCAGCTCTTCGACTCCTGGGCTGGTTCCCTCGGCGAAGGCGACTACCGCCGCTACGTGCAGGCACACTCCGCAACCGCCCTCGATATGGTGCGCGAATACGGCGTGCCGCGCATCCACTTCGGCACCGGCACCACCGCCCTGCTGCCCGCCATGCACGAAGCCGGCGCAGACGTCATCGGCGTGGACTACCGCCTGCCGCTGTCCGCAGCGAACACCCTGCTCAACGGCGCCGTACCCCTGCAAGGCAACATCGACCCGGCACTGCTCGCCGCAGGTCGCGAAAACCTCTACGCACACGTAGACGAAGTGCTCGCAGAAGGCAGCGCCGCCCCCTCGCACGTGGTCAACCTCGGCCACGGCGTACCCCCGACCACCGACCCGCAGGTGCTCACCGACCTCGTGGCATATATCCACGAACGCACCGCGCAGGCATAGGATAAATAACGATAAATAGACGGCGCAGATGCCGGAAACCCTCCGGCATCTGCACCGAACATCTGCACCCCGAACCAACCACCACACCCGTTACCGCAATGGGCAACTCCACTGCACGCAGACCAAAGGAGAACCACCATGGGCCACACCAACCAGGCACCGCACCGCACCGCACAGGTCAGTTCCTCCGCCGCGCCCCAGAACGCACGAGCTTTCACCCGCAACGAGAAGGCACCCACCGCCATTGTCATCGGCGGCGGCCCCTCTGGCCTAATCTCCGCACGCCGCCTCGCCGCAGCCGGTATGCGCGTCACCCTGCTCGAACAGCGTCACCACCTTGGCGGTGCCGTTGGTGCCCATGAAGTTGGCGGACTGGTACTGGACTCCGGCGCAGAATCCTTCGCAACCCGCAGCCCCATTGTCAGCGACCTCGTCAAGGAACTCGGCCTGGGCGACCAGATCGTCACCCCCAACTCCTACGGCTCCTGGCTGTACCTGCCGCAGGGCGCCCGTCGCACCCCCAGCACCGGCATCATGGGCATCCCCGGCAATGTGAACGATAAGTCGCTAATCCCCGTCATTGGTAAGAACGGTCTGCGCCGCGCCCAGGTGGACAAGTTCCTGCCCGTCTCCGCAGGCGAGAACGCGAAGACCCTCGGTGAGCTCGTGCGCATCCGCATGGGCCAGAAAGTGCTCGACAACCTCGTCGCACCCGTAGTCTCCGGCGTGTACTCCACCCACCCCGACAAGCTCGACGTCGATGCGACCATCCCCGGTCTGCGCGAAGCCTTCCGCAAGCACCGCTCCCTCGCCGCCGCAGCGCACGCTTTCCGCTCGGCAGCCCCCGCAGGCTCACAGGTCGCCGGTATTGTGGGCGGCATGAACCAGCTGTCCGAACGTCTCGTCGAAGACCTGTACGCCTCCGGTGTTCGCATCGTCACCGGATTCGACGTCATCGCCGTTGACCGCGACGAATCCACCGGCCAGTGGTTCATCATCCAGCGCCACACCACCGACGGCGAAAACACCCCCCTCTATGCCGACTACCTGGTGCTCGCCACCGACGGCCCGACCGTGGCACGACTCATCGGCCCGCACGTCTCCACCGCCCTACCCGCCCTGGAACCCGGCCCCGAAGTCGCCCTCGTCACGCTCGTCGTCGATGCCCCCGCCCTGGACAAGCACCCCCGCGGCACCGGCCTGCTCGTCTCCGAAGAAGCCACCGCCGTACGCGCCAAGGCACTCACCCACGCCACCGCCAAATGGCAGTGGGTCGCCGAGGCCGCAGGCCCCGGACGTCACGTGGTACGCCTGTCCTACGGCCGAGGCGGCGAAGACTCCCGCTTCTCCGAAGTGGCACTCGCCGACGAGCAGCTCATCACCCTCGCCCTGCGCGACGCAAGCCGCATGATGGATGTAGCCCTCACCCACAGCAACCTCGTTGACGCGGACGTCGTACGCTGGCGCGGTGTACTGCCCGCCTCCACCCCCGGCCACCGCGACCGAGTCAAAGAATTCCGCGAACGCGCCAGCGAACTCGGAACCCTCAGCACCGTCGGCTCCTGGGCGGCAGGCTCCGGCCTGGTCTTAACCGTCAAAGACACCTACGAGCAGATCGACCGCCTCATCTACCACGCGGCACAGGACTGGGAGGGCGTCACCGCACCCAAGGCCGCAACCGCCAAGTAGACGGCGTAGCGGCGGCAGAAGCTCAGCCAATAACTCAGATCAGCCAGTAACTAGACCAAAAAATTGAGAAAACGCGCAGCTACGGAAGCCGCGCCTCCAGCACAGCGAACCCTCGCTGAAGAAAGGAACACACAATGTCTCACGATCACGCAGCACACGGCCACGGCGGCGCACACGGCGCAGGTCAGGGCGGCTACACCCACGCAGGCCACGGCTACGGCGGTGCACCCAAGGGCTACGCAGTCCAGCACTCCGCAGCTGACGAGAACCGCCGCGGCCGCGAAGAGGGCGAAACCCTGCACTACGCCCTGTACACTGTGTTCGCACGCTCCGGCGCACGCCCCGCAGAGTCCAACACCGACGAGGCACGCGCCGAATTCGAGCAGGTCGTTGAAGCACTGGCAGCCGAGGGCGTGACCCTGCGCGGCATCTACGACGTCTCCGCAATGCGCGACAACGCAGACGTCATGATCTGGACCCACGGCGCAACCCCCGAAAAGCTGCAGGCAGCAGTCCGCAAGATCCGCCGCACCGCACTCTTCGCAGGCACCACCATCGTCTGGTCCACCATGGGCGTACACCGCGAAGCAGAATTCACCCGCAACCACGCACCCGCCTACGCACGCGGCAAGGCACCCGAAGCGTGGGTCTGCGTCTACCCCTTCGTACGCTCCTACGACTGGTACTACATGAACCCCGAACGCCGCGCAGAAATGCTCAAGAACCACGGTATGAAGGCAATCGACTTCCCGCAGATTCTGGCAAACACCGTCGCAACCTTCGGCATGAACGACTACGAGTGGGTCCTCGCCCTCGAAGCACCCCAGCTCGTTGACCTCGTCGACATGATGCGCCACTTCCGCAACACCGAAGCACGCCTGCACGTACGTGAGGAAACCCCCTTCTACACCGGCCGCCGCATCGGCGCAGACGAAGTAGCAGAGGTTCTGGCGTGAGCCATCAGCCGCACAACGGCGTAACCCTCAACGGAACGCTCCTGCCGGACGACGTGGTACCCAACCGCACCGACCCGGCGAACACCGCCTCCAACGGCCCCGCCGCGCTCAACGAGCAGACCCTCGGTGACTACCGAAGCGAACGCAGCATCACCCGTGAACGCGCCGAAGAGGCGCGCCCCTACGACCTGGTGATCCTCTCCTCCTTCGGTGGCCCCGAGGGGCAGGAGGACGTCATCCCGTTCCTGCGCAACGTGACCGCTGGCCGCGGCATCCCGGATGAGCGCCTCGAAGAGGTCGCCACCCACTACCGCGCCAACGGCGGCGTCTCGCCGATTAACGAGCAGAACCGTGCCCTGCTCGCCGCACTGCAGCAGGCGCTCGCCGAACGCGGCCCGCACATCCCGATCACCTGGGCGAACCGCAACTGGAAGCCCTACGTGAAGGACGTACTTGCCGAAGCCTACGAGAACGGCCACCGCAACGTGCTCGTGCTGGCGACCAGTGCCTACCCCGGCTACTCGAGTTGCCGCCAGTACCGTGAAGACTACGGTATGGCGATCGAGCAGCTCGGCCTGGAAGGTCGCGTGCACGTGGGTAAGATTCGTCAGTTCTTTGACGTGCCCGGCTTCTCCCGCGCTTTCGCTGACGGGCTGAAGGACGGCCTCGCCACGGTGCGTGAGCAGCTCGCCGCACGCGATAGCGGTTCGCTGAACCCGCGCCTGCGCATCATGTTCTGCACCCACTCGGTGCCGACCTCCGCGGCGAACGAGGCAGGCCCGCGCGGCGTGAACTACGAGGGCGGCTCCGCCTACGTGGAGAAGCACCTGCAGGTCGCCCGCGCCGTGCTTTCCCTGGTTCGTGATGAGGCCCCGCAGCTTCTGCAGAACGTCGAATGGGAGCTGGTGTATCAGTCCCGTTCCGGCCCGCCGTCCATGCCGTGGCTGGAACCGGACGTCAACGACGCCCTGGAGACGCTACCCACCCCCGCCAACCCGGCGGAGGACGGCGAAGCCCCCGTGGAAGGCGTCGTGCTGGTACCCCTCGGCTTCGTCTCCGACCACATGGAAGTCAAGTGGGATCTGGACACCGAGGCGCTGGATACCTGCGAACGCCTGGGCGTGGTTGCCGTGCGAACCCCCACCCCCGGCACGCATCCGGCGTACGTGGAGTCGCTGCGCCGCCTCATTGAGGAGCGCGTGGAGAACGGCGTTTCAGCCGACCTGCGCCCCGACCGTGAGAGCGTCCTCGCCCCGAGTGCGAGCGGTCAGTACGGCTGGTTCGACGAGTGCGAACCCGGCTGCTGCAAGCCGGGTCGTGGCGCGCCGAAGCCGGTCATCGCCGAATACGCAGCCGGTGCTGATACCGCCGAGCCTGAGGAATCTCCCGCCAGCCGCTCCGGTGGATGCGGCTCCGGCGGATGCTGCTCCCACTAACACCACCTGTAGCTCCGGCTCGCCCCAACACCCCTAACCGGGGTGAGCGGGGCGGGTCGGAGCGCACGTGCCTACAAGCCCACACACAGCTGCAGTGCACACAGTTGCAGGCGCAGCTCAACGCACAGACACACGCACCTACGGGCTATCACACACATCACCGACAAGGAGAGATATGAGCCATCACGAGTACATCTTGGGCACCCGCGGGTCTGCCCTCGCCCTGACCCAAAGCCGTATCGCTGCTGAAACCGTCACCGCCCTCTACACCGAACACCAGGCACACCACGGCACCGCACAGCACGGCACTGAAAAGCCCGAGGTCGTGGACTTCAC
Source organism: Rothia sp. 27098_8_27 (assembly GCF_041432805.1). NCBI lineage: Bacteria > Bacillati > Actinomycetota > Actinomycetes > Micrococcales > Micrococcaceae > Rothia > Rothia sp. 27098_8_27. The sequence goes on along the minus strand of NZ_JAPWAJ010000001.1, from coordinate 791,255 downwards.
CCTGCGCACCGTCAAAACCGAAGGTGACGTGCTCACCGGCCCTCTGGCAACCCTCGGCGGTACCGGCGTATTCGCCGCCGCCCTGCGCCAGCGCCTGCTCGACGGCGAGAACGCCTCCGAAGAAAACCGCGTGGACATGGCAGTACACTCCCTCAAGGACCTGCCCTCCGCACCCTGCCCCGGCCTGGTGGTCGCCGCAACCCTCAAGCGTGAAGACCCCCGCGACGCCCTCGTGGCACGCGACGGCCTGACCGTCGACACCCTGCCGGAAGGCTCCCGCGTGGGCACCGGCTCACCGCGCCGCGCCGCCCAGCTGCGCGCCCTGCGCCCCGACCTGGAAATCGTGGACATTCGCGGTAACGTGGGCACCCGCATTGGCCGCGTGAAAGGCCTGGAAGAGCACGCCGGCAAGCAGGTCGTACTCCGCCAGAACGCTGAAACCTCCGAACGAGCCGACCACGGTGTAGGCACCGAACGCAGCGGCGACTGCGACGCCGTGGTGCTCGCCGTCTCCGGACTCAAGCGCCTGGGCAAGGAAGAACTCATCACCGAGTACCTTGACCCCACCCGCATGCTGCCCGCCCCCGGCCAGGGTGCGCTCGCCCTGGAAGTGCGCGAAAGCGAATTCGAGAACCCGGACCCCGCCGTGCTCGCCGACCCCGAGGTAGCGCGCCCGGTGCGTGCCCTCGGCCGTGCCCTGCTCGCCGCAAACCACCACGAAACCCGCCTCGCCGTCAGCGCCGAACGTGCCCTGCTGCGCCGCCTCGAAGCCGGATGCGCCGCGCCCATCGGCGCGTACGCGCACGTGGTTGAAGGCGACCTGGTGCTTAACGTTGTGGTGGCGTCCCCGGACGGCACCGACATGCTGCGCCACACCTCGGCAACCGCCGAACTGGATGTGCCCGGCGCCGAACGCCTGGGCGTGCGCGTGGCAGAAGACCTGCTGCAGATGGGTGCCGCCGCCCTGGCCGGATTGGACCTGAAGTAGGCGCCATGTCTGCCCCGCCTTCTGATACCCCGCGTTCTGAATCCCGGCAGGTTGATGCCCCGCAGGCTGATGTCCCGCAGGCTGATGTCCCGCGCACGGTTCTGCTGACCCGCTCCGCTGCCCAGGGCGCCGCCTTTGCACGAGCCCTCGCCGAAGAATGTGCACAGAATGGGTTGGGGGAGCCCCGGGTACTCTTCGCCCCGCTACAGCAGGCACGCACCGTCAAACCGGGCGCAGACCACGCCGCCGCGCTGGAGGCGCTCGCCTCCGGTCACTATGCGTGGGTGAGCTTCACGAGCGCCAACACGGTTCGCGCCTGCGCCGAGCTGTGGGGTACGGAGTTTGCCCGCGCCTGCGCGAGCGGGGGAGTGCGCATCGCCTGCGTGGGTGCGGCAACCGCCCGCGCCGTGCACACCCAGCTGGGGCTGGGCACAGATTTTCAGCCGCAGGTGCAGAGCGCCGCCGGTATGCTCGCGGAGTTTAAAAAGCCTGCAACCGAGCCCGCCGCCGTGCTGGTTCTGGAGGGTTCCAACGCCCGCCCGACCCTGCGCGAAGGCCTCAAAAACCTGGGCTGGGATAGCCGCCGCTGCGTGCTCTACGACATGGTGCCCGCCGAACAGGTAGCACCCGGCGAGCTGAGCCTCAGTACCGCCCGCGCGCTCGTACAGGGGAATGCCGTAGATGCCGCCGACCCGGAAATCACCGCCCCGGAAACCTCCGCGCCGGATGTGCTGGTGGTGACCGCCCCCTCCCGCCTGTACGCCCTGCTGGACGGCACCCCCGCGCTACCGCCTGAATCCGTGCCGCCGGTGGTGGCGATTGGGGCGAGTACCGCCTCCGCATGCCGCGCCCTGAACCTGCGCTACGTGCAGGCTGATTCGCCGTCACCGCAGGATTTGGCGCGCGCCGCTGCATCCCTCATTTAGGCGCATCCCTCATGCAGGTTCCCCACAGCTAAGACCACATATTTCTATCGAAGTTTTCAGGAGAGATCATGAACCTCACCCGCCGTCCCCGCCGCCTGCGCACCACCGCAGCCATGCGCTCCCTCGTCGCCGAGACCACCCTGCGCCCCTCGCAGTTGATTCAGGTGTTCTTCGTGCGCGACGGCATTGACGAGAAGCAGCCGATTCGCTCCATGCCCGGCCAGTACCAGCACACCCTGGAGAGCATCATCCCCGCCGTGCGTGAGGCGTACGAGGCGGGCATCCGCTGCATTGACCTGTTCGGCATTCCCCGCGATGAGGATAAGGACGAGATTGGTTCGACCGCGTGGGATCCGCAGGGCATCCTGAACCGTGCCATTGCGGTGTGCCGCGAGGAGTTCGGCGATGACCTGGTGGTCATGGCTGATACCTGCCTGGACGAGTTCACGAGCCACGGTCACTGCGGCGTGCTGGTTGATGACGGCTATGGCACGCTCGTGGTGGATAATGACGAGACCGTGGAGCTGTACTGCAAGATGGCGGTTTCGCAGGCGCGTGCGGGTGCGCACACGGTGTCCCCGTCGGGCATGATGGACGGCCAGATCGCGGCGATGCGTGCCGCCCTGGACGAGGCCGGCTTTGAGGATGTGTCGATTCTGGCGTATTCGGCAAAGTACGCTTCGGCGTTCTTCGGCCCGTTCCGTGACGCGGTAGAGTCGACCTTCAAGGGCGACCGTAAGACGTATCAGCAGGACCCGGCGAACCGCCGCGAGTCGCTGCTGGAGGTGCGCGCTGACCTGGAGGAGGGCGCGGATATGGTGATGGTGAAGCCTGCCGGTAGCTACCTGGATATTGTGCGTGAGGTGGCGGAGTTTTCGCCGGTGCCGGTGGCGGCGTATCAGGTGTCGGGTGAGTACGCGATGATTGAGGCTGCTGCGGCGAACGGCTGGATTGACCGTAAGGCTGTGGTGTTGGAGGCGCTGCGTTCGATTCACCGCGCCGGTGCGGACGTCATCCTGACCTATTACGGTACGGAGGCGGCAGGCTGGCTCCGCGAGCTGGACGCCTAACCCCCTCCCTCTTTGAACGCTGAGAAGCCACATGTGTTTCGAAAAGCCACGTCTTTGGTGGCTTCTCGAAACACATGTGGCTTTTCGCCGTTTATGGTTGTTCTTCGCTGACGGGTTTGTACCCGAGGGAGGTGCACACAACGTTGCCGTTGGTGAAGTATTCCCCGAGTTTCTCACGGTCGGCGGGGGAGCGCAGGTCCGCCCAGCGTTCCTGCTCCAGGTAGAACGCAACCTGGGAGGTCAGGCAGACGACCCGCTCATCGTGCACCGCCACAATGTGCCTGCGCAGCCACGGCATGCGCTTGGCAAGGTTCGGCGGAATCTTGGACGGCACCTTGATTTCTATCTGCCATTGCGAGGGCTCGTAGAAGGTCGGCTTGATTTGTTCGGGGTTCTTCGGGAAGACGCAGAACTCCTCAATATCGGGGTAACTGTACTTCTTCGCGGGGAGGAAAAGCCGCCCGACGTAGAACGAATCGGGGTTGAACAGCAGGTACCGCCTCATATAAACCCACCGAGTTACTACAGTTACGGTGGTAACAATTGCCAGCGTTATGGAAGCTCCACCAATGGGCATTGGCGGGGTGTACAGAATCTCTACACCGACCAGCGAGTAGAGGAAGACGACGATTGCCAGCACCAGCGCCACCACCACGGTCACGCAGAGCCCCATGTGGAGTCTAGGCGTCGAACGCACCGGTTTGGCTTGGGGATGTACATCCTGCGGAGCAAAGAACGCGTCAATACGGTTCAGCATTTCGCCCAGGACGCGGGGCATACCCGCGGTGTGGTTATCGAGGTTGAAGTAGCGGGAACTACGCCAAATGAAGCGGCTCCAGCACTCACCCAGGTAGACCATGTAGAACGGCAACACTAGTGCCGGTAGTAGGATGCCGTCACGGGCAATGTCCTTGTACAGCAGAAAGACGGACCGCGCGACAACGCAAGCCCACAGGTACATGACGGCGTGCATCCACGCCTCAAGCTTAGATACTCCAGAAATACTGTCGAGTTCTTTCCGGGCGCGCGTGAGGTTGGAACGCAGCTTATGTTTGGGGAGCGGGTCGCCGTCCAGGGAGCGGCGTTCGGCGTACCTCATCGCCTTGTCTACGGGGGAGCCTTTGTAGAAAACGTGCAGCCGCCTCGCTTCTTCCTTGCTCATGGTTGAGGAGTAGGCGATATCGATTGCTACGCACACCACCAGGTACAGCAAGAAGGCGATGAGCCATATGTAGCGTACTGGCTCTAGGGGTATCCCCAAAGCGCTTAGCTCCATGAGTTGTCCTCTCTACGGGTGTCGGTGATGGTGTGTGGCTGTGGCCTCGCGCCAGCCGCTAATCCACTGCACGGAAGGATGCGATACGCGCCGCCTTCTTCGTCAGCTCATTCGCCGGCTTGTAGCCCAGCGTCAGGCATATAGCGCGCCCCTCCACAAAATACAGGGGCAGTTTCTCACGGTCCGCCGGGGAATCCACATCTGCCCAGCGTTCCTGCTCCAGCTTGAACGCAATATGCGCCACCAAACAATCGATGCGGTAATCCCCGAACCCATAAGTCTGTTGGGAACCATTGGAGAAGGTGACGGCAAGACGCCAATCACTGGGCATCTGCTGATCAGGGTCTATATCCTCGGGATCGCCCGTGTACCACGGGTAAACCTTGAACCGCTCAATATCGGAGTACTGGTAGACCTTAGGCGAACGGAAAAACCGCCCACGCTTCACCACGGTCGGCGTGAACTGGTAGTACGAACGCACCGTACACCACAGGTACGGAATGGCTAGCGCGTAGACAACAAGAAACGCTATTGAGGTCTTACCGATGTAGGTGGGTACATACTCGAGCAGCTCGATGTTCGCGAGCGAATGAAGGTAGCAGAGCAGGAAGAAACCACCGACAGGAAGAGCCACAAAGAGGAAGATTCCCTGCCCCTTCCAATCAACTTGAATGGGCTCACTACTGGGCATGGCGACCGTGCCACGGAACGGGGCACTGAGCCGACCCAGCGTCCTGGTGTAAATAGTGGGCATGCCCAGGTGACGTTCATTGGGGCTGAAACCACGTGCGACGCGCCAGCCGCGGCGACCCCAGCGCGCCGCCCAATACACCATGAGGAACGGCAGAAGCAGCCCCGGAATTAGGATCCCGTCGTACGCAATATCCCAGTACAGAACGAACGTCGAATAGACGATGACACACGCCCAGCCGTACACGAGGATATGCCCGAAATCCATAATGATGTTCGAGCCCTTGATGCTTTCCAGCTGGGCGTCAGCCCTGCGGAATGCTGCTTCTTCCTGCTCGGGCGTGAGGTGAGTGCCAGCATCCGCGAGCTCTGTAATTGCCTCCTTCACATCCTCGACGGGGGAACCCATCACCGAGGTGTAGACTTCGCGCGCTCGCGAGGCGCCAATGAGCGTCGGGTAGGCGACCTCCACCAGCAGGCAGCATGCCAGGTAGATGAAGAACGCCACCAGCCATACGTTGCGCACCTGCTCCAGGGGCAGACCCAGGGCTGCAAGGTCCATGATTGTCCTCTCTAACGGTGTCTCTCTACGGGGTATCGGTGATGGTGTGTCTGTGATGCTCAGAAGCCACATGTGTTTCGAAAAGCAACATAAAACGTGGCTTCTCGAAACACATGTGGCTTCTCGTGGTATATAGGCTGCAGGTTTACTTGTACTGCGCCTTCTGGAAGGACGCGCGGCGTGCCGCCTCCTCCGCATGCTTACCGGCAGGCTTGTACCCCATGGTCGTGCAGATGACGCGGCCGTCCACGAAGTACTTCGCCAACATTTCACGGTCCGCCGGCGAATCCAGCTGCGCCCAGCGTCCCTGCTCAATATTGAACGCAATCTGCGCCACCAAACAATCAATCTGGTGATCATTCAGCGAATAGTCATGCTTGCGGCCGCCGGGGAGTAGAATCTCCAGCGTCCACTGGCTCGCGTCCTTCGGGTTCAGCTTGATAGCGTCCGGGTTCTTCGGGTACACACGGAACGCGCGAACATCAGAGTAGGGGCGGGACTTCGCCGGAAGGAACAGACGCCCAGCCTGGAACGAATCAGGGTTGTACAGCACATAATCGCGGTTGTACATCAGCAGCATGATAATCAGCGGAATATACGCCGCCGCCAAGAACCAAGACGCGTTACCAATATAAATCGCTTCCCAATCCTCACCGATGCTCCAGCCCGCAAGCGAGGTCAAGAAAACCAAAGCAAGCAGGAACGCAATACCGTTGAGCACCCAGTAGACGGTGCGGTCGTCACGAATCGGCTCCACACCCGGCACGGTGCCGCGCACACGGAACGGAGCGCTCAACTTACCCAGCGTCGCCGAGTAGATACGCGGCATACCCAGTGCACGGTCCTTCTCGCCGTAACCGCGTGCGACACGCCAATGGACGCGGCCAAGAAGCGCCCCCAGGTACACCATGAAGAACGGCAGAATCAGCGCCGGCAACAGGATACCGTCGTACACAATATCCCAGTACAGGGTGAAGATGGAGACCGCCACAATCCAGCCCCACAGGTACATGACTACGTGGAACCAGCCGCTTATCACACCGGCGCCTTCAATAGAATCCAGCTTCTTCTTCGCCTTCTTCGTGGCGCTACCCTTGCGGGAGGAGCTCAGCGGCGCACCCATCGCGGTGCGTTCCGCGGTGGCGCGGCGCGCCTCATCAACGGGCGAGCCGGACACCTCAAGGTACAGTTCGGCTGCCTTCTCCTTCTTGATGGGAACCGGGTAGGCGATATCCACCAGCAGGCACAAGCCCAGGTACACCATGAAGGCGATTAGCCACACGTCGCGTAGCTGCTCCATAGGCAGTCCCAGAGCGCTCAGATCCATGAGCGGCTCACCTCCTTACGTCTCTCGAACCCCTAAGCGGATGCGGCAGCAGCTGCGGCAGCCGGAAGAGCCGAGATGATACGGTCCATCGCCTCATCGTCGTGTGCGGCAGAAACGAACCACGCCTCGAATGCGCTCGGCGGCAGGTACACGCCGGATTCGAGCATGGAGTGGAAGAACGCGTTGTAGCGGCTGGTTGCCGAGGCCTTGATGTCGGCGTAGTTGTGCACGCCCTCCTGAGAGGTGCCGAACGCGACCGAGAAGAGGTTACCGGCGCTCTGGATGGAGTGGTCCACACCCGCGGCGTTGAACGCCTCGGTCAGAGCCTGCTGCAGCTGGGCGCTGCGCGAATCCAGATGCGCGTAGACGGCGGCATCAGCCAGGGTCAGGGTCGTAATACCCGCCGCGACGGACAGCGGGTTACCGGAGAGGGTGCCCGCCTGGTAGACCGGGCCGACCGGTGCCAGGTGCTCCATGACCTCACGCTTACCGGCCAGGGCAGCGATGGGCATACCGCCACCAATGACCTTGCCGAACGTGAAAATATCGGGAACCCAGCCGCCATCCTCGGGAGCCGCGTAACCCCAGTAACCAGCCGAAGACACACGGAAACCGGTCAGCACCTCATCAAAAATGACGAGCGCACCGTTCGCGTGAGCAATCTCGTGCAGGCCACGGTTGAAACCGGGCTCGGGGGTCACCACGCCCATGTTGCAGGGCGCCGCCTCAGTAATAATCGCGGCAATCTGACCCTCATGGTTCGCGAACGCCTCACGTACAGCGTCCAGGTCGTTATAGGGCAGAACGATGGTCTCCGCGGCGGTTGCGGCAGTCACGCCAGCAGAACCCGGCAGTGCCAGGGTAGCCACACCCGAACCAGCCTCAGAGAGCAGCGCATCCACGTGACCGTGGTAGCAGCCCGCGAACTTAATAATCTTGTCGCGACCAGTCACACCACGCGCCAGACGAATCGCAGTCATGGTCGCCTCAGTACCGGTCGACACCATACGCACCTGATCAATAGCGCCAGGAATCGCCGCGTTAATACGGTTGACCACCAGCTCAGCCAGCTCAGCCTCCGGCGCGCTCGCCGCACCGAAGGACAGGCCGCGCTCAGCCGCCTGCTGAACAGCCTCAACCACCTGCGGATGCGCGTGACCCAGAATCGACGGACCCCACGAGCAGACCAGGTCAACGTACTCGTTGCCGTCCGCATCGTACAGGTACGCGCCCTTAGCCTTCGCCGCAAACGCGGGAGTGCCGCCCACAGAATTGAAGGCGCGCACCGGGGAATTCACACCACCGGGAATCACCGCGCGAGAACGCTCAAAAAGCTTCTCACTGGTTTCATGATGCAGCGGGTGAGTAGAAGAGGAAGTCATCGTATCGGTGCCTTTCAAACGAGACGGCGAACTAAAGAATTACAAGGGACGACGTGCAACGGGCAACGGAGCCCGCACGCTATTAGCATCCCGTACCTAACCATCATAGGCGCTACAGATGAACCGCAGGTGACAAGCATCTGAACGTACCGAAAGGTGACGATAAAACACAACAAACAAGTTAGGGAACAGAGGGGATGCGCAACGCGCTAACGCAGGTGCCGGTCAGTGTCCAGACGGTTGAGCACCTGAGTGTCCTGATCGAACAGCCAGTTCTTATCAAAGAGCAGACGCACAAACGCCAGGCCCATACCCAACGCCATGAAAATCAGCAGGGACTGAACGAAACCGGTCGCCGCCGAGTACATGTCACCGCTAGCAAAATGCGACATCGAACGGTAGAACGGAACACCCGGAACCATCGTCACCACCGCCGGAACCGACAGGGAAATACGCGTGTACTTACGCTGATGCAGCGGAGCCACAATCTCAGCCAAAATACCCACACCAAACACGGCAATCGTCGCTGCCATATGCGCGGGCATGCCCGCCTCCACCATATGAATACGGACGGGGTTCGCCACCGCAGCAATCACGCCACCCCACACGCACGCCACCGGGGATGCGGCAAAAAGCATCGCGAAGCCAGCCGCCGCAACACCCGAGGAAAGCACCTGCAGAAGCAAATACAGGGTCGGATCCAGGTTAAGAGGAGCAGGAGCCGCCAACGGTAGATGGAAGAGCGAACCCAAAACCCACACCGCAAACGACGCACTCAGCAACAACAAACCCACATAGGTTAGACGCGAAATACCCGCCAAAAAGTCCATGCGGGAAATATCGAGCATGCCCGTCACCATGGGGAAACCGGGCACCAAGAACAGTACCGACGAAATGAAACCAATCATATGGTTCGGGCTAATCCAACCCACCGCGACCAGCACATTAACAATCGCAATGTACAGGCCCGCCGCCAGGAAGCCGCACGCCATCCACGTTGCCAAATGGCTCACCCCGCGCTTGAGCAGGGTCGAACGCAAAAACTGGCCGGCACCCGCCGCGAAGAACACCACCGTGCACTCCACCAGACCGCCACGGTTCAAGAACGCGAACCCGGCACACGCCACCGCCGACGCCAGCGCCAACATCCAGCGGGTGTACAGAGGCTTCGCCGAATCAATAAGGTCAAGCTCAGCATTCGCCTCCGCAGGGGTGATCTTTTCAGGAAGCTCAGAAATGAACTTACCCAACTGATCCAGCTTATGAGCGTTAATGCCCATCGTGCGCTGCTCAGCGACCTCGGTACGGAAATTACCCTCCGTGTACGAAGAGGTCGAAATCTCGGTGAAGGTCACCTGCGCGTGATGCTCCTTCAACCCCACAGCCTTTGCCAAACGCGCCATCGACGCCTTAATACGGTACGCGCTCGCACCCGACTTCATCAGGATGCGGCCCAGGCGGAGCACCACCTGAGACTGCGCCACCAGGTGCTCATGCGCCAGACGGGTAGACCCCAGATAGATACTGCGCGTATTAGTGTCAGGGTACGGCTCGGTAGTGCGGGGCTGATCATCCATGAGAGGCCTTCCGGGTCGTGCTATTCACGTGCTATTCGTGTAGGTGCGGTTACCTTCTAGCATAGGGGAGAAGCCCCTGCCGGGATAGTGTCAGCCCGTCAGTAAAGGAGAGATATGTTGGGAGGCTGGGGCGAGTTTAGCGGTGCAGTTTTATCGGCGCACCGGCCAGCGGCCGTCAATGACCTCAGATTCCTTACCCGGCTGAGTTCGCAACCACGCCTGGAAGCTCGCCGCCTGCTCCGCCGCCCACTGAATCTGCTGCTCGTGCAGCTGGCGCGCATCCACGTTGAGAACTTGCGGGAACTGCTCGGTCAGCTTCACCAGCAGACGCTCCGCCGCCAGGGCATCATCAGCGGAGGTGTGGGCGTTCTCCAGGGAGACACCGTACTCGGCGGCAAGAACCTCAAGGGTGCGCTTGCCGCGCTTACGGGGAATCACGTGCTTATGCAGAACGTACGGGTCGAGCACCACACCCGGCGGCAGCTCACCGTTGGCAATATTGTGGCGCAGCATCTCGTGGTGCAGCACCGAAAAATCGTAGGCGGCATTGAACGCAATAATCGGCACACCATCAATATTGAGCGCACCAATCGCGCCGGCAAGCTCCCACACGACCTCGCGAGCGGGACGGCCATGCTCACGCGCGTACTCAGTCGTAATACCGTGCACGGCGGCGGCACCGGCGGGAATCTCAACGCCGGGGTCAGCCAGCCACTCGCCACGGCGCACCACATTACCCTGAGGGTCCAGCAGGATCAGGGAAGCAGTCACGATGCGGGCGGTGGTGACGTCCACACCGGTGGTTTCAAGGTCAAAAGTGGCGCGCAGGCCGTTCATCCAGGTCATGCTATAAGACTAACCCAGCGGAGAAGGAGGCGCGCGCCCGGTGGTCACGCGGCTGTGGATAAGCCCTTGGCGGGGCGGCATATTAAGTCACCGAGGCGGCACATAAGTAGCTGACGAGCCCAAATGACCGCCGACAAGGTACAACCGCGCTACAGCCGATAGACTGAAACCATGACAACCCAACTTCTCACCGGCATCCCCGGAACCGGTAAAACCCACCACCTCACCGAACGCGCCCTACGCTACCTCGCCGACGGGAACGACCCCGCCCGCCTGCTCATCCTCGCACCCACCCGCACCGCCGCGACCCGCATGCGAGACACCATCGCCGCATCCAGCGACCGCAGCCTCTCCGTAGCACCCACCCGAGCCTGGGCCGCATACGCCTTCGACCTGCTCAAACGAGCCCAAACCCGCGGGCTACTCAGCGGCGTAGAAGGCAACCTTAAACTCCTCTCCGGCCCCGAACAAGACGTCATCATTGGCGAACTACTCGCCAACCACGCCCAAGGCATCGCGCCCGGACCCGCCTGGCCCGACGTACTCCGCGACGCCCTCGCAACCCGCGGCTTCCGCCACGAAATCCGCGACTTCTTCGACCGCATGGCAGAATACGACCTCACCGCCGAAGACGTACACGCCCTCGCCACCGAACACAACCAGCCCGCCTGGCACGCCCTCGCCCAACTGCACACCGAATACCGTGCCGTGCGAGCCCTCCGCGCCAAAAACGCCTACGACCCGGCAGTACTCATCAACGACGCCTGCCGGCTGCTACTGCGCGCCCCCGAATTCCTCGCCGAAGAACGCCGCCGCTACGACCTGATCCTCATCGACGACGTGCAGGAACTCAGCCCCTCCATCTACCGACTGCTGCGCCTCATCGCCGCAGAAGTTGCCCCCGCAGACGCCGCGCACCTGACCGAAACCCACCCCGACCTCTTCGCTGAAGGCCCCCAGGTTGTCATGACCTACAGCGACGAAGCCGTCGTCCAGGGCTTCCGAGGCGCCCGCCCCGACCTCGTCACCACCCTGCAAGCAAGCTTCCCCAGCATGCGCACCCGCACGCTCACCACCTCGTACCGCCTGCCCGCACTCATGATGCCGCTTGTGGCGGACATTCGCCGCCGCCTGCCGCGCTACACCCGGTTCGTGCCGCTCACCGCTGAGCAGGAGGGGGCGAAGAATGGTGCGCAGGGAGGTGTAAAGAACGGCGCGCCCGCGACCTTCGGACGCATCAACACCACCCCCGCCGACGAAGCCCTCACCTGGGGCGCCGCCGACGAACCGCTGCTGCATCTGGGTGCCGACGGCAAAATCCTCGACCCCGCACACTACCGCACCGCACCCGCCGGCGTGTATAAGTATGCGCTCTCCAGCTCTCAGGATGAGGCGAACCTCATCGCCCAAATGCTGCTCGAAGAACGCATCTACGGCAACCACCCCTACCGCGAGTCCGCCATCATCGTGCGTAGCAGTGCGGACGTGGCGCGCATCCGCCGCGTGCTCTCCTCGAACGGTATTCCCTCGCGTACCTCCGCGGCGCTCGTGCCGGTGCGCGATGAGCCCGCCGTACGCCCCTTCCTCGACGCGCTCAGCCTGCTCGTCTACGCCCGCAAGCGCGGCGAGAAGGCACTGAACCCCGCCGTGCACATGCCCGCAGCAGAAGGTGCAGAAGGCGTGGAGGCGGCCGAGCGCGGCGGCTACGAAACCCTCAGAGCCACCGAAGCTGAAGAGCTCATGCGCCGAAGCCTCGACGACGTCATCGCCGAAGAAAGCCGCGCCAACCCCCTCGGTGGCGCGCAGAGCGCCATCACCCTGCTCACCTCCCGGCTCGGTGGCGCATCCAGCATGGACGTGCGACGACTCCACCAGCAGCTACGATCCATCGAACTGCAAAGCGGTGGACACCGACCCAGCGACGACCTGCTCCTCGGCGCCCTGCTACACCCCGAAACCCTCCCCGAAGAGGGCGTAGGACGCGCCGTGCACCGCATCGCAGCCGTGCTCTCCGCCGGACGTAAAGCACTCGCCCGGCCCGAATCCACCAGCACCGAAGTGCTCTGGGCGCTCTGGGAAGCCAGCGGCCTCGAAAAAACCTGGGTCGCCCAGTCGCGCGGCGCAGGCCCCGACGCCGACGCAGCCCACCGAAACCTCGACGCCATGATCGGCCTCTTCGAAGCCGCCGACCGATTCGACGAGCAGATGCGCGGCGCCGGTGCCGAGCAGTTCCTCGACTTCATCGACGCACAGGACCTACCCATGGACACCCTCGCCGCCCGCGGCGTACGCCAAGACGCGGTCGAGATTCTCACCCCCGCACTCGCCGCAGGTCAGTCCTGGCGTACCGTATATGTATGCGGTCTGCAGGAAGGCACCTGGCCCAACACCACCGTGCGCGGCTCCCTGCTGAGCACCGGCGACCTTACGGACCTGTGCGATGCGCGCCTCCGCCAGCGCGCACAGCAGGCAGAACAACAGCCGGACGAGAGCGAGCAGCCGGTGCCGCCCGCCCGCATCCGCAGCTACCCCGAACGCGTGCGCGACACCCGCCACGATGAGCTACGCATGTTCGCCGTCGCCGCCACCCGAGCTAGCACCCGCCTCGTGCTCACCGCCGTGCGCAACGACGATCAGGCACCCGGCGAATTCTTCGATTTCGTGCTACCCACCGACGCGGTCGGCGACTCCACGGACGTGCCCATCACCCGCGTGCGCCGCCCCGCCACCCTGCGTTCCCTCGTGGCGGAGCTTCGCCGCACCCTCGTTGAGGAATCGATGAACGCGATGCGTGCCGAAGACGCTCAGCAGGAGGGCTCACAGCAGGACGGCGCGCCGATGCACAACGCACCGGAGGAAGAGGCGCTCACCCCGGAGGCTTCCGCGTACCGACTCGATGCCGCCTCCCGCACTCTGGCGCGCCTGGCGAACGCGCAGACACCCGGCGCCGCACCCGACGAGTGGTGGGGTCTGCTACCGCTTTCTAGCACGGAGCTGCTCTTTGCGCACCGCCCGGCAGGCCACGCTGAGCTGGACGAAAACCACGGTGAAGAGCCTGCCGAAAACCCAGCAGAAAACCCCGGCCGCCGCACGATTACGCTTTCGCCCTCGCGCCTGGAAACCATCCACAGCTCCCCGCTGGATTGGCTGGTTTCCGCCGCCCGCGCGGAAGCCCAGACCGACCTGTCCCGCTCGCTCGGAACGCTCGTGCACGCCATCGCCGAGGAGTACCCGACCGGCACCCTCGAAGAGCTCCAAACCGCCCTCGACGAGCGCATTAGCTCCCTCGGCGTGCCCGCCCGCAAGGAGGACGAAACCGACGAAGAGTACCGCGAGCGCGTGCCCTGGGAATCCTACGCCCTCTACGAGCGCGCCAAGCGTATGATTCTGCGCCTGAGCTACTACTACCGTCAGCACATGGGTGACGCCGGCTGGCAGAACCTCGGTGTTGAAGGCTCCTTCGCGGTGCGTGTGCCCGTGCCCTTCGACCCCGCCGGTGAGGTTGGCGAGCTGGATGCGCTGCTCACCGGTCGTGTGGACCGCCTCGAGGGTACCGCCCCGGCGGAGGACGGTACCCGCCGCTACGCCATTGTTGACCTGAAAACTGGTAAGTCTAAGCCGACCGGGTCGGAGATGGAGACGCATCCGCAGCTTGCCGCCTACCAGATTGCGGTGGAGGCTGGCGCGGGTGAGCAGCTGGAGGAGCGTTACCGCGCCGAAGCCGCCGCCTTGGAGGCGGGTGAACCGCTACCGGATGCCCGCCCCCAGGAGCTGGAGTACACCGGCTATACGGGTCATTCCGCAGGCGCGGCGCTTGTGCAGTTGGGTGCCTCGGGCGTGAATGACGAGAGCAAGACTCGCCTGCAGGTTCAGCCCGCTCTGACGGAGCACGATTCGTGGGCGGCTGAGCTGGTGCAGCACGCCGCGGAGCTGATTGCTGGCTCGCAGGTACAGGCTCGTCACCGTGAGGGCGGCTATGGGTGCCGTCTGCCGGAGATCTGCCCGATTTGTACGCGCGGCCGTCAGGTGACTCAGCCCTAGTAGCCGCGTACCCTACGTTTACTTTCGATATCACTCACCCCGAACCTCCCATGAGAATGATCCATGAGGAAGAGGAATCATGACTGACTCTGGCGCATATAGCGCTGATATGCAGGGCGCTACTAACCCGGGCGTTACTACCCCCGGCGCTCACCCCGGTTCTGGCACCGGCATGCTCACCCCCGCCCAGTGGTGCGAGCACAATAGCTGGCAGCTGCCCAACGGCGTGCTCTTCTCTGCTGAAGCCGCCGCGAACGACCCCGCGCTGAAGCCTGCCGACTACCGCAGCGCCCTCGATATTGCCGAGATGCTCAACGGCGCCGACGGTAAGAAGCCGACCCCCGAGCAGGTCCGCATGATTGAGGCGGGCCCCGCCCCGACCCTCGTCATCGCCGGTGCCGGTTCGGGTAAGACCGCGACCATGGTTGACCGCGTGATTTGGCTGGTCGATAACGGTTTTGTGCGCCCTGAAGAGGTGCTTGGCGTGACCTTTACCCGCAAGGCGGCAACCGAGTTGCGCAGCCGTATGCGTGCCGGCCTGAACACGCTGCGCCGTAGCCGTCGCGTCGCCCCGAGCGATGAGGAGCTGCGTGAGGGCATCGCTGACCCGACCGTGCTCACCTACCACTCCTACGCGAATAACCTCGTCAAGGAGTACGGTCTGCGCCTGGGCGTGGAGCAGGACGCGCAGATGCTTGGCGATGCGCAGAAGTGGCAGCTTGCCGCGCAGATTGTGCAGTACTGGGAGGGGGAGCTTCCCCTCGATAAGGACGGCGTGCCGGTGTCTGCGGCGACCATGATTAACCAGATGCTGCAGCTTTCTGACGAGTGCGCGGAGCACCTGGTGGAGCCGCAACAGGTTATTGACTTCTGCACCGAGCAGTTGGCGGCGTATGCGGCGGTGCCCGAACCTCGCCGTGAGACGAAGACTGAGAGGGACATTCAGAAGGTTCAGCGTCTGCTGCGTAACCGCCGAGTGTACGCGCGCATGGCGATGAGCTACGCCCGCGTGAAGGCGCGCATGCAGGTACTGGATTTCGGTGACCTGATGCGTTTTGCCGCCCGCATCGCGGAGGCTGACCCGGCGATTCGCGAGGGTGAGCGTGCCCGCTTCAAGGTGGTTCTGCTGGACGAGTTCCAGGACACTTCGCACGCGCAGATGAGCTTGTTCTCCTCAATTTACGGTGCCGATGAGGCGGCGGGTATTCCGGCGCATCCGGTGATGGCTGTGGGTGACCCGAAGCAGTCGATTTACGGTTTCCGTGGCGCTTCGGACGGTCAGATGTTCAGCTTCTACCGCCATTTCCCAACCAAGCATGTGCGGCCGCTATTCCTGTCTATCGCGTGGCGTAACGACATTTCGGTGCTGAACGCGGCGAACCACGTGGCGGAGAAGCTGAAGGAGGTTCCCGAGTGGGTGCGTGCCGCCGACGGCGATATTACCGCCGCTCAGGTTCCTGACCTGCGCCCGCGCTGCGCCCTGGTGGGGGAGCCTGGTTCACCCGCTTTTGAGCAGGCTGCCGCGGGCATGGTGGGGCGCGTTGATTTGACGTACCACGACTCTGACCGCGAGGAGGCTGTGGCTATTGCCGAGCGTATTGCGGCGATGCGTGCGCAGGCGGTGCGCGAGTATGAGCGCGCCTACGCGGCGCATCGTTCCGGTGATGGTTCGGTGCGTCCGCGTTTGAAGATGCCTGAGATTGCGGTGTTGGCGCGTGTGCACGGTCAGCTGGACCCGATTCGTGTGGAGTGCGAGCGCCTGGGCATTCCGGTGCAGCAGGTGGGTTTGGGCGGTTTGCTTTCCCAGCCGGAGGTTGTGGATTTGGTATCGGCGTTGCGTGTGCTGGCTGATCCGAACCGTTCGGATGCTCTGGCG
This sequence comes from Rothia sp. 27098_8_27, assembly GCF_041432805.1. NCBI lineage: Bacteria > Bacillati > Actinomycetota > Actinomycetes > Micrococcales > Micrococcaceae > Rothia > Rothia sp. 27098_8_27. Next base: position 774,694 of record NZ_JAPWAJ010000001.1, on the reverse strand, counting down.
CGCCTGCTGACGGGTGCGCGTTGGCGTCTGGGTGCGGCGGATATGTTGGCGCTGGGTGATTGGGCGCAGTCGCTGGTGCGTGAGCGTGAGCGTGCCCTGCGCGAGCAGATGGCGTTGCGTATGCTCGCCGAGGCGGAAGACGCTGACGACGCAGCTGCTATCAACCTGCAGACGGAGCACCTGCGTGCCGCCCAGGAGCGCCTGGACGAAACCCTCAAGGGCGCGGTGGAGGATTCTTCCGGCTACGCCTCCCTGATTGAGGCGGTGGAGAACCTGCCGCAGGACGGCGCGGACGGCGAACCTCTCTACGGTGAGCAGTACCGCGGCCGCTGTTTCTCCCCGGCGGCGCTGGAGCGTCTGCGTGCTTTTGCTGAGCAGATGCGCGTGCTGCGTGCCGGTTTGAGCGAGGACTTGGGCACGCTGCTGTACGAGATTGAGCGGACCATGCTGCTGGATATTGAGCTGGCGGTCCGCCCGGGTACCGACCCGCTGGGTTCACGGGCGAACCTGGACGCTTTCCACGAGGTGGCCGCCGCCTACGGCATGTCGGCGCCGCGTATTAACGCGATGATTTACGCCGGTTCTGACGGCGTGAGCGCGGAGGAGGGCGACCCGGGTGCGCGCCGCTTCCTGCTGTCTTCGGGCGGCGTGAGCTACGTGATGGGCTTCCTCGCGTGGCTTGAGCGTGCCGATGATGAGGAGAAGGGCCTGGCGTTGGGCGCTGTGGAGCCTGACCCGAACGCGGTGCAGCTGATGACCATGCACGCGGCGAAGGGCCTGGAGTGGGATCATGTGCTTCTGCCGGGTCTGTGCGGTAGTGCGACCGGCGGGCAGACCCCGAACCTGTGGCAGGTGTCGGCTAGCACGGCTCTGCCCTGGCCGCTGCGTGGCGACCGCGAGTACCTTCCCTCGATCCTTGAGACCCCGGAGGAGATTACCTCCTTCGAGAAGGCGAAGGACCTGGAAGACTACCTGGCCGAGCATAAGGATGATGCCGCCGAGCATGCCGGCATGGAGGACCGCCGCCTCATGTACGTGGCGATGACCCGTGCCCGTAACCTGCTGGCGATGAGCGCCTACCGCTGGAAGAGCGCCGCTATGCTCCCCCTGCCTGTGCAGCCCTTCTGGGAGGAACTGATGGAGATGCTTTTCAAGTCGCTCTTCGGCATGGGCACCCCCACGGTAGATGCGCCCTCTGTGCGCTTCGAAGAGACGATGGATACCCCCTGGGCGGCACCGCAGCTGGTGGGCATGGGCCTGTCGTACACGATGCCGAACCCTGCCGATAAGCGCAAGAAGGTGCACCTGAACCATGTGCGCCGCTGGGTTGAGCAGCTGGCGGAGTCGAAGTACCGCCTGGCGGAGCCGGTGACCCTGGTGCACGGTACGGTTGTGGACCCCTCGAACCTGCCGCCCGCCCCCGATGGGGCGGCGCTGCTGGAAGAGCTGGAACTCTACCCCGTAGACGCTGACGAGCTCACCCCCGTACAGGCGGAGGCGAGCGCGAACGCTCGGGCAACCTACGCCGAGCAGGTGCAACGCTACGCGTGGGCGCTGGTTGAGGTCATGGCTCCCGCCCTCGCTCAGGATTGGCAGCTGGCGGCTCCTTCCGTACGAGCACGCACGGTGGCGGAGAACTGTACCCGCCTGAACCTGCCGGTGCCCGAATGGATTATCGAAGCCACCGAGCGGGAGAAATGGCGTGAGGCGCAACCGCCTCAGCCCGGTTTCTCGCCCACGGTGGTGGCGGCTCTGCCGATTGAGGTGCGCGGCCAGTTCGCCCAGAAGAACTACGAGGACAGGAACCCGAATCTGGGTGCGGTGCTGACCGCCATGTGGCCTTTTGACCCGCTGGAGCGCCCCGTGATTTGGCGTTGGGCTTCTGACGATGCCCTCAACCGGGGCACGGAGGCGGTGCTTCGCCGCGGCCAGCATGAGCAGCTGGAACGTGAGATTGCGATTAACTCCTCGAGCCGTCGCGAGGCGGTGGAGCGTGCCGCCCTGGCGGTGGAGCTTGCCGTCGGCGCGGGGGAGGATGACCTGCACCAGAGCGGGGATATAGCGGGGGAGAGTGCAAACCACTCTGCACCCGCTGCATCTGCGGCACACGGCGAGTCCGCCATTCCCGAATCCCTGCGCCAGCAGGCGGTGGACTGGGAACGCGAAGCCGACCTGCTACTGCTCATGATGGGTCAGACCGACCCGGTGCTGAGCGATCAGCTGCCGGGGCACCTGTCCGCGTCCACGTTCATTCGCCTGAGTGAGGACCCGCAGGGCACGGTGCATCAGCTGATGCGCCCGGTGCCTCAGCGTCCCTCGCGTGCGGCAACGATTGGTACGGCGGTGCACGCGCTAATTGAGGAGCACTTCGGGGTAGCGCCGAGCGCCGACCCGCTGGAGGCACCCGACGCGGAGGACACGGTGGGCGTTGACCTGCCTGGTTCCGCTGCCGCCTCCGCCCCGCCTGCTGATTCTGTAGATCCGGCTGACCAGCAGGAACAGGACGAGTTCACCTTCGAGGACGACTTCGAGGAATCCGAGAGCGAACTGGACGCCTCCGTACAGCGCCTCTGGGAGCGCTTCGCCACCAGCGAGTGGGGCAGCGACGAGTGGAAGGACCGCATCTGGGCGGTCGAATACCCGGTCGAAACCCACATCGAGGGCGTAAGCCTGCGCGGCCGTATCGACGCGGTGTTCCGCACCAAGGACGAGAACGGCGAACGCTGGGTTCTGGTGGATTGGAAGAGCGGTTCCCGCCCGAAGATGGCGACCATGCAGTCTCGACGCTTCCAGCTGGGCCTGTACCGCATCGCGTTCTCCCGCATTATGGGCGTGGACCCGGAGCGTATCAGCACCGTGTTCGTGTACCTGGGCGGCAAGGGCGTTGCGGAGGTGTGGGACCACCAGATCCGCGGCGGCCTGCCCACGGAGGCGCAGCTGGCGAAGGTGATCCGCGAGGCGCGCAAGGGCTAGGCGGCAAGGCTAAGCGGCAAGGCTAAGCGGCGGAGGCATGCGCTCGCGTACTAGCGCCAGCCGTAACCGAATACAGAAAAGCAGCTCACGGAGGCGTTGCGCCTCGTGAGCTGCTTTTCTGCGCGGACTTTTACGGTTAATGGCAGAGGACGCCTCTTCACCCCACTGCATTAGGGTGATGAGGCGTCCTCAGCCGCTGAAGAACTATAGAGGTACTTCGTGCCCTCGCACGCTCCGGGAAAGAATCGCGCCGAACGACTGCCGCTCTCGCGGCCTCACTCGCGCCGCCGGCGCCCCGTGGGGTTTGCGTGCGTCTTTACTCTCAAACACAACCTCGAAAGTAACTCTATAGATTTCTGCCATCGGTGATTGGTTGCGCGGTGCATGAATCCGGCTCGGGTCTGACATGACCGGTCAGGGTCCCGTCCAATCTGTCTCCCCACTTTATCGCTGCCACGATATCAGCGCTGGTCAGTGCGCTATGGGGAGTGTGTCCGCTGGTATTCTCGCGGCACAGCAAAAGTATTCCAGGAGTTTTTGAAAAAATCTACAGGGTAAGTTTTTACCCTAAAATGCACTATTTTGAGCATAGTTCAAGGTGAAGTTGAGGCTCTGTGGACTCTCGGGGTTAAAAGTTGGTTCATGTGGGTTTGTGGCGTATTTGCACCCGGGAAATATTGTGAATGGCGCCTTTAGCGCACCTTCAAGTCTCAGCCTTAATCTGAGTCATTCATGCACAAAAATGCAAAACTGGCGCTCAAAAAGTGAGGGGAAACACTTAAAGAAATTTCGACAAAAAGCCCACTAAAGCCCCTCCACTAGCCCTTATAGGCATCATCCCGTCGGTTTGACAGACAGTTAGTGACAGACAGTCAGGAGAGCTAGTTTCACCGGGCGCGCGAGTCAGCGGATATACAACCCAGCGGATATACAACCCAGTAGATACAGTTCAGCCCCGCAGTGCAGTACTGCGGGGCTGAACTGAAAATCTAGCTGAACCGAAAACCTATGCGGTAAGTAGCAACCTAACAGCTACCCGACCCAATACCTACTCGGCGGGACCGACCAGCGGGCCGACCTCCTCCTGTCCGAGCAGTTCGCCGGAGGCACGCAGGTCGTCCTGAATGTCCAGGAGCATGGACACTGCGTGGGTTGCGCCGTCGCGGTCGCCCACCTCCACGGTGTGGGTGAGCCACTGGGCGATCGCGAACTCCGCGTAGAAGTTCGCGCGCTGCGCCAGGTAGGCGTCGGGCAGCTGAGGCATCTGCTGGCGGTACACCTCGATTGCCTCGTCGGTGAAGTCGATGTCCTGGCAGGAGTACAGCCACGCGAAGTCCTGCGCGGGGTCGCCCACGTGCACATCGGACCAGCCGGTGACCTCCACGATGCGCGCCGCCGAGGGCGTGACGTGCAGTACGAGGTTCTCGGCCCCCATGTCACCGTGGACCACGCGCGGGCGGAACTGCCACATGGGTCCGGGGGAGAGCACAGCACGCCAGTGCGCGAGCAGGTCGGCGGGCACCTTACCGGTTGCGGCGGCACGCTCGAGCTCGGCGTTCTTGCGCAGACGAATCTGCTCCGAAGAGTAGGAGGGCAGGTCGGCTTCGTAAATGATGTCTTCGGGCATCACGTGCAGGGTCGCGATGTCCTTGGCGATGATGGATGCCAGGGAGGGGCGGTTCGTCGCAACTTCGCGGCGGCTCAGCTCGGCGAGCTGGTCCACGTCGTAGATGGTGCCGGGGATGTGCGTGTACACGAACACGTTGCCGCCCGCGTAGGGTACGGTGCCGGCGACGGTGGGCACGGCGAAGGGCAGTCGGGCGCGCAGACCGGGGCTGAACGACTGCAGGATGAGGTGTTCAGCTTCCAGGCGCATGCTGGCGTCGGGGCGGCGCGGGGCGCGCACTCGCCAGCGGCGACCGGTGGAGTCGGCGATGATTGCCGAGTCGAAGTCGTCGCTGTCTTCGCGGACCGGTTCAGCGCCGACGGGGTAAATCCCGGGCACTCCGGCGGAGACGATGGCTGCTAGCTGAAGGGGAGATAAAGTCACGGGTTAAGGTTACCAAACCAATGTGTGCCGTTTAGTAGTTTTTGGGATCTTTATGCCAAGTGGTGAAGATACTTGTGGACAAGCCTAAACGTGCTCGCCTGCGCTGCCTGTTGAGCTTCTACTTGCCCACTCCAAAAGAGGCGGGTTCCTCACGCCCTGAACGAAAGCAGTAGCTAAGAAGCCGCGGCGGGTCTGGAGAACACAGTCTGGGAGAATACAATGGAAGACCGGCTATCACCGCCTCGCGCACCCGCATACACACATGTCCGTATGCCCGCGCGAGCGCACGCCGCCTGCCCGTACCGCCCGCCTTACTGATGGAGCATTATGACCGCCACACCTCAGCAGCCTCAGCATATGATCTCCGCAGACGATATCCTTGCCGGGCTTGACCCTGATCAGCGTGCGGTCGCCACCGAGCTGGACGGGCCCATGCGCGTGCTGGCGGGTGCCGGTACCGGTAAGACCCGCGCGATTACGCACCGCATCGCCTACGGTATTGCGATCGGTCGCTACCAGGGCCCGCGCGTACTCGCCCTGACCTTCACCCTGCGTGCGGCGGAGGAGATGCGTACCCGCCTGCATCAGTTGGGTGCGCACGGTGTGCAGGCGCGTACCTTCCACTCGGCGGCGCTGCGTCAGCTGGCGTATTTCTGGCCGCAGGTGGTGGGTGGTACGTTCCCGTCCATCGTGCAGAATAAGGCAGCGCTCATTACGGAGGCGGCGAACCGTCTGCGCATCAGCACGGATCGTTCCCTGCTGCGTGATTTGGCGTCGCTGATTGAGTGGGCGAAGGTTCAGCTGCTCACCCCAGACACCATCATGCAGCGTCTGAGTGAGAAGCAGCTGCCCTCGGCGGTTACCCCGCAGAATATGCAGCGTATTTTCCAGGCGTATGAGGATTTGAAGGATGAGCGTAACCTCATCGATTTTGAGGACGTGCTACTGCTGACCATCGCCATGCTGGAGGAGGACGAGAAGCTCGCCGCGACCGTCCGCAACCAGTACCGCCATTTTGTGGTGGACGAGTACCAGGACGTCTCCCCGCTGCAGCAGCGTCTGCTGGATGTGTGGCTGGGTGGCCGCGACGATATTTGCGTGGTGGGTGACGCCTCCCAGACGATTTACTCTTTTACCGGCGCAACCAGCCGTTACCTGCTGGATTTTGCGCGCCGGTACCGTGGCGCGCACACGGTGAAGCTGACCCGCGACTACCGTTCCCATTCGCAGGTGGTGGAGTTGGCGAACCGCCTGTTGGCGGCGCGTCGTCCGCATCCGGATTCGAGCCCGCATTCGTGGGCGCCGCCGCTGGAGCTGATGTCTCAGCGCGGCCCCGGCGTGGATGTGGAGTGGTTCGGCTATGCCGACGATGAGCAGGAGGCGGCCGGCATTGCCGAGGATATCCGCGACCTGATTGAGAAGGACGGCGTGCCGCCTTCGGAGATTGCGGTGCTGTTCCGCACGAACGCGCAGTCGGCGGCGATTGAGTCTGCGCTGGCTGCCGCCCACATTCCGTACCAGTTGCGCGGCGCGGAGCGTTTCTTTGAGCGCCCCGAGGTCAAGCAGGCGATGCTTGCCTTGCGCGGTTCGGCGAAGTCCACGGACGGTACCGAGGACGTCACCCGCTACACCCGCGATGTGCTCGGCGGCCTTGGTTATAAGGAGGAAGGCCCCCTTTCGGGAGGCGCCACCCGCCAGAAGTGGGAGTCCCTCGCCGCCCTGGTGCACATGGTGGACATGATGGCGCAGCACCGCCAAGAGCAGCTTCAGGAGCACCGCGCGAACCCGCGCCCGGGCGTGCCCGAGCCACTACCTTTGACCATGCACGAGGTCGTGGCGACCCTGAACCACCGCAGCGAATTTAATGACGCACCGCAGGTCAACGGCGTCACCCTCGCCTCCCTGCACGCGGCTAAGGGCCTGGAGTGGGACGCCGTGTTCCTGTGCGGCCTGAACGAGGGCCTCATGCCCATTACTTTTGCGACCACCCCGGACGAGGTGGATGAGGAGCGCCGCCTGCTGTACGTGGGCATTACGCGCGCCCGCAAGTACCTGTGGCTGACCTGGACGATGACCCGCACCGTGGGCGGTCGCGGTCAGCGTAAGCGTTCGCGTTTCCTGGACGATATTGATCCGGCGAAGCGCCGCCGCAGGGCAGAGAGCGCCGGCTCGTCGTATAGCCAGGCTCGCTCGGCGCAAGATCGTTCGGCTCGTTCGACTCAGTCCCGTGCCGCGCAGTCCCGCCGTTCGTCGAAGGGAAGAGGAGACTATGGCTCAGCGTTTTAAGCGTGAAATCCTGCCCGCCACCGAGGACCGCCCGCAGATTGAGCTGGTCCGCTCGGCGCGCCGCACCCGCACCGTCAGCATGCAGCGCGACGGCGTGGATGAGCACGGCAACCCCGCCTACCGCCTGCTCATTCCCGCCGCGAGTACGAGCGAGGAGATTGACGAACATATTGCCCGCCTGCTGCCGCGCATTCAGCGTCGTGCCGCCCGCCGTGAGCGTGCCACGCAGCTGACGGTCACGGACGAGTACCTGCGCTCCCGCGCCCTGCACCTGGCGCAGAAGAACCTGCCGGAGCTGGTCGCCTCGGGCAGGCTCGAGAAGCTGTCGATTCGCTGGGTGAGCAACCAGCGTCAGCGCTGGGGCTCGGCAACCTACGCGAACACGCAGATCCGCATCTCCTCGGAGCTGCAGGGCGTGCTCGAGTACGTGCTGGATTCGGTGATTCACCACGAGCTCTGCCACCTGCTGCAGCCGAATCATTCGGCGGCGTTCCGTGCCCTGGAGGCGCGTTACCCGCAGCTGCTGCGGGCGCAGGCCTACCTGGAGGGGTACGCGCTGGGGCGCTCGCGTGCTGAAGGTGAACGGGGCGAGCGCGGCGAAAACAGCGCCCACTAAAATCCCGCTGGCTAAAGCGCTTCCTGAAAATCAAAGAATCAAAAACCAAACGAAACACTCCAATCGAACACTTGAGCGGGGGTGGCTTGTACATTCACAAGCCACCCCCGCTCGAGGTGTCAGCTATTTACTTTCGCCGCTTTACTTTTTGGGCTTTACTTTTCTTCGGGCGCGTCGCCGAAGCCGCCGTCCAGCAGCTTCTGCAGCTCCGAGTCGAAGTCCACGTCGTCCAGGCTGATTTCGTTCATGCGCGCATCGTATGCGGTGAAGTCTTCCAGCTCGGCGGGGGTGGGCAGAGTCTCCGGGGTGTCCCAGAGGCCGTCGCGTGCCTCAATGCCGTGGGATTCTTCGTACCAGCGCCAGAACTGCTGTGCCTCACGCACCAGGCGCGGGCGCAGTTCCAAGCCGACCAGGTTCTCGAAGACCTGCTCGCTGGGGCCGCCGTCAATGCGGCGGCGCGCCATGATTTCGGTCAGCTGCGGTGCCTTGGGCAGGTTGCGGGTTGCGTCCTCGGTTACGACGGATACCCAGCCTTCGATGAGGGCGAGCAGACCCTCCAGGCGCTGTACCGCCAGTTCCTGGTCTTCGGTGCGCTGGGGGCTGAACATGCCGCCTTCGAATGCTTCCTGCACGGCGTCGGGGTTGCTCATGTCCACCTGGGATGCGGCGTCCTGCATACGGTTCATGTCCACGCGGATGCCGCGGGCGTAGCGCGCCACGAGCTGGACCAGGTCTTCACGCAGCCAGGGGTTTGCCTTGTGCAGGCGGATCAGCGCGGATTCACGCACGGCAAGGTAGAGCAGGACCTCCTGCGGGGGAACCTCGATACTGTCGGCGAGCTGCTGGTAGCCGTTGGGCAACAGCGCGGAGGAGCCCGGCGCGAGGGGGAAGCCCACGTCGGTGGATGAGTACACTTCACCGGCAAGCTGAGCGAGCGCCTGAGCCATCTGGGCGCCAAAGATCATGGCGCCGACGTTGTTCAGGAATCCGCTGTTGAAGATGGCGGCGATTTCTTCGGGCAGCTCGTCCGCGGGGCCGGGCATGACCATGGCCTGGGTGACCTCGGCGGCCACGGGCTCGACCATCTCGCGCCAGGAGTCGAAGGACTCCTCAACCCACTCGGCCTTGGACCAGGCCTGCACGGGCAGGTTGTGACGCTCGATGGAGGTGACCGCATCCAGCCACAGGTCGGCCAGGTTTGCGGCGTCCTCGACGGCGCGCTTGAGGTTTTCGGGAACCGCCGGGTCCTCGCCCATGGAGGCGAGCATCTGGCGGGTCTGATTCTTGACGTTGGTCCAGTTCACGCCGCTAGGGCTGGATTCGTCGGATGCGCCGGCAAACATGGCCTGCACCTGCGAGAACATGCCCTGCAGCATAGCGGGGTCGAAGCTCATGCCCATGTTCTTCAGGTCTTCGGGGTCGATGCTGATGCCGAAGGGGTTCTGACCGCCTTCGCCGAAGAGCGCGCCGAAGGGGTTCTGCGCGTTGGAGGAGGCGCCCTTACCGCCCTGGCCGGTTGCCCCTGCGGAGGGGTCGAAGCCCTGCTCCTGCATCTTCTTAATGAATTCTTCGAGGGGGTCGCGCTCGTTGGAGGCGCCGCCGGTGGGGTTCTCAGACATGTGAAGCCTTTCGTAATCCGGGGGTGGGCGTAGCTGGCCCGCTCGCTGTCCAGCCTACCGATTTTTGCTGAGAATTTCCCGCGCCACCGCTGTGGATGCGGCTTAATCAGCTGAGGGCTCACAAGCTTGTCTCTGTCGCCGGGGTTTGGGAGCTTTTTCGTGCCGCCGTCACTGTGCGGTGCTGACATAGCGCAGCGCGGGTCAGAGCGTGAACGCCTCCTGGTTGCTCTATTTTTAGCGGGTGACGGTGCCCGCCTGCGTGTTGTCACAGTGCCCGCCCGCGTGTTGAAAAGCAGGTTTATCCGGTACTGTAGAAACCATGACTAAGTCCACCCCCGATGCTGAGCAGCAGCCGAACGCCGCCTCCGCGAGCGTGAAGAGTAATGAGAAGGCGGCTAAGCGTCGTTCGCGTTTTGCGCCGCGCCGCGTGAACCTGCGTTCGGTGAGCGCTGTGGCGACGTGTGCCCTGCTGGCTGGTGCTTTTGTTCTGCCCAGTTCCTATGTGAAGGAGGGCCCCGGCCCGCTCTTTGACGTGCTCGGAACCTATCAGGAGAAGGACGTCATTGAGGTTTCTGGTGCGCCCAGCTATAAGACGTTCGGCAAGATGAACATGACCACGGTGTCGGTTTCGGGCGGCCCGTACACGGAGCTGTCCGGCGCGGAGGCGTTCTACGGCTGGTTGGCGTTTGACGGTAACCGCAGCCTCGTGGTGCCGACCGATGCCCTGTACCCGCACGTGAGCCATGAGCAGGCGACGGCGGCGACCGGCGCGCAGATGGCTGATTCGCAGACTCAGGCGAAGGTCGCGGCGATGCGCCAGCTGAAGATGGCGGTGACCGAGAAGGTGCAGGTGCTTTCCACGGTGGAGGGTTCCCCGGCGGCGAGCGCTCTGAAGGCTGATGACCGCATCGTGAAGGTGGGGGAGAAGCAGATTGAGACCCTCACCGATGTTCCGAAGGCGGTGAACGCCTCGAACGGTTCGCCGATTGACGTGACTGTGGAACGTGGCGGCAAGCAGCAGACGTTTAAGCTGACCCCGGTTCGTGCCAGTGACGATAGCCGCTGGATTCTGGGCGCGGGTTTGAAGCAGAGCTATGACCTGCCGGCACACGTGCAGTACAACCTGGACGGTGTGGGCGGCCCGAGTGCGGGTCTGATGCTGGCGCTGGGCACGGTCGATAAGCTCAGCGAGGGTACCCTGCTCGCCGATGAGGACGCCGGAGGCGACCCGTACCGCAGCTACATTTCGGGTACCGGCACGATTGATGCGAACGGTAAGGTTGGCGCAATTGGCGGCATCAAGTACAAGATTTTGGCGACGGGCCGTTACGGTGCGCGTTATTTCTTGGCGCCTAAGGAGAACTGCGATTCGATTGTGAAGATGCAGGCGCAGGACCCCGACCTGTTCAACTACTATCACGCCGGTCAGGTGCGCGGCACGATGGTGGTTGTGCCGGTGTCGACCCTGGATGAGGCGGTGAAGACGGTCGAGGCAATTAAGTCTGGCACCCCGGATGATTCCCTGCCTCGCTGCGGTTCCTAACATAACGTTTCTCTCCGCAAGGTTCTCGCCCGTATAGCGTAGAAGTCAGCCCCGGTACTTTACGGTACCGGGGCTGTTCTGCACCCTATTCTCTGTCCTCGTCTGCGTCTCCGTAATCCTCGCCAGCACCTCTCACCTCAGCATTTCGCGTCCCAAAACCTCTCAACCCGGTCATATTTCGCCCCGAGCTTCTACGAGGTTCTGCCCTTCTGCGTTACCTCTGAGATACTTAAAGGCAGTTATTTTCTCTGAACGTATGATGAGCGAGGAATTGTGTCTGAGTCGACCAATAACACCGCGCATCCCAAGCCGAAGAAGTCAACGCCTAAGCGTCGTAGCCCCCTGCGGGTGACGATTGCTGTGGTGGCGGTGCTCATTGCTGCTTTTGTGGGTGCGTCCCAGGTGTACACGGACTGGCTGTGGTTTGATCAGCTGGGTTATAGCACCGTGTTCACTACCCAGATTTTGTTGAAGGCAGCCGTGTTTGTGGTGGCTGCCGTGGTGATTGCTGTGCCGCTGTGGGCTTCGATGTCCTACGCGGTCCGTCATGCTGATGTGGCGCCGGCGTCCGAGAAGAAGCCGCAGGAGGCGCCGAACCCGAATCAGAGCGTGCCGACGAGCGGCACGGATGCTGCCGAGCAGATGCTGCGTGACGTGTTTGGTCAGCAGCGTGCTGAGGAGAGCATGCGTCGCTACCACGAGAGCGTGGATAAGGCGCGTAAGGTTCTGCTGATTGTGGTTCCGCTGCTGTTGGGTCTGTTCATTGCTTCAGCGACGATGACTCAGTGGAGCACCGTCGCGCTGTTCTTCAACCAGCAGTCCTTCGGTAAGACTGACCCGGAGTTTGGCCTGGATTACGGCTTCTTCCTGTTTGCGTTGCCGTTCTTCCGCATGGTGGTGACTTTGGTGACCTCCGCTGTGGTGCTGTCGGCGCTTGCGGGTCTGTTCATGCACTACTTCTACGGCGGTATTAAGGTGCAGCCCGGTGGTGTGAGTACTACCGTGGCGTTCCGTCGTCACGCTGCGATTGTGGTGGCTGTGTTTTTGCTGACTCGTGCGGTGAGCTTCTGGTTGGACCGCTATTCGTCGACTCAGCAGCAGGTGGGCCGTTGGGCTGGTGCGATGTACACGGATGTGAACTCGTTAATCCCGGTGAACGCTATTTTGGCGATTTCTGCTTTGCTGGTGGCGATCATGTTTGTGGTGGCTGCTTCGATGAATCGTTGGCGTCTGCCGCTGATTAGCACCGCGATGCTGGTGATTGTTGCCGTGGTTGCTGGCGGCCTGTACCCGTGGATTGTTCAGCGTTTCCAGGTGGTTCCGAATGAGCAGGGCGCTCAGTCGAAGTTCATCCAGCGCAATATTGATGCGACCCGTTACGCGTACGGTTTGGACAAGATTGAGACCACTCCGTATGACGCGACGATTGATACTCGTGCGGGTGCGTTGAGCTCTTCGAGCGCGACTATTGCGAATATTCGTCTGTTGGATCCGAATGTTGTGTCCTCGGCGTTTGCGCAGATGCAGCAGTTCCGCCCGTACTACCGTTTTGATTCTCAGCTGTCGGTGGACCGCTATGCGGTGGGTAACACCACGCAGGATACGGTGCTGGCGGCTCGTGAGCTGAACCCGGCACAGACCAGCGGCGATTCTTGGTATAACCGCCACGTGGTGTACACCCACGGTTACGGCGTGATTGCCGCGTATGGTAACCAGGTGGATTCTGCGGGTAACCCGAAGTTCTTGCAGTCCGGTATTAAGGCGACCGGTACTCTGAGCGAGGATTATGAGCCGCGTATTTACTTTGGCATGAGCTCGCCGGAGTATTCGATTGTGGGCGGTAAGGGCGACACCCTGGAGCTGGACCGTCCGCTCTCTGCTGACGAGACTAACGCCTCCGATGCGAAGTACACTTTCGCCGGTTATGGTGGTCCTCGCGTTGATTCGCTGCTGGCTCGCCTGTCCTACGCGATTAAGTTCCAGTCCTCTGACATTCTGCTGTCGGATGCGGTGCGTGAGGGTTCGCAGATTCTGTACGAACGTAACCCGCTGGATCGTGTGCGTAAGGTGGCGCCGTACCTGAGCGTGGATTCTAAGCCGTACCCGGCGATTGTGAATAACCGCGTGCAGTGGATCGTGGATGCTTACACGACGAGCGACCAGTTCCCTTACGCGCAGGGTAGCTCCCAGGATGCGGCGACCGCTGCGGGTGCTCAGCGTTCTAACTCGGTGAACTACATCCGTAACTCGGTGAAGGCTACCGTGGACGCGTATGACGGTTCGGTGACCCTGTACGCGTGGGATGAGGAGGATCCGGTGCTGAAGGCGTGGCAGGGTGTTTTCCCTGGCACGGTGAAGAGCTACCGTGAGATGAACGCTTCGCTGATGAGCCACGTGCGTTACCCGACTGACATGTTCAATGTTCAGCGCACCATGCTGAATAAGTACCACGTGACGAACGCGAATAGCTTCTACGCCGGTGACGATGTCTGGTCGATTCCGAACGACCCGACCAATGATCGTAACCAGCCGATTTCGCCCTACTACCTGTCCCTGCAGATGCCCGGTGATTCTCGTGCGCACTTCTCGTTGACGACCACGTTCATTCCTCAGCAGAGCGATTCGAACTCTCGTAACGTGATGTACGGCTTCCTTGCCGCTAATGGTGATGCCGGTACCGGTAAGGACGGCGAGCGTAGCCCCGATTACGGCAAGCTGCGTCTGCTGGAGTTGCCGCGTTCTTCGGTGGTTCCCGGCCCGGGTCAGGCTCAGAATATTTTCAACTCTGATGCTGAGGTGTCGAACCAGCTGAACCTGCTGCGCCGCGGTTCGTCTGAGGTTATTAACGGCAATATGCTGACTCTGCCGGTGGGCGGCGGCATGCTGTACGTTCAGCCGGTGTACGTGCAGTCGAGCGGTGACGCTAAGTACCCGCGTCTGCAGCGTGTGCTGGTGAGCTTCGGCGATAAGGTCGGTTTCGCTCCGACTCTGGAGGAGGCGCTGAACCAGGTGTTCGGTGGCTCTTCGGGTGCGAAGCTGGACGGTTCGGCGGCTAGCCCCTCGGCTTCTGCCTCTGGCTCCTCTGGTACTTCTGGTTCTTCGGGCGCTTCGACCGGCGGTTCGTCGGCTTCGCAGTCTTCGGAGCTGAAGCAGGCTCTGACGGATGCCTCGAAGGCGATGACCGATGCTGATGCGGCAATGAAGAAGGGCGACTGGGCTGCCTACGGTGAGGCTCAGAAGCGTCTGGAAGCAGCCGTGAAGAAGGCTCTGGAGGCTGAGGAGGCGCAGAGCGCGGCGTCCGCTAAGGCTTCTGCATCGGCAACGCCCAGTGCCTCGGCGGCTCCGAGCGCAGCGGCTAGCGCTAAGCCCAGCGCCTCGGCTTCTCGCTAAGCCTAAGAGACAGCGGGGGAGTAGCGCATACCGGATGCTCAGGGATCGGATGTCCACGGGTCTAGCGTCCTCGCTCTAGATCCGGGGCCTGCACTGGATACGGCTCCTACCGACTAGCTCTAGCGGTCTCTGCGGGAACATCTCTGCGGGAACGGGGTGGAAGTGATTCACTTCCACCCCGTTCCTGTATGTTCTACCCCTGGCACTGCCCCGTAGCCCCTATTCCTACCCAACTGCTTTCTACCCAACAGCCCCTATTTTTGTGTGCTTGGTTACAAATCGCGTTTTTGGCTTGCATGCCCGGTTTGGGGTCTGTATAGTTGTATGAGTCGCCGCGGGGTGGAGCAGTTCGGTAGCTCGCCGGGCTCATAACCCGGAGGTCGCAGGTTCAAATCCTGTCCCCGCAACCAGAAAAACCCGGTATCTCAACGAAAAGTCGCTGAGATACCGGGTTTTGTTTTGCCCTGACGAGACCGAATCCCTATGTTATTCCCTACCTTTCAGCCAAACTCAGGCCCGTCGTCGAGGTGGGGGGGGGGGGAGGGGGGACTATCACCCAACATCGAGGACTATCATCCAACGCCCCTTCGGGGCGTATGACTATCTTCGCTCGTGCATGATCTCGTGGGAGGGAGGTTGCAGAGGAGGATTTTCACCGCCTAATCGGCGTTGATACCGGCTGTTTACCGCCTGAAAATGCAAAAGCGGTATAGCATTTTCCCTCGTATCTCAACCGAATCCCAACCCTTTACCGCCTTCACCGCCTAAAACCGAAAACTTTTATATATACACACGCATATGTAGGAAGATGAACACTCGCGTGTACACTTTTTAGAAATTAGGCGGTAGAGGCGGCAACACACCATGTTTTGACTGATATACCAACGTTTTCGATATACCGCTTAGCCTCAAACAGGCGGTAACTAAGCGGTGAAAGAGTAGCGTCCCGCATAGTGGTGTAACCGTGTGGTGATCGGCCCGTTGCTTGTGATGGGTGCGGTCACCGTGTGATCCTTCGAGAAAGCTCTTCTACTTCTGACTCGAAACGATTTGGAGGCACAACGATGACCGCTCCTCATATTATCGACCCTGCTGGCATGCTTGGCGAGGCGTTGTCCCAGGCATCCCCAGATTTGATGCGTTCCTTGCTCCAGCACGTCATTAACGCGTTGCTATCAGCGGACGCTGATGCGGTGTGCGGGGCCCAGTGGGGTCAACAAGATCCGCAGCGTCACACCAGGCGCAACGGGTATCGCTACCGGCCCCTGGACACCAGGGTCGGCACCATCGACGTGGCGATCCCCAAGCTGCGCTCAGGCACCTACTTCCCAGAATGGTTACTGCAACGGCGCAAACGCTGTGAAACCGCGTTGATCACAGTGGTCGCTGACTGCTACCTGGCAGGAGTATCCACACGCCGTATGGACAAGCTCGTCAAAACCCTGGGGATCACAGGACTATCGAAGTCCCAGGTCTCACGTATGGCAGCCGACCTGGACGAACACGTGGACGAGTTCCGCCATCGCCCCCTCGACGACGCTGGGCCTTTCACGTTCGTCGCCGCTGACGCACTGACCATGAAAGTACGCGAAGGAGGACGCGTCGTCTCGTGTGCGGTCCTGGTTGCCACCGGAGTCAACAATGACGGACACCGCGAAGTGCTGGGGGTGCGCGTGTCCACCAGCGAGACCGCTCCAGCCTGGAAGGAGTTCTTCGCCGACCTGGTCGCCCGAGGCCTGACCGGCGTGCGCCTGGTCACCAGTGATGCGCATCTGGGCCTGGTTGAGGCCATCGCAGCGAACCTACCCGGAGCCACCTGGCAACGATGCCGCACCCACTACGCCGCGAATCTCATGTCCGTCACCCCCAAAGCACTATGGCCCGCCGTCAAAGCGATGCTGCACTCGGTGTACGACCAACCCGACGCGGCATCGGTCAACGCTCAATACGACCGGCTCTTGGACTACGTGAACGACAAGCTCCCCGCCGTGTGTGACCACCTCGATCAAGCCAGGGCAGACGTCCTCGCCTTCGCGTCCTTCCCCACCGGGGTGTGGACCCAGATCTGGTCCAACAACCCCAATGAGCGCCTCAACCGCGAAATCCGCCGACGCACCGACTCCGTGGGGATCTTCCCCAACCGCCAGGCCATCATCCGCCTGGTCGGAGCCGTCCTCGCCGAACAAAACGACGAATGGGCCGAAGGCCGACGCTACCTCAGCCTCGACATCCTCACCAAATCACGACTCACACCACAACCCACCGGGCAGGAGGAACCCCCACTCCAACTCAGCGCATAACCCAACCCGAAGGACACAAAACGATTACACCACTCCACAGGACTTGACCTGAGCAAGAGCACGTTCTACAATTGACGCATAAGTTCAAGGAGATTCGCATGACCGCTTACGACCACTCGTCGGGGTACACCTACGGCACCGATGCCGTCCCCACGTCTCCGCTCACACTCGAGGATCTACGCCAGATTGAGGCCGCCGCGCACGTCCAGCCCGGTGACGCAGAGCTGCTCGCGCGAGCAGAACCCATCCTGACGCCGCATGCCATGGAAATGGTCGACACGTGGCGCGGGATTTTGGCTCAAAAGACCTACCTGGCAGCACATTCCGCGCATCCGGATGGACAGCCGAACCCCGAGTACGCGCAGGCGTCAAAGCCCCGATTCGCCCAGTGGATCATCGACATGTGCACGCGCGAGCGGGATCAGGCGTGGTTGGACTACCAGTACCTGATCGGAGCTCGACACATGACCGCGGCGAAGAACGCGGCGGATGGGGCGGACTCGACGCCATTCGTGCCTCTGCGCTACGTGCTCGCCTTCATCGCGCCGACTGTGGAGGTCGGGCACCGTCTCCTGGCGGAGGGCTTCGAGGGCGCAGAACTGGACGCTGTCCGTGACGCGTGGACTCGCGCTGTGACTGTCGCCGTGACAGTGTGGGCGTATGCCTACCGCGATCACCCCGAGCAATTCTGATCCGGCGCTCGCCACCTACGACTCCCCCATCGGCCGCCTCACGCTTGATAGCGGTGTATTCGTCTTTCGCACTCTCTGACTGCTCTCCCTGGAAGCCTCAGTGGCTTCCAGGGAGAGCTTTCTTTCTGGGTTATAGGACACTACGTGTTGCTGGTTGGGTGACTTTTCGGCTTTCTGGTGCGGGAAAGTCACTCTTTCAGTTGGTCGTGTTTGCCTCGTTCCTGTGAATACTGCATCGTGCTCTGTGTGTGGCTGCCCCATGATCCGTCACGGTAAGAAGTCAACAGGAGGTCCTTTGAAGATCGCGGTGGTAGAAGTCCGCTCATCATCAAGGACCTCGACCTCTACCCACAACCCCCGACCAATACCTGGTCACCCACACTAGTACCACCCAAACGAGGCAGGTACACGCTAGAGGACCGCGTTGCCGTCCACCGCTGCTGCATCGACCTAACCCTGCTCCAAATGGCCACAGGGCTGCGCGTAAGCGAAGCAAGAACTCTCATGTGGGACGACATCATCACCGACGACCAAAACCGCCCAGCGTGCATTATTCGGGCTGAAAACGCCAAGACAGGCACCACCCGCGTCGCGGCTCTCGTCGAGCCTGCGGTCTATGAGCACCTTACCCGTAGACGAGATGAAGTCGGTGGAGCCTACGTTGTGGGCGCACCGCTCAACCCAGACACCGAGTGGGACAGATACAACGCTCAGAAGGCTCTCAAGGCGTTCTACAAGGATCTGGCTCGCGACTGCGGAGTGCCTCTGCTGGAGACCCACCGCACCCACGTCTGGAGAACCACCCTCAACACCATGTACCGCACGGACGTAGACGCGCTACTGCGTGCTCGAACGCTCGGCCACTCGGTCGATGTGAACGCACAGGCATACTCAGACCTGTCAGACCTCACAACGCTGTACGAGGCAGCCCGAGCACGGCGTAGGGAGGAAAGGTAGTCCCTACCTTATTCCCTATCTTTCGTGAGGATATGCCGGTAACTTCAAGTATCTTTAGGGAAGGATAAGGGGACGGTTACCGCACAATATCAACGATTACTTGGCTGTATCTCACTGTTTCATTAAAAAGAGATGCAGACCCCGGAGGTCGCAGGTTCAAATCCTGTCCCCGCAACGGATAACTCCCGATAGCTTTTAGCTATCGGGAGTTTTTTTATTCCCTAAAACCCGTACTCCCGCCGACCTGTCTCCTTCTGCTGTCCTCCCGTCACCTTCCGACCGCCGGTCTGCCTTCTTTCGCCACCTTCCTGCACCTTTCCTGTCGGCGACCTGTCTTCATTTGCCGCCTACTTTTCTTCTTCTTGTGCTACCTTTCTGCCGCCTGCTGGGCGGCTTTCTTTATATCTCCTGCCTCTCCGTATCTCCTGCCTTCTGTAATCTGCGGAGGGGGTCTTCTGAACCTTGTCGGGGCGGTGCTTCGGGGAGACTGATGGGGGGGCAGCCTGCTGCCCCTTCCGGGGTGCTTGAGGTGGATCTTTCGGCCTCTCGAAACCCCTCTTGAAACCTCCTCACGGAATTTCATAGAACCGTCGTGAAAGTACCCTGGACTGGTTTCGGAACGTCTCCCGATGCGTCTTTCGAGGTATTCCTCAGTCCGTCTATCGGGGCTTCAAGCGGGTGTGCCCATGGGGGTGGTGGAGTCACTTCCGAGCGGTTGCTGGAGGGTGGTTACGCCTTCTTGAGACGCTGCTTTTGAGCTCCTTGAAAGGGGATCTGAAAGGGGTCCTGAAGGGGGCTCTGGGGCGGGTCTCAAGAGCGTGATGAGGGGTCCGATAGGATGCCTGGGTGGGGGAGTGGCGAGGGGGCTGTTTTTGCCTCAAAGTGCATTCTCAAAGTGGAATATGCGAAAGGTGCCTATATTCCGGGCTTGGAAATCACCCGTTTTGCCCCGGAATTCCGTGGTTTTTGGCAAAAATTGGGCTTCGAGTGCAACAATTCACTCTGAAAGTGATTGTAGTCACATACGAAACATTCAAGTTAATTGTAGAGTTTTTTGAAACTCTTTCAAAAAACGCTCAAAAACCCCGGAAAATCAAGGAAAAATAGCCCATTCAACCTCTACTTGAGGGTGATTCAAGTTAAACTAGAAGCTTAGAAAAAGCTCTTGTTAAGATTGAATCTTGTTCGATACCCAAAAATAGCCCCAAAAAACCGCTGGAAAAGGCTTTTTGACCTGGTAGCTTTGAGTACGTGGTCACCGCGGTCCGCCGCGTAGCTCTCCGAAATGAATACTGCACCCCTCCATCACACAAGGAAACCCCCGCAACACACACGGGACGGTTACTGGACTTGCTCCATGCGGCATCACATTCGCAGGCCGACCGCCTATAGGCTTCTCACCTATAGACCACCTATCACTCAACCACTCTCGGGCGTCCGCGCCCCACGAAACACCAACAACGAGGACAACCCATGGCACTTCGCCCCCGCACCGTTAAGGCTGGCTCTCTCGCAGCCATCGCCGTACCCTCCGTGCTCGGTAGCACCCTGGTAGCACCCGCTTCCGCATTCGCACCCGTCGTTCAGGACATCCCCGGCGCAGCTACCCAGGCTCCGAAGTCCCTGTTCACCTCCACCGTGCAGCCCACCCTCTCGCAGGTTGCTGTGCAGATCCGCCAGCAGGCAGAACAGGCAAAGCAGACTCAGCAGGCTCCCGCAACGACCGCGGTTCAGCCCATCCAGAAGACCTACACTGCCCAGGCAACTCAGCAGACAACCCCCTCGGCTACCTTCCAGTCCGCACAGGCGGCACAGGCTGCACAGCCTTCCGCTCAGCCGACCCTGGCGCAGGTTGCACAGACCCCCGCAGCTACCCAGAATGTTGCCCCCACCGCTCAGCCTGCACAGGCTGCTCAGTCGGCATCCGGTGTGGCAGCAACCCGCACCAACCAGACTTTCCTGTCCTACACCTCCCCGGCTGGTACCACCTCGCAGTACCATGTCTACGCTGAGGGTGTGGACTTCTCCAAGCCCGTTGGTGTTGTCTTCTACTTCGACGGCGACTACTGGCGTAACGACCAGTCCAAGGTCTACGACCCCTCCGGTGAACTGGCTCAGATGGCTGCATCCGCAGCGGCACAGAACATGCTCTTCGTGCCCGTCATCTCCCCGGACACCAACCGTTACGATGCTGGCGTGAGCTGGTGGGAAGACATGGAGCGTAACGGCGAGTTCTTCCGTTCCTTCGCTTCCTCCTTCATCGCGGCTAACGGCGTGGACTCCTCCAACGTGTGGACCATGGGCTACTCCGGTGGCGCTGAGTTCATCACCTACGAGCTGAACACCAAGCCCCAGACCTGGCGCAATGGTGGCGGCTCCATCATGGTCGCCGGCGGTGGCCTGGACGAGGGCACCCCCTCCGCAGCGCTGAAGTCCCAGCCGATGTTCTGGTACGCAAACTCGAACGACGGCACCGGCGAGACCTACCCGCAGACCTGGAGTGCACGAGGCGCCGTTGAGGGCGGCTACAACGCCTACCGCAACGCCGGCTACACTAACGCTTCCGCGACTGTTCTGAACGGCTCGGGCCACTTCGACTACAACTTCTCGCAGATTCTGAGCAACTCGCTCACCAAGGGTAAGGCAACCGCCGCTCCCAAGGTCGAGCAGAAGGCTGAGCAGAAGAGCGAACAGAAGTCTGAGCAGAAGCAGAACACTCAGCGCGCCCGCACCATGAGCTCCGCAACCTACCAGAGCTACACCTCCCCGGCGGGCACCACCTCCCAGTACCACGTGTACGCGAACAACCTGGACTACTCCAAGCCTGTTGGCGTGGTCTTCTACTTCGACGGTGACTACTGGCAGCGTGACGAGTCCAAGGTCTACACCCCCGACGAGGGTATGCTCGCGGCAATGGGCAAGATCGCTAACGCCCGCAACATGGTCTTCGTGCCGATCATCTCCCCGGATACCAATGCATCTGGCGACGGCATCACCTGGTGGGAAGACATGAACACCAACGGGGAGTTCTTCCGCTCCTTCGCTTCTTCCTTCATCGGCCAGAACAACCTGGACGCTTCCCAGGTGTGGACCATGGGCTACTCCGGTGGCGCTGAGTTCATCACCTACGAGCTGACTGACCACAACACCTCCTGGCGTAACGGCGGCGGCTCCATCATGGTCGCCGGTGGCGACTCCGACGGCTCCGTGGACGCTGACGCAACCACCAAGGCATCCCCGATGTACTGGTGGGTTGGCGCGAAGGACACCTCCGGTAACACCTACCCCGTCACCTGGAGCGCACGAGGCGCCGTCGAGTCCGGCTACAACGCATACCTTGGCGCAGGCTTCTCTGACGCCCGCGTGAAGCTGATTGACGGCTTCAGCCACCACGACTACGACCTGCCGCACATCCTGGCGTCCTCCCTGGACTTCGCCGGCAAGACCCCCGCACTGGGCTACAGCGACCTGTCCGACTCGAACCCGAACTACAACGAGATCAGCTGGAACTCTGACCACCGCATCATGCTCGGCTTCGCGGACGGCACCTTCCGCCCGAACGCATCGGTCAACCGTGCGCAGCTGGCAACCTACCTGTACCGCGTGGCTGGTCGCCCCGCAGTGAACGCACCGGCTGTTTCGCCGTTCAGCGATGTTCCGGTCAACCACCCCGCGTACAAGGAGATTTTCTGGCTGAGCCAGCAGGGCATCAGCGGTAGCGACTTCCGCCCCCTGGAGGCTGTCACCGAGTCCACCATGGCTGAATTCATGTACCGTGCAGCTGGCTCCCCGGCACAGGCTCAGGGCGGCTACGCGTCCCAGGCTCTGGCATGGGCTGCCTCCAACGGCATCGGTACCGGCTCCACCTCCTCGGCAGCCATCACCCGTGACGCTATGGCAGGCTACCTGTACATCTACGCTAACTAAGGCGCACGGCCCCTAACGCATAAAGAACCGCCCCGCTCCTGAAATTCAGGAACGGGGCGGTTCTTTCTATAGGTTTAGCTCAAGAAGCTATGCGCTAGACCGGGCTTAGAGAGTCCCAAGCTTAGAGAGTCTGGGTGGGAGCTTCCACAGCCAGGGGAGCCGGAGCAGCCGGAGCGTTCTTGGCCTTCAGAGCTGCCAGGCGAGCGTCCAGCTCGGTGTCGCGCTCCATCTGGTCCAGGGTGTTGAACTGTGCGTCCAGGGAGGAAGCTGCCAGCTCCTGCTGACCGATGACGCGTGCCTCTTCGCGGCGAACCTTCTCTTCGAAGCGGCTCATCTCGCTGGTCGGGTCCAGAACGTCGAACGCCTTCAGAGCGTCGTTCACCTGGGTCTGAGCTGCTGCAGTCTTCTGACGTGCGGTCAGCTCATCGCGCTTGTACTTGACCTCTTCAAGCTTGGAGCGCATCTTCTCCAGGCCGTCCTTGAGCTGGTTGACAACCTGAGTCTGAGAAGCCAGCTGAGGCTCAACAGCCTGCGCAGCCTTCTCAGCCAGCAGCTGCTTGTTCAGAGCAATCTTCGCGAGGTTATCGAACTTGTCAGCGTTGGCAACGTCGCCAGCTGCGCGGAACTCATCAGCCTTGTTAGAAGCTGCCAGAGCCTTGGTGCCCCACTCCTGAGCGGTCTTGACGTCCTCAGCGTGGTCCTTCTCGAGCAGACGCAGGTTGCCGATGGTCTGTGCTACTGCAGCCTCCGCCTCGCGGATGTTGTTGGTGTAGTCACGAACCATCTGGTCCAGCATCTTCTCCGGGTCCTCAGCTGCATCAATCAGAGCGTTGATGTTTGCCTTAGCGAGCTGTGCAATACGGCCGAAGATGGTCTGCTTAGCCATAATCTCCTACTTTCTGTTCACGGGCTGCGGGGGAGCACTACGCTCCTCGTGAGCCGTGCCCGTATAACTAATTATGTGGCAGATTTCTGGGTGCATGCTGTGAAAATGATGCACGCCTGATTTCTGCAACCTAAACTTTTGGTAAATTACCTCAGGTGTTTTCCGACTGGGGAAGAAAGCGGTGAGGTAAGCTATCCACCCCGCCGGTCAGACTGTAGAAAAACCTACAGAAACCGACCGGCAGAATCGTTAGCATCGGAGGCGGTTAGAAGCTACCGCCGTCACCGCCGCCGCTACCCCAATCGCCGCCACCGCCGCTGAAGCCGCCGCCCCAGCTGCCGCCGCTACTACCGCCACTGCTGTGGCCGCCGCTGCTACCCCAGCTACTGGTGCCAGAGTTCATCGCGGTCATCAGAGCGCCCAGCAGCAGGCCCTTCGCCAGGTCACCGCCGAAGCTGCCGCCGCCGCGGTTGTTCTGGTTGTTGTAGTAGTTGCCGACCTCGCTCTGAGCGCGGTTCTGCGCGTCGGTCGCCTTCTGGATTGCCATGTTGGCTTCCTTCATGGCGTTCAGCGGATCCGAAGAAGCCAGACGCTGAGCCTGACCCAGGTGACGCTCCGCCTCAGAGACAGCGGTCAGGGTCATCGGACCCACCGCAGCACGGCGGTTATTGATGTAGCTACGCGCACCGTTCACCGCAGCGTAGGCAGAACGCATCGTACGATCCAGGTTCTGCGAAGCCGCACGAGAACGCTCGCGGGTAGCACGCATATTCGTCATTGCCTTATCCAGCTCGGCGGAAAGCTGACGCAGCTGGTTCGCCAGAGTCAGCGGGTCATTCGGGCGAGCCGAAGCGCTCTGATTGACCTGGTTGAGCACCGCCTCCATACCGGCAGCTACCGCACCCAAATCATCGCGACGCTGAGATGCAGCCAGGCTCTTCGCCTCCGCCACGTCGCGCTGAATGCTCAGCAGGTCGGTGCTCAGACCCAGCTGAGCCTGCTCCAGCTCCTGCGCGCGGGTATTTACAGCCGCACCCAGCGCCTGAATCTGCGAGGCGGCTTCCTCAGCGGTGCGCAGGTGAGCAACCGCCTCCGAACGAGCGGTCGCAACGGTCGCCTGAGCCTTCTCAACCTCCGCAGCGCACAGCACCATGTTCGACTCCAACAGGGTAGGAGTCTTAGAAATGGGCTCCAGGGCGCTGGGCAGGTAACGTTCCTTCAACGTGCGGTACTGGGCGGCAATCTCCTCCACCGAGGCACGCAGCTGCGGCAGACGCTGAGCCAGAGCCTCAATAGCCTGCGGTGCCTCCTGCTCCAGGTTACGCAACTGAACCAGGTTAGCGTCCTGCTCCTGAGCAATGCGGGTGACTTCCTGAGAGTTATCAATAATCTCAGTCAACCAGGCACGCTGCTCAGCCTCAGTATCCGGGATGCTATCGGTCAGAAGCTGCTGACGCTGGAAGGACTTACGCATCAGATCCTCAGCACGCGCAATCTCCTGAGCGAACTCAGCAACCTGCTGATCGCTGTACTGTGCGCGCGCAAAATCCAGTTCCTGCTTCGCGTGGCTCATCGTCGTATCAGCCTGCAGAAGGGCGCTACCGGCGCGAGTGCGCAACTCCTCCAGCGGAACCTCCGGAATGGGGGAGTAGTTACGAGGCGCACTGTAGGAACGCTGAGGCTGCTGCTGAGCGTTCTTCTTCTTGCGGCGGCGGTACATCGCGTAACCGCCAGCACCCACGGTCGCCGCAGCACCCACACCGAGCACACCGGTTACAACACCCGAAGAGCTACCGCCCTTCTGGGCCTCGATACCCTCAACCGCGGCCAGTGCCGCACCCGAATAGTCACTATTCTGCAGCTTCGGTTTGATGTAGTTCTGGTACACCTTCGTCTGCTGATCACTCGACAGGGTCTTCGTGCTACCCGCCAAGAAATACGCCTGGCGAGACTCGGTAGCAATCACCAGCACCACATCGGCAGAACCCCAATTGTTCTTCGTAGCAAGCGCCTTCGTCCAGCTCGAAGAAGTAGACGGGTTCTCAAACTTATCGATGACCACAACGTGCAAATCCACGTTGTGCTTCTTCGACAGAGCAGAAATCTTAGACTTCAGGGTAGCGGTATCACCCAAAGAGTTCGTGGAATCGTACACGGTGGTGCCCGTAATCTGCATCGGGTCAGCCGCCTGCGCCGAGGTGCTCAAAAATGCAGAACCAACCGGCAGAACTACCGGGGCACAAGAAAGACCGGCAGCCAGCACTGTGGCACCCAAGATAGTGCGCAGGCGAGGGCGTGCGGGACGAATCTGACGCGCAAAGGCGTGCTCGGTCATGGTCTTTCCTCCGTTGTCGTGAAGTATGAACGGACCTGCACTTCACGGCGTGCTTGTTCAACGCACACCTTAGTGCTGGTCACATTATTAGTGTAGCGGTGGCATAGCTACACAGACGCACAGATACGAGAATATTGCGCCGCTGTTTGCCACCCGTTTACCGACTTCCCAGGCTTTATACAGGAAAGCCGGTATACAGAAAAGCCAGGGTCTAGCCTCACGCCAGACCCCGGCTCACCGGCTATTCAGTCGATTAGCGCCGGCGCGCAATCTTCAGATTGCTCATCAGGTGCTCCACTACCTCAGCGGCATCAACATCGTGGATGCTCTGTGCTATGCCGTTCACCACCTGAACTCGCGAAGATGAGGCGAACATCCACCCTAAGAACTGCACAGTATTCAGCAACCTAGAACTGCGATCTGCCTGCTTCCGCATCTGCGACCACAAAAAGGGCGTAGTCGGCACGCCACGGCCCTTATACACCTGGGAGTTAGAACGGGCGTCCAGAAGCTCAGCGAGCGCCTCAATATTTTCGGTCAGCTCCTTCAAATCCTCATCCCCGGCAGAGGGACCGACGAAATACCGTTCAACCAGGCTCAAAGGCATGTAGCCGCTACAGCTACTCACCCACACCAGCTTCAACCGTAGATTCTGCAGACGAAGCACCTGCTGCAGAAGCCGCGAATGGGTGCGCAGCACCGACAGCGGCATGGAAGATAACCTTTTCTCCTCCGACAGTAGACCCTCGGCACCCTCCCCGGAAAACGCCTTATACGGATCCGAAACGCCCACCAGAAGCACCGGTCCCTCGTAGTGAACGAACGCCAGAACCTCGGGAACACTCGAGAGGGAACGGATGCGCTCGCCAATGGTCGGCAGATCCTCCCCATCCGGGGCGTACTGTTCGCGGCTGAACATCAACGTCTGGATAGGCTGCTCGGCAAGGTCGGGCGAGTCATGAGCAAGCGCCCGCAAATCGGTCACAACCTCCGCCAGAACGCCGTCCTGCTCAACCTGCAGAAGCTCCTGGAGAAGCTCAACGACAGAGCGAGCCTGCAGGGTCAAAACAGCGGCGCAGAACTCCGCATCCTGAAGCTCAAGACGCACCTTCTCCAGGCGCTCTTCCAGCGTGGACTGCACGCCCTTGAGCTCAAACTCGCTCAGCTGTTCCGGGCGGAGCATACGGTGCGTACCGTCCTCGCTGGAACGGTAGAAAAGCTCGCTAAACTCCAACGTAGACTGAACGCCCTTCAACGCCTGCTTTCGCAACTCGGGCAGAACGTCAAAGGCAACTTCCGCCATCTCATTCCAGACCTTGGCCTCATCGATCTTCGAATCCTTACGAATAGTCTTCTTCCAGGTCTCGGCAAGGTGCATTGCGCGATCAAAATCGCTCAGCTCCACAAAAGCCGCCAGCTTTTGCGCGTTCTCACGCAGATAACGCACCGCGTAGAGGCGGTCGCTCAAAGAATCCGGGAGGGTATCCTCCAGCAGACGCCAACGGAAGGTACGCTCAAAGCACTGCTCGGTCAGGCTAATGACGGTGGCGCTCAGGGAGAGCGCATGATCGCGAGCAAACGCGAAAGAACCCGGGGTATCCGCCAGACGAGGCAGGGACGAATAGAACTCCAACGCCCCGCTCAGCTTCAGCCGAGATACCCGGATGGTCTCTTCCAGCTCGGCGGCAAGCACCGTGCGGTCAGCCTGGGCAGTCTCCTTGAAGCTGTGTAGCGGAGACACCTGCGCACGCTCGAGCGTCTGCAGGTTCATGACCGCACGCATGAGGTAGTTCTCAAGAATATCGACCTGCTCCCAGCGCTGACGCTGATTCAGCGGAACATGATTCTCTTGGGCGCCAACCAATAGATGCTGCGGCACACCGCTAATCGACGGCAGTGCAATGACTTCATCCTCTGATGTACTGACAGAAAGCACCATGGGGTAGCGGCTGCGCTGCGCGTTCTCTAGAGGGGGAATGAGCTTGAAGTTGGTGCTCAAAGAGAAATGGTCGGAGGGCGCCGGGTTACTCTTGGGAGCCTGCGGGGTCGCTTCCTGCTGCGGGCGCTCTTCAGGCTGCGCCGGGGTGTTCTGGGTCATGCTCTGCTGCTCCTGGCTTTCTGCTGATGGGCTTTCTGCTGAATGGTTCTGCGCTGTAGAAGAACTAGACTCGCCACCTACCTGCATCGGCTCCAGCGGGGACGGTGCAGCCACCGGCTGCTGAGGAGGCTGAGGCGAGTGCACCTGAACCTGCTGATCCTGCTGAGCACTATTACCCGGCTGCGCTGGCTTCGGATGGTAGTGCATCGGGTAGCTCACCGCGCCCTGTACCTGCTGAGGGGGTACTTGCTGTGAAGGCCCTTGCTGCGGGGGAACCTGCTGAGGTGGTGTCTGCGGGGGCGGTACCTGCTGATTCATCGCCTGGTTCTGCTGCTGTTGCAATACCTGCCGCCTAATCTCACGCGCACGACGGCGCGAAGGGCTCAACGACGCGAAAAACGCTACCGCCGCGCAGATCAGAACAAATATAAGCAACGCATACAGGCGTGTTGCGCCGTCCAAAGAAGACGCCACCGCCGCAGGCATGACCGGCAGCGCGCCAACAAGAGCGAAAACAGCAGAAATAATCCTCATGACTTCACCATAACCCAGCTAAATCCCGGGTGCTCGCAACGCCGTTGCCTTACCGCATACTAAAAGGGAAGTAGCCGGGGTGCCGGGTGCTCTCCGACAGTGCCTCCCGCGCCCGCATCCGCATCCGCGCCAAGGATAAAAGACGATGCGGCGTGCGCCCTCATGTAGGGGCTCACGCCGCATCGATCATCACTCAACTCATTATCACACCCGGGCCGGTCCTCACACCGACCCTTCGGGACATACTGGGGATTCTCGCCCCTCCCGGTGCAGGGCTCTCATCTCCCGCCCCGGAAAACTATCAAACTCTATACGCTACCTACCGGCGGTCAGCGCCTGGGTAGCCATCTGCTGAGCCAGCTCGGAGGCCTTTTCCGCACGATGACGGCGGTACACCATTCCCGAGCAACACGCCACAATACCCGCACCAATACCGATGGAGCTTGCCAAGATCGCACAGAAAATCAGGGTGCCAATCATCATGGGTTTCTCCTTTGCCTTTGTCCTTTGCCTTTGTTCTCGGCTCTATGTGCCTTCAACATTACGGACTGACCCTGTGTTCAAGCTGTGTACCAAGAAGCGTCATGCTGTGTAAACCGTGGAGAAAAACTGGGCGCTTTAAAAGAGAAACCTGAGAGTGACGAAAAATCGCGAACAAAGCTCCAAAATAAACTAGCTGCCGGGTAAATCGCAGGGCATCTCAGACCAGCGAATCAGCTGCCGATGAAGGGTGCGAGGAAAATTCCCAGGGAACTCCCCGATAACCAACAGCAAAAAGATATAGAACGCAATGAAACACCATCTACAGTAGAAAGATAGCGTGTGCCCAGGGTGACGCATACGCACGACTCTAGGAGAACTCATGACTCAAAACAATGGATGGTCCTACGGCGGCAATGACGGCGTCACGGATGCAACCCGTCCCCTGCAGAACGTGAACGGACAGGCAAGCTACCAGCCCGCAAACCAGCAGCAGGGTCAGAACGCATACCCACAGGCATACGCCTCTCCCGGATACACCTACCCCCAGGCAGCCGCTGCTCAGGTAGCTTCGGCGCAGTCTGCACCCCAGAACACCAATAACAACAAGCGTTACGGTGCCGGCGTTGTGCTCACCGCAGCTCTGCTCGCCGCCCTCGTTGGCGGTGGCGTTGGCGCGGGTGTCGGAGGCGGCATCGCAGCATCGAATAACAGCTCCTCTAGCTCCTCTTCGCGCGGCTCCGTGAGCTCTAATATCAGCAACTCTTCCACCGTGGCAGGCGTAGCAGAAACCGCAAAGAAGGTCCTGCCCTCCACCGTGACCATCATGGCCTCAAGCGGCTCCACCTCCGGCGGCGGTAGCGGTGTCGTCCTCGATAAGGACGGCCACATCCTCACCAACCACCACGTGGTTACCCTCGAATCTTCCAGAGAAGCATCCACCATTGAGGTTCGCCTGAGCGATGGTACCGTGCGCACCGCAACCGTGGTGGGCCTGGACGCTGCTGCTGACCTAGCGGTCCTGAAGATTAACCCCTCCGGTCTGGACCTGCAACCCATCACCTGGGGCGACTCCTCCAAGCTGGTCTCCGGCGAGGCAGTGGTTGCCCTCGGCGCGCCGTATCGTCGTAGCGAATCGGTGACCGCCGGCGTAGTCTCGAACGCAAACCGCGTGCAGCCCGCTGATGCGAAGGGCCAGAACTACATCCCCATGATTCAGGTTGATGTGCCCATCAACCACGGTAACTCTGGCGGTCCGCTGGTGAACCTCAAGGGCGAACTGGTCGGCATCAACGCGCAGGGTCAGGCAAGCCAGGACGGTGGTGCCGCCGACGGTATGGCGTTCTCCATTACCTCCAACTACGCCAAGCGCATCTCCTCCGAAATTATCGCCAAGGGCAAAGCAACCCACGGCTACCTGGGCGCGAGCGTGAAGAACAGCCCCGCAGACACCGGTTCGGGCTCGTCCAAGCTCATCCCCGGTGGCGTTGAAATCACCTCGGTGGAATCTAACAGCCCCGCCGCGAAGGCAGGCCTGCGATCCGGCGACGTCGTGATTGAAGCCGACGGCCACGCCGTGACTAAGAGCGACGAGCTCAACGGTACCGTGCGTGCGGCAGCAGCAGGCTCTGATCTGAAACTGAAGATCAAGCGCGGCTCCTCCACCCATGACATCACCGTGACCCTGGGCGACGCCGACAGCCAGAAGTAAACAGCCAGAAGTAAAACGCACTCTGCCTCTGAACAGGTAGAAACGCGGTTGGGAAACACCCGCTCAGCCGGCTCTACCGTTCAGTAACTCTAACTTCAAAAAGAGTGCCACATGGTGTAACGAAAGAAAGCTCCCACCCCATATGGGGTGGGAGCTTTCTTTCGTTAGTACAGCAAACTGTATTGGCGTTGCAAATTAGGGGAGAATTAGACGTCCTCGAGAACCTCACCCACGCGCTTCTGCAAAGCCGGGACAACCTCCTGCTCGAACCACGGGTTCTTCGCCTGCCACCTAAAATTCAGCGGCGAAGGATGCACCAGCGGCAGAAACTTAGGAAGATAAGACTCCCACGCACGAACCGTCTCCGTCAGGTTCTTCTGCGCCTTAGGGGCGTGCACACCATCCAGGTAGTGCTTCTGAGAGTAAGCCCCCACCAGCAGAATCAGCTGCACATCCGGCATCAGCTCGAGCAGCTGCGGATGCCACTTCGGCGCGAAATCCTTACGCGGCGGGTTATCGCCGTGCGCGCCCTTACCCGGGTAATAGAAATCCATCGGTAGCAGCGAAATCAGGTCGGGGTCATAGAACTGCTCATCCGTCACGCCCATCCACTCGCGCAACTTCACGCCACTCGGGTCATTCCACGGGATGCGGCTCTCCTGCGCGGCACGCCCAGGCGCCTGACCAATCACCACAATACGGGCATGAGGCGACGCCGAATAAACCGGCTCCCAACCCTGCTCCGTGAACTCCCTATTCTGCGGGTCCTGGCGAATCTGCTCAGCCAGGGGAGGGGTGGTCTCCAGAATCTGCTGAACCAGAGGCTCTGGCAGATTATGGTGTGCTGCAACCATGCTAGATAGCGCCTCCCTCAAAACCGTTCTGACGCCACGCCTCAAAAATCGCAATGGACGCAGAATTAGCCAGGTTCAGCGAACGACGGCCCGGCTTCATCGGAATCTTCACACGCTCGGTCACGTGCGGATCCTGCTGAACCTCAGCGGGCAGACCCACCGACTCCGGACCAAACATGAACACGTCACCGGGACGGTACTCAATATCAGCGTACGAGGTCGAAGCGGTCGTCGTGAACGCAAAAACACGCTCCGGGGCGAGTGCCTCCCACGCATCCTCGAGGGTCTCGTGCACCGTCACCACCGCCAGGTCATGGTAATCCAGACCCGCACGGCGCAGATGCGCATCATCAAAGTTAAAGCCCAGCGGCTTCACCAGGTGCAGCTCAGCGCCAGTAATCGCCGCCAAACGGATAGCATTGCCGGTATTGCCCGGAATCTCAGGGGTATAGAAAAGAATCTTGAACACGTTCCTAAGTGTACCGCGCAGCCCCCGACCAGCCCGGAACAGCCCCCGACCAGCATTGAGCGTCCCGGGGCAGTGGCGCTCGCCAACCCAGCCGCAGATGAACACGCCTAGAAGAGCGCGGATAGAGCGCGATAAAATAAGCGAGGCGAAAAACCGCCGAACAACCCAGCAGGAGGAACCATGAGCGCAGAAACCAACCGTCAGAACGGCCGCGTCTACCTCGACCACGCCGCCACCACCGACGTACTGCCCGCCGCCATCGACGCCATGGTCGAACAGATGCGCAACGGCGGCAACCCCTCCTCCCTGCACGCCGTAGGACGCGACGCCCGCGCCACCGTCGAATACGCCCGCGAACGCATCGCCCGCGCCATTGGCGCCGACCCCGCTGAGGTTATTTTCACCTCCGGCGGCACCGAAGCGGACAACCTCGCCGTCAAGGGCATCTACTGGAAGCGCCGCGAAGAAGACCCTCAGCGCACCCGAATTCTCGTCTCCTCCATTGAGCACCACGCCGTGGAAGAAACCTGCGAATGGCTCGAAAAGGCAGAAGGCGCGCAGCTCGAATGGATCCCCGTAGACGAGCACGGTAGCGTCAACCCGCAGACCGTCCGCGAACTCATCGAAAAGAACCCCGAAGACGTCGCTCTCGTGACCGTCATGTGGGCGAACAACGAGGTCGGTACCGTACAGCCCATCCCCGAGATCGCTGCTATCGCCGCCGAATACGGTATTCCCGTGCACTCGGATGCGGTGCAGGCTTTCGGTGCGGTCCCCATTGATTTCCATGCCAGCAGGGTAGCGACCCTCGCAATCTCCGGTCACAAAATCGGTGGACCCATGGGTATCGGCGCGCTGGTTGCAACCCGCGCCGTGCAGCTGACCCCCGTGCTTCACGGAGGCGGTCAGGAACGCTCCGTACGCTCCGGCACCATCGATGCGCCCGCCATCGCAGGTTTCGCAGAAGCCGCCGTGCACTCGGTCGAGAACCTCCCCGAGGAATCCGCCCGTATCGCCGCACTACGTAACGAACTCGTTGCGGCAATTAGCGCGCTCATCCCGCAGGCGCACCTGAGCGGTGAAAACCCGCTCACCGAAGAATACCCGGGCCAGAAGCGACTGCCCGGCAACGCCCACTTCACCTTCGAAAACGCCGAAGGAGACACCCTGCTCTTCCTGCTGGACATGCAGGGCATCAGCAGCTCCACCGGCTCCGCATGCAACGCCGGGGTGACCCGCCCCTCCCACGTGCTCATGGCAATGGGAATGGACGAAGACACCGCCCGTAGCGCCCAGCGATTCACCCTCGGCCACTCCACCACCGGAGCCGATATCGCGCGCCTCATCGCGGCACTGCCCGCCGCCTACGAACAGGCTGCAAAGGCGGGACTGTCCTCGCAGCTACCGGACGCCTCCCGCTGGCACTAGAAAGCCAGAAGAAAAGATACCGAACCGCCCTCAGCCTGCAATCTCAGCGTTCGCTGAGGGCTGGCTGAGGGTGCACTGCCCAATATCCCGCCGAGCCCCTGCGTACAATGGGTAGCTACAGTAACGGAAAGTCCGCCCCCACCAACAAGGCGTACCTTTCTAGAGGCACAACACAACAGAAGGATAGGCAGTGAAAATTCTTGCAGCTATGAGTGGCGGCGTTGACTCCGCAGTCGCCGCAGCCCGCGCCGTAGAAGCAGGACACGAAGTAGTCGGCGTTCACCTAGCCCTATCCCGCATGCCCGGCACCCTGCGCACCGGCTCCCGCGGCTGCTGCACCCTCGAAGACTCCATGGACGCCCGCCGAGTCTGCTCCCAGCTGGGCATCCCCTTCTTCGTCTGGGACTTCTCCGAACGCTTCAAAGAAGACGTCGTCGACGACTTCATCTCCGAATACGAAGCCGGACGAACCCCCAACCCCTGCATGCGCTGCAACGAAAAGATCAAGTTCGCCGCGCTACTCGAACGCGCCCTCGCGCTCGGCTTCGACGCCGTAGTGACCGGCCACTACGCCCGCGTCATCACCACCGAAGACGGCAACCGCGAACTGCACCGCGCCGCCGACTGGGCTAAAGACCAGTCCTACGTGCTCGGCGTGCTCACCCACGAACAGCTCAAGCACGCCTGGTTCCCTCTGGCGGACACCCCCTCCAAGGCGCAGGTGCGCGCGGAGGCGGCAGAGCGCGGCTTCTCCGTGGCGAAGAAGCCGGACTCCTACGACATCTGCTTCATCCCCGAAGGTGATACCCGCGCCTGGCTGGGCGACCACATCACAATGCGCCCCGGACTCATCAAAGACACCCACGGCGAGGTACTCGGCGAGCACCCCGGCGCGCAGGCATACACCGTAGGCCAGCGCAAGGGCCTGGCGCTGGGCCGCCCCGCCGCCGACGGCAAGCCCCGCTTCGTACTGGAGGTGCGCCCCAAAGAAAACGAAGTCATCGTCGGCTCCCGCGACCTGCTTGCCGTGCACGAAATCCGCGGTATCCGCGCCACCTGGGCGGGCGTCCCCGTGGAACAGGCGGCACGATTCCTGGAAGAACCCGCGCAGCTGGGCGCCCGTAGCGAAGAGTTCGAGGTGACCGCACAGGTGCGCGCGCACGCCGACCCGGTCCGCGCCAAGGCGTACATGACCTGGGCATCCGACCCCGAAGCTAAAGAAGGAGGCACACTGCGCCTGGAAACCGTAGTGCGCCTCCTGGACCCACTCTCCGGCGTGGCACCGGGGCAGACCATGGTGCTATACCAGGGCACCCGCGTACTGGGCCAGTCCACCATCGCCCGCGCCTACTCGCTGGACCGTGAAGATATTCAGGAAACCCTGTCTGCCGGCGCCTCAACCAGCGCCGAATAGTTGCACCGAGTAGTTGCGCCACGGCTGATCCCCGACAGCTGCACTAACATCTTGCGTGAGCGGAACACGCAGAAGACCATATTTGATCCGAGGAGAAACCGATGACCGCCGAGAACACGTCCTGCGAATTTGACCCCCACGCCACCTCCATGGGCGATGAAGTCGCACCGGAGGTCTACGAGGAGCTCTTCGCCATGCGCCGCTCCATCGACAACTTCGATGCAGCGCTGGTGCACATCCTCGCAGAGCGTTTTCAGGCAACTAAGCGCGTGGGCATCCTGAAAGCTAAGCACAACCTGCCCGCCGGCGACCCCGGCCGTGAAGAGGCACAGATCGCTCGCCTGCGTGCCATGGCGAAGGAGTCCAGCCTCGACCCGGAATTCGCGGAGAAGTTCCTGAACTTCATTATTTCTGAGGTGATTCGCCACCACGTGCGCATCGCAAACGAGCAGGCTGAGCAGGACGGCGAGGCAACTGAAGCCGAGAAGTCCGAAGGCTAGTACCGCGCAACTTTCACATCATTGCGTTTGAACCTGTACTCCATCTGACCCCTCTGGACACACTCCTATGCCCGCTCAATCTTCCAACCGCCAGAACGTCCGTACTGAACCGATGCCGGAGCGCCTGCTGCTACCCGGTGAGTACCGTGCCCCCGAAGGGGACGAACTGACCGAACAGGACCTCGCCGCGCTCGCTACGGAGCGTCCGCTGGTACGTGCTAGCGGTCTGGGCGATTTTCCCGGCGATGACCTGGCTGAGGCGATGTCCCGTGTAGAAGGCGAGCTGGGCGCACCGCATCTGCCGTTCCTGCCGCATCTGCCTGCGCTGGGCTGGCGGAGTACCCCGCTGGCACGCACCCTGGCGGTGTGCGAGGGACTTGCCTTTGACGGTGCCTCGTTTGGGTGGCGCATGGTGCATAGCGGCGGCAGGGGAGCGCGCGAGTCTGCCCTGGCGCAGGACCGTCTGCTCTCCGATATCAATCTTCTCGCTGACCGCGTGGGCTCGCAGAAGAAACGTTTCGGTTCAGGGCAGGATACCGCCCCGGCGTATAAGATTCAGCTGGTCGGTCCGCTGACTCTTGCCGCCAGCATCTACCTGCCCGGCGGCGAGCGCGCCATCAGTGATGCAGGGGCGAGCCGTGACTTGCTGGAGTCGTTCCTGGAAGGCCTGGAACGCTGGATGGATTCTCTGCGCGAGGCTCTGCAAGCTCCGCGGGCGCTGATTGCCGTGCAGCTGGATGAGTCGGAGTTTCAGCGTCTGATGGAGGGTGCCATCCCTACGGTGAGTGGCTTCCGCTCCCTGTCGGCATTGCAACCTCACTACTATCAGCAGGTGTACCGCCGTATCTCGGAGCGTTTCGCCGAGCTGAATCTGCAGCTCATCCTGGACGTGGATGGCACCGCGCTCAAGCCTGTGCAGGAGCTGAAGCTGTTGAGCCAGCCCCGCCCCACCCTTGACGCGTTGGCTCTTGTGAAGGCGATGCGTGTTGAGGACGGCGCTCCTTGCGCTTTGCTGTTGCATCCTGATCGTGCCCGCCTCAAGGGGCCGGGCACGCTGCAGGTTCCGCCGCTGAGCGACCCTCGTTCCTGGGAACCTGTGGCGCAACTTTTGGAGGCTCAGGCTCAGCTGTGGCTGCCGGTGGTGACCTCTGCGCGGGTTCCTGATCAGGTGCGCCGCCTGTACAGTCTGTGGCGCGAGGTTGGTCTTGAGCCGACCCAGTTGAGCGCGGTGGGTTTGATGCCTGATGAGCGTATTCAGAGCGGTTCTGCACCTGCTGGGATGACTTCAGCCGCGGTAAGTATGCTGGATGCCACGGCTTCGCTGGCTCGGGTGACAGAGTGTGCCCGTGCATTGGCTGAGTGCGCGGTATGATTAGAGAATCAGCTTTTTTATGTAAGTATTTACGACATTTCTTTAGGGAGGTACTGTGAGCGCAAGCGACGCACACACCATTTTGGTGGTTGATGACGATGATGCTCTGGCTGAAATGATTGGCCTCGTGCTCGCGCAAGAGGGCTTTAACGCTGTTTTTTGCGAAAATGGCAGCCGCGCTTTTGAAACTTTTATGCGCTCCACTCCCGATTTGGTGCTTTTGGATTTGATGCTTCCTGGCATGAACGGTATTGAAGTGTGCCAGCAAATTCGCCGTTCTTCTAATGTGCCGATTATTATGTTGACCGCTAAAAGCGACACTGAAGATGTTGTTAAGGGTCTTGAAGCTGGCGCTGATGATTACATTGCTAAGCCTTTTAAGCACGCTGAATTGTTGGCGCGTATCCGTACCCGTTTGCGTCCGCGTGAGAGCCGTCAGCTGGTGGTGTCCATTGGCGATATTGTCATGGATATGGACGGTCGTACCGTCAAGTACCACAGCACTGAGGTTCCGATGACTCCTCTGGAGTTTGACCTGTTGGCTGCGCTGGTTCGTCACCCGGGTCAGGCGTTGAGTCGTCAGGAACTGCTGGACATGGTCTGGGGTTACACTGATGTGAGCGATTCGCTGGTAAATGTGCACGTCCAGCGTTTGCGCGCTAAGTTTGATGAGCTGGGTGCGGATCGTTTTATTCAGACGGTCCGTGGCGTTGGCTATAAGATTCCGACCGAGCTGGTGGGATCTTCCGGTAGCTAATCGGAACCTATTCATAGGCGAAGGGATAACCTGATTGTCTGTTGCGAAGTCGAGCCATGAGCACGGCGCTTTGACGGCGGAGGCGGTAGCCTCCGCCTCTTCGCGTACCCGCACTTCCAAGCCGCGTAAGGCACAGAAGCAGCGTAGGAACCTGATCCAGCGCGCTCAGCGTTTGTGGAAGGAATCTCTGCAGTTCCGTGCTCTGGGCACCGCGGGCATCATGATGTTCCTGAGCTTCTTGATGGTGGGTTGGTCCTTGTCGAGCCAGATTGCGACGAGTCTTTTTGAGAATCAGAAGGGTCAGGCGCTGGCGGAATCGGAGAGTGGTTTCCGTAACGTTCAGAGTGTGCTGGACTCCTCTGAAGCCCGTAGTGACAGCGAGATTCGTCGTAATGTGAGCCGTACCCTGACCGTCTTGGATGCGGGTAGTTCGGGTAAGCGCAATTGGATTCTTGTGCCTTTGGAAGGTCAAGGTAAGCAGGGTTTTATTCCTGAGCAGAGTAGTAATAATTCTTTGAATTCTTCGAGTATTCCGAATGATTTCAAAACAACTGTTCGCGATAAAGAAGGTATTTTCTGGCAGACGTCTACGGTGACCACTATTGAAAATAATCGTGAGCGTACCTATCCGGTGCTTATCGTTGGTACTCATATTTCTATTGCGCAGAACCCTAATTACGGTTTGTTCCTTGTGTACGATATGACGGATTCTTCCGCCACGATTGCGCATATTAACTTTGTTCTTTTTGGCGGTTTCTGTGCGCTACTTGGAGTGGTGCTTTCTGTGGTGTGGATTGTGACTCGTTTTGTGGTCCGCCCGATTACGCAGACTGCTATTACTGCGGAGAAGCTGGCTGCCGGTGACTTGGATCAGCGTGTGTCGGTGAATGGTGAGCATCAGGCGGCTCGTTTGGGTTATTCCTTCAACCTGATGGCTGACTCGCTGCAGGAGAAGATTGTTCAGCTGGAGCGCCTGTCGACTCTGCAGCAGCGATTTGTTTCTGACGTTTCGCACGAGTTGCGTACCCCGCTGGCGACGGTGCGTTTGGGTACGGAGCTTCTGTATGATTCGCGTGGAGATATGGAGCGGACGCTGAGCCGTACCGTGGAGCTTCTGCACGATCAGGTGGATCGTTTCCAGTCGATGCTTGCTGACCTGCTGGAGATTTCTCGTTTCGATGCTGGTAGCGCAATGCTGACCATCGACACTGAAGACTTCATGCGTGTGCTGTCGAATATTCTGCAGGAGGCTTTGCCGCACCTGGAGCGTACGAACACGAAGCTGAATGTACATACGAGCCATGAGAGCATCATGGTGGATATGGACCGCGTGCGTATTGAGCGTGTGCTCCGTAACCTGCTGTACAACGCGATTGAGCACGGCGAATCCCGACCGATTGACGTGTACGTGGGTGCGAACGCCACGAACCTGGGTGTTGCGGTGCGTGACCACGGTATCGGTCTGTCTGAGGATGAGGCCGTTCAGGTATTCAACCGTTTCTGGCGTGCTGATACTTCTCGTAAGCGCACTCTGGGCGGTACGGGTCTGGGCCTGTCGATTGCTGCTGAGGATGTGCGTCTGCACGGTGGCACGATTGAGGCGTGGGGCGAGAAGGGCCGCGGTGCCTGTTTCACGATGAACCTGCCGCTGATTCATGGCGCGCCTTTGGGTGAGTCGCCGGTTCTGGTGACGGGTGAGCCTGAGGCAATCTCGCATCGTTCGGCGACTGCGAAGGATACGCTGCCCAATATTGCTCCTCGTGTGAACGTTGAGGACGAGTTCTAAGGGGTTCGGGCGGGGAGAGGCTTACGCTTCTGCCGTATATCGGTGTGTTGGTGTTGCTCGGCTGTATTTACGCTTATCCTTGCGTATTTGCACTGTTCACCCAGTACAATCAATGCAGGTATATTTTCACGGTGTTGCTATTTCACTGTGGTTATCTTTTCACCGCGCTGCGATGGCCTGCAGCGTTAACAGGTGATGGTTTGTCTTTGTTCGTAGAGGAAGGTTAAGACCTCCATGTCTCACAGGGCTATTGTTTCTCGACGCGCCGTGCTGTCTTGGGGTGCGGTGTCTTTGGCGACGCTCGTGAGCTCTTGCGCGGGTCTTCCTTCGAATGACAAAGTGACTCAGCACAGTAGCGGTCTGGATGTGAAGAGCGTCAATACTTCTCCGGCGCGTGCGCCGGGTCCGCTGGCGGGTGCTACTCCCGAGGCGATTATTGAGGGCTTCGTGCGTGCTGGTGTGGATAGCATTGAGAATTATGCGGTGGCGCGCCAGTATTTGAGTTCTTCTTTTGCGGGTCGTTGGAATCCTATGGGTACGACTCGTGTGTACCGTAATACGGTGCAGCCTCGTAGTGACGATAGCGGAACTGCTGAGGGGATGTACCATGTGCGTTTCCAGCAGACGGCGACTGTGAATAGTCAGGGTATTACGAGCACCTTCCCTGAGGCTCAGACTGAGACTCAGGATTTTACGGTGATCATGGAGGATAACCAATGGCGCATTAACTCGTGCCCGGATGGTTTGTGGCTGGATAGCGCTGAGTTTGAGCGCGTGTTTAGCCCGTGCCGCCTGTATTTCTATGATCGTGCGTTCCGTTATGCTGTGCCTGATATCCGCTGGTTCCCGCATACGGACCGCTACTTTGAGCTGCTGGTGCGTACTCTGATGATTGGTCCGGCGTCCTATTTGAAGGATGTCGCGTTTTCGGCGTTGAATGAGTCGATGAGCCTTGAGACCGCTAACATGAGCGATAACCAGGATGTGCTGGTTCGCCTCTCGGGTGAGCACCTGGACGATAACCGTTTGGCGCGTGTGCGTGAGCAGATTATGCACGGCTTGGAGAACTTCTCGGGTCTGGGCAAGACTGAGGTTTTCTATAACGGCACTCTGATTCCTGAGAACGCGCCGAGCGGATTTTCTGCGGTGAAGCTGAACCCGGGTGTTCCTGCCCGCACGGTTGCTATTAACTCGAACGGCCAGATGGTGGCACGTGATGACTATATGAGCAATGCGGGTGAGCAGCTGCTTCTGCGTGGCGTGACCCAGTTGAGTTCCCCGGCGATGGGCTATTCTGCAGACGTTTATGCCTGCTTGGCGAATGATGCTGCGAGCCTGTACACGGTGTATCAGGGCACTGCCCGCCGCGTGTGGCAGAGTACCGCGCTGACTGCCCCCAGTTTTGATGCGTACGGCTGGGTGTGGGCTGCCGATGGTGAGGGTACTGTTCGTGCCTTCAAGCCGGATTCTGAGGATGCAACCGAGCGTGAGCGCGGTGTGGATATTGGTTTGTCCTGGCAGCGTAATTTGAGCTTTACGAGCGTGAATGTTTCTCACGATGGTGCCCGCATGGCGATTGTGGCGTCTACTGAGGGTGCGTCGGCTGTGATTATTTCCGGTATTGTGCGTGATGATGCCGGTAAGCCTCTGCGTCTGACGGAGATGGTGCGTCTGAGCTCTTCTGTGACTCCGCGTAATGCCCGTTGGGCTGGCGACCAGAGCGTCGTGGTGGTGAACGTGAAGAATGGTGAGTCTGAGGTGATTTCCCTCAGCGGTGAAGAGACGAAGCTGGATCGTCTGGATGGTGTGATGACCATTTCGACGGCGGATAATACGTCGAATATTATTGCTCACCGTTCTGACGGTTCGTGCTACCTGATGGAGGAGCGCGGCTGGATCCGTCTGGACACGACCCTGCACGAGATTAGTTACGCCGGTTAGCCCCTGTGGCGGGGTGCGGCGCGCGGAAAGGTTGTTTTTGGTGAGTTCAGTACAGCGTGGTTTGAACGATTCCGTGAATGGGTCCTGGAGCGAGTCTCTGGCCGGGCTTGCGGGCGCTCTCAAGAGCGCCAGCGGGGCTTTGGGCGAGGTATTGATGCCGCGTACCTGCCCGTGCTGTGCTGTACCGGTGGCGTACGGTGCCGGCTCACCGCTGTGTGAGAGCTGCCTGCCGCAACTACATTCGGCGTTGGCGCGTGTGGAGCGTGTGCAGGTTCTGCAGCCTCTTGATGGTGCGGTGGTTCCTGAGGTGCGTGCAGCATCCCGTTATGAAGGGATGATGCCGCGTGCCCTGTTGGCTTTGAAGAACGCTGGTCGCACCGATTTGCTGTCCCTGTTGGGTGAGGGTTTGGCGCGTAGCGTGTACGAGCTTCTCCGCGCTCACCGGGAGGGGCTTCAGCCGGAGTCTGCTTCTTCAGTCCCGGTTGAGGTTCTGCTGATTCCGGCGCCGTCCTCTGCCCAGAGCGTGCGCCGCCGCGGCTATGCGCCGGCGAA
This sequence comes from Rothia sp. 27098_8_27, assembly GCF_041432805.1. NCBI lineage: Bacteria > Bacillati > Actinomycetota > Actinomycetes > Micrococcales > Micrococcaceae > Rothia > Rothia sp. 27098_8_27. The sequence goes on along the minus strand of NZ_JAPWAJ010000001.1, from coordinate 733,224 downwards.
TCTTTTGGCGCAGGAGGCGGCGCGTCAGCTTAATAAGCGTCTGCCTGCCTCGGTGCGGGTGCGCGCTGTGGACGTTATCGGGTACGTTCCTCGCAACCGGCGGGGGAGCGGCGCCTCCATTATTTCTGATGCGATTTCCGGTGCGCAGAATGAGCAGAAGAGCTTGGGTGCTGTGGGTCGTGCCGAGCGGATGCACGGTGCCTTGCGCGTTATGGAGCCTGCCCTGTGCGCGGGTCGGATCAGCATTATTTGTGATGATGTGGTGACCACCGGTGCGACCGCCTCTGAGATGGCGCGTGTGCTGCAGGAATCTGGTTCGCGGGTGCTGGGCGTGTGTGCTGTGGCGGCGGTACCGAAAAAGGCTCAGACATAGCGTTTCTTGTAGTTAGTTGCAAGAGATACACGATTTTTGGCGAATAAAGTTCGCAGACGGACGAATAGCTATTATTTGCGCTAAATATTTGTCATATCTAGTGATATGAAACATGTTTCGTACTAAAATATATACAAGGGAACGGCATTGAAGTCGAACCCCCGTACCGGGTCCAACCGGACGCGGTATAAGCCCCCAACCTGGAGGGAATGATCGTGGAAGTCAACATCTACGGCCGCAATATCAAGGTCACCGAACGCCTGGAAGAATACGTGAGCGACAAGGTTCAGAAGTTCGCTCAGCTCGGCGATAACGTGAAGGACATCGACGTCAAGTTCAGCAAGGACGGTCACCTGGGTGGCGAGTCCATCCGCGTGGAGATTACCGTTGTTGGTACCGGTCCTGTCCTCCGTTCCGAAGCCCAGGGTCACGACAAGTTCGCGGTCTTCGATGAAACCTACGGCAAGCTCCTGGAGCGTCTGCGCCGTGCACGTGACCGCCGCAAGCTGCACAAGCGCGGTGGCAAGCACCCCGTCTCCGTAGCGGACGCTACCGGCTCGATTCCTGTGGTTACCGAAGCAATTACCGAGATTCTGCTGCCGGATGTCCCGGTGGAAGAAGCAGCATTCGACAACAGTGAGGTCACCCTCGCCGACGAAGCCGCATCTCCCATCGAGATTCGCCACAAGAGCTTCAAGGGCGAGCGTCTGACTCCCGCAGAAGCTGTTGACCGTATGGAACTGGTCGGCCACGACTTCTACCTGTACATTGACAGCGAGACCGGCGCACCGGCTGCGGCATACCGTCGTAAGGGCTGGAGCTACGGCATTATTACTCTGGATAACGAGTAAAACCCAACGTACCTGCTGGCAGCTGAGGCGCAGGACCCTCTGAGGTGACATGCCCAGCGAGCAGGCTAAGGACCCGGGCGGTCTGGAAACACGCACTGTGAATCTCCAGGCCCCCGGGTTTTCTGCGCTCTCGTTCTGTGCTTTCCCTTGTCTGGGCCTTCCCCGCCTCGTGTGGAGCCAGTTCTGCTGCTCTCGGTGGTACCTGCATCTTAGCCGGAGGTCTCAACCGGAGGGTGAAAGATTCGAGTGTCACCAAATGTCACCTCGTGGGCGCAGAGCGTAAAAAAGAGCTCGGACGGGCGAATTAGGCGGCTCTGCCATACAATATGTAGGAAGGCCTCACCGCGCGCACTTTCGCGCGCCCTTGGTGAGGGTACCGAAACAAGCAAGGAGTAGAAGCTCAGTGGCATCTTTCTTGGAGAAAATCCTCCGAACCGGCGATAAGAGGGTTCTGCGACAGCTCGAAGCGTACACTAAGGCGGTGAACTCGCTCGAGGACAGCTTCGCATCGATGACCGATGAGGAACTGCGAGCAGAGACCGACAAGTTCCGCGAGCGCGTCAAGGACGGCGAATCCCTCGATATTCTGCTGCCGGAGGCCTTTGCGGTGGTCCGTGAAGCGTCCAAGCGTACCCTGGGCAAGCGTCACTACGATGTGCAGCTCATGGGTGGTGCAGCGCTGCACCTGGGCAACATTGCCGAAATGAAGACCGGTGAGGGTAAGACCCTCGTCGCGACCCTGCCCGCGTACCTGAACGCGCTCAGCGGCAAAGGCGTGCACATTGTGACCGTGAACGACTACCTGGCTGAGTACCAGGCGAACCTCATGGGTCGCGTGTTCCGCTTCCTCGGCATGGAGTGCGGCGTGATTCTCTCCTCCATGGAACCTGACGAGCGTCGTAAGCAGTACGCCGCAGACATCACCTACGGTACGAACAACGAGTTCGGCTTCGACTACCTGCGCGACAACATGGCATGGACCGTGGAGGAGCAGGTTCAGCGCGGCCACAACTTCGCCATTATCGATGAGGTGGACTCCATCCTGATTGATGAGGCGCGTACCCCTCTGATTATTTCCGGCCCCGCAGCCGGTGAGGCAAACCGCTGGTATGCAGAGTTCGCGCGCATTGCCGCAACCCTGCTCAAGCGCGGTGAAGACTACGAAGTAGACGAGAAGAAGCGCACCGTCGGCATCCTCGAATCCGGCATTGATAAGGTGGAAGACCACCTGGGTGTGAAGAACCTCTACGAATCCAAGAACACCCCGCTCATTGGCTTCCTGAACAACTCCATTAAGGCGAAGGAGCTGTTCACCAACAACAAGGACTACGTGGTCATTGACGGCGAGGTCCTGATTGTTGACGAGCACACCGGTCGTATTCTGCCGGGCCGCCGCTACAACGACGGCATCCACCAGGCGATTGAGGCGAAGGAAGGCGTCGAAATCAAGCCTGAGAACCAGACCATGGCGACCGTGACCCTGCAGAACTACTTCCGCATGTACGACAAGCTGTCCGGTATGACCGGTACCGCGGAAACCGAAGCGGCAGAGTTCATGAACACCTACGAGCTCGGCGTGGTGCCCATCCCCACCAACAAGGGTGTGCAGCGCATCGACAACCCCGATAAGGTGTACCGCGACGAAATCGCCAAGTTCAAGGCGGTCGTCAAGGACATTAAGGAACGCCACGAAAAGGGCCAGCCGATTCTGGTGGGTACCGCAAGCGTGGAGAACTCCGAGTACCTTTCCCGCCAGCTGGCGAAGGCAGGCGTGCGCCACGAGGTGCTGAACGCAAAGAACAACGAGCGTGAGGCTGCTATTGTTGCGCAGGCGGGCCGTAAGGGCGCCGTCACCGTGGCAACCAACATGGCTGGTCGCGGTACCGACATTATGCTCGGCGGTAACCCCGAATTTGAGGCCGTCGAGAAGATGCGTGAGCTCGGCCTGGACCCGAACACCAACTCCGAGGCGTACGAGGCACGCTGGCCTGAGGTTCTGAAGGCCTGCGAAGACGCCGCAGCCGAAGAGCACGAGGAAGTCACCGAGCTCGGTGGCCTGTACGTGCTCGGCACTGAGCGTCACGAGTCCCGCCGTATCGACAACCAGCTGCGCGGTCGTTCCGGCCGTCAGGGCGACCCGGGCGAGTCCCGCTTCTACCTGTCGCTGACCGACGAACTGATGCGCCTGTTCAACACCGGCATGGCAACCCGCCTCATGGCAGCAGCCCCCGAGGACTCCGCACTGGACTCCAAGATCGTTAGCCGCGCCATCGCTACCGCCCAGGCAAACGTTGAGGGCCGTAACGCTGAGCAGCGTAAGAACGTGCTCAAGTATGACGATGTGCTCAACCGCCAGCGCGAAGCGATCTACAAGGACCGCGGCCGCATCCTGCACGGTGACGACCTGAAGGAACAGATTTCCGGTTTCGTGGACGAGGTGCTGACCACCATCATTGACGCCCGCGTCTCTGAAGGCCACGCCGAGGACTGGGACTTCGACGAGCTTTGGGACGCACTCAAGCAGGTGTACCCCATCTCCATCACCGTGGAGGACCTGGCAGAAGACGCCGGCGACCGCACCAAGATCACTCGCGACCAGATTGTGAAGGAAGTCTTGGCGGACGCGCACCTCATCTACGATGAGCGTGAAAAGAGCGTCGGCGAAGAGAGCATGCGCGAAATTGAACGCCGCGTCATGCTGTCCGTCATTGGTGAGCGCTGGCCCGAGCACCTGTACGAGATGGAATACCTCAAGGAAGGTATCGGTCTGCGTGCGATGGCTCAGCGTGACCCGCTGGTCGAGTACCAGCGTGAAGGCTACGACATGTACCAGTCGATGCTCGGTGCGGTCCGTGAAGAGACCGTGACCTACCTGTTCAACCTGGACCTGTCCAAGCAGCGTACTCAGGCTTCTGCCGTGCGCCTGGCTGAGCCTTCACGCCCGAAGTTCCTGCAGTACTCCGCCCCGGATGAGGACGGTCACGAGCAGGTTCACGTGGAACGCTCGAAGGAGAAGTAGCCTCGGCGTAAACCCGAAAATGCTATAGACGCAACAGAGAGGGTGCGAATCCAATACCGGATTCGCACCCTCTCTGCGTGTCTGTGCGTTATTCTGTGGGCGATTTATCCAATGGGCGATGAGGAAACCTAATCTTCCTCGACCCGGCTCTGCGGCTGCTCAATCGCGGTAATCAGCCACATACCGTGAATCAGACGCATCTGCATGGTCACCACGCGAACCTTATCCGCACAACGCAGTAGCGCCACCGCTTCGTAGAGCTCCTCGTGCACCTTCTGCGCTCGCACCCGCAGCAGAACCGGAGGAATAGTCAACAGCATCTCTTGGCGCACCTGACGCGGATTCTTAGGGAAGAACGGTAGCAGACGGTGGAAGCAATCCGCTGACACCCACTGCGCCAGCTGCTGACGCGAACGACGAGCCGACATGATCTCCAGGTAAGCAATCGCCACACCCGCGCAACGGCCCTCCAGCTGGCGAGCTAGCGCATCCGCCGGACGCAGCGGGCGGCCCCTCTTCGCCACCTTCGGGCGCTGCGCCGAATGCTGCTCATAACGCGGAAGCGGCAACAGCGAATAGATCGACGGGTTGTTCCTCCTCTGCACCAGAGCCATCGTGCCCTGCCCCTGCTCCGGTAGCGGAGCGACCTGCTCGGCACTCGCGGGCTGGGGCACCGACTGAGCCACCGGCTGGGAGGTGCGTGCCGCCTGACGCTTCGAGTACGGGCTGGCAGACTGGTTGTCGCGGGAGGCAGGCTGATGCGGCGGGGTCCACGGGGAACGGGGGAGAAGGTTGGAGAAGCTCATGACGGCTCCTTTCGGTGCAGAGGCTTTCGGTGCAGGGGTATGTGAGGTGAGTCGAGCCAACGAAAGACTGTTGGGATGAGGTGGAATGGGGTGGAAGGCGCGGGTGAGGTTAGTGAACGGGCTGTTCGGGGATCTGCAGAACCTGCCCCTCGTAGAGCAGCTCGGCGTTCTGACCCAGAGCGTCCTTGTTCGCCTCGTAAATGTCGAGGGTGTAGTCGTAAATGGTGGAGGCGTCGGTGCCTTCGCCCAGCTGGTCGGCGGCAATCGACCAGAGCGTATCGCCCGCCTGAACCGTGTAAGAGTAGGTGCCCGCCTCGGTGCGGGGAGGAGAAAAGAAGGGGCTACGGTCCTGCAAGTAGCCTGCCGCCTCCGAAGGCTCGGGAGCCAGGGGAATATTGGGAACCTCAGCAGAAAGGGCCAGGGGAGTAGCGGACTGATTCGGGGTGGTATCGGAGAGAACCGCATCTGAGCTGGCGTCTGCCGCCGCGGTAATCGATGAATCTGCTGCCATAACTGCTGAAATGGGTGTCTGCGGTATGCCCTCCGCGCCGTTCAGCCCGGCGTTGCTGGGCGTAGCCACCGTAGCTTGCGCGGGAGCCAGAACCGCCCCCACTCCGAGCGCCGTGCCGCCGAGCGTCAGAACGATGCGGCGCATAAAACGCGGACGGAAAATCGCCGGAACCTGCAGCACAGCGCGGTCAGCGTTGCGGCTCGAAACTCGCAGGGAACGAGCGTAGAAGAGCGCGTAGATAAAACTGATGAACCACCAGGCGGTAATGAGGGCTGCTACCGCGCCAGCGCAGAGCAACGAAGCATCTGCCAGCGGGTGTGCCGAGGGGATGCGGTGCAGATTCACGCTTAACGCGCCCAAGACCGCGGCGGAAAGTAGGGGAGGGGCGATGAAGAGCAGAGCATCCTGGTAGCTAGCTTTGGTGCTGGTTTCGTGACCTGCGTCAGCGCCGGATGCCAGAGGAGCAACGGATGCAAGGGGATGCGAAGCGAAGGCTGCGGGCGCCTGACCCGGCGTGGAAAGATGGTCCACAATGACCTCCAAATGGTGTGTTTGATGTGTTTTGGTATTGCTTTATTTATACAGGAAGTCACGCTAAAAATGAAGCAAAAAGCATCAAGATATATGAAAAACATGTAATTTGGTGGAATTTGCTTCAAAAACCAGGTTCAAGAAGCATCATCCGATTAGAAAGCACCCCGGTTAGTGTCTGCACCCGCTACTCGGGTAGGGTCATAGCATGAGCATGGAAAAGTTCCTACGAGACATTGAGGCGCGCCTCGCCTCCGAACGCGCCTGGGATATGGAACAGGACGCCCGCCAAGTCGCCCGCGTCCAGTACTCCACCATCACCCTCGACGACCGCCTCCTCGCGCAGGTCGGCGGACCCATTCGCATCTGCGCCACCGACATGCAAACCTACGAAGGCAAACTCGAAATGGTCGGCGAAGAATGGGTCAGCATCGAAGCGCGCGGCGAGAACATCATCATCCCCCTGCGCGGAATGCTCTGGTGGGAAGGTGGCATCGCTCCCGGGCGCGCTGATATTCGCCCCGAACGCTACCGCATGAAAATTCAGCTCGCCCTCCGCTCCCTCGCTATGGCACGCGAACCCGTCCGCCTCTCCCTCGAAGGTGGCACCGTCAGCTACGACGGCGTGATCGAGCGAGTCGGTGCCGACTTCCTCGAATTGCGTCTGCTCAACGGCGGCCAGTACCCGCGCATCTACGAACGCGACCAGTACGCGCGTGCAGCCTACGGCGCGCAGGGAACCTACGGGCAGGGTGGTTACGGTCAGGGTGGTTATGGGCAGGGCGCCTCCGGCTACTCCCGTGCACCTCGCGGCGCCGGCGTGCGCACTATTCCGCTGGCTCGTATTAGCGCAGTCATCGCCCGTATTTCACGCTAAAAGCACGGGGAAATAGCGAGCAATACCGTTCGTGGGTACGCTCGCAAAAAACGCCTCGACAACTATAAATACCCTTATGAAAGCAGTAATAAACACAAAAAGGTCCGCCCCTCTTCATTGAAATCTCAACGAGAGGAGCGGACCTTTCTAAAACACTCGAGCATTACGCCCGCGAGGTGCACGTCGAAATACTAATCGACCTTAGCCTTTGCAGTGAGCTTGCCGGAAGCAATCGCCTCCAGAGTCTGCTCGTGGCGCTCGGTAATGTACTCTTCAAAGCGAGAGCGTTCAATACGCCACTGGTTACGTCCACCAATCTGAATGGCGGGAAGTTCGCCGCTACGCACCAGAGCGCGCACCTGCGAAAGCGAAACCTGCAGCTCCTCGGCGACGTCGCTCAGAGTGAGGAAACGAGGTGCAGTCATCGAATTGAATCCTTTCCGTGAGTGAAATCCTGGGCCCCTAGCTACCGTTAGTAGCCTTTTACATAGAGTCCATACAGAACATCTATTGAGTACTTTCAGTATATGCCATCACCGTGAAATTTGCTCACAAAAAGCCTTATATGAGCTGAAAAGTTATCTAATCGCCCCTTCAAAAGGGGCGAAACCCAAAAATATTTCATAAACACGACTCTTGTTGAGAGAGAATACTAAATGAAATATGCTGTTAGGGTTAGTGCCAGAATTCAGTCAAAGCACTAACGAATACACACCACTCGCTCATCGGTCAGTTGAACAACACCGGAATCACCGCCGGCTTCCGCACCGAAAGGCACAACCACATCATGCGCATACGACAGAACGCGACGAAGCGTTCCACCCTCACCGAGCCCCACGCCAAACGCCTCAAAAGGCCCACCGTCAAAGACTGGCGATTCATTCTCGGTGTACTACTCGTGCTCGTTTCCATTACCGGCGTGCAGCTCTACGTGCAAGCCAACAACAGCAAAACCGAGTACTACACCGCCAAAAGCGAAATCCGCCTCGGCGAGAAAATCACCGAAGACAAACTAGCCCGAGTCGAAGCGAACATCGACTCCGCCAAAGATAAGTACTTCACCCGCGCCGATGCCGCACAGATGAACGGCAAAATCGCTACCCAGCGCATCCCTGCCGGCAACCTCATCAGCAAAGAATCGGTAGGCACTGAAACCTCCCCAGGGCGCCGCCTCGCCACCGTCAGCATTGACCGCACCGCCGCCTCCGCACTGAAGGCTGGCGAGCGCGTGGACGTGTGGACTTCCGGCCCGCGCAACCCCGACACCAAGAGCGATAACCGCGCCGAAAACGGTGCCCGCGCCATCGTCACCAATGCCGAAATCGTTGCCGTAACGGTCGATGAAGGCGTGCTTGGCGCCAACGGCAAAGCAACCGTGCAGCTGTGGGTCAAGGAAGAAGCCCTCGCCGCCCTCGTCAAGGAAAGCAACAGCGACTCCAAGATCAGCCTCATCCCCGGCACCTACGGGGAGGGCCAGTGAATATCCCCGTCATCCTCTACGGCGATGACGGTTCGCTCCTGAGCCGCATCGAATCCCAGCGCGGCCGCGTCTCCGTGGCGCGCACCGTGCAGGACTTCAGCGAAGCCGTCGGTATGGCGCACACCGGTATCGCCCGCGTGCTGCTCTGCGTCCACGTGCCCGCCGAAATGAGCGTCTCCACCGTGGACGCGCTCGCCGCCTCCGAAGTGCTCCTGGCGGTTATCGCCCCGGACACTCTGCCCCTGCCCACGCAGGCGCACCGCATCCGCCCCGAAGCGGCCCTCGATGAGATCCTGGGCTCGCTCGAACAGGCGGTGGATGCGGCGCTCGCCCGACCCGCCGCAGGCTACGGCGTGCCCGCGCAGATTCCGGCTCAGCCGCCCGTTCAGCCTGTCGCCCACCGACCGGAGGGCGTCTACGGTCAGGACGCCGGTTACGGCTACAATGCAGGCTACGGCTACGACAGTGGATACGGCGGCTACGGTTACGATAACGGAGCTACTGGCTATGGGGCGGGCGGCTACGGCTACGACCCCGCCGCGGGCACTGCATCAAATACCGCCGCACCCTACGGAGCCGACTACGGAAGCTACGGAATCGACCCCGCAGCCCCCGCCGGAAACGCACCCGGTGCACCCGGCGTACACGACCCGGCAGCAGCCTCCTCCGTTGCGCCCAGCAACGAAGAATCCGTGCTCAGCCAGGCCGCCGCCATCGTCGACTCTTTCGCACCCGGCAACGACTACGCCCTGCACGTGCAGAACGAGAACAACGACGGCACCCTGCCACAGCACCCAGACATCAACCAGGATCCCGCCGCGCCCTCCCGCTACCAGCCCGGCCACCGCCTCGGCAAGATTGTGACCGTCTGGGGCACTCACGGTGCACCCGGCCGAAGCACCATCGCATTCAATCTCGCCGCTCTCGCGGCGCAGCAGGGTCAGCAGGTTTGCCTCATCGACGCAGACACCTACGCGCCCAGCCTGGACGCGCTCATGGCGCTCGAGGACACCGGCTCCGGCCTGGCGATTCTCTGCTCGGACGCCGACCGCGCCCAGCTCGACGAGAAGAAAGCCGGCGCCATCATGGAGCGAGTGCCCCTCAAAAACGGCACCTTCGACTTCTTGAGTGGCATCACTTCCTCCTCGCGTTGGCCCGAGGTGCGCGCCCGCGCCTTCGCCGAGGTACTCGAATGGCTCAAGCACCGCTACGACCTGGTCATCTGCGATGTTGCCGCCCCCATTGAGGTCGATGAGGAACTGACCTTTGACGGCCCGGCACCGCGCCGTAATGCCGCGACCCTCACCGCGCTCGCCTGCTCCGACCGTGTGATTGCACTCGGCGAAGCGGACGTCATCGGCCTGCCGCGCCTGATTAACCTCGCCCGCGAGGTGCAGTCGCGCCCGGATCTTTTCGCCCCAGAAACGGATGTGCAGTACTGGCTCAATCGTAGCCGCCGCGAAGCCGCCGGATTCAATCCCGAGGCTAAGATGAGCGATAACTGGGCGCGCTACCTGTCGGTTCCGCTCACCGGCGTGATTCCGTACGAGCGTAAGGTCATGGACCGGTTGCGCCGCAACGGTGAAGCGCTGCTGGAGGTCGCACCCCGCCACGCGGTCGTGCAGTCCCTGGAGGCGATGCTCGAGGGTATGTACGCGGTACGCCCCGGCGCTTAACTTCAGCCCCGGCGTACAGGTCCGTCAGCTACAACTAATGCCCGCCAGAGGCGGGCGAACGAAACCCCGGCGTATCGGTGTTTCTCTCGGTTTCTTCTAGGAACTGCAGAGCGCCGATACGCCGGGTTTTTGCGCCTTCACACGGGGGTCGAAACGGGGGAGTAGTGCGAATGCCTCACTGTACAACTGAGGGGTGCATCTCATTGCGCTGCGTCATATATGCGATTAAAAAGCGCGCTCCAAGAAATGCTCTGTAAACTATTCCACGTATTGTCGTTTGAATGGGATTTGCGGCGAACAAACCGTAAAATGGTTGAACACACCCGAACTTAGGGAAGCACACAAACATATGTCTTTTGCAGAAGGAATTATGAGCGCCTGCGACTTCGGTCCCGGCGACACTGAACGCGTTCACCTCATCATGGGCGAATGGCAGGTCATCTCTGACATCGCCCAGAGTGACCTGGTTCTATGGTTCCCCACCGACTACGTTGTTGCCGACGGCAGCTCCCCGGACGCCGTATCCGGTCCCAGCGTAACCAGTACTTTCCGTGCCTTCGCGCACGTGCGCCCCTCCAACGTCCGAACCCTCTTCCACCACGACATCATCGACCACGACATGGAAGACGGAATCCGCGACGAAGCATACCGCGTCTGGATTGACCAGAACATCAGCACCTACACCGACGAAGGAAGCGGTGAAGGCGTTGGTGCCCGCCCGCGCGTACACGTAACCTTCGTGCCTATCGTGCGCAACAACCGCACCATTGCGTTGCTGACCAGCCACAAGATTGCCACACCCAGTGGCTACCCCTCCATCAGCGACGAGGTCTACGAATATACTGCCGACACCATGCTCTCCATGGTGCACTCCGGCCTGTGGCCCGACCCCCTCGCCCAGGGAAACAACACCCAGGGCAACCCCCGCGTGATCGACGGCATTATTGTGCTTGACCCCGCCGGCCGCGTGGTGGTTGCCTCCCCGAATGCGAACTCCATGTACAACCGCATGGGCATGACCGGCTACCTCGAAAAGCAAAACCTTGCCGACGTCACCCGTGCGATGCTTCCTGCCGGTGAACAGGCAGACGAAACCCTGCAGCTGGTCCTTGCCGGTCGTAGCGACCTGCGCACCGAATTGGTTATTGCCCGTGCTCGCGTGACCATGCGATCCATCCCGCTGCTGGTGCAGAGGCGCGCCCGCATCGAGCGTGAGGGCGCCGTGATTCTCTGCCGTGACGTGACCGAGTTGCGCCGCCGCGAACTGGAACTTATGACCAAGGACGCGACTATCCGCGAAATCCACCACCGCGTGAAGAACAACCTGCAGACCGTGTCCGCTCTACTGCGCCTGCAGTCACGCCGTATGACCACTGATGAGGCACGTCAGGGCCTGGAGCAGGCGATGCGCCGCGTGGCAACGATCGCTACCGTGCACGAGGCGCTCTCGCAGGGCCTGACTCAGAACGTCGACTTTGATGAGCTGATTGAGCGTCAGTTCCACCTTGCCGCTGAGCTTGCTTCCCCCGGCCAGCACGTGTCTACCAAGCTGATTGGTTCCTTTGGGTCTTTGCCGAGCCAGTTCGCTACCCCTCTGGCACTGGTTATCAACGAGGTTGTCGCGAACGCTGTCGAGCACGGCCTGGACGGCGAGACCGGCACCGTGACTCTCGAGGGTATTCGCGGCACCAACGATGAGGGTGAGAACATCCTCACCGTCGTGATTACTGATGACGGTAAGGGCATGGGCGATAAGAAGATTGAAGAGTCCGGCCCGAACGCCTACCGCCCGGTGACCGGTAAGGAAGGCCTGGGCATGCAGATTGTGCGTACCCTGGTGGCGAGCGAGCTGAACGGCTCGATTCGCTGGGAGGCTAATGAACCGAAGGGCACCCGCGTGGTGATTACCGCGGTGCTCGTCTAAGCCCTTCTCGTATGACATGTAGAACTGCCGCCGCCCCGAGTACGGGGTGGCGGCAGTTTGCTGTCTAGATAGGTTCTGTATATGGCAAAAGCGTGGTGCAGTGACTTTATATCACTGCACCACGCTTTTGATGCCCTATTGAATACTCCGGAAGTTAGGATGCACGGCGGGCACGAGCTGCGCGACGCTTCATCGCACGACGCTCGTCTTCACTGGTGCCACCCCATACGCCGGAGTCCTGGCCGGTCTCGATGGCCCACTTCAGGCAGACGTCTACAACCTCGCAAGAGCGGCAGACAGTCTTAGCCTCTTCAATTTGCAACAGGGCAGGTCCGGTGTTTCCTACGGGGAAGAACAGCTCCGGATCCTTGTCCAAACAAGCTGCACGACTACGCCAATCCACGGTGGACCTCCTTCATGATTTACGGTCTCACGCGGTGGCAAGACACATCTATTTTCCTGTGTGCGTGTCAAATACATCCGCTGAGGGGATGCTCACCCAGCGTTAGGGTGAAAATTGACTTATCAACTTTCGCATGTTGGAGCGGATGTGACAAGTACTTTTCTCTAAAAACTTCAGTATTACGCTGAGGCATCTATCACTTAGGCTAACCTTTGTCTAATTGAGAGGGTGGGGAATCGCATGCTGACACACATATCCTGCGTCTCGTCTCATGGGCGAGACGCAGGCGGTTGGGTGAGCGGCACCTCAGGCATAATATAAAGCGGTACCTACCCCTGAAATACCGCACCGACGACGAGGCGGTGAACCCGAGACGGGGGGGCAATGCCACCCGCTAACGCACCAGCACATCGACCAACACATCGGACCAAATACACCCCGGTCTGCCGCCAACACTACCCATGAGGAGCCCACCGTGCCGTCACGCCCGTTCAACGTCATCTATGCATTCGCCCTGACCGAAACCTTCGCGGCATACATCCTGATTCGCGGTATCCTCTACCCCTTTATCGTCAGCGGAATGTCTACCGCCCAAGCGATTGTGGGCGGTGTGCTCCAGGTGCTCATTGCCGCGGGCATGACCTACTTTGGCCTGCGTTTCTACCGCGGCCGCTTCGGTTCGCGCCTGCCCATGATCCTGATTACCCTCTGCGCACTGTGGGTCACCGCAAGCACCCTCGTCATGAACGTGAGCGCCTACGGCCTGAACATTGGCCAGGTCATCACGATTGCGGGTGTTATTGGTGCGGCGGCTGCCTTCATCTTCGTGCTCATGCCCAGTAGCCGCCGCTATATTGAGGCGGTCACCGAGGCATCGGGCGAAGAAGCAGAGAAGTACAGCCGCCGACGCCGCTAAACTCCCAGAGCAATAAACCCGAGATTGTTCAGTTCTAGACCGCTACCGGAACCTTCTGCGCGGCTGTTACAGCCTGCGCTGCCGTGGTCAGAGCCAGGGGAACCTGCGCCGCGCACACGGAGGCGCCATCCACCACCACAAGACGGCCGGCGGGCTGCTCACCCTGCGTGAATCGATCCAGAGGTAGCGCGGTCACCGTGCACATGTCGGCATCCGCCAAGGATGCGGGCGCGAGCAGAAGCGCACGCGAGCATCCCATGAGCGCAGCCAGCAGGGGTGAGGAGGCACGCCTCGGCCAGGGCGTGTAGGCGACCAGCATGGCGCGGAACTCACCGCGACGCTCCAGAAGTAGCTGCTGAACGGCGGGCTGTAGGTACTGCAGATCGTCAATGAGCACGAGCGTGTGCGCGGGGTTCTTCACCGAGTCCAGGAGCGCACGGGTACGCTCCACGCTTGGCGGCTCACCGGTGCTACCTCCAGAACCTTCAAGGACGAGGGCGCTCAGCTGCGGGTTGAGCTGAGCAATGCTTTCCAGCAGGGTACTTTTACCCGCCGACCGGGAACCCTGCACCGGAACTACCGCGCCAGCCGGGGCGCTCATCCACACCGGCATCTGCCGGCGGTCAAACGCGACCAACAGCTTAGCGCCCTGAGGATTGCAGGTGGCGTGGGCGGCGGTTACGTACTCGGTCGAGGGCATACGATAGTACTCGGGGAACTGCCGCAGAAGAGTGCCGGGGTGAGCGCTCGACCCGCTAGAAGCGCTCGCGGCGTTACCCCGCAGAACCTGAATCAGCTCCCGGAAACCCGAAACACAGGGCGAAAGAATCGACGCGCTCAGCGGCTGATCCCCGATTAGCTCCTCGTTGATGGCACCCTCCACGCAGTAGTGGCTCTGCGCCGGGGTCGGGTAGTCCTTGCTTGTCGAACGCATCAGGTCGGCGTCCAAGAAGCGGCGGCTCAACAGCGTAGAATGTGCCGCCGCCGCGAAACGACCGCGCGGATTCAACGCGGAGGTGAACACCACCGAATAGCCGCGACGGCACCCCTGCGAGAGCAGGTCGTAGAGCAGGTTCTCCGTGTCGGGTTGGCGAACCAGCGCCTCCAGCCAACTATCCAGACCGTCCACAATGATGAGCGGGCGGGCGGTGGCCTCAGCACCCCACAGGTTCGGGGTGCGTAGCTCCTCCAGACAGAATCGCAGATGCGAAAGTTCCTGCGCGCCCACGAGCGACTCAAAGGCACCGGCGTAGGGTTCCAGGTCGCGGTAGAGCGCGCCGTCAGAGGTCAGCAGAACAACTGGCGTGCGGGCGGCGAATGCCTGAGTTAAAAGCCCGTAGAGCATCGGGGCGCGTTCGGCGCTCTGAGCCAGCAGCGCCAGAGCCTGTTGACCCGACCAGCTGATCGGGCGGCGCACACCGTAGCGGGCAATCTCCAGCTCACCCAGCAGATAGCCTTCGGGGGCGGTGTTGGGCTCGACATGTTCCTGAGAGGTAGCCGCCGGGTCAATGCCGTACGCTACCGGTTCGCTCACCGGCGCCTCCACCACGGGCAACGGGGTGTTCTCGGGAAGCTCCGGCGGAATCGGGCAGTACTCATCCTGAACTGCCTGAACTGCCGCATTCTTCTGAAGATTCTTCGGCGCGTACTCGCGTTCATAGAGCGCACGAATCTGCTGAGCCGAACGAATCAGCAGCTCATCCTCATTGCCACCCAACGTCTGAACGGCAGAAACGGCAGTCAGCTCACGCCAGCCGCCCTCCTCAAGACCCAGCACCTGCACCGGACGGGCATCGCTGCTCGAAGGGACCGCATCCACCAGCGGGGCGCGGAACGGCAGGGAACGACCATCCGGCAGGCGCACATACCCGGCACCCGGATGCGCCGCCGAAATATACGCCGCAGACTCATGCTCCAGCAGGTTATAGGAATCCTGCGCGCTCGCCACACGCAAGCAAATGCTCGTGGCAATATTGGCGCGAATATCCTGCGAAATAGCGCCCTGCGGACGCTGAGTCGCCAACACCAGGTGCAGACCCAGCGAGCGGCCAATCGTGGCGATGCGCATCAGCTCAGCCATAGCGTCCGGCATGGAATCGATGAGCATGCGGAACTCATCCACCACAATCAGCAGCTCGGGGTAGCGCGGAGTCGTACCCGCCGCTTGGCAGGACGCCAGGTAGTCGCGGTAGGAGTTCACACCGAGCGCCTGCAAATCCACCTCGCGGCGGTGAATATCGGCGCGCAAAAATTCGAGCGCACGCTCCACCGCGGACACATCAAAATTACTCAACACGCTGAGCGCATGCGGCAACTGAGCCAGAGGACCCAAACCAGCCGAGCCCTTGAAATCCACCAGAATCAGGCCGAGGCGCTCGGGCGGGTAACGTAGCGCAGCGCTGAGCACCAGCGAACGCAACAGCTGCGATTTGCCGGCACCGGTCGTGCCACCGAGCAGCCAGTGCGGGCCGTGCTCAGACAGACCAATATTCAGCGATCCACCCGAAGAAACACCCAGGTAGCAGCGAATATCGGAGGCGTAACGCTGAGCGGACCAGCGCTGCAGAACAGACTCCACCGCCATGTCATCGGTGCGGTTCTTCTGCCGCGCGCTCTGCGCCTGCAGGGAAGAGAATAGATGCGCCGACTGGTGCACCTGTGCCTCACCGAGCGCACCCTGCTCCTGCTCGCATCCGGCGCGGTACAGGTTCTCAAGAGCGGCACAGAACGCCTCAACGCTGAGCCCATCGGCATGCTGGCACAGACCCTCACACGCCAGCGGATGCACCTGGTAGACACCCTCGGTGGGCTGCACCGGCGGCGCCGCATAACCCTGCGCGCGGTAGCGAATGCTCTGACGGTGGCTACCCTCACTCGTACACTCAACCCAGGCGGCACCAAAAAGCGCACCGGGGGCATGGGTGGAGCTATCACCCTCGGCACTGCCCAGCACGCAGAGCGCCGGGGCGTTCATCTTCTGCTCACGCGGGGAGGCGAACGCACGGGAGTGCGAAGACTCCGCGACCGCCCCAGAGTTCAGTGCGGTCAGCAGGGGAGCGTAGATAGCGCTCACCACCTGCGGCATGAGAACCAGCGGCGGAACAGAAGCGGAAAGCTCCGACTGCAAGCTACTCTGCAGGGAATGCAGATACTTCTCCTGCTGCGCGCCCGGCAGACAATGCACGCTCACGCCCGGCACCACAGCCAGAGTTTGCAAGAGACTATTAGTGCGTTGCTGCTCAGCGCTCTCAGCACCGGCCAACAGAACATGCACCGAACCCGGATAACCCGCCACCAGCTGCACCAGGTAGGCACGCAGATGCGCCTCCTCCAGCTTCAGATAGTGCCCGAGAATCGGGGTGGGTAGCGGCAGATAGTGGGGCGCATCCTGCTTTTCCAGAGCGCCCAGCGGGAGGTTGCGGCCGCGCAGGTAGGGCTGGCGGGGACCGCACCCGAGCACAATAGCCGGGTAGGCGGCATCATACAGAGCAGAGGGACCCGAAATCGCCAGGTCGCCCGCGGTCGGCAGGGCGAGGGCACGTTCCTTTTCCTGCAGTGCCGCCTGATGAGTTTGCTGCGATGCGGCACGGTTCTCCGCCCGACCGCCAAAGAAATGCAGAAGCATCAGCAGCGAAGACGCCGCAGACATCAGCAGAAGGAACCACATGCCGGTCACCAGCGCAATAATCAGACCCACCACAATCGGCAGGCACACGCTCAACAGAATCTGCTTGAGCTTACGCGGCGCGGGAGGGTTCACCACCACCGGCTCAAAGGGGTTGCCGGCATCGCCCAGGTGAGCGAGCATCTGCTCGGGCTCGCCAGGGGTCGTGGTGGGCGTGCTCGCCTTTTCTACGGTGTGTTCGCCGTCTGCGCTGGGGGAGGTGAGCATGCAGAGTGAGGAGCCGAGACGGAAAGGCTCGTCCCAGCGCAGGATGCGCGGCTCGGCGCCCTGCACCTTCTTGCCGCCCTGTGCTTTCATACTGCCCTGTGCCTTCTCGCTGCCCTCGCTCGCGGCGGGGCGTTTTTCGATCCAGCGGATGCCGGAGCTGTCGGCGTAGAAGTTGCCGTGCACCGGCTTGAGGAAGGGGTCCTGCAGGTGAATGTGGTGCGGCTGTTCTCCTCCACGGGCAGGTAGTGCTGCCCTGCCGAGGCTGGTGCGGCCGCGGCTGATGGGGAAGGTTGCGCCCGCGTCGGGTCCGCGCAGAATGTGCAGGAGGCTGACGGCGGGCGCGCCCGGAGTTTGAGATTTGTTCGGAATGCGGCTGTTCGGTGTAATCGAGGCGCCGGCGGGGTCCTTATCATGCGCGGGGCGTAGCTGGAACGTCGTTTCCTGCGCCTGAGCGTGCGTGCCGGGTGCAGGGTGTTGCAGGGCGTGGTTGAGTGCCCGCTCTAGAGCCTGCTGGTTTGCACTACCGGGGTTGAGTTGTAGTCCGTTGGGTACCGCCTCGCCGTCGAGTCGGAGTACGCGGGGGTAGGGGAGTGCGGTGTTGTGGTGGTCGAGAAAGAAGAGAGTCATGCCCTTAGAAAACATTAAAAAGCATTAAAGCTCAATAAATTATCTGTAGATAAACTAAAATGTTCGTATTTTTTGAATTTTTCGCCCTATTTTTCAAAAAATTGTGGATAAACCACCTCAATTGCTTCTCGCATACGTCAGCTCACATCCCTAAATGCGCTGATAGGTGCGCTTTCTTGTAACGCGTGAAAGCCTTGAAGCATCCGCTACAATCTGCCCCTTGTAGCTGCGGCTCTGGGTGGCGGCTAATTACCGCCGCAACTAGGGCGGGTGAATATTTACCCGTAAATAAAATTCCTTCACCATGAGCGGGTCGTAAAAATACGCAGAAGAAAGAACTATCTCAGACCGGCGTGACCTCGGGGTTCGTGAAGAATATTCACTCGGGGAAAGAGTGCGCGAACAATAGTCCAAAAGCCCCTAAAAGCACGTCATAAGTATGCGTAGTGCTTGATAAACAGGTATCTTAGATTATGACTATATCCATCACGGGTGAGGCTTTTTGCCTCCACCCGTGCGGATTGCGGCGCGACTGAGAACCCTCGGATGTGTCCAATCTGGTAGGTGAATACCGCCCTCGCAGAAGCGGCGGTGCGCCGTGATAATACAGGAGAAAACATTGACCGCTGACCTCGTAGTAGTCGGTTCGGGCCTCTTTGGTCTGACCATCGCAGAACAGGCTGCCACTGAGCTGGGCCTGAAGGTTGCCCTGCTGGACCGCCGTTCCCACATCGGTGGTAACGCATACAGCGAGAAGGAGAAGCAGACCGGTATTGAGGTGCACCGCTACGGTGCGCACCTGTTCCACACCTCCAATGAGCGTGTCTGGGAGTACGTGAACCGTTTCACCGAGTTCACCAACTACGTACACCGCGTGTACACCCGCCACAACGGCATCGTGTACCCCATGCCCATTAACCTGGGTACCATCAACCAGTTCTTCAACGCAGCTTACTCTCCCGCAGAGGCAAAGGCGCTCATTGCTGAGCAGGCTGGCGAGCTGGCTGGCACCGACCCGCAGAACCTGAACGATAAGGGTATCTCCCTGATTGGTCGCCCCCTGTACGAGGCGTTCATCAAGCACTACACCGCTAAGCAGTGGCAGACCCCGCCGGAAGAGCTGCCCGCATCCATCATTTCCCGCCTGCCGGTTCGCTACAACTACGACAACCGCTACTTCAACGACAAGTACGAGGGTCTGCCCGTTGACGGCTACGCAGCATGGCTGGAGCGTATGGCGGCGCACCCGAACATTGAGGTGCACCTGAACACTGACTTCTTCGAGCCCGGTCACCAGTACTCTCGCGAGAACGTCCTGGGTCAGATTCCCGTGGTCTACACCGGTCCGGTTGACCGCTACTTCGACTACGCTGAGGGTGACCTGTCCTGGCGTACTATCGACCTGGAAGAAGAAGTCCTGCCGATTGAGGACTTCCAGGGCTGCTCCGTGATGAACTACCCGGATGCTGATGTTCCCTTCACCCGCATCCACGAGTTCCGTCACTTCCACCCCGAGCGTGACTACACCAAGGACGCAACCGTCATCATGCGCGAGTACTCTCGCTTCGCGAACAAGGGCGACGAGCCGTACTACCCGGTCAACACCTCCGTGGACCGTGAGAAGCTGCTGGCGTACCGCGACCTGGCTAAGGGCGAGAACAACGTGCTGTTCGGTGGCCGCCTGGGTACCTACAAGTACCTGGATATGCACATGGCTATCGGTGCTGCACTGTCCATGTTCGACAACAAGATCCGCCCGCACTTCGCTAACGGTGCGAAGATCGAGTCCGGTGGTGTTGACGCATAACCATGGCTGATAAGACTTTGAAGAACCTGCAGCGGGTTATTTTCCCGAGCGCGGTTGAGACTGACGTCGTGCCCCTGTACGTGGATGCGAGTGTCGCAACCGGCGTTCAGTTGCCCACCCGTATTGACGGCGACGCTTCCACCTCCATTGCGGAGGCGATGAACACCTCCGGCCAGTCTGTGTCGAGCGCCAGCGCGAACCGTGATGCCGCGAACAGCCTGAACAGCCGCCGCTCCATCACCGTGAACGCGGGTCAGAGCCTGTCTTTCGGCACGTACTTCAACGCGTTCCCCGCCTCGTACTGGCGCCGCTGGACTGACCTGCAGAAGGTCGTGCTGAGCGTTCAGACTCGCGGTGAGGGCATGGTCATTGTGTACAAGTCCAATGGCCGTGGCGTGATTCAGCGCGTGGATGCGAAGCTGCTCTCCGGCGAGGAGACCAACACCTTCACCCTGCCCCTGGCACCGTTCGGTGACGGCGGCTGGTACTGGTTCGACCTGGCTGGCACCGGCGACCTTGAGCTGGTTGAGGCGAACTGGCTGGGCGACATTGAGCCCCGCGCAGACGTGAAGGCTGGTCAGGCGACCGTGCAGATTACCACCATGAACAAGGTGGAGTACTGCATTAACAACATTCGTGCTCTGGGTGAGAGCCCCGAGATTTTCGATGCTGTGCACGAGTTCCTGATTGTGGATCAGGGCACCCAGAAGGTGCAGGATCACGAGGATTTCGAAGAGGTCGTCAAGCCTCTTTCCGGTAAGTTCCGCATTATCAACCAGGGCAACCTGGGCGGTTCCGGTGGCTTCTCGCGCGGCATGTTCGAGGCTGTCAACAACGGTTCCGATTACGTGCTGCTGCTCGATGACGACGTTATCGTTGAGCCCGAGTCGATCCTGCGTATGGTGACCTTCGCGAACTACTGCAAGGAACCCACCATCGTGGGTGCGCACATGTTCGACATGTTCGACCGTTCGGTCCTGCACGCATTCGGTGAGGTTGTTGACCCGTGGCGTAACTTCTACGCTAAGCCGCACGATGACATGGCTATGGGTCACAACCTGGGCCACCACAACCTGCGTAACACCCCGTGGCTGCACCGCCGCGTGGACGTGGACTACAACGGCTGGTGGATGTGCCTCATCCCGACCGCCGTCATCAAGGAAATCGGTCTGTCCCTGCCTCTGTTCCTGAAGTGGGATGACGCTGAGTACGGTTTGCGCGCTAAGGCTGCGGGCTTCGCTACCGTGTCCTTCCCCGGTGCGGGCGTGTGGCACGTGTCCTGGACCGATAAGGATGACTCCGTCGGCTGGCAGGCATACTACCACGAGCGCAACCGCCTCATTACGGCGCTGCTGCACTCGCCCTTCGATAAGGGTGGCCGCGTGCTGCTGGAGTCCCTGTTCTTGGACGTCAAGCACACCCTGTCCATGCAGTACTACACCGAGGCTGGCCGCCTGATGGCGCTGGAGGATCTGCTCTCCGGCCCCGAGCACCTGCACCCCTCGCTCTCGCAGCGTCTGCCGGTGATTCGTGCGATGGCTAAGGAGTACCCGGAGTCTCAGGTGAAGCCGAACGTGGATGACTTCCCGGCTATCCAGACGAAGAAGCCTCCGTTCCGTGGCCGCCGCGCGTTTGCGTCCCCCGGTTACAAGAAGCTCGCTTCGTGGACCGCGAAGACTGTTGCTCGTCAGCTGTTCAAGCCGGTGAGCGAAGAGGCGAAGGCTCACCCGCAGATTCAGCTGAACTACGGTGAGACCAACTGGTGGACCCTGTCGAAGTTCGATTCGGCTCTGGCTACTAACGCTGAGGGTACCGGCCTGTTCTGGTACCGCCGCGACCCCGAGCAACTCAAGTCGAAGCTGGCTCAGGCCGCTAAGCTGCACGTTCAGCTGGTGACCGGCTGGGATAAGCTGCGTGAGCAGTACCGTTCGAAGGCTGCTGAGGTTGCCTCCTACGATGCGTGGGCTAAGACCTTCGCTGAGCATACGGATTCTGAGCTGACCCGATGAGCGATTTGAAGTCTGTTCCCCTGAAGGCGCCCGGTCGCGGCCGCGGCATCCTGGATGCGATGAAGAATCGCTACCTGCTTCGACTGCTGGTCGATAAGGAAATCCAGGTCCGCTACCGCGGCTCGGTGCTGGGTATTCTGTGGTCCTACATTAAGCCGGGTGTGCAGTTCCTGGTGTTCTACATTGCCATGGGCCTTTTCCTTGGCCTGGAACGCGGTATGCACAACTACGCTGTGTATCTTTTCTCGGGCATGATTGCTATTAACTTCTTCTCGGAGGGGTTCGGCAATGGTGCTCGCGCCATGGTGGTTAACAGCGCTCTGATTCGCAAGATTTACCTGCCGCGTGAGCTGTTCTCGCTGTCGACGGTGTGGGTGGCTCTGGTGCATTTTGTGCCGCAGATTGTGGTCATGCTCCTGGCGTGCTTTGCGGTGGGCTGGCATCCGTCCTTGTTGGCTTTTGAGTCGATTCTGGCGGGCATGCTCATCGTGATGCTGCTGTCCTATGGTCTGGGTCTGATTTTCGGTGTGGCTAACGTGTTCTTCCGAGATTCGGAGAACATCGTGGACATGCTGCTGATGGTGGCTACCTGGTTCTCGCCGGTGCTGTACTCCTGGACCATGGTGCGTGACACCCTGTACCCGTGGGTGTTCAACGTGTTCATGATTAACCCGCTGACCGTTGCGGTGGAGCTGTTCCACTATGGCTTCTGGCATCCGACGCTCCGTCCTGAGGATTTGGCGCTTCCTGCGTCGCAGGTGGTTCCGCATCTCTTCAGCTTCTGGACTCCGATTGCCATTGGTATTTCTCTGCTGACCGTTTTGATTGGTGATTTGCTCTTCCGTAAGTTTGAGGGCAACTTCGCCCAGGAGCTCTGATTCTGTGGATATTAAGAAGCTTGAGTTCCCGCCGGTGAGCCCGGACGCTCCCGTGGTGATTCACGTGGAGAATTTGGTGAAGCGCTTCGTTCTGCGCCACACCCGTTCGATGAAGGAAGCTTTTGTGTGGCTGATTAAGGGCCGCAAGGGTGATCTTTCGGAGAAGTTCAATGCGCTCAACGGCGTGAGCCTGGATATTCGTCAGGGCGAGCGTGTGGCTCTTCTGGGTCTGAACGGCTCGGGTAAGTCCACGCTGCTGAAGATGATTTCTGGTGTGATGCGCGCCGATGAGGGTGAGGTTCTTACTCGCGGCAATATTGCGGGTCTGATTGAGGTGGGCGCTGGTTTCCACCCGGATCTGACCGGCCGCGATAACGTGTACCTCAACGGCGCAATCTTGGGTATGACCAAGGATGAGATTGAGGCTTCCTTCGATTCGATTGTGGATTTCGCTGAGATTCACGACTTTATCGATACCGAGGTGAAGTTCTACTCTTCGGGTATGTACCTGCGTCTGGCGTTCTCGGTTGCGGTTCATACGAACCCGGATATCTTCCTGGTGGATGAGATTCTTGCGGTGGGCGATGAGCCATTCCAGAAGAAGTGTATTGCGAAGATTCAGGAGCTGTGCTCTGCCGGTAAGACTCTTGCCGTGGTGAGCCATGACCTGGATTTGGTTTCTAAGATTTGTGACCGCGGCGTGGTGCTGGAGCACGGTAACCTGCGTTTTGACGGTCCGATTAAGGAAGCTGTGAAGGTGATTCGTGGCGGCAACTAGCCGCTAGGTGATTGCTGGTGATGGGGCGTGTATTCCCGATGGGGGAGTGCACGCCCCTTTGCTGTGCCCGAAAGTTATGCCCGAAAGTTGCGCCCGGGAAGGCGCTGCTGCTGGGTAGGGTTCTTGCGTTTTAGCAGGGGAGGCAGCGGCTTCTAAGACGAAATGTTACGTGTGCACCGAGTGCAATATGGCGGTGATTAATGGTGAGCGGTTCGAGGGGCGTACCTGCAACTGTTCTGCAAGTCACAGCTGACTAGGCGTTTTGAATGTTGGTGCACGTTAGGTAACAATGTATGCAATTCTATGCATCAAAAATGCTCAAATACTATACTCGTAAATATTAAGGGGTGTTTTATTACATTTTGATAAATTTGATGCGCTGAGGGTAGGGTGATGGTGGCATTGATGTATCAATGCTTCACCGTATTCCACACAACCACACCACACACAGCATCGGATCATTTCAATGGAGAACACCGTACTGGATACCCGGGCGGAGCATCTAACTCTGCTCGAGGAAAATATCCGTGAGGCAATGCGCCACCGCAGCCTGGATCCGCACGAGGACCAGCATGCGGTGCGTGGGCTCATTGACGAGCACCTGAACGATTATGAGCAGCGGCGCACCCGCATTTCCCTGCCGGATTTGGGTGACCGCGAATCCGTGATTCAGCGCCTGCACGATGAAATCTGCGGCTTTGGCGTGATTCAGCCGTTTCTCGATGACGAGAGCGTTGAAGAAATCTGGATCAACTCTCCCGACGAAATCTTTATCGCCCGTAACGGCGAAAGCGAGCTGACCGGTCTGCACCTGAGCGCCGAGGCGATCAATAGCTTGCTGGAGCGCATGCTCAAGCCTTCGGGTCGTCGTGTGGACCTTTCCTCCCCGTTTGTTGATGCATCCCTGCCGGATGGCTCCCGCTTGCACGCGGTGATTCCGGATATTACTCGCAGGCACACGAGCATCAATATCCGTAAGTTCGTGGTGCGTGCCCGCCGCCTGCCCGACCTTGTGCGCATGAACTCGCTGAGTGCCGGCGCAGCGTCCCTGCTGCATGCGGCGGTGGAGAGCGGCATGAACATCCTCGTTTCGGGCGCAACCCAGGCGGGTAAGACCACGATGCTGAACTGCCTGTCGGCATCCATTCCGCCGCGTGAACGCGTGATTACGTGCGAAGAAATCTTTGAGCTCGCGGTTCCACTACGCGATGTGGTGGGTCTGCAATGCCGACAGCCGAACCTTGAAGGCACCGGCGCGATTGAGCTGCGCCGCCTGGTCAAGGAGGCTCTGCGTATGCGCCCGGACCGCATCCTCATTGGTGAGGTGCGTGAGGCGGAGTCCCTGGATATGCTCATTGCGCTCAACGCGGGTCTGCCGGGTATGTGCACGATTCACGCGAACTCGGCGCGTGACGCGGTGACCAAGATTTGTACCCTGCCGCTGCTGGCGGGCGAGAATATTTCCTCGGCGTTCGTGGTGCCGACCGTGGCGTCCTGCTTTGACATTGTGGTGCATTGCGGCCGCGATTCGCGCGGTCAGCGTCAGGTCGAAGAGATCAGCATGCTGGGTGGCCGCGTTGAGGACGGCGTGATTGAGATGTCCCCGCTGTTTGTGCGCCGTGACGGTCAGATGATGTGCGTGGCGTTGGAGCTGCCGAACCCGGACCGTTGGATTCGTGCCGGTCACCGTCCTGAGCAGGTGCTGGCCCTCGCGAAAGCGGGTCAGTAATGCCTCTGTTTCTGAGCCTGATTTTGGGGTTGGGCGTCTGCCTGATTTACCTTTCCTGCTTTCCTGATAATGGCAAGCCGCCGAAGCCGAGCAACGACCCGGCGCTGGTTGTGGCGTTGCGTAAGGCGGGTATGCATTCGCTGACTCCTCGTACGTTCATGTGGGTGAGTGTCGCCAGTGGTGTGAGCGCGTCGGTTCTGCTGCTGATGCTTACTCAGCTTTTGCCGCTGGGTCTGCTGGGCCTGATTGGTGGTTTTGCGGCGCCTCGCGTGATTGTGAATCATCGTGCCCGCGCGGCGGATGCCCGTATTTGGCAGTTGTGGCCGGATGCGGTGGACCACCTGCGTTCGGCGATTCGTGCGGGTCTGTCCCTGCCGGAGGCGCTGATTCAGCTTTCGTACCGCGGCCCGGAAGAGCTGCGTGATGCCTTTGCCCATTTCTCGCGTGATTACCGTGCGTCGGGTGAGTTTGTGCCGTCGCTGAACCGTTTGAAGGAGTATCTCTCTGACCCGGTGGCGGACACCATTATTGAGGCGTTGAAGATTGCTCGTGAGGTGGGTGGTTCGGACCTGGGTAAGCTGCTGGGCACGCTGAGCGATTTTCTGCGTGAGAATGCGCGTACCCGTTCCGAGCTTCTGGCTCGCCAGTCGTGGACTGTGAATGCGGCTCGCCTCTCCTGCGTGGCGCCCTGGTTTGTGCTGTGTCTGATGGCGACTCAGCCTGCCGCGCGCATGGTTTATAACTCGTTTGCCGGTGCGATGCTGATGATTGCCGGTGCCGCTATTTCTTTGGCGGCGTACCGTCTGATGCTGCGTATTGGTGAGTTGCCGCGTGAACGGAGGGTTTTCGGGTGAACCTGCCTCTGATTTTTGGTCTGCTGTTGGCGACCGGCGTGGGTCTGATTCTTTCGTCGGTGCTGAATACTCGCAGTATTTCGTTTTCTGATCGTGTGGCGTCGCAGCTGCGCGGTGAGACTCTGCGTGAGTCGCTGTTGAAGGAGCAGGAGCGCCGTGAGCCGAGCCTGCTGGAGGCGATTTCGGCGTTCTGCGCGCCGCTTCTGCGTTCGCTGTCTTCGTCGTTGAGCGGCTCGTCGCTGAGCGATAGTTCCGTGCAGGAGCGTCTGCGTCGTGCTGGCTCTTCGCAGAGTGTGAGCGCGTTTCGTGCTGAGCAGCTGCTGTGGGCTCTTGCCGGTGTGACCGTCATGAGTGCCCTGACCGTCATTGGCGTGGTGCAGGAGCGTTTCTCCATCTTGGTGGCTCTTGTGCTGGTGTTGGTGAGCGGTTTGAGCGGCTTTCTGGCGCGTGACTGGTGGCTGGGTGAGGCGGTGACTAAGCGTGAGAAGCAGCTGGTTGCTGAGTTCCCGGCGCTGGCGGAGATGATGGCTCTGTCGGTGACGGCGGGCGAGTCGGCGCTGGCGGCTTTGGAGCGTATCTGTCTGACTTCGCGCGGCGAGTTGGCTCGCGAGTTTTCGGAGATTTTGGCGCAGACCCGCACCGGTGTTTCTCTGTTGAGCGCGCTGCAGGAGTTTGCGGAGCGTACTCGCGTTCCGGCGTTGAGCCGCTTCGTTGAGGGTATTGCTGTTGCGATTGAGCGCGGTACCCCTCTAGCCGATGTGTTGCGTGCGCAGGCTCAGGATGTGCGCGATAACGCAAAGCGTGAGCTGATGGAAACAGCCGGTAAGAAGGAGATTGCGATGCTCGCCCCGGTGGTGTTTTTCATTCTGCCGCTGACGGTGATTTTCGCGGTATTCCCGGGCCTGTCGCTCATGCGTTTGAACTTTTAGATTTTGCGGCGGGTACACACCGTACCGGCTGCACCGCGGTGGGCTGGGCTGATTGCCCGGCGCGCCGCACCAACCACACACTACACCCTTCGATAAGGAGAAAATCATGTTCCGTCGTTTCCGCACCACCCTCACCGTGCTGATTGCCCTGGCTATCGCATCCGTGCTGGCTCTGCGCCTGAAGAACAAGCAGGATGACCCCGAGCGCGGCGACGTGCCCGGCTGGGTCATGATCACCATGATGAGCGCCGTGCTGGTTGCAGCTATCCTGGCGATTGCTCAGCCCGCTCTGACCAAAATGTTCAACGACGCGATTGCTCTGGTTCACCAGTAATGCGTAAGCCCCGCATCGCTTCTGAGCTGACTGCCGCTGAGCTTTCCTCCGCGGAATATTCTGTGGAGGAGAGCGAGCGCGGTGACGCCAGCACGGAATTCGTCATGGTCGGTGCACTGCTGGTGTTGCTGACCATGGCGATTCTGCAGGTTTCTTTCGCCCTGTACACGCGAACGA
This sequence comes from Rothia sp. 27098_8_27, assembly GCF_041432805.1. Lineage (NCBI taxonomy): Bacteria > Bacillati > Actinomycetota > Actinomycetes > Micrococcales > Micrococcaceae > Rothia > Rothia sp. 27098_8_27. Next base: position 705,843 of record NZ_JAPWAJ010000001.1, on the reverse strand, counting down.
TGTTGGTGGATGCTGCGGCGGCTGGGGCACGTTACGGTACGATGCGTGACCGCACCCCGCAGGAGGGCATGGAGCGTACCCGTCAGCTGATTGAGGGTGTTCTTCCATCCTCGTATGCGGAGAACATTTCGTACCGTCAGAGTAGTGATTCTACGGGCGTGCGCACTTTGGAGGTGACGGTGAAGTCTCCGTTGCCGGTGCTGGGTCCGTGGGGTTTTCCGGATTCTATTGAGGTGAAGGGGCATGCGATTTATGCGGAGCATCGTTCCGGTGATTAGTGGCTTTTCGCTTCGGCAGGGTGCGAAGGCTCGCTTGAAGAGCCGCTCTGACCGGCACAATCCTGAAGAGGGTAGCGCCATTGTGGAGTTCCTGGGCCTGGGTATTACTCTGCTCATCCCGGTGCTCTACGGCATTCTGACGATTTTTAGCCTGCAGTCTTCGGTGATGGCGGCTCATGCGGCGAGCGCCCAGGTGGTGCTGTACGTGCAGGAGCAGCCGCAGGATTCCTCGGTGGGCCCTGATTTGGCTCAGCGTCTGGCGGCGCATGCCGCAGCGGATTACGGGGTTGACCCGTCCGATGTGAGCGTGTCGTTGAGCTGTTCGTCGGGGGAGTGCGTCTCGGGTACGAAGGCGTACGCCACGGTGACGGTTCAGGCGCGTTTGCCGCTGCTGCCTTCGTTTATGGGCGGCGGCGTGATTCCGGTGAGTTCTCATGCGACGAGTTGGGGGTCTGGTCATGTCGAATCCTAATGGTTCCCCGGCACACCTGTTTCCGACTGCTCACCTGTTCTTGGCTGTACGGGAATGGTATGCCCACGCTCGTGCCCGCGTGCAGAGCCGGGCGCTCGCCTCTGACCGCCTCGCCTCAGACCCGGAAGAGGGTAGTATTGCCCCGTTGATTGTGGGCATGGTGGCGTTGCTTCTGCTCATTGGTTCGGTGACGGTGGCGATTACCGGCGCGTATCTGCAGACTCAGCATCTGCAGGATATGGCTGATGCTCAGGCGAACTCGATTACCCGCACGATCCGCACTCCGGATGAGGCGAGTGGTTCGGCGGCGTGGGAGTATGCGAGTGCGTACCTGGCTGAGGTTCAGCCGGGGCAGGATTTTCATGCGTTGCGCCTGGAGAACGTGTCCGTGGATTCTGATCACGGTGTGCACGTGTACCTGTCGGCTCGTATTCGTCCGCCGCTGCTGTCGATTCTGGTGCCTGATGGTATTGAGGTAACCGCTCATGGTTCGTCGCGTTTGAAGACGAGCCAGGGCCCGTCCACCGATTAGTGCGTCCATCAACGGCGCACGGGCGTAACGGCGCACGGGCGTAACGGCTCACTCGCTTATTGGTGTGTTGTGAGCCCCCTAGACTGCGAGGGCGCATCCGCAAGGTAGTGTAACGGCTAGCGGATGCGCCCTCGTTTTATGCCCTTTTTATGTCTTCGTTGCGCGGATTCTTCCCTCTGCCTGCCTTATCCTTCTGCGCTGTGGGCTGTTGCGGACTGTAACGGCGGGACTTTCTGGCCGTTTCGCGATAGTGTTAAAAGCTATGGCATCCTTCGACTTTTCTGCTGAGATTAAAGAGCTTCGCGCGATTTTCACCTCTATTGCTGCTGTGAGCGATATTGAGGGGATTGAGCGCGCCATTGAGGACCTGTCTGCGCAGGCTGCCGCACCCGATTTGTGGGATGACGTGGAGAACGCGCAGAAGGTCACGAGCGCACTGTCGTATAAGCAGTCGGAGCTGAATCGTCTGCGTTCGCTGTCTTCTCGCATTGATGATGTTGAGGTGATGGTGGAGCTTGCCGAAGCTGAGGATGAGGAGACTGCCGCCGAGCTGCTCGCTGATGCTGAGCGTGAGTGCGGTGAGATTCGCGCCAAGCTGGAGGAGCTTGAGGTGCTGGTGCTGCTGTCGGGTGAGTACGATCAGCGTGAGGCTGTGGTGACGATCCGTTCGGGCGCCGGCGGCGTGGATGCTGCTGATTTCGCGGAGATGCTGCTGCGCATGTACCTGCGGTGGGCGGAGAAGAACGGCTACCCGACGAAGGTTCTGGACACCTCCTACGCTGAGGAGGCGGGCCTGAAGTCGGTGACCTTTGAGGTGAACGCGCCGTATGCTTTTGGCCGCCTGTCGGTGGAGGCGGGTACTCACCGCCTGGTGCGTATTTCGCCGTTTGATAATCAGGGCCGCCGCCAGACCTCGTTCGCGGCGGTTGAGGTGATTCCTCTGATTGAGCAGACGGACGCTATTGAGATTCCCGAGTCTGAGATTAAGGTGGACGTGTTCCGCTCGTCGGGCCCGGGCGGTCAGTCGGTGAACACGACGGATTCGGCGGTGCGTATGACTCACTTGCCGACCGGTATTGTGGTGTCGATGCAGAATGAGAAGTCGCAGCTGCAGAACCGTGCGGCGGCTTTGCGTGTGCTGCAGTCTCGCCTGTTGCTGTTGCGTAAGGAGCAGGAGGACGCGAAGAAGAAGGAGCTTGCCGGTGATATTAAGGCGAGCTGGGGTGATCAGATGCGCTCCTATGTTCTGCATCCGTACCAGATGGTGAAGGATCTGCGTACCGGCTATGAGGAGGGTAACACCTCTAATGTTTTGGATGGCGGTTTGAACGCCTTTATTGATGCTGGTATTCGCTGGCGTGCTTCGGGGCGCGCGGCTGAAGAGAGCTAAGACGTATAAGGAATGAGTGATGGCTCAGAAAAAGAAGAAAGACGCGAAGAAGGACCCGAATAACGCGATTATTGCTCAGAATAAGAAGGCTCGCCACAACTACAACATTGTGGATACCTATGAGGCGGGTATTGTTCTGCTGGGCACCGAGGTGAAGTCTCTGCGTGATGGTGGGGCGTCCATTGTGGATGGTTTCTGCCAGGTGACCGATAACGAATTGTGGCTCGAGGGTATTCATATTGCGGAGTATGGTTACGGTACGTGGACGAACCATGCGGCTCGTCGTCGCCGTAAGCTGCTGCTGCATCGTTCTGAGATTAATAAGTTGGCGCAGAAGCTGAAGGAGACCGGTTACACGGTGGTTCCTTTGAAGCTGTACTTCTCGAATGGTCGTGCGAAGGTTGAGATTGCCTTGGCGACCGGTAAGCGTGAGTACGATAAGCGTCAGGCTTTGCGTGAGCGTCAGGATGACCTGGAGGCGCGCCGCGCGATGCGTTACCGCAACCTCGGCTAGGGCAGCGGCAACGGCCGAGGTGCACGGTTGCTCCAAGAACTTGCCGGTAGGGGCGGGGCGCGGTTCCTCGCGTATAATGGTTGAAAATTCGCGGCGTACCGCGAGCACCATACTTTTATGAGGAGACACATGTCTGAGAACCCGAACTACCAGCAGAACCCGGGCGAGTTCATTCCCGCACCGCAGCAGGCACCCGCATACAACATGCAGGGCGGCTACCCCGGCTACCAGCCGACCCCGAGCTCGGCTCTGGCGATTGCTTCGCTGATTCTGGGTATTATTGGTCTGCTCACTGGCTTGATGTTTTTTGGTGCTGTTCTGGGCCTGGTCGGCGTGATCCTGGGTATTGTTGCTCTGGTGAAGGTGAAGAACGGTACCGCATCCGGTAAGGGCATGGCGATTGGTGGTATTGTTACCGGCGCGCTGGGCATGATTGCTGCCGCTGCTATGATGGTGCTCGGCATTGTTCTCGCGAGCCAGTGCGTTGAGAACGCGGTGCAGGATTCGAACGGTAACTACGTGTGCACCATGGCCGGTCAGACCATGACCCTGACTCCCGAGGACTACGACGCTGCCCGCCGCTAAGCCGCGTTGAGCATATAGAGATGTGAAGGGACCGAATAGTGTTGAACTATTCGGTCCCTTGCTCTTTTTCTGCGCTGAATCTGCCCGATTGGTGGATTCTGGGGGATGATTCTGGAATCTTGGACTTCATAGATGACCCCAATGACGGCTTATTTATATAATGGAACCGAACTCAGCGCGCAATGGTGCGTTGGGCGAGTATAAATTGTTCGCTGCAACTGTGAAGGAAAGAACGACGGATGTCTGAGAATAACTACGGAAACAACCAGGGGAACGCACAGAACCCCTACGCTGCTCAGCAGCCTAATTCTTCCGCCCAGAGCTCGTACGGTCAGGATTACGGCCAGGCTCCTTCGGCACAGAACACCTACGGCCAGGATTACGGTCAGAGCGCATCCGCTCAGAACACCTACGGCCAGGCACAGCAGCAGAACGCTACTCCGCAGAACTCGACCCAGCAGAACCAGTACGGTCAGTTCGGTGCGCAGCCTTCTTCGCAGAATGCTTACGGCCAGAACGCTGCTCAGGGTACCTCTGCCCAGGGCGTTGCTGCTCAGGGCGCTTCGGCTCAGAACACCTACGGCCAGCAGCAGTACGGCTATGGTCAGGACGCTTCCTACCAGGCGCAGCCCGCTCAGCAGAACCAGTACGGTTACGGCCAGGACGCCTCCTACCAGGCGCAGCCCGCTGACTACAACTACCAGCAGAACTCTTACCAGCAGCAGCCTCAGCAGGATGCTTACGGTTACGGTCAGCCCGCGGGTTACCCGTATGCGGCTCCCGTGACGAAGAAGGCTCCCGGCATGGCGCTCGCGGCAATGATCCTTGGTATTGCGGCTGTACTGACCGGTTTCCTCGTGTTTGGTGCGCTGCTGGGTATTGCCGCGATTATTCTGGGTGCGCTGTCCCTGAAGAAGACTAAGGAAGTTGGCGCGGGTAAGGCATTCGCACTGACCGGTATTATCACCGGTGCGGTGTCTGTCCTGATTTCGATTTGCATGCTTTTCGTATACATTTCTTTCTTCCAGACCGCTGAGAAATGCCTTGCGGTTGGTACCGAGGACGGTCACGGTAACGTGGTCTGCCAGATTGGTGACAACCCGAACAACCGCATGACTGTTCCGGCTCACCGCTAAGGTTTGACCGCCTAATTTTGACTGCCTAATTTTGGCTACCCAGTGCGGTACGCGAACGGGGTGGGGCTCCTAGATATTCTGGGGCGCCTCACCCCGTTCGCTGTGCCCGTGATTTTCTGCACCGATTTTCTGCGCCCACCGTTGATCCGGGTGTGTGTGGGGTGGGGGACTTGCACGCCGTTAAACATCTTAGATATACTGAATCTCTACCGTGTTTGAATGGCACCGCGGCGTCAAGGTATGTCGAGGAAAACTTTCAGAAGACGGTGGGCTTTTTGATAAAAGCATAGGGGGATGATCGGTTTCGACGATGTGAGTTGAGATGGGTGAAGCGTGCCGAGGATGCAGGGTTATCTCGTTAACGCCCTCTGCAAAAAATTAAGTGCAGAATCTAAGCGCACTGACTTCGCACTCGCTGCCTAAGCGCGAGTTGCCGTCTGTCGGCCTGAGCATGCCTTTGGCTCAGTTACCGGCATCGACTTAAAAGGCCACTGCTGCTAGCCCTTGTTGCGGGGGTTAGCGGGACTTTTACGTGACTAGGTTCGTCGGTATATGTGTTTATGCAAGTACCGGAGCCGAAAAGTAGCGTTCGCATAAACTGCGCACGGAGAAGCCCCGTTGACGCCACATCGGACCGGGGTTCGATTCCCCGCATCTCCACGATCTCCCAGCCGTCCGCTATCCCGTATGGGGTGCGGCGGTGATTATCGGTTCCAATCCAGAGGAAGAACCGCGGTAGGTTTCTACCACCCGGCAGGACGCCCCACGGCGTCACCTGCCGGGTATTTTTATGCCCAATTGTCGGTCTGTATTGTCGGTCCTGTTCTGGGGTGTACCGGCGTGCTTGTGGGTTGGGCGTCAAAAGTTTTGGGCTAACGTCAAAAAGTATGGGCTGGCGTCGAAAGGTTTAGATGGGCAACATCTTCATCCGCACCGACCCTGCCGGGAACACCAAACCCGACAAAGAAAAATCCACCGAGAAGATCGACGGCGTGGTGGCCACTATCATGGGCCTCGACCGCGTGATTAGATGCGGCAGCAGACCCGCCACTGAGAGCGTGTATGACAGAAGAAGCATATTTTTCATGTAATGTCAATTTACGTGGTGCATCTGACGAGACTCTCTGATAGACTGCTGAGTAGTAACGTAAGATACATCACTATGTGACGTGGGAATGTAAACACAACCGCAATTTCTGCTTGGAATTGGGGGCTAGCTGCTTCCACGATTGCAAGAGCTTTAGGGCCAGCATTTGTTGGTGGTTTTGGAAAAGCCCTTGGAGGTCCGGCAGTAATTGCCGCTGCGCTAGCTGTTGCAGCAGTGTCCTGCACTCTCACTCTTTAACCTGGGAGAGGTCCAATGCGTACGAAGAATATATTTACACTAGGATTTTTTCTCACTATTGTTCCGGTGTTCTGGGTGATTATCTCATTTGCCAGAGACGGGGAGTTCTTTAATCCAGTATCAATTCTAAGTGCAATTTTAGGAGGTCTTTTGGTCACTTTTGCAGCCAGAAGGACGCTTGAGAGTGATTCAAAGTTCCCTAAGGGACCCCCTAAAGGACCTAGTGTGTAAAACATCGCTTATAAGTTTCTAAGAGGAAGAACCGCGGTAGGTTTCTACCACCCGGCAGGACGCCCCACGGCGTCACCTGCCGGGTATTTTTATGCCCAATTGTCGGTCTGTTCTCGGGTGTACCTGCGTGGGTGTATCGGCGTGCCCGAGGGTGCTCAGGTGACCGCATTGTAATGAGAACGCCATCAGAGAAGACGAAAACGCACCCTATGGCGTAGTATCGAAGGGTAGATATCGTTGTTCGGCGTTGATTGTTCTTCAATCTCACCGGCAACATTCGAGAACAACCACAGAGCCACCAAACGAGCCACAGGTTAGCCGGTCATAGGGATGCCGCCGCTACGATGCGGTAGCTACATGCCCGCTATGACGACCACTCAAGGACACACCATGGAAAACCAGATTCCCGCCCCCTCCTTCCCGGAGCAGAACAACGCAAACTCCCCGCAGCCGGTACCTGCAGGCGTAGCACCCAGCGCTCCCCTCGGCGCAGCACCCGCTGGCCCCGCCCTGGGCGTGGCACCCGCTAACGTGCGCGACCGCGACGACAGCTACCAGCGCATCCCGGACATCTACCGGGTACCGGCTGAGTACCGCCGCCCCTACGGCGAGACCACCGGCGACTTCCGCGGCCCCGGCTACTTCTACTCCATCGGCGCGTTCGGTGCCTCCCTGGGTGCCCTGGCGCTGACCCTCTACGCGTGGGTTCAGGTCGCGGCACTCCACGCTGAGGCAAGGACCAGGTCCGGCGATTACAGCTCCTCTGCTTATAGCTCCAGCCTGAGCCTGAGCCCCAACATCATGGTGATTGCTCTGCTGCTCGTGGGCCTAATCCCGGTAGGCGTGTCTATCTGGCTTGCCATCTACTCGGCGAAGGTGAACGCCGGTCACACCACCAAGTACACCTCGAAGATGACGACCTTCAACATTCTGGCGTACATCATCTCGGGTCTGAGCCTGCTGGGTCTGCTCGGCACCCTCACCATGCTGTCCTAAAACAGGCAATACGTGCTCTCAAAGCGATAACAGCGAGGCGGCGGCTTTCCACTATCGGAAAGCCGCCGCCTCGCTGTATTGTCACCGCCATCGGGGGGGGGGGGGGGCGCAGGCTAGGGTTGGGGTGCGAGCGCCTCCAGCACCTGCTGCTGGACCGCCGCCGTATTACTTGCCACCAGGGACACCGGGCGCACACCGGCGGCAGAAACGCCCGCGTGCTCGGGCAAATCGCCCTCCAGGGTGGAGGCTACGCCGCCAGCCTCACGAATCAGCGGCAGTAGCGCCGCCACCTCGTAGAAAGACAGGGATGCGTCCACGACGGTATCCACCGCGCCCTCAGCGAGCATACACGCCGCCCAGAACGAACCGTACGCGCGAGAACGACCCACGCAGCTCAGAAGCTGTACAAGCTCGCCAGAGCGGTCCACAGCGCCTTCAGAGGCAGCCTTCCAGGAGGAGAGGTCGGTGTACGCGGCAGACAGCTGATCCAGCTGAGTCAGCGAAGACACCTCAAGACGAGTTGCCTGCGCCAAAGACTTACCCGTGTACGCACCCGAACCGCGAGCAGCCCACCAGCGGCGACCCAGCGCGGGTGCAGACACCACACCCACCACCGGCTCACCCTGATCCAGCAAAGCAATCAGAGTCGCCCACACCGGCACGCCGCGGCGAAAATTATCCGGCTCAGCAATCGGCGCAATCACCCACTGGCGCGCCGCCTGACCGTTATAGCCGGCATGCGCACCGGCAATACCGTCACGAGTACGCACACGCGACAGCTGCGCGCGCAGAAGCTCCTCAACCTCCTGAGCCACACCCGAGGCGTAATCGTCAGGCTCCTGCACCGGCACCTGCGGTTCTACGGGCTGCTGAGCAGCCTGCTGCCACGGCGCCAACGGTGCCGCAGCGGGTGCCGCCTCGGCGGGCTCTACCACCTCGGAAGCGGGGGAGAAGACCGGGCGGTCACGAAAACGCATAGCGCTCACACGATCGACGCTATCGGCAAGAATATGCGCAAGACGCAAATCGTCGGTGTACTGCTGGGGACGGCTCATAGTAATGCTCTTCTTCAGTATTCGGTGATGTAGTCAGCAAAAATGTGTGTGTAGTGCTGTGTGTAATACAGGGCAGAGAACCTAGACGAGAGCGCCCAGTTCCTTCTCCGAATCGCCCTCTTCAGGAGTCAACAGCAGCAGCTTACGCAAGGACTCCAGGCGGGCGGGACCGCTCTCACCGGCATGACCGGCAGCAACGTACGCCTCCAGACCGCACTCGGGAGCCTGCGCCGCGTGAGTACACGCCTTCGGACAATCCGCCGCACCCGGTGCCAGATCCACGAACGCCTCCACGACGGTCTCCGGCGGCACATGCGCCAGACCGAAAGAACGAATACCCGGAGTGTCAATAATCCAGGTGCCCGGCTCCATCGGGTCGCCATTCGCATTCACCGGACGCAACGCCAACGCCGACGAGGATGTGTGGCGGCCACGGCCCGTCACCGCGTTCACATGGCCGGTCGCACGCTCAGAGCCGGTCAGCGCATTCACCAGGGTTGACTTACCCACACCCGAATGGCCCAGAAGCACCGACACCTGCCCCAGCAGCTCCTGCAGAAGCTCCTGAACCGGTGCCGACTCCAAACCGGCAGCGCCCTCCTGACTCGGCGCCAAACCATCCGAAGACGAAGACAGCACAATCTTCAAACCGCTCGCCGCATAGTAATCCAGCAGGTTCTGCGGGTACCGCACATCGGTCTTGGTAATGCACAGAATCGGTTCAATCCCGGCGTCAAACGCCGCCACCACGGCACGGTCAATGAAGCCGGTGCGCGGCTCCGGGTTCGCCGCAGCAACCACAATCACCAGCTGCTGAGCATTCGCCACGACCACGCGCTCCGACGGGTCGGTGTCGTCGGCGCTACGGCGCAGAATCGAGGTGCGCTCGCCCAGACGCACAATGCGCGCCAGGGTATCCTTCGCACCGGAGGTGTCACCTACCAGGTCCACAAAGTCGCCGGTTACAATCGCGGTGCGGCGCAGCTCCTTAGCACGCGCCGCAATGAGGGTACGCTCCTTCTCGGTACCCTCATCAACGACGACCGACCAGCGGCCGCGGTCCACCGTAATGACCCTGCCACGAATCGCTTCTTTGAAGGTCGGGCGGTCCTTCGTGCGGGGGCGGGAGCCCTTCTTGTTCGGGCGCACGCGCACATCCGACTCGTCCCATTCGGAGAAATCGCGCACGTTCATGCGGGAAGAACCCATTTAGAAGACCTCCTGGTCGGCGGTAACGTCAGAGGCGGAAGCGCCGGTCTGCCATTGCGCCAGCATGTCCTCCCACATTGCGGTAAATTCGGGCATGGTCTTAGCGACGGTGGCTACGTTCTGCACCACCACATTGGGGCGGCGCAAACCAATAATCGCCGCGAAGGTTGCCATACGGTGATCGTCGTAGGTGCGCGCCAGAACCGGCGCAGCCTCAGCGGTAGCGGGGATGGGCGCCTCGATCACCAGCGAATCGGCGGTGTCGTGGGCGGTACCTCCCAGGCGGTTAATCTCAGCGGCGAGCGCGGCGAGGCGGTCCGTCTCATGACCGCGCAGATGCGCAATGCCGGTCAGCTCAACGCGGCCCTTCACGAAAGCGCAGGCAGCCGCCATGGTCGGTGCCAGCTCGCCACCTGCAGACAGGTCAAAGGAGAAGTCCCCCTCGGGAAGCTGCGCCGGACCGGTCACGGTCAGACGGCCCTCAGCGTAGCGAACCTGCGCACCCAGCGCGGGCAGAAGCTCACGCCACATATCGCCCACCTGGGTCGTACCCGCCGAAGAATCAGCCGCGGGTGCCGGCCAGTGAGGAATAGTCACCGACTCGCCGGTAACCACGGCGGCGGCAAGGAAAGGACCGGCATTCGACAGGTCCGGCTCAATGGTCATCTCAAAGCCGGGGAAAGAACCGGGGTGAACCGTCCAACGGTACTCGCCGCCCTCTGCTTCGTTGCCTTGGTTCGGGTAGTGCTCCTGAACCTCGATACCCATCTGGCGTAGCGCCTCTACGGTCATCTGAATGTGCGGGATGGACGGCACCGAAGAGCCCTCGTGCACCAGCACCATGCCCTGCGGCAGGCGAGGCGCCATCAGCAACAGCGCCGAAACGAACTGGGACGACGTCGAAGCATCAATACGAACCACGGGTGCCTCAGAAACACCCTCTACGCTCGCCAGACCGGGGGAGCGCAGCACGAAGGGCAGAGCGTTTTCGCCCTGCTCACACTCCACCTGCACACCCAGCTGACGCAGACCCTCCAGAACCGGACCCATCGGACGCTGACGAGCGTGCGGGTCACCGTCAAAAGCGAACTCACCCGGCAGCAGCGCCGCCAGGGCGGGCACAAAACGCATCACGGTACCGGCAAGACCGCACTCAATCGACACGGTGCGCGACTGAGCGGAATCGGACTGAGCCTGTGCGGAATGCGCTTCCACAAAGCTCAGGGGAGTAACCTTAACATCCGGACCGAACGGCGAATCGGTCGGAACCAGCTCAATACCCGCACCCAGCTGGCGCAACGCCTCAATCATCAGCGCCGAATCGCGCGAATGCAGCGGCGCACGCAAATACGAGGGGGAATCAGCCAGAGCAGCAAGCAACAGATAACGGTTCGTGAGCGACTTAGAACCCGGAATATGCACCAGCGCGTTCTTGCCAGCGGCTTCGCTGGAGGCGGGTGCCAGGGGAGCGGGCCAATCACCGGGGGAAAGCTGCACTGCTACGTCGCTCATACATCCTCTTCTGGTTCAAATCATGGGGAGGGCGCAGACTCAGAGACGCTGCGCCGGTTGATGTCTACCCCTATTCTACCGGTTGAGGGTTTGCGAGCCGCTGAGGGCTCCAGCGATGAGATAGGCAGCGCGAACCAAGCAACACGAACCAATCAATACGCGTAAAGGCGGTGCACCGTTATTGGTGCACCGCCTTCACTCATCATCAGATTTCTGTACCCCCAGCGGGGCAACAGCTTGGGGCAGCTTAGAGGTTAGCCTCGGCGCAGAACTTCTGCACATCCTGCAGCAGACGCGCCTTCAGCTGCTCGGGCGCCTGCTGAGCGCACGAAGAACGCATCTTCTCACGAATCATCAGCTCAAAGTCCTTCACATCCGCGCATTCGGGGCAGGCATCCAGATGCGCCTGAACCGTGCGTAGCTGCTCGGGGCTCAGCTCCCTATCGAGGAATTCGTAGAGGCGCTTGAGGGTCGCCGAGCAGGGCTGGCCACCGCAATCCTCCAGCGGCTCAGAAGCCGCGGAGGCATCGGGGACAGAAGAATTCTTGTCTGTGGTTGACATCGGGGTTCCTTTCACACGGAAGGTATAAAGCGTTAGGGGAGTCTAGCCCCAACCTCATGGGGGCTAGCTCACGTGTAGAAGAGCGAAGCTAAGAATCCGCAGGCGCCTCGGAGCCAGAGCCCGCCGGAGGGGACTTTACGCTCTTGGCCGCCTTAGCGCCCTTAGTAGCCTTTGCCGGCTGTACCTTAGCGCTCGCCTTCGCTGCAGCTTTCGCCTCAGCCTTCGCTTCTACCTTTGCGATGGTTGACGGGCGCAGACCGTTCTCACGCGCATAATCGAGCAGCTTCTCACGCAGAATACGGCGGCCACGATGCAGGCGAGACATTACCGTGCCCAGGGGGATATCCAGAATCTCCGCAATATCCTTGTACGCGAACCCCTCCACATCGGAGTAGTACACCACCATGCGGAAATCCTCAGACAGCTCGTTCAGAGCCTCACGAACCTCCGTATTCGGCAGGGCACTCAGCGCCTCCGCCTCGGCAGAACGCAGACCCACCGCATCATGCTCACCGGCCTGAGCCAGCTGCCAATCCTCCACCGTCTCACCCTGAGACTGCTGCGGCTCACGCTGACGCTTACGGTACAAATTGATGTACGTATTCGTCAGGATGCGGTACAGCCACGCCTTCAGGTTCGTACCCTCGGTGAACTGGTGGTACGAAGCAAAAGCCTTCATGTAGGTTTCCTGCACCAGGTCTTCAGCATCGGCAGAGTTGCGGCTCATCCGCAGGGCGGCAGCGTAGAGCTGATCCACGTACTGCATAGCGTCCGCGGTAAAGCGTTCGCGTAGCTCGCGGGTATCTGCCGCGGTGTTGGTTTCAGCCATGTTTCTCCTCTACAGGAACGCGCCAGGCGTTCACTTCCATAACGTAGAATTCTTCTCTTTATTCCGCAGAATGTGCACAAACATCTGCGGGTAAAGCAAAACCCCGGGTCCGAATAATATCCGAAACGCCGGGGTTTTAAAGTGTATGCAAGATACCTTATGCGTTGGGGCGCTTACCGTGGTTTGCGCCGCCCTTACGACGGTCCTTGCGCTTACGACCGCGCTTGCTCATCAGAGCCTCCTTATAGTGTTCATGGATGCACGCCCCACCTTCGCGGTGCGTGCCCCCTATTACCTGCCCTAGCAGAGGCGGTCACCGAAAACCGGTGGCCCACGCTATAAGGGCAACGCCGTCTATTTTTTCATAGAAACGGCATGATTGCATCTTGGAACCGGGATATGAGCTAAAAAACACGAACTTTCTTCGCATCAGCTCACAACCCCAGCGGGGAGAGCGGGCTCTTAGCCGTGCTCAGGAATGTTCAGCCAGTTGTACCAGCCTCGGTGCAGAACCAGCCACGCCATCAGACCGTAACCGGACTGACCCGGGCGGCCGTCATTAGCGGCAAGGTCGTTGCGCCACTGCTCGTGGTGAAGCAGCGGGTTGAACGTATCCACGTACACGTGGTTACGGCGGGTCACCACATCTGCGTACGCCGCCGACAGGTCAGCGATACGGCGGTTACGCTCAGCGTCCAGGGTCGGCGGCGGACCAACAACCAGAACCTTAATGTTGTTCTGCGACGCCATGTCCACAATGTTCGCCAGGTTCAAACGCGAACGAGCGCTGGTCAGACCCAAATCAATGTCAAAGGTCGACGGAGCAATAATGAGGCGGTTATCAGCACCGGGAACGAAGCGGCGGCGCGCCTCCTCGAACCAGCGTGCATTCAGCTGCTCGCTACCTTCATTGGGGGCGGCAAGATTATATGCCGCAATGGATGCGGTGGTCTGCGGGGTGCGCGCCATAACACGGCCAAACCAGCCGAGAGTACGGGGATCGCCAACACCGGCGAGCAGGTCATCGCCGACTGCCACAATTCGAATATTGCGTTGCTCCACGGAATTCTTTCTTCTGCAGTATGCGCCCGCCGTGAGAGGCGGCAAGGCACGTGAGTAATAGTCTTTATATCTAGGATAAGCGCTTACCGGCCTCTTTTCGAACTTAATACCCTATCCGGTAAGTATCCGAGACTAAAAAACCCGTCTGCCCACCAGAAACATCTGACGGGAAGACGGGTTTTGAAGAGCTAAATCATGAGCCGATCAGCTGTAGAAGATCTTAGCCTTCGAAGACCTGCTTGAGCAGAGCCTCAGCCTCAGCTGCGTGCAGCTTACCGGTACCGGCAGCCGGGGAAGCAGCTGCGGAGCGGGAAGCCAGGCGCATACGGCGGTCGATCAGCGGCTGCAGGTTGAGAGCCATGAACGGCCACTGACCCTGGTTAGCAGGCTCGTCCTGAGCCCACACAACGTCGGTAGCGTTCGAGTACAGAGCCAGCTGCTCCTTGATCTCCTGCTCGGGCAGCGGGTACAGCTGCTCCACCGAGACAATAGCGGTCTTGGTGTCGCCGCGGCGCTCGCGCTCAGCTTCCAGATCGTAGTAGAGACGACCGGATACGAAGACCACACGCTCAACCTGAGCCGGGTTAATACCCGAACGGTCACCAATCACCGGCTGGAACGAACCCTCGGTGAAGTCCTCGATGGAGGACGCAGCAGCCTTCAGACGCAGCAGCTGCTTGGGGCTGATCACCACGAGCGGCTTGTACGGACGGTGCTGAGAGTGGCGACGCAGCAGGTGGAAGTGCGAAGCCGGAGTCGAGGGGCAAGCAACAGTCATGTTGTTCTCAGCGCACAGCTGCAGGTAACGCTCAACACGAGCCGAGGAGTGGTCAGGACCCTGACCCTCGTAGCCGTGAGGAAGCAGCATAACCAGCGAGGAACGCTGGCCCCACTTCTGCTCGGAGGAAGACACGAACTCATCAATGATGGTCTGAGCGCCGTTTGCGAAGTCACCGAACTGAGCCTCCCACACCACGAGCGAGTCGGGGCGCTCCACCGAGTAGCCGTACTCGAAGCCGAGAACGCCGTACTCAGAGAGGAAGGAGTTGTAGATACGGAACTTGCCCTGGTCCTCAGAGAGGTGCTCCAGCGGCGACCACTCTTCATCAGTGATGTGGTCGTGCAGAACAGCGTGACGCTGAACGAAGGTACCGCGCTGAACATCCTGACCGCTCATACGAACGTCGGTGCCCTCCATCAGCAGCGAACCGAAGGCGAGCAGTTCACCCATACCCCAGTTCACGTTGCCGGTGCGGCCCATCTCAACGCGCTGCTCCATGAGCTTCTTCAGCTTCTTGTGGACGGTGAAGCCCTCGGGAGCCTTACCGAACGCGTCAGCGATGTGCTGCAGAGTCTCACGGGAGATTGCAGTCTTACCGCCGTGAACGACCTCGGTGTTCTGCTGAGCAGCAGGCAGTTCCAGACCGGAAACGTGCGCGCCAGCAGGAGCCGGTGCCGAAGACTGAGTCTCGACGAAGATAGCGTCCAGCTTCGAGTGGTAGGAGTCCAGAACTTCGTCTGCCTCTTCCTGAGAGACATCGCCGCGACCGACCAGGTCCTGTGCGTACAGGGTGCGGGTCGAGGGCAGGACGTCAATATCCTGGTACATCTTCGGCTGGGTCATCGACGGATCATCAGCCTCGTTGTGACCGCGACGGCGGTAGCAAATCAGGTCAATGACAACGTCGCGACCGAAGCGCTCACGGTACTCGAATGCCAGGCGTGCGGCGCGAACCACTGCATCCGGGTCATCAGCGTTGACGTGGAAGACCGGAGCCTTGGTCATACGCGCAATGTCGGAGGCGTGGGTTGCGGTGCGGCCGTCGTTCGGCAGGGTGGTGAAGCCAATCTGGTTGTTCACCACAACGTGCACGGTGCCGCCGGTGGTGTACGCCTTCAGGTCAGCCATCTGCAGGGTCTCCATGACGATACCCTGGCCAGCGAACGCTGCGTCACCGTGAATCAGGATCGGCAGGACCGGGTGGCCCTCAACGCCCTGCTCGCGGTAGACGTCCTGCTTAGCGCGGACGATACCCTCGAGCACGGTGTTTGCAGCCTCAAGGTGCGAGGGGTTAGCAGCCACGTACACCTGGGTCTGCTTACCGGAATCGGAGGTGAAGACGCCCTCGGTGCCGAGGTGGTACTTCACGTCACCGGAGCCACCCTCGTAAGGTGCTGCGGTGCCGGAGAACTCACGGAAAATCTGAGCGTAGGACTTACCAGCAATGTTGGTCAGCACGTTCAGGCGACCGCGGTGTGCCATACCAATGGCAACGCCCTTCAGGTCCTTGTTAGCGGCCTTGTCCAGAACAGCGTCCAGCAGCGGAATCAGGGACTCGCCGCCCTCCAGGGAGAAGCGCTTCTGACCCAGGTACTTGGTCTGCAGGAAGTTCTCGAATGCCTCAGCCTCAACCAGCTTGGAGAGAACACGCAGCTGCTCCTCGCGGGTCGGCTTAGCAACGCCGCGCTCCAGGCGCTCCTGGAACCATGCGCGAACCTCGGGGTCCTCAGAGTACATGTACTCAACGGACAGAGAGCCGGAGTATGCCTCGTGCAGACGCTCCAGGATGGTGCGCAGCGGCAGACGCTCGGAACCGCCGAAGCCACCGGTCGGGTAGACGCGGTCCAAATCCCACAGGGTCAGGCCGTAGTTCTCCAGCTTCAGGTCCGGGTGCGAACGCATCTTGTAACCAACGGGGTTGGTTGCTGCGGTCAGGTGGCCGTGCACGCGGTACGCGTGAATCAGCTGCTGGATACGTGCAACCTTGGAAATCTCGTGAGCGTCATCGACGTGGTTGTCGCGTGCCCAACGAACCGGCTCGAAAGGAACCTTCAGGTCGCGGAAGATTGCGTCGTAGAAGTCGTCGCCGCCGAGCAGGTAGTGCTCAACCAGCTTCAGGAACTCACCGGAACCTGCACCCTGAATGACGCGGTGGTCGTAGGTGCTGGTCAGGGTGATGATCTTGGACAGACCCTGCTGAGTGATGAGCTTCTCGGACAGGCCGCGGAACTCAGCCGGGTACTCCAGCGCACCCACACCGATGATGGCTGCCTGGCCCTTGGAGAGGCGGGGCACCGAGTGGACGGTACCAATACCACCGGGGTTGGTCAGCGAAACAGTGGTGCCGCGGAAGTCCTCAATGGTCAGCGCGCCGTTACGGCCACGCTTAACGATGTCGTTGTATGCATCCCAGAACTCGCGGAAGCTCAGCTGCTCAGCACCCTTGAGGTTCGGAACGACCAGGTTACGGGAACCATCGGGGCGGGGCAGGTCAATAGCCAGACCAAAGTTCACGTGTGCGTTGTGGATTGCAACGGGCTTGCCCTTCTCGTCCACACCGTAGGTTACGTTCATCGAAGGCATCGCTGCCACTGCGCGAATCACAGCGTAACCAATGATGTGGGTGAAGGAGACCTTGCCGCCGCGGGTGCTTGCCAGGTACTTGTTGATGGCAGCACGGTTCTCAATGAGCAGCTTTGCGGGGACCGCACGAACGGTGGTTGCGGTGGGGACAGTCAGCGACTCTTCCATGGTCGTGACAACTGCCTTAGCAGGGCCGCGGAGGGGGACAATCTTGTCTTCAACAGGTTCCACAGGTTCAGCCTTCTTGGTAGCAGCGGGAGGGGTGGGGTTAGCAGGCGCAGCCGCAGGCTTCGGTGCCGCGGGGGCGGGAGTTGCTACAGGTGCGGCAGGTGCAGCCGGTGCGGCGGGTGCCGCAGCAGGAGCTGCACTAGCGGTACCGGCGCCTCCCAGCGCCTTGTCGATGGTCTCAAAAATGGGCCACCATGAAGGGTCCACGAGGTTCTTGTCCTTCTGGTAACGCTCGTACTGTTCTTCAACGAACCATTCGTTACCGGCAAATTCCTCAGGCACCAGATGTTCTGGCAGATTGGGCACGTTAAACGCCTCTTCCAATTAGTGTGAATTTATCCGTCGCGTCCGGGACTCACCCCGGCATAGACGACCCGCGTCTTCGAGGGGCGAATCATCACGCTGAGCATGTGCGCATCGCCTAAGATGGTGGCCGTATGTGCGGGGTGTGCACCGTACAAACCTGCCTAGCGTGCCGTGAACGTCGGGGTTCATCCGCTTGCATGGCGGCACACTCATGCTCCTATGTATAAGTGTAAAGAGAAGCACGGTGAACTTTCCAGCTCATCGCGCTATATCCGCAATGCAATTTTTCACTCTTAGGGATTAGCAATGAGCCGCGTGCGCAACAAGTGCTGTCTTGCGCTTGTGAGCAGGCACTCTACAGCACCGGGAAGAGACGAAACCTTCGCTAAAATATGGGGTATGGATGACCCTTTGAGTAAGACTCTGACTACTAGCCAGCGCAGAATACTGCCCGCGTACTCTGCGCAACACGGCACTGTAACACCCAAAAACACCACCTCCGATGCTCAGCATCTGGACAGCCTGGTTGCGGGGCTACCCCGCCACGCCCAAGGCACCGCACACCAGTCGATGGAGGCGGTGGCTGAGTGGATCTGATTCTCCTACTCATCGGCCTGCTCCTCATCCTGGGTACCGGCTTCTTCGTCGCCGTAGAGTTCTCCCTCGTAGCACTCGAAACCGCGACCGTACAGCAGGCAAAGGACTCCGGCGATAAAGCCGCCGACGCCGTCCTGCGCTGCCTCAAGACGCTCTCTACTCAGCTCTCCAGCTGCCAGATCGGCATCACCATCACCACGCTGCTGACCGGTTACACCCTCGACGCCGCCATCAAGGCGCTCACCACCGGCGCCATCAGCAGCTTGGGTCTGCCCACCAGCGTGACCGACGTATTCACCCTGGTGTTGGCGATGCTCATCGCAACCCTGCTCTCCATGGTCGTCGGCGAACTGCTGCCCAAGGGCCTCGCCATCGCCGAACCCTACGATGTGGCGCGTCGAGTCGCCCCCGCGCAGCTCGCCTTCACCCGCGTCATGTCCCCGCTCGTGCGCATCATGAACGGCTCCGCCAACTGGATTCTCGGACGCTTCGGCATGGAAGCCAAGGAAGAACTCTCCGCGGCACGCACCCCCGAAGAGCTCTCCTCCATGGTGCGTCGTTCCGCAGAAGAAGGCACCCTCGACTCCGACGCGGCACGCTTCGTGGACCGCACCCTGCGCTTCTCCGAGCTGACCGCCTCCGAAGTCATGACCCCGCGCGGCCAGGTCGCCATGCTCGAAGACACCGCCCCCGTTGCCGAAGTCATCAAGCTGGCACGCTCCACCGGCCACTCCCGATTCCCCCTCTACAAGGGTGACCACGACAACATCGTGGGTGTCGTACACGTGAAGAAGGCGGTCGGCGTGCCCCCGGAGGTGCGCGAAACCCTCGAAGCCGGTGCCCTCGCAGAAGACGTGCTGCAGGTCCCCGAAACCCTGCACCTGGACGCGCTACTCACCCAGCTACGCCAGGGTGCCCTGCAGCTCGCCGTGGTCCTCGACGAATACGGCGGCACCGCGGGCATTGCAACCCTCGAAGACCTCGTCGAAGAAATCGTCGGCGAAGTCTCCGACGAACACGACCGCGGCCGCACCGAACGCCCCCTACGCTACGGCAACGGCGACTGGGTGTTCTCCGGCCTGCGCCGCCCCGATGAAATCAACACCCTCATCCCCGGACTCGAGGTTGAGGAAAGCCCCGAATACGAAACCGTCGGCGGCTTCATGATGGAACGCCTCGGCCGCATCCCCGAAGTGGGCGACAGCGTCCCCGTACCCGGCGGCACCCTGCGCGTCGACACCCTCGAAGGCCGCCGCGTGGACCGCATCCGATTCACCCCCGCACCTAGCGCACAGGAACAGACCGAGAAGGGAGGCAACGCATGAACGACTGGGTAGCCATCGCACTGCTCGTCATCCTGCTCGCCGGAAACGCCTTCTTCGTCGCCGGTGAATTCGCCATCATGTCCACCCGACGAGCACAAATCGAACCGCTCGCCGAAGAAGGCAATAAGCGAGCGCAGACCGTCATCTACGCGCTAGAGAACGTCTCGCTCATGCTCGCCACCTGCCAGCTGGGCATCACCATCTGCTCGCTGCTGATCCTGAACGTTTCAGAACCGGCGCTGCACCACATGCTGGAGGTGCCCCTGCACCTGGTCGGCCTGCCCCACGCGATCGTGGACGTAATCGCTTTCGGTATCACCCTGATCCTGGTCACCTACTTGCACGTGATCTTCGGCGAGATGGTTCCCAAGAACGCCGCCGTGACCCTCGCCGCCCGCGGTGTGGCTCTCTGGATTGTGCCGACCCTGGTGACCTTCTCCAAGATTTTCGCCCCCGTGGTCGCCCTGCTGAACAACCTGTCCAACAAGCTGCTGGCGCTCATGAAGGTCGACGCGAAGGACGAGGTCGCCTCCACCTTCACCCTGGGCGAGCTGCAGACCATCGTGGCAACCTCAACCGCAGAAGGCACCGTGGAAGACGATGCCGGCGTGATTGAAAGCGCCCTCGAATTCACCGAGAAGGACGTCTACGAAATCATGGTGCCCGGCGATAAGCTCGTCACCCTGCCCTTCGGTAGCACCCCCGCCGAACTGGAACGCGCCGTGGCACGCAGCGGCTACTCCCGCTTCGTCATTACCGATAACGACGGAACCTACATGGGCTACCTGCACGTGAAGGACGCCCTCGCTATCGCCCCCGAGCGGCTCGAGGAGCCCTTCCCCTGGTACAAGCTGCGTTCCCTGGACACGCTCACCCCGACCACCGATATTGACGATGCGCTCGCCTCCATGCAGCGCAGCCGAACCCATATCGCACAGGTTATGGATGAACAGGGCGTAACCCTCGGCGTGGTCTTCCTCGAAGACGTGCTGGAGGAGCTCGTCGGCGAAATCAACGACACCACCCAGGACGTGGTGCGTGAGCGTGTACGCCGACAGCAGGCACGCGAAGCCCAGTAATAAGCCCAGTAGCCGCATCGTGAGATACCCCGAATAAAACAGGGAAATCTTGAACACACAGCCCGCCCCGTACTCTCGTGAAGGAGAGCGCGGGGCGGGCTGTTTTGCGGTCAAAAACGGCTTATGGATGCACCCAAGGGGCACTCTCAGACGGCGGGATGAAGCGGCAGTATAAAGTAGCGGTGGGGGAGTGCAGTAGGCTGAGCTAACTATCCCTATTGCATAAGCTACTGACAGGGAAAAGGGTTGCCTAACAGCACCCAAATGACAACAATAAAGAGTTGTTTATACGGGTGTGCGCATGATGTAGTTAAGGAACCTACAGACTAGAACGAACCGAAAGAGAGCCCTCATGTCGCACCCGAAGATCACCCGCAAGCACTTCCTCACCGCAATGGGCTCACTCGCCGCGTCCTCCCTGCTGCTGGCAGGCTGCGCAACCGAGAACAGCACCTCCTCCGGTTCGTCCTCCTCGGCTGGCTCCAACAACGGCAAGGTGAAGGTCGTCGCCTCCACCGACGTCTACGCAGACATCGCCAAGCAGGTTGGCGGCGACTACATTGAGGTCACCGCACTCATTGCCTCCACCAGCACGGACCCCCACTCCTACGAAGCCACCAGCGCCGACCGCCTCAAGGCAAAGGACGCATCCCTGATCGTCATCAACGGCGCAGGCTACGACCTGTTCCTCGAAGACCTCGCCGGCAAGGACAACACCTCCCAGAAGATCGTGAACGCGGTCAAGGTCAGCGGCAAGCTCACCGACGCCGAATACACCCACCTGGTCGAGGACCACCGCGGCGGCGAACACCACGAAGACGGCGGCGACCACGCCCACGCACACGAGTTCAACGAGCACCTCTGGTACGACTTCGAAACCATGAAGAAGGTCGCCCAGAAGATCGCTGAAGAGCTCGCAGGCCTCGACTCTGCACACGCTGAGGCGTTCCGCACCAACGCATCCACCTTCTCCAAGGAACTGGACGCACTGGACACCACCGCCAAGGCAATCGCCGGTGAAGGTAAGAAGTACCTGTCCACCGAGCCCGTGCCGGACTACCTGATTTCCTCCACCGGCGCAGAGAACGCAACCCCCAGCGAATTCGCTGAGGCGGCAGAAGCCGGCAACGACGTCCCCGCCCTCGTCCTGAAGGAAACCAAGGACATGGTCACCGAGAAGAAGGTCCAGCTGCTCGCCTACAACGAGCAGACCTCCACCTCCCAGACCAACGAGGTGCTGCAGGCAGCTAAGGACGCCTCAGTGAACTACATATCCTTCACCGAAACCCTGCCGGAAAACACCAACTACCTGGCATGGATGAAGACCAACGTCAGCAACCTCGAAAAGGCGCTCTCCTAAGTGACTGACAACAATAACGGTGCCGCCCCCGCGATTTCCATTCGCGGGGGTAGCCTCGCTTTCGGGGCCCGCACCCTCTGGAAAGATTTAACCCTCGACATCGGCGCAGGCGAATACTTCGCCGTGCTCGGACCCAACGGCTCCGGCAAATCCACCTTCCTCAAAGTCGTTCTCGGCCTGACCGGACTCAACGCCGGCGAAATCTCTGTGCTCGGCAAACCCGCACGCCTGGGCAACGCCGGCGTCGGCTACGTACCGCAGCAGAAGTCCATCCCCACCTCCACCCCGATGCGCGCCCGCGACCTCGTGGGACTTGGCGTGGACGGGCACCGCTGGGGCATCCGCCTGCACAGCCGCAAATACCGCGCCAAGGTTGACGAGCTCCTCGAAGCCGTCGGTGCGACCGAGTACGCGAACGTGCCGGTGGGTCTGCTCTCCGGTGGTGAGCAGCAGCGTCTGCGTATCGCTCAGGCGCTCGCGAACGACCCGAAGATTCTGCTGGCTGACGAGGCGCTACTCTCCCTGGACCTCAACCACCAATACGCGGTGGCTGAGCTGATTCACCGGTTCAACCGTGAACGCGGCGTGGCGGTGGTGTTCGTGACCCACGAAATCAACCCCATCATTGAGCATGTGGATCGCGTTCTCTACCTGGCGAACGGCCGTTTCACGGTCGGCTCGGTGGAAGAGGTCATGACCAGCGAGACTCTCACCTCCCTATACGGAACCCCGGTGAGCGTGCTCAAATCTAATGGCCGTTACGTGGTGGTGGGTGAGACTCACGCCAGCGACCACTGCCATATTGAGGGCACCGACCAGAACATTCACGGTTCCCACCTGAAGTCTGGTCTCTCCGAACCGCAGCGCACTCTACACCTTCCGGGAGGAACCACACGATGACCATTCTTGCTTCCCTCCCCGTTCTGGCTCCGGTTGCCGCCGCGCAGAATGATTTGCTCTCCCGTATCTTCGTTTTTGACCGCTACGGCGAGCTGCTGCAGATGCTGCAGAACTCCATTTTTGCTGGCGCTGTTCTGGGCCTTATCGGTGGTTTCGTCGGTATTTTTGTGATGATGCGCGACCATGCCTTTGCGGTGCACGGCGTCTCTGAAATGTCTTTCGCGGGTGCCGCCCTTGCCCTGTTGCTCGGCTATGACGTGGTGACCGGCTCCATGGTCGGTTCGATTGCCTCGGCTCTGCTGATTGCCTTTCTGGGCTCTAAGGCGAGCAATTCGAACTCGGTCATTGGTGCGCTCATGCCGTTCGGCTTGGGCTTGGGTATTCTCTTCCTCTCCCTGTACCAGGGCCGTAGCGCGAATAAGTTTGGTCTGCTGACCGGTCAGATTGTGTCCGTGGATGCCGACCAGCTGCACACCATGATTATTGGTGCGGTGGTTATTATCTCCCTGCTGGTGATGGTGTGGCGTCCGCTGAGCTTTGCTTCTCTGGACCCGGAGGTCGCGCGCGCTAAGGGCGTGCCGATGCGCTTCCTGTCCCTGGTGTTCATGGTGATTCTGGGTATTGCTGTGGCGCTGTCGGTGCAGGTGGTTGGTTCACTGCTGGTGCTGGCGCTGCTGATTACTCCGGCGGCTGCGGCGATGCAGGTAACGGCATCTCCGATACGCACCCTGATCCTGTCGGTGCTGTTTGCGGAGGCGTCCATTGTGGGCGGTATTCTGCTGGCTCTTGCCGGTTCGCTGCCGATTAGCCCCTACGTGACCAGCATTTCCTTCCTGATTTACGTGGTGTGCCGTGTGATTGGTGGCGTGAAGCGCCGCCATAGCGCGTCGGGCCGCCAACTGGCTGAGAAGGCATAAGACCTATAGAAAGAGCCCCACCTCGGGAATGAGGTGGGGCTCTTTCGTTGTCGTGCTGTGTTAGCGCTACGGGTCATGTACCCGGTGCGCAATGCGGGCTCAACCTGTGTGGCGTTGTGGTGCCTTGTCCAGATTGCTCTGTCCAGATGCCCTGTGTGTCGTGCTGTAGCGGCGTCGAAGATTTTTGAAGGCGCCGTATCCTTCGTTGAGAAGGTTTTCCCCGGTGGGGGGAGAGCTCCTCAGATTGAGGGGCTTAGAGGTTGCGGCTTAGCCTGCAACGTTAGCGTGCAGCGCCGCCCTGCGATTCTTCCTCGCGACGTGCCAAAGTGCAGTCCGGGCAGTAACCGGTCACTTCAACCACGTGCTCCAGCTCCGAGAAGCCGTGCTGCTTACCCATCGCCAGTGCCCAGTCCTCAAGGGCGGGTGCTTCCAGCTCAATGGCGGTGCCGCATCGGCGGCAGAGCAGGTGGTGGTGGTGATCTTTCACCCGGCAGTGGCGGTACAGGGTCTCACCCTCAACGCCCTTGACCGAGTCGAGCTCACCGGCGTTAGCCAGCGACTGCAGCACGCGGTAGGTGGTTGCGAGAGAGACCTGTTCCTTGCGGTTCGCGAGGGTCAGGTGCAGATCCTGTGCTGAGATGAAATCGCCGAGCTCTTCCATGGTCGCCTTGATGATGCGACGCTGGCGGGTATTTCGGGCTTCGGCGGGCTTCGTAATTCTCCGTACGGGAATATGAGTGTCCATTGCTGAACCTTTCGGGGCGGAAATCCGTCCCATTGTGTGGTCGATCTTGTCTTACGACTTTACACTAGAGGCGTTCAAAAGGTGGTTGATTTGCGCTTTATCTCAAAAATTGAAGTCATCAACAGGCACGAATGAGGGTTAACGGTAGACTAAAACTATGAAAATGACGAAGTACACCCACTCATGTATCCGCCTTGAGAATGAGGGGCGCACCCTCGTTCTTGACCCCGGCAACTTTGCTGCAGAAGGCGAACACGCCACCGCGCTGGAAGGCGCCGATTACCTGTTCGTGACCCACGCGCATCCGGACCATTTTGACGGCCCGTCGGTGCTGCCGCTGATTGCTCAGCGTGCCGAGTCGCAGACCCCGTTGAAGATTTGGGCTCCCGAGGCTGTTGCCCAGGTCATTAAGGAGGCTGTGCCCGCTGCCGAGGTTACCGTTGTTTCCTCTGATTCTGAGTTCAGCATCCCCGGTTTTGAGGTGAAGACCTACGGCGGTCAGCACGCCCTGATTCACCCGCTGATTCAGACCATCGCCAATGTCGGTTACCTGATTAACGGTGCCTTGTACCACCCGGGTGACTCGCTGGTGGTTCCTCACCGCGTGCGTGCGAATACCGTTCTGGTGCCGATTCACGCGCCCTGGTCGAAGGTTCAGGAAGTCATTGATTTTGTGATTGCGACCGGCGCTCAGCGTGTGGTTCCGATTCACAATGGCATGATTAACCAGAACGGCACCGGCATTATTGAGGGTCTGGTGACGAACTTCGGCGCGAAGTACGGCACTGAGCTGAAGCACCTGAACCCCGGTGAGAGCATTGAGGTTGAGGCGTAAGCCTGACCACTGAGCTTCAAACGCGCCGATGACGGCGCATGAAGGAGAGCATTGTGAGCACGATTTTTACTAAGATTATTGAGGGCGAGATTCCCGGCCGCTTCGTCTGGAAGGACGAGCATTGCGTCGCCTTCCTGGACATCATGCCCCTGTCGGAAGGTCACCTGTTGCTTGTGCCCCGCGCGGAGATTGACCGTTGGCCCGACCTGCCGGCTGAGCTGGCTGCGCACCTGTTCGCTGTGGCGCACAAGATTTCTGGTGCCCTGGATCAGGCGTTTGATAAGGACCGTGTGGCTCTGATGATTGCGGGCTTCGACGTTCCGCACACCCACATCCACCTGTTCCCGGCTGACGGCATGGCTGACTACGATCCCGCCAACGCGAAGAAGGATGCTACCGCCGAAGAGCTGGATGCGACCGCTGAGAAGGTGCGTGCCGCCCTGCGCGAGCGCGGCCACGGCGAGTTCGTGCCGGAGGCGTAAAGCGCCCTTTCCAGCGCGTATAAACACGACAGCGCGTATAAACACGAAGGAGCCGCCCTCTACAGAACTGTAGAGGGCGGCTCCTTCGTTAATATATCCCGTTGCTATATCCCGGTGGGAAAGAAGCTTAGTGCTTTTCAGCCTTGGAGATCTGGTCAGCTAGGTCCTCAGGGGAGAGGTTAGCGGAGGAGAACTCGGGGGTTAGCGGCAGGTGCAGCTGCAGGCCGGTACCGGGGCAAATCTCGACCTTTGCGGAGCGCAGCTTGAAGTCGACCACGTGGCCGCCCTGAACGCGCTCATCATCGATAAAGTGAGCGTGGCAGCCGGGGACCGAGATGCCCTGCTCGTAGATCGGGGTGCGGAAGCCAACAATCGTGCCGGTTACGTTATCGAACTGGACAATGTCCTCGTTCTCGGTGGCCGCAACCATCTTCGGGTAGGGCTTCTCCTGCTTGATGACGGTGCGGGTGCGGACCCATTCGAACTCGCCGTAAATTTTGATGGCGTACATGTAGTTCTTGGAGACGGTGAAGTCATCCAGAATCTGTGAGGCAGACTTACGTAGCAGGTTCTGCGGTAGTTCGCGCTTAATCATGGGCACGAAGTTGGTGACCACGGCGTAGGGGGTCTGCTGACGCAGGTCGGGCAGAGATACGGAGCCGTCGTGGCGTACCTGGTAGCAGACGCCGTCGAGGACGACCATTTCGCCGTCGAGGCCGTTGAAGGTACCCACACCGAAGTTGCCGTGGCTCAGGAGCTCACCGATGGTCATCTCGCCATCGTAGATGCCGTCCAGCAGCTGGGACATGAGGCCGGTCTGAAAAACTTCGTTACGGAAAACAGTTTCACCGTTTAGGATGGTCGGCTGATATGCCATGAGATTTCTCCTCGTTACAGTGGATGCGGCGTCAGACGGGTCGGTCGGTCATCGGCGATACTCGCCCCAGCAGATGCTGAAAGTATGAAGGGCGGTGGGGAGAACACGGCGTTGTGGAGTCGTTTCTCGCGGAATTCGTAGGTGCCGCCGGCCGGGCGCACGCACTTTCATTGTACGCCTGTGCAGGAAGAACCCCGGGACTAGCGGGTACGACATCTTATGATGTGACCCTTGAACGGATCACCCTGGCGTGAATTACCCAAGTGCGGCTGACTTAGCGCGGCTGATATACCGCAAGCAACGCGAGGGCATAAAAATAGACTGGCGTTCCCTCCGGTTGCACGACAAAAAGGGAGGGAACGCCAGCACCAACAGCTTAGCCCTTAGAGCCGCTCTAAGCGCAACTAAGACGCACGAGGCTCATC
Source organism: Rothia sp. 27098_8_27 (assembly GCF_041432805.1). Lineage (NCBI taxonomy): Bacteria > Bacillati > Actinomycetota > Actinomycetes > Micrococcales > Micrococcaceae > Rothia > Rothia sp. 27098_8_27. Next base: position 678,695 of record NZ_JAPWAJ010000001.1, on the reverse strand, counting down.
GAGGCAGAAAAAATATTAGACACGAACCGTCACCAAAATAGTCCGGTGACCCTGCGCCCCGCAGAAACCCAGCAGAAAACACAACAACGGCCTATACGCTCCCAAGGAACGTATAGGCCGTTGCCTGTTATCTAGAACTTACCCCAGAACCCATCCCGCAACTTACCTCAGTGCGGGTGCGGGGCAAAGCTCAGAAGGAAAGATGAGACGCCAGCGAATTAGACGCCGTAGTACAGCTGGTACTCAAGCGGGTGCGGAACCAGCGAGAGCGGCTCCAGCTCGTTCTTACGCTTGTAGTCAATCCACGCCTGAATCAGGTCCTCGGTGAAGACGCCGCCCTCGAGCAGGAAGTCGTGGTCAGCCTCCAGAGCCGCCAGAGCCTCCTCCAGGTTAGCCGGAGCCTTCTTGATGTCCTTAGCCTCTTCAGCGGGCAGCTCGTACAGATCCTTGTCGATCGGTGCCGGCGGCTCAATGCGGTTACGGATACCGTCCAGACCAGCCATCAGCTGAGCAGCAAACGCGAAATAGGGGTTAGCGGAGGGGTCCGGTGCACGGAACTCCAGACGCTTAGCCTTCGGGTTGGTGCCGGTAATCGGGATGCGGATACCGGCGGAACGGTTACCCTGCGAGTACACCATGTTGATGGGAGCCTCGTAGCCGGGAACCAGACGCTTGTAAGAGTTCACGGTCGGGTTGGTGAACGCCAGAACAGCGGAGGAGTGCTCAATCAGACCGCCAATGTACCAACGTGCGGTGTCAGAGAGGTTAGCGTAGCCGCGCTCATCGTAGAAGAGGGGCTCGCCGTCCTGCCACAGCGACTGGTGGCAGTGCATACCGGAGCCGTTGTCACCGAACACGGGCTTAGGCATGAAGGTTACGGACTTGCCCCATGCGTCTGCGGTGCCCTTGATGACGTACTTAAACTTCAGCAGGTCGTCAGCAGCCTTGGTGAGGGTGTCGAACTTGTAGTTGATTTCTGCCTGGCCGGCTGCGCCCACCTCGTGGTGGCTACGCTCAACCTCAAGGCCAACCTTGTCCATTGCTACGCACATTGCGTCACGCAGGTCAGCCTGCTTGTCGACGGGGGAGACGGGGAAGTAGCCGCCCTTGATGGGGGTCTTGTTGCCCAGGTTGCCGCCCTCTTCCTTGCGGCCGGTGTTCCAGGGAGCCTCATCGGAGTCGATCTTGAAGAATACGGAGTTCGGCTCGACCTGGTAGCGGACATCCTCGAAGACGAAGAATTCAGCCTCGGATGCGAAGAACGCGGTGTCTGCAATGCCGGTGGACTGCAGGTACGCCTCGGCACGCTCAGCGACGCCGCGGGGGTCACGGTGGTAGGGCTCGCCGGTGCGGGGGTTCACGATGGAGCAGATGATGACCAGGGTCTTCTCAATGCGGAAGGGGTCAACGTACGCAGACTGAACGTCGGGAATCAGCTGCATGTCGGACTCTGCAATGCCCTGGAAGCCGCGAATGGAGGAGCCATCAAAAAGCTGGCCGTTGACGAAGAAATCGTCATCAATCGCCTTAGCGGGCAGGTTGAAGTGCTGCTGCACGCCGGGCATGTCGGTGAATCGGATATCAACGAAGACTACTTCTTCGTTCTTGATAAAGTCGAGAACTTCCTGGGGGCTGGTAAACATGAGGACTGCTCCTTGTTCGACTGACGGTGCAGGAGGGTATCTTCCCTCATCACATTCAGTCTTTGGTTTAGTTTTTGGCCGCGGGCAAAACCCTGTGACATATCAAGCATAGTGGTTATTTTTTGCGCGTGCGTGACTATCGTGTTTCGGTAATGTTACAAATCCTGGAAAGGAGTTACATCTACGTTGCCTCACGAAACACAGTGCAGATGCTAACGCCCTCAGCAGAGCCAGTAGCAAAGCCAATATCAATGCCAGCAGCAGCGCAATAACTGGGCGTAACAAAAGGCCCCGACCCTTCCCACACGGGAAGAGCCGGAGCCTTCAAAACCTTATATCGGCGTCTCGCTTAGCGGCCGCGCATCGCACGACGGTCGGGGCGAGCACGCATCGGGTCAACACCCTTCGGCAGACCATTCATCGGGTTACGCATCGTGTTCAAGGTGCTCAGACGACCCGAAACAACCTGCATCTCCTGCTGAGTCAGAGCCTTCGGCAGCTTATTCATGGTCTTCACAACGTCCTTGAGCTCAACCTGACCCTCATCGTGACCGGTCTCAATCACGTGAACCGGCACACCGGGAGCCACACGAGCCAGGTGCTTCTTCTCAGTGTTCACCAGCGAGTTCACGCGGCTGTGAGGGCCCTCGGTCACCAGCACAATACCGGGACGGCCCAGCGCACGGAACACCAGATCCTGGTTGCGGTTCGCAGCAACAGGCTGCTCCTCAACAATCCAACCGCGGCGCACCGAGTTCATCGCCGCACCACTACGACCGGGCTGGTTCTCAATCTGAGCAAAAGCCGCAGTCTGCGCGCGGCGACCCAGCAGAAGCATCGCCACAATAGCGGCAACGCCCAGACCCAGAATCAGGAAAGTAATCCAGTTACCCAGGGCAATACCGATGAGGAGGAAAACCAAAAGGGTACCCAGAGCCGACAGACTCAGAATCCAACCGATATTCGGGTCGGACTTCTTGGTCATCTGGTAGACCTGCTTCATCTGGGCGAAAGTGCCCGGAGTGCGTTCCTTCTTCTTTTTCTTCTCTTCGCGCTTATCTGCCACGATTCTTCCTCGGCTGGTTCTTCCGCGGCCCCGAGAAGCGCCTCAAACGCTCACGGAACCATAGTGACGTAACGATGCAGTGTATGCCTGCAATTTTTCTAGTTTACCCTACCCGCACAAGGGGCGGGGCATAAGGGGAGGCTCCCCGAACACCGGACGAACACCGGGTTCGAGGAGCCTCAACGCTCTCAGAAAGATTCTGAAAAGGCTTAGTAGCCCGCAGCCACCAGGGAGGAGGCTTCCTGCAGGGCTGCACCCTCACCCTCAATGTGGGCAAGGTTCTCAGGGATCGGGTAGCCGTTCTTACGCATTGCACGAGCCCACAGGCGACCTGCACGGTACGAAGAACGAACCATCGGGCCCGCCATAACGCCAGCGAAACCAATCTCCTCAGCCATGTTCGCGAAATCCACGAACTGCTGCGGCTTCACCCAACGCTCAATCGGGTGGAAGAGCGGGCCGGGGCGCAGGTACTGGGTGAGGGTAATGATGTCACAACCAGCATCGTGCAAATCGCACAGCGCCTCGTAAATCTCGTCGTCCGTCTCGCCCATACCCAGAATCAGGTTGGACTTGGTGACCATGCCGCCTTCCTTAGCCTGGGTAATAACATCCAGGGAACGCTCGTAACGGAACGCCGGGCGAATCTGACGGAAGATACGGGGGACGGTCTCCAGGTTGTGCGCGAACACCTCAGGCTTAGCGTCAATCACCTTCTGAACATGCTCGGGAACACCCTTGAAGTCGGGGACGAGCATCTCAACGCCGGTGTTCGGGCACATCTTGTGAATCTGACGGGTGGTCTCTGCGTACAGCCACGCACCGCCGTCTTCCAGATCGTCACGAGCAACACCGGTCACGGTTGCGTAACGCAGACCCATGACCTTCACGTTCTTAGCAACCTTGAACGGCTCAGCGTAGTCAACAGCGACGGGCTTGCCGGTCGCAATATTGCAGAAGTCGCAACGACGGGTGCACTCGGAGCCACCAATCAGGTAGGTTGCCTCACGGTCTTCCCAGCACTCGTAGATATTGGGGCAGCCAGCTTCTTCACACACGGTGTGCAGGCCCTGACCGCGAGCCAGCTCACGCATCTCGTTGTATTCGGGGCCGACAATAGCCTTGGTCTTAATCCAGTGAGGCTTCTTCTCAATGGGAACCTCAGCGTTGCGGGCCTCCACACGCAGTAGCTTGCGTCCTTCAGGTGCGGTGCTCAAAAGTCTTCTCCTTGGTCTAGATGTGCCCTCTGTGCAGGTGGGCCATCTTCTATTTTACGCCCGCTCAGGCGTAGGTGAAACTGGTTTTCGTATATGACGAACAAAGCCGGACGCGTTACGTGTACGGCCTGCTCGATGCTTCTTGACTGCGTCTAACCCTGCGTTTAGTCCTGCGCCGCAATGGGCTCGAAAGACTCCGCCAGGCGGTCCTGGTACTTCAGAAGCTCCGCCTCCAGCGGCTCCAAAATATCGGCGGGGGTGACGGTGCGGCCCAGCTGCTCCGAAATAGTGGTAACACCCGCATCGCTAATACCGCAGGGAATGAACTGCTGGAAAGGCGCGGTGTCGTTGCAGCAGTTAATCGCAAAGCCGTGCATGGTGGTGTTACGGGAAACGCGCATGCCCAGTGCCGCGATCTTCTTGTCCTGGGTGATTCCGTCGCCCAGAATCCACACGCCGCTACGGCCCTCAACGCGCTCACCCTTAATGCCCAGGCCGGCCAGGACGTTAATGATGATTTCCTCAACGATGCGAACATACGCCACCACGTCGATGGGCTCGGGCAGACGCAGAATCGGGTAAGCAGTCAGCTGGCCGGGGCCGTGCCAGGTCAGCTTGCCGCCGCGGTCAATCTTGACGACGGGGGTGGACTTGTCTGCGGGGTACTCGTGGTCTTCGGTGCGTTTACCGGCGGTAATCACTGCCTCGTGCTCAAGTAGAAGAATCGTATTCTGGCGGGTGCGGTTAGCCACCTCATCGTGGATGCGGTACTGCTTGTCCAGGCACTCAACATAGTTCACATAGTTCGGGGCGAAGCCCACGCGTTCAATCGTCACAGACATACTTTCTACCTTAGTACTGCTGGTGGAGGGAAGAAAATTAGGGCGCCCTGAATCACGTGATGAGCGAACATGTAGGAATGTTACGGGCGGATGTGGTGGCATGCCGGGGTGAATATTCCGAGTGTTGATTTTAGGGTTGTATGGTTTATTTATGGTGTTTTATCAAGTCTAAACATATTATTTGGTGTTATTTGATAACATAATGGTATGAGAAGCAAAGAAGCACACGTTCTGGAAAGCATCGCCAACCCGGCTCTGCCCACCCTGCAGATTGTCGAGTACCGGGGTGGAACCACCGAGAGCGCACCCACCGCACGTTCCCTACCCTCCGTGCACCCCGGACGCTACACCCTGCGCACCATTTCTCAGCCCACCCCGCTAGACCCCTCCGCCCCGGCAGCTCCCTCCACCCAGCTGGCTCCTGTCGCGCCCACTCTGCGCGCGGCAGCCAACGGGTACGGATTCGAGGAAAACACGGATGCATCCGCTCAGAGGCACGCCCAGACCCCGCAGGTAGCCGCGGCCCTACGTAATGCGCCCGGACTCGCCAGGCTCCACGCCGTTACTGGTGAGAGCGCCGATAGCGCCGATCAGCTGTGCCTCTGGTACGAGCCTCTCGACGCGGGCACCCTCGACAAGCTTCTGCGCGCTCGCACCCTGGCACCCGCCGAGCTCATGACCCTGGCACGAACCCTGCACCGGGCGCTCGACAGCCTCAAAAAGGTAGGGGAGGGGCGCGCCGAACTAAGCGCCGAATACATTGCGCTGAGCGCCGCCGGAGTGCCCAAACTCCTGCTACCTGACGCTGTCTACCGTGAAGCGGCCCCTCAAGACGGAGAACAGCTCACCGCCGCTCAGGGCAACTACGCACGCTCCGCAGCAGCCCTGCTCTGGCAAGCTGCCTGCGGGCACGCGCCGGAACCCTCAGCCGCCCGCGTACCTCTCTCACTGCGCATGGATTCACAGCGCATGGGAGCCGCCGACACCGCAACCGATGGGGCACCCAGTAGCGAGTGGATTGAGCGCCTCGGCAGAGCCCTCGAATACCTGCTGAACGCACCCGCCCAGGAGGCGGCGCTCGCAGGGCTCAGCTCCGTGGTCGCCCTGGCGGAGGAGGTGCCGCCTCGCCCGCTCAATGTCTACCTGAGCTGTTCAGAACGAGCCCGCGCCCTCATTCCCGCAGCTGTGGAGCCCGCGCCGGTACAGAAGCTCTCAAAGATGCAGAAGGCGCAACGCTACCTGGCGGAACGTTTGCCTCGCATGAAGAAACCGGGCGTGAAGAAGCCGGCAGCTGCCGCAGGCTCTATGCCGTTGAGCCCTGTGGCGAGCTCCGCATTGAGCCCTGCAAAGAGTGCACCCGCTCCGAAGAATGCAGATGCCGGAAAGAACGCAGAAGCGACAGGCTCATCCCGCCTTGCGGCGCTACGCGGTGCTTTCGCCCGCCCCTCCGCGCGCCTGGGGCTCGCCGCGCTCGCGCTGGGGGTTATTGCGCTGCCTCTCGGGTTCACCCTCTACGGGCAGAACGCCCCGGCAACGGCACAGCCCGTATCCGCTCAATCTGTGAACGTAGCGGGGGAGCAGGCGCCCGGCGGCACGGAAGAACAGAATCAGACTGTGCAGGGCGATCAGATCCTACGCGCACTCATCGACCAGCGAAACCAAGAACGCCGTGCCCGAGGCGGCGCAGAGCTCACTGTCGACACCGCCGAAGAACTCAGCCGCGACAGCGAGAACATCCGCGTGATGGCGGTAGTCTCCGCACCCGGCTACCGCGCCGATAAAACCGAGCAGGAAGCCCGTAAACTCAGCGAAGAAAACGGCGTCACCCGCCAGAAAGTCATCTTCGACCTGCACCGCGGTGAGAAAGGCTGGGAGATAGCCCGCGCTGAACCCGTACCGGCTAGCTGACGCCGCGTAGCTGACACCGTAGAAACGCGGACACAACAAAAGGCGGCGGCCCCACCCACCGAAGTGGATGGAACCGCCGCCTTTTTGCTCGCTGTTCGGGAAAACCCGGAGAGCTACACTCGGTTACCCATCAGGGCACCGCCACAAGGAAACTTCCTTGAATCTATGCAGGTCTTAGAGGCCCAGCTCAGACTCGAAGTTTGCCTCCTCCAGGCGGGTCTTGAGGGTGTGCAGGAAGCGACCAGCGTCCGCACCGTCGACCACGCGGTGATCGTAGGTGAGGGACAGGTAGCACATGGAGCGGATAGCGATAACGTCGTTACCGTCAACATCCTTAACAACCATGGGGCGCTTCACGATGGAACCGGTACCGAGGATTGCAACGTTCGGCTGGTTGATGATCGGGGTGTCGAACAGTGCACCGAAGGAACCAATGTTGGTGATGGTGAAGGTCGAACCCGACAGCTCCTCGGGGGAGATGTCGCCGGTACGTGCACGGCCACCCAGGTCGCCAATAGCCTTTGCCAGGCCAGCAATGCCCAGGTCAGAAGCGTTCTTGATGACGGGAACCAGCAGACCCTTGGGGGTGTCCACAGCAATAGCGATGTTCTCGGAGCCGTGGTAAGTGATCTGCTTGTAGTCTTCGGTCATGGAAGCGTTCAGAGCGGGGTGCTGCTGCAGAGCCTCAGCGGATGCCTGGACGAAGAAGGGCAGGAAGGTCAGCTTAGCGCCCTCACGAGCAGCGAAGCCGTCCTTAGCCTTTGCACGCAGCTGAACGATGCGGGTCACGTCAACCTCGGTGACCTGGGTCAGCTGGGTGGAGATGTCCAGGGACTCACGCATACGCTTTGCAATAACCTGGCGGATACGTGCGGTCTTCTCGACGGTGCCACGCTTGGGGGAAACCTCGAAGGTGTGCGGTGCCTTTGCGGAACCAGCAGCCGGAGCAGCAGCTGCAGCGGGTGCAGCAGCGGCGGGAGCAGCGGAACCCTTAGCAGCGATAGCAGCCTGAACATCCTGCTTGCGGATGCGGCCACCAACACCGGTGCCCTTGACGGTGGACAGGTCGATGCCGTTGTCCTTAGCGAGCTTACGGACCAGCGGGGTCACGTATGCTTCGCCCTCAGCAGCTACCGGAGCTGCAGGTGCAGCGGGAGCTGCAGGAGCAGCCGGAGCAGCAGCGGGTGCTGCAGGAGCTGCGGGAGCCTCAGCAACCGGAGCGGGAGCAGCCGGTGCAGCAGCAGCGGAAGCGTCGCCGATGATAGCCAGAACCTGGCCAACCTCTGCGTCCTCATCCTCGGGGATGCGGATCTCGAGCAGGGTACCTGCTACGGGGGAGGGAACCTCGGTGTCAACCTTGTCGGTGGAAACCTCAACCAGGGGCTCGTCAACCTCAACCTGCTCGCCAACTTCCTTCAGCCAGCGGGTAACGGTGCCCTCGGTGACGGACTCGCCCAGAGCGGGCAGCAGAACCTCGGTGCCGGAAGCGGAGCCAGCGGCGGGAGCAGCAGGAGCAGCAGCGGGTGCAGCGGGAGCCTCAGCAACCGGAGCGGGAGCTGCAGGTGCAGCAGCAGCTGCGGGAGCAGCCGGTGCAGCAGCGCCGGAACCGTCGCCAATGATAGCCAGAGCAGCGCCAACCTCGACGTCCTCGTCCTCGGGGACGAGAATCTGCTCAACAACGCCGGCTACGGGGGAGGGGACCTCGGTGTCAACCTTGTCGGTGGAAACCTCAACCAGGGGTGCGTCAACCTCAATGGTGTCGCCGACCTCAACGAGCCAGCGGGTAACGGTACCCTCGGTCACGGACTCGCCCAGTGCGGGCAGTACTACGGTGTGGGACATAATCTTTCCCGTTCTCCTTGTGAATGCTTGAACTAGAAAAATGTGAGCGGCGACCCGGATGCGCGCCGTATGCGTCAAAGCACGTCGACGCGCATCCGGATAGGGGCGTTGTTCAGCGGATACGCCCGGCAACCGCTAACGACCAACGGTCGTCAATACTAAGCTGACGCGCTAACGCCAGTCAGCAAAATTTATGCGCTGTGCAGCGGGGTGCCGTTCAGGACCATTGCAGCCTCACCCAGGGACTCGTTCTGAGTCGGGTGTGCGTGGATGAACTTAGCGACGTCCTCGGGGAATGCTTCCCAAGCAACCCACATCTGAGCCTCACCAATCTGCTCACCCATGCGCTTACCAATAGCGTGAACACCAACGATGGGGCCGTCCTTCTGGCGGACAACCTTCACAATACCGGTAGCACCGAGGATAGCGGACTTACCGTTACCAGCCAGGTTGTACTCAGCGGTCTCAACGTTCTCAGCGCCGAACTTCTCCTTAGCCTTGGGCTCGGAGTAACCAACGGAAGCGATCTCCGGGTCACAGAAGGTGACCTTGGGGATGTTCACGTCTTCAACGATGGAGGGGTTCAGGCCAGCGATTTCCTCAGCAACGAAGATACCCTGCTGGTAACCGCGGTGAGCCAGCTGAACACCGGGGACGATGTCGCCAACAGCGTAGATGTTGCCAACGCCGGTGTGCAGGCGCTCGTTAGCCAGGACGAAGCCGCGATCCATGGGGATGCCCTGCTCCTCGTAGCCCATGTTTGCGGTGTTCGGGCCACGACCAACAGCAACCAGAACGATCTCTGCCTCGAAGACCTTGCCGTCAGCCAGGGTGACCTTAGCACCGTTAGCGTCCTGCTCAACCTTCTCGAAGAGGGTGCCGGTGTTGAACTTGATGCCGCGCTTCTTGAACGCACGCTCCAGAACCTTGATGATTGCCGGGTCCTCGTTGGGAACCAGGTTCGGCAGGCCCTCGATGATGGTGACGTCAACGCCCATAGCGTTCCACATGGATGCGAACTCGCAACCAATCACGCCGCCGCCGAGCACGATAGCGCTCTTGGGCAGGTAGTCCATCTCCAGTGCCTCAGTGGAGGTCAGAACGCGACCCTCAATGGGCAGACCGAAGGTCTTGGAGACCGAGCCGGATGCCAGGATAATGTTCTTACCCTTGTACTCAACACCACCGACGGTGATGGTGTCCTGAGCGGTCAGCTTACCCTCGCCGGGGATAACCTCTACGCCCTTCATCTTCAGCAGGCCTGCAAGACCCTTGAACTTACCGGAGACGATGCCGTCCTTGTAATCGCGAACCTTGCCCATTTCGATGGACTGCAGCACAGCGTTAACGCCAACCTTGGACGCCTCGCGTGCCTCTTCAGCCAGCTCAGCAGCGTGCAGGTACGCCTTGGTGGGGATACAGCCGGTGTGCAGGCAGGTGCCGCCGACCTTTTCCTTCTCGATCAGGCCGACGGTGAAGCCTAGCTGGCGTGCGCGAATAGCTGCAGAGTAGCCAGCGGAACCGCCGCCGAGGATGAGGATGTCGAATTCTTGAGCCACGATATTGCTCCCTTGCATAGTTGTTGGGGCTAAAGACCCCTGCAATGAGTTCTTTACCAATTTATTGGTAGGTTTCCCAGCATGCGCGAAAGGCCCGCGAGCTCGAAAAATCGCGCGCCCCTCCGCGTACGCAGAAAAACACTTAATACAACAATACCCCCGTTGACGGTCGTTTAAGTTCACTCAGGGCGGTTTTAGCCGATTAATCACCCAAACACCCCAAATTTTTCACAACTCAAGAAAAGCGGCGCGTCATAGAACAGTCAGATGGCAGGGAACAGTCAGATGGCAGGATCACCACAGCGGTCGCACAGAACCGGTCAAGAACAGAACCAATCAAGAACAGACGCAGAGGAGGGCTCCCCGGTAGAAATACCGGAAAGCCCTCCTCAAATCAGCTCTATGCTGTGCGGCCGCGCACCAGATAAGGGGCGCCAGTTAGGATGCGCCAGTTAGGGTGCGCGCCCAGCGAAGCAGACTACTTAGCGTACGACTGGATGAAGTTCACCAGGGTAGCGGTACCGAAGCCGGTACCTTCCTTCGGGGTGAAGCCGTAGGGTGCCTCCTCGTTGAACGCGGGGCCCGCAATATCCAGGTGAGCCCAGGGGATGCCCTCGCCCACGAACTCCTTCAGGAACAGGCCAGCGGTCAGCGCGCCACCGTAGCGGGAACCAATGTTCTTGATGTCAGCAACGGGGGACTCCAGGCTCTTACGCAGGTAGGACTCCAGCGGCATCGGCCAGTACGCCTCACCCGCAGCAGCACCGGCTGCAATCACGCGGTCACGAATCTCCTCGTCACCGAGCAGAGCCGCGGTGCGCAGACCCAGAGCAGCCATAGCGGCACCGGTCAGGGTAGCGATATCCAAGATGACATCCGGGTTCGACTCAGAAGCCAGAGCGATACCATCAGCCATAACCAGGCGGCCCTCAGCGTCAGTGTTCAGCACCTCAACGGTACGGCCATCACGCATGGTGATAATGTCCTCCGGGCGCAGTGCGTGACCGCCGGGCATGTTCTCAGCCAGGCACAGGTAACCGGTCACAGCAACCGGCACATCCAGCTCAGCGGAAGCAACCACAGCGTTCAGCACGGATGCGGCACCCGCCATATCGCACTTCATGGTCATCATCGAAGCGGCAGGCTTCAGCGAGTTACCACCGGTATCGAAGGTGATGCCCTTACCGACCAGAGCCACGTGAGCCTTCGGGTTCTCCGGGGTGTACTTCACAACGGCAAGAACCGGCTTGCGGGGCGAACCCTGACCAACACCGGAAATGCCGCCGAAGCCCTCCTCAGCCAGGCGGTCGTGGTGGAACAGCTCAATCTCAATGTTTGCGTAATCCTCAGCGACCTCAGCAGCGAACTCAGCGAAAGTCTCCGGGTACAGGTGCGACGGAGGCAGGTTCACCAGGCGGCGAGCATCCTTAGCGGTCTCACCCAGAACCAGGGCGTGAACCAGAGCCTCCTCAGCCTCTTCCTGGTCAATCGAGGAAACGATCAGGATCGAATCGATCTCTTCCTTAATCGAGTCCTGAGTCTTGCTGCGCAGGCCCTCCTCAACGAAGTTACCCAGCACAGCGCCGTGAGCAATAGCCTCAATTTCCTCTACCGAAGAAACGCCGAAATCGAAAGCAATCTCCTCAGCGGAACCAACCAGCTGACGAGCCGCAGAACCAGCCGCGTAACGCAGAGCGTCCAGACGCTCCTGACCCTCAGCAGTATCAGAACCCAGACCCGCCAGCGCCACAATACCGGCACCGGTGTCCTCAAGGCCGGGCAGACGCAGCAGCTGATCGGGGGCACCCGAAGCGCCCAGCGCCTCCAACAGCTCGTTAATACCCTCAACAGAGTCCTCAGACAGGGAGCTCGGCGCCAGGTACGCACCGTCCGAACCCTTCAAAACGCCCAGAACCAGAACGTCAGCTTCGAGCGCTTCAAGGTCGGTGCTGTGAATAGACAGAGACAGAGACATCGTTACTCCTTTGCGTATGTCTTCTCAAAATAGTCGGGACACATCCTCGCGCCCGAAAAACTCAACTGTAGGCCCTCGAAGAGTGAGGATGAATACCGCCGCGCAAAGCCGCGCGGACTACTGCTTCTACTCTACACGGATATGTAGGAGGGCGTGAGGTTCAGCTCTCACCCCGAACAGCTGGCAGAACAGAAAAGACACAAGAAGCCGAGCTACAGCGTCTTAAGAACGTCGATGAGACACCAAACAAGTTCACCTACTGCGAGAAAAGCCCGCACACTGTCGAGACAGGGCAGTAGTGGCATAAAATGAAAGACTACGGAAAGCGTCAGATAACAGAAGACGCCCCTTTGCCCCAACACCTCGGGTGCCGGCAGAAAATGCTAAGCCCACCCGAACGCGGCGCGAACCAGACAGAAGTGAGGAGGCGCAATGCTCAACCCCGAAGATCTCTACTTAGCCAACACCAAAATATTGGACGACCCCAGGATGCACGGGCTAACCCTCGTCATCGCCCTCTCTAGCCCGCAAGACGCAGGCTCCACCGCAGGTCAGCTCGGGCAGGTGCTGCTCAGCGAACTCAAAAACATTGAAATCGTCGAGTTCGACAGCGACCAGCTGCACGACTACCGTGCCCGCCGCCCCTACATCCGCTACGAAAAAGACCACTTCGAAAAGCCGCAGTACCCGCAGCTGAAGCTCTACGCCGTAGAAGACAGCCTCGACAAGCCGTTCCTGCTGCTCACCGGTGCCGAACCGGACCTGCAGTGGCAGCGCTTCGAAAAGGCGGTGCTGACCATCGCCCAGCGGGTCAAGCCCTCCCTGGTTGTGCTGGTCTCCGCATTCCCCATGCCGGTGCCGCACACCCGCCCCTTCCCGATTACCGCGCACGGCTCCCGCAAGGACCTGATTCGCGGCATCTCCCCGTGGAAGCCCAGCGCGGACGTGCACGCGACCGTCACCAACCTGCTGGAAGTGCTCTTCACCGAAAACGGAATCGACACCGTCGGCTTTGGCGTGAACATTCCCCAGTACATTTCGGAGGCGGACCTGCCTCAGGGCACCCTCACCGCCCTCGAACACGTGGGCATGGCGGCACACCTCTCGCTACCCACCGAGAACCTGCGCGAAGCCGCACGCCACGTGCACAGCCAGATCAACGATCAGGTCAAGCAGAACCCCGAAATCGGTCGCATGATCACGACCATGGAGGAGAACTACGACGAGAACTTCCGCACCTCCGACATTGCGGTTCCCCTCTCGCGACGCGACGCGCACAACGTGCCCAGCCGCGACGAGATTGGTGCGCTCTTCGAGCGGTTTCTCGACGAACAATAGGTGCGCGCAGCAGGGGATACCGCCCGCCAGATAGTGCGTGACAAATTATGACGCGGTACCCCGCGCCGCTGTGGACAAACCCCGGTAAACAAACGAACAATACGAATAAATCTGTGGATACTTCGGATTCATGAACCGAAGTATCCACAGATTTATTTGTATAACCTGAGCACCCGCGCAAACCATGCCACCGTGAAGGCATGAACGCAAATAATATCCCCAATGGCAACATCCCCAACGGCAATACCCCCAACAGCGACCACAACCACGGTGGCTACGACACGCCCCCGCCTATCCGCAACGAATACGACGTGCTCAGCTGCGCCCTCCACCAGCACGGCTACTGGCCCGACCACTCACTCATCATCCTCACCGCAACCGACAACACCCTCGGCCCCAGCCTGCGCGTCAACCTACCCGACGAACCCTGCACCCACACCGAACGCGCCGACTTCCTTCACGAAACCTTCACCAAACTCCCCACCTGCCACAACGGCGAAACCCTCACCCGCTTCTACGCTATCATCATCGACGGCGACAACACCGTACGCCAACGCCAACTCCACCCCAACACAGCACAACTCGCCGCCATCGAAGAAATCCAACAGGACGTCGACACCCAAATCCCCATCAACACATGGCTCCACCTGCTCCACGACCCGCGCATCGTCAGCGAACTACGCTGCGAAGACGTCATCTACGCAGGCGGCGTCAGCATCTGGGCACTCAACCCCGAACAGCAGACGCTCACCCTCCTCGCACCCATCGAAGAAATCCACCACAGCGGCTACTACACCTGGCTCACCCGCCACGGCGACACCATCGCCGATACCGCCCAACACAACTACGCCCACAGCCCCTGGGACACTGACCCCACCAGCAACCCCGAAACCCGCCACGACTGGGAAAACGCCGTAGAACTCTGGGCCCACACCCGCACCAACACCGTCCGGAACGACGACGCCCGCCGCCAGGACATTCGCACCATCTACCGCCAAGCCCAAATCGACCTCTGCTACTGGGACGCCGCCATCAACGCCGCCGCCCACCTGCTCACCACCCACCCGGTCGATAACGCAGACACTGACCCTGACTGCCCCACCATCGGTGATGCACTCCGCGAACTCATTCCCGCCGAAGTCGCCGGGCACCTACGCGCCTCCATCGCACCGTTAACCCTCAACCCCATCACCGCCGAAATGCTCACCTACCTCGCCGGCTACGGGCTCAACCACGCTCAACAAGCGCTCGCCCACCTGCACTACTCCGCCCAATACACCTACCACGCCTTCGGCGGCGAATACCCCAGCACCAGCCCCAACTTCGTGCCGCTCGAACCACCTCACTACGGCACCCGCATCACCCGCAAAACCTACATACCCGCCAGCTTCACCCACGCACTCAACGCCGCACCCGGCACCGAACAGGCACACGTACGCGCTGTGCCCGAAAAATGCGTGCAATGGCAAGACTGGATCCGCCGCACCCACCGCACTATCCAACAGAGCCGCACCATTCAGCAGAGCCGCAACAACCAACATGCCAACCTCAACGGCTGGGCACTCGAAAACCTCACCCCCGCCGACCACGCCAGCGCAGCCGAACTCAACACCATCAGTCGCGACGTACTCCCACGCCTCGACGAACACCCCAACGACCACAACGCCCAAAACGAACTCGAAAACCTCAAACAACGAATCGACGAAAGCTGCACCACCAGCGAATACATCACCAAACACCACCCCGTCTATACCCACTACCTCAACGCCCTCAAAGGAAAACTAGACAGCCCCCACTGGGCACGCCTCAACGCACTCGAACTACTCACCAGCCTGCTCACACCCCACAGCACCGACGGAGAATACGCCGCACTACGCAACACCCAAGCCTGGACCAACTGGTACAAGGGCTACAGCACCTACGCCCGCATGCTCCGCCAAGAAGCCCGCCGCCACACATTCGGAAAGGACCTCAACATCCTCGACGTACACCTCAACGCAGGCAACCTACCCGCCTGGATCAAACACACCATCTGCGGCGAACCCGGAACACACCGCGAACCCATCAGCACCCTCAAACCCCGAAAACTCTAAAACCGGCACCTAAAAGCGAAGCACAAACAGGGGAGGGGCGCGCCACCGGGCACGCCCCTCTCTCGCACACAGTTACACCCACCCAAAACCAGGCCCACAAGCTACCAAACAGCGCGTCAAGTTGAAAGCAACCAAAAATATGCAATACTTATATATTGACCCCGTATAGTCAATGCGCTACAACGCGCCCTCAAACAGCTCAACACAACGAGCAACGGAACCCTGCAAACGACCAACGCACGCGGAATAAAACCCGCCCCCATAGCGTTAACACGGACAAACGCAGCAAACACCCCGACCGAGGACGCCAGCACAGACTTGACAGGGTCTTAGGTGTTTTGCAAACAAAACACCCCACCACAAGCCAGAAAGGGTTCTAGTGGCACCTGCAACCAGCAAGAAGACCGCGACCGGCGACGCAACCGAAGAAACCGTCGCAAAAACCACCACCAAGACCACCCGCACCAAGAAGGCAACCACCAAAGCCGCAGCAGCAACCGAAGACACCACCGGCGCAACCGCCGAAACCGGTGCCGAAACTACTGCCGAAACCGAGGCAGACAAGCCCAAGCGCACCCGTAAAACCACCACCAAAACCGCAACCAAGCGCAAGACCGGCGGCCGCCGCAAAAAGAACGATGACGACGAATTCGACCTCGGACTCGACGAAGAACTCGAAACCACCGACGCCGAAGACGAAACCGACGAAGAAGACGAAGAAACCGTAGCCAAAAAAGAAGAAAAGAAGGCCGCGGAAGAAGTAGCAGCCAAGGGTTCCGGCTTCGTCCTCACCGCAAACGACGACGACGACGCACCCGCACAGCGAGTCGTCACCCCCGGCGCCACCGCCGACCCCGTCAAGGACTACCTCAAGCAGATCGGCAAGGTCTCCCTGCTCAACGCACAGCAGGAAGTCGACCTCGCCATGCGCATCGAAGCAGGCCTCTACGCCGAACACAAGCTCGCCGAAAACCCCGACATGGACAAGGACCTCAAGAAGGCCATGCGCTGGGTCGTCCACGACGGCAAGCGAGCCAAGAACCACCTGCTCGAAGCCAACCTGCGACTCGTCGTCTCCCTCGCCAAGCGCTACACCGGCCGCGGCATGCTCTTCCTCGACCTCATCCAGGAAGGTAACCTCGGCCTCATCCGCGCCGTCGAGAAGTTCGACTACTCGAAGGGCTTCAAGTTCTCCACCTACGCAACCTGGTGGATCCGCCAGGCCATCACCCGCGCAATGGCAGACCAGGCTCGCACCATCCGCATCCCCGTGCACATGGTAGAAGTCATCAACAAGCTCGCCCGCGTGCAGCGCCAGATGCTCCAGGACCTCGGCCGCGAACCCACCCCCGAAGAACTCGGCAAGGAACTCGACATGACCCCCGAAAAGGTCATCGAAGTCCAGAAGTACGGCCGCGAACCCATCTCCCTGCACACCCCCCTCGGTGAAGACGGCGACTCCGAATTCGGCGACCTCATCGAGGACTCCGAGGCAGTCGTCCCCGCAGACGCAGTGTCCTTCACCCTTCTGCAGGAACAGCTCCACTCCGTGCTCGACACCCTCTCCGAGCGTGAAGCCGGCGTGGTCGCAATGCGCTTCGGCATGACCGACGGCCAGCCCAAGACCCTCGACGAAATCGGCAAGGTCTACGGCGTGACCCGCGAACGAATCCGCCAGATCGAGTCCAAGACCATGTCTAAGCTCCGTCACCCGTCGCGTTCGCAGGTACTGCGCGACTACCTGGACTAGTACTCCGACTACCAATAACGGCGCACCGGTTCCCGTTCGCGGTACCGCTCCGTACAGCCGGCACGCGGACGACGCTCGCGGGGGAGTGCGGGGCCGGACTCCGTGCGCTTGTCCTTACAGACGGCGCACCGGTTCCCGCTCGCGGGGGGAGTGCCCCCTCTGCGGCGCTGAGCGCCTTGAGGACGGAGCCCCCGCTCCGCGTGACCGGCTACTCCGTAAAGGCTTAGTTTTGCTAGTTCTAGCGCATACAGAAAAGGCTCTCCGAGATACCGGAGAGCCTTTTCTATGCCTATATAGGTCGCGAAGAGTATTCGCACAGGTAGAGTTCATTAGACGGCTTGCGGACGATGCTCGCGGGGGAGTGCCCCCTCTTCAGCGCCTGGGGGCGCTTCGAGGACGGAGCCCCCGCTACGCATGTCCGCTATGCCGTTAAGGTTCAGCGCCGCTACAGACCCAGCTGACGCAGATAACGGTCCGCCACCGCCTCCACCTGATCCAAACCACGCACACGACCCAGCGCCTGCGACCACGCATCAGCCTCACCGCCAGCCACCGGCAAACCAGCCACCGCCCACAACGCCGCCGTCATCGCACCCACCGAATCCGAATCCGAATCCACCGACACCGCACGGCACAAACCCTCAAACAGGGCCGCCCGCACCGTCGCCTCATCGGCATCAGCAGGCAGACTCTTCACAGCATCCGCCGCACACCAGAACGCCACACCCAGTAGCTCCGGCGCCGTCCAACCCGTACCAAAATGCTCCGCCACAGCCCCCGGAACCGGCACCACGCCCTGCTCCAGCAGCTCAAGGGCACGGCTCAGCGCCGCCGCCGTACGCGCAGCATCACCCGGAATCGAATCATCCGCCGCCACCGTGCCGCACCAGTCAAGCACACGGCGGGCAGAATCCAACAACGCACCACACGAGCCAGCTGGGGACGCCAACAAATCACGAACCAACAACGCATAGGCCGCCGCCGAAGCCAACGCCTCCGGATGCCCATGCGTCAACGCCGCCGCACGCACCGCCAACAAAACCACCGTACGCTCCTGCGCCACTGGCAACACACCCAACGCCGCCGAACGCACCAACGCGCCACTACCCAAAGCATCAGGATTCAACGACTTCGACACCAACTGCATCTCACCCGAACCCAACGCCCGCAACGTCGCCGCACCCGGACCACGACGAGCCGTCAACTCCGAAGACCCATCAATCTCACGATCCAACGAAAACGGCGCAGAGTCCGGCAGAACCTCACCAATACCGCGGAACCACCGCAAATACGCCAACCACAGACACGCCAACTCATCCGCCGCCGCGCCCTCATTGTTCCACTCCAAAACCTCCGTCAGACCGTCCAGAGTGAAGCAGGTCAGCTGCGTATCATCACTGATTAGTAGCTCACCAAACGCCGAATCCCACGGCTTCGGGTCGCACGCCGCAATCTGATTCGCCGACAGTAGCTCAAGGGGATAGCCCAGCGCATCACCCAACGCAGACGCACACAACAAGCCGCGCACCCTGCCCGCAAACTCAGCCGAAACCTCAGGTGCACGCGTGAACTCAACAGAAGAAAAACTCATAGGGCGATTATCCCACGGGTGGTTAGGATGCGCGGGGGATGTGCCGGGCAGCTTCGTGCTCATACTCGGGGGCAAGTGGCTTCGTGCTCATGCTCGCGGGGGAGTGCCCCCTCTTCAGCGCCTGGGGGCGCTTCGAGGACGGAGCCCCCGCTCCGCATGAGCACTTTCGCCGCTGTGAGGTGCCTACTCTACGGGTGGGGAGACACCGGGGACGGAGCCCCCGCTCCGCGCGAGTGCCTGCGCTGCGGAAGGTTCCGAACCGCGAATGACGAACTGTGAGGCGCAAAACAAGACGCAATGCCATACTGAAACCATGAAGATCCTGCACACCTCCGACTGGCACCTCGGCCGCACCTTCCACCGCAGCCCCCTCACCCGCGAACATCAGCAGTTCATCGACGAACTGCTCAACTACGTGAACGCCGAAGGCATCAACACCCTCCTCATCAGCGGCGATGTCTACGACAGCACCATCCCCACCGCCGAAAGCACCACCCTGCTCGACCAGGCACTCACCCGCCTCATGCGCGCCGGCGTGCAAGTCATCCTCAGCTCCGGCAACCACGACTCCTTCCGCCGCCTCAGCTACGGCGCTGCCTTCTTCGAAGCCTCCGGCGTGCACCTGCGCACCACCATCGAAGACGCCACCCGCCCCGTCGAACTCACCGACGGTACCCAGCGCGTACACGTCTACGCCATCCCCTACCTCGCCCCGCGCCTTCACGCCACCGCCCTCGGCGTAGAACCCACCCACCAGGCGGTCCTCGGCGCCGTCACCGACGCCATCCGCGCTGACGCCGCAGAACGACGCGCCCGTGGCGAAGGCGCCGACCGCATCATCGTCATGAGCCACGCAACCGTCAGCGACACCACCGGCAGTGACATTACCGGCAGCACAGACACCACACCCCGCAGCGACTCCGAACGCGACATCAGCGTCGGCGGCATCGACTGGGTACCCGCCTCCCTCTTCGACGGCTTCGACTACGTAGCCCTCGGCCACATCCACAAGCGGTACCCCGTCACCCCCACCATCCGGTACAGCGGCTCGCCCCTCGGCTTCTCATTCAGTGAAGAACACAACCGCAACGGCGCCTACCTCATCGAACTCAACCCCGGCGAGGAACCCACCATCAGCAGCCACGAATGGGCAACCCGCGTGCACATGAAAACCCTGCGCGGCACCATGGACGATCTGCTCAACAACCCCGAATACACCCCCTACGAGCGCGGCTACTACTGCCGCATCGAGCTCACCGACGAAACCCTACCCGTCGGCGCCGTCGACCGCCTGCGCAGCCGCTACGAAACCATCTCCCACTTCAGCTACCGCAGCACCCAACCCGCCGCCGAAAAACCCGTCGCCGCGCCCCTCACTCGCGACGCCGACCCCGTCGACACCTTCGACCAATTCCACCAATACGTACGCAACCGCCCCCTCACCAGCGAAGAACGCGACGTCATCACCACCCTCAGCGACCACATCAAAAGCCACAAGGACAACGCATGATCCTGCACAACCTCGAATTCGAAGCCTTCATGGCATACCCCAAACGCCAAGAAATCAACTTCGACACCCTTAACAACGCCGGCGTATTCCTGCTCAACGGCCCCACCGGTGCCGGTAAAACCACCATCCTTGACGCCATCTGCTACGCCCTCTACGGCGAAACCAGCAGCGACCGCGAATCCGCCAAACTGCACTCCACCTACGCGGCACACAGCGGCACCAAACCGCGCGTGTTACTCGACGTCACCCTCCACGGCAAGCGCCTGCGCATCGACCGCACCCCCGCCTACAACAAACCCATCACCCGCGGCGCCCGCAAAGGCCAGATGCGCGAAGAAAGCGCCAAAGCCGCCCTCGCCGAACTTGCACCCGGCGCCGACCCCGCCGACGAAAAAGCCTGGACCCCCATCTCCAGCAGCGTCGCCGAAGTCAACCGCACCATCGCCGAACGCACCCACCTGACCAAAGAACAATTCCTCAAAGTCGTGCTCCTGCCGCAGGGCCAGTTCGCGCAATTCCTCAAGTCCAAGCCCAAAGAACGCAAAGAACTGCTCAAAAAGATGTTCCCCGTCGAACACTACGAACAGCTCTTCGCTGCACTCACCGAGGAAGCGAAAACCGCCCAGCAGGAAGTCGCCCAGGACGAAAACACCCAGCGCGGCTACCTCGAACGTGCCCGCGCAGAAATGCTCGCCCTACAGGCACTACTGGATGCTGTAGATACGGATGCTGAGGGCACCGATACCGAGGGCTCTGCTGTTGAAGGGTCTGTGGAGGCGGGGGAGGAGCCGGAAAACCTCACCGCTGAGAACGTCACTGCCGAAACCCTCGACGCATGGGTCGCCGGCGGAGCAGAACGCGCCCGCGAAACCTCCGCACGCGAAAAGCAGGAACAGCAGCGCCTCACCAACGAAGCCGACCAGAACACCCGCCTGCTCGCCGAACGCGCCCAGCTGCAGGCCGACTGGCGCGAATACGAGCAGCTCTGCGAACGCCGCACCCGCCTGACCGAACGCGCCGACGAGCACAAGGCGCAGCGTGAAGAGCTGGCGCAGGCGCGTGCCGCCGCGCCTCTGCACGCACAGTACACGCAGGTCCACGCCGAATCGCAGGCGCTCGCCGCACGGGAACAGGACCAGGCGGCGTGTGCTTCCGCGCTGGAGGAGAACGGCAATGCCCTGCTTACGGCACTGCGCGATGAGGAAACCGCGGAAGACGTCACCTTCCCCGAGGAGACAACCTTCGCCGCGCTCCCTTCCCTTGAACCCGCCGAGCAGGAAGCCCAGCTCGAAGCGCTCCTCGACACCCTGCGCGTCCTGCAGAAGAAGGACGCACAGCTTACCGAGGAGGAAGCCGCCGCAGCCGCCCTGCTGAAGCAGGCTAACGCCCTCGAACAGGACAAGTCGCGTGCCGAAAAGACCCTGAGCGACCTGACCGCCCAGGCCGAGCAGCTCGCTGAAGAACTCTCCGGCTACAGCACCGCCGACGAGGAGCGTACCCTCGCCGCGCATCTGGTCACCGAGGTGCAGCAGAAGCACGATGCCGCTCAGCAGATGCAGCAGAAGCTCGATGCCGCCTCCGCCGCGGTCGCCGCTGCCCAGAAGCAGAGCAAGCGCACCGCCACCACCGAGCAGAAGGCGCAGGAAAAGTGGCAGGCTTCGGCTCAGCAGGCGCTCGCCGCGACGGAGGAGTTCAAGAACCTGCAGGTGCTGCGCCTCGCCCAGGCGTCCTCTCTGCTGGCGCGCGAACTCAAGGACGGCGAACCCTGCGCGGTTTGCGGTTCGGTGGAGCACCCCGCCCCGGCGCAGATTGCCGAGGGTGAGCAGCTGGTTGAGCGTGCCGACCTGGACGCCGCCAAGGAGCGTGAAGACAAGGCGCACAAGCAGGCGCGCACCCACGAACTCGCTAAGGACCGGGCTACCAAGGCGCATCAGGAAGCCTCCGAGGCGCTTGCCGCCGCCCGCACCCAGTACGAGACTCTGGCTGCCCAGGGCGAGTGCGATGTTGAGCAGACTGCCGCGCAGCTGCAGCAGGCGCAGACCCGCCTCGCGCAGGCTCAGTCACGCGTGACGGCGCGTGACGGCGTGCTGGTGAAGGTTGAGCGGGTGCGGGTTGAGCTGCAGAAGGCTCAGGAGGCGCTACGCACCATCGAGGGCGCGGCGGTTGAGGCTCAGACTCGTCACCGTGACGCTGCGGCGCGCTGTGAGGCTACCGCGGCTGATTTGGCGCCTGCTCGTGCGACGGTGGGCTTTGCGCAGCGTGTTGAGTCTGTGGAGGGCTACCGTGCGGCGCATCAGCGTCTTGCTCGTGCGGTGTTGCTGTTGGGGCAGGCGCGTGAGCGTCATGCTCTGGCGGCGGCTGCGGCTGAGCGTCTGCTGGCTGAATCTTCGTTTGAGAGCGCCGAGCTGGTTCATGCGGCGGTCCGCACCCCTGAGCGCGTCGACGCCCTGGAGCAGGCTGTTGCCGCGTACGAGCTGGAGCATGCCCGCCTCCTTGAGGGCTTTGGCCGTGAGGCAATTGTTGCGGTGGCGGCCCGTGTTGCCGCTGGTGAGCAGGCACCGGATGACCTGCAGGGCGTGCGTGAGCGGGTTGAGCAGTTGCGCGCGGCGGTTCACCGTTTGACTCTTCGTGAGGGTGAGCGGGAGAGCCTGCTGCGTTCTTTGCAAGCGCTGCGTGGCGAGTATGCGGCGTTCCGTGCAAAGACGGCGCAGCGTTATGACCGTGGGCAGATGCTGGCGAACCTGGCGGCGGCTGCCCGCGGTGATACGCTGGGCGGTTATGAGCATCAGGTTGACCTGGTCAGCTATGTGCTGGGTGCCGAGTTCGAGCGGATTCTGCACTCGGCGTCACTGCACCTGGACCGTATGAGTGAGGGTCGCTACGGCATGGTGTTCAGCGATCACCGTGCGAGGGGTAGCCGTTCCGGTGGCGGCCTGAACCTGGAGATTACTGACACCTGGACGGGCGAGCCGCGTGAGGCGTCGTCGCTGTCCGGTGGTGAGTCGTTCTTGGCGTCTCTGTCGTTGGCGTTAGGTCTGGCGGAGGTCGTACAGGCGAATAACGGCGGCATCGAGCTGGACACCCTGTTCATTGATGAGGGCTTCGGCACGTTGGACGCTGAAACTCTGGACATGGTGATGGGCACGATCGAATCTCTGCGTGATAGTGGCCGCACTATTGGCCTGATTTCGCATGTGGAGGAGATGAAGAACCGTATTCCCGCCCAGATTGTGGTTGAAAAGGGGCAGAACGGCTCCTCGGTGAGGGTAAACTCCTAGTAGGCATAAATTCGCTTCCGGGCCGCTGTTGTGGCATGTCCGGTGGCTTATTCGTGAAAGAGATGATGACCTCGACACCTCAGGACAGGGCACCGAATTCAACGTATCGTGTGGAACCTTCGGCTGATGCACACACTAACGCATCCGCGCCGAAGGTTCCTCCGCGCACCATGAAGGTGGCACCCGCCCCCGATACCTCGGATAGGTTGAGTGCTTCGGGCACGGGCATTCCGACGGTTCCGGGCACCTCCCTGACGGATGTGGTGCGCAACAACGAGCACGTGTTGCAGGAGTTGCCGCCTCGCCCGATTCCGGCTGCGGATGAGATTAATACGAACGCGTCGGTGCCGGACATTTTGCGTCAGCATTGGGCGCTGTTCCTGCGCAACGGTAAGGAGCAGCGTCGTCACCTGTATGCGGTGCTTCGTGCTGAGGGTTTTGCCCGTAATGTGTTGACGATTCTGTTCCACATTCCGGCCGCTTCTTCGGCGTTTGCGCTGTATATTCTGTTGGCGAGCCACCTGGGTAGCGTGCATGATGGCGGCTATGCGGTGGCGGCATTTACTGGCGCGTATTCGGTGCAGATTATGCTCGGCCCGATGCTGGTGCGTGCCCTGGGTTTGCGGGCGTTGCTGGCGATTACGTCGATACTGAATATTGCTGCGGTGTTGAACATGCTGGTCATTGGGTGGCGTTTGACGGTTGACCCGAATAACGTGAGTACGACCTACCATGCGCTCTCGTGTGTGGCGATGGGTTTCACGACTCCGCCGTGGACTCCGTTTGCTCTTGAGTCGCTGTACCGCCGTAACTATCAGTACAGCGATATTCGCTTGTCGACTGCGGTGTCGTGGGGTACTACGGCGAACATGTCGATGCATCCGCTGGCTGCTCTGCTGGTGTGGCTGGGCGATGCGTACATCACCCCGAAACATGAGTATGGGGGCTTCTGGATCACGATTATTCTGGACGCTTTGCTGTTCGTTGTGGTGCTGGTGGCACCGAGGGTTCTGCCGGATATTTCGCGTATTCGTATGGCTCCGCCGCAGAATCTGGTGCGTCCGAGCCGTCAGACGGTGGTGCTGATTCTTGGCCTGGTGCTGCTGGGCGCGTGCATGGGTGCGGTTGGTTCTGGTCTGCTGGGCTTCTCGCTGATTCACGGTTCAATGAACCTGTTTATGGCGATGGTTGCGACCGGTACCGGCGCGCTCGTGGTGGTGGCTTTCCCCGTGGTTCTGGGTGGCCGTTCGGTGAACCCGTGGCACGGCTGGCTGGTGAGCGGTATTCTGCTGATTATGGCGGCGCTGTATTTGCCGGCGAGCGATGATACGTCCACGATTTTCTATGCGCTGGTTCTCTGCGGGGCGGTGCTGGGCGTGGCGTTTGGCGGCCATGAGCTGTGGCTAAATCGTTCGCTGAAGCATATTCCTGATGCGCAGGCAAGCTTCTTTACCCGTTCGATGCTGGGTATTGGTCTAGCGCTGGGCAGCATGTGGGGCGGCTATATGGGCGATGCCCCGTATTACCGTAATGCGTTTATGGTTCCGGTGATTATTGCGACTCTGTATTTTGCGTTGGGTCATTTGTACGGCTACCTGTGGCGTGAGGAGCATGAGGAGCAGCTGGCTCCTTTGGCGGAGACGGAACGCGTCTAGTTTGGGTCGCTGCTAGTTCCTTGCCGATAGCTTGAGCGTGATGAGCGTGTGATAAAAGGCGGATGCCCCGCCACCTTCTGCAGGTGGTGGGGCATCCGCCTTTTGTGTATCGGCTTTTTCGCCTCGGTGCGAGGCTGCCGGTTTAGTGACCGCGCTTGATCCATGCCGGAAGTTCGGGTGCTTCCAGGCCGATGCCGGTGCTGTCGCCGTGGCCGGTGAGGACCGCGGTGGACTCGGGCAGGGTCAGCAGGCGGGTCGAGATCGACTCGATGATGGTGTCGAAGTCGCTGTAGGAGCGTCCGGTTGCGCCGGGGCCGCCGTTGAAGAGGGTGTCGCCGGAGAAGACGACGCCTTCGCTGTTCTCCCAGCTGAGGGTGGGTGCGTAGAAGCACACGGAGCCGGGGGAGTGGCCGGGGGTGGCGAGGACCTTCAGTTCGGTGTCGCCGATGCGCAGTACGTCGCCGTCAGCGAGTTCGTGGTCGAAATCCCAGGAGGGGTACACCATTTCCCAGAGCACACGGTCGGCGGGGTTCAGGTAGACGGGTGCGCCGAAGCGTTCTGCTGCTTCCTTGGCGCTGCGGATGTGGTCGTCGTGGGCGTGGGTCAGCAGAATCTTCTCCACGGTGCGGCCTGCGACGGTGCGGGAGATCTTGTCGACGTCGTGGGCGGGATCAATGATGATTACGGAGGAGTCATTGCCGATAATCCAGACGTTGTTGTCGACGTCCCAGCAGCCGCCGTCCAGCGAGAAGGTGCCGGAGGTGACGACTCGTTCAATACGTTCGCTCACGCTACGCTCCTAGAGTTCCACGACCGAGCGCAGCACGCGGCCGGTCTTCATGGTTTCGAATGCTTCGTTGACGTCTTCGAGGCGGATGCGCTCGGAGACGAAGCCGTCCAGATCGAGGCGGCCGAGCAGGTACTGGTCCACGAATTCGGGGAAGTCGCGGGAGGGCAGGGTGTCGCCGTACCATGCGCTCTTGATGGAGCCGCCGCGGCCGAACACCTCGTCCAGCGGGATGTCCCAGGTGGTGCCGGGCGCGGGCACGCCGACGAGGACGACGCGGCCAGCCAGGTCGCGTGCTTCGAATGCCTGCTTGAAGGTGGGGGCGATGCCGACAGCGTCGATGACGAGGTCTGCACCGAAGCCGCCGGTGAGTTCCTTGATGGCCTCGACGGGGTCGACCTTGGAAGAGTTCACGGTGTGGGTTGCGCCGTGCTCGCGTGCGCGTGCCAGCTTCTCTTCGTCGATGTCGACGGCGATGATGGTGGTTGCGCCACCGAGCTGTGCGCCCGCAATTGCTGCGGTGCCGACGCCGCCGCAGCCGATGACTGCGACGGACTCGCCGCGCTTGAGCTCACCGGTGTTCAGAACAGCCCCCAGACCTGCGGTAACGCCGCAACCGAGCAGACCGATGGCTGCGTACTGTTCGGGGCTGATGTCAGCGGTGATCTTGGTGCACTGACCGGCTGCGACGAGGGTCTTCTCAGCGAAGGAGCCGATACCCAGTGCGGGGGTGAGTTCGGTGCCGTCCTCGAGGGTCATCTTCTGGGTTGCGTTGTGGGTTGCGAAGCAGTACTGCGGCTGGCCCTTGCGGCATGCGCGGCATTCGCCGCAGACTGCACGCCAGTTGAGGATGACCAGGTCGCCGGGGGCGATGTCGGTGACGTCATCGCCGACAGCCTCGACGATACCTGCGGACTCGTGGCCGAGCAGGTAGGGGAAGTCCTGGCCGACGCCGCCGGTGACGTAGTGGTGGTCGGTCTGGCAGACACCGCAGGTGAGGACCTTGACGAGTGCTTCGCCCTTGCCGGGGTCGGGTACGTTGATGGTGGTGACGGTGACGGGCGCGTCCTGGGCGAGGGCTACGACAGCCTTAACCTTGTGCATGGTGCTCCTTTGCTGAGGCACGGTTGAGGTTCAACCGCAGATAAAGGTTTTTTGATACGTTCCCATTCTAAGAGCTAAGGCATACCTGATGCACCCCGGGGCTGAGCGTGAAGCCCCCAGGTGAATGTGACGTTTTATGACGTTGTCTCTTACTCCTCCCGGAACCCGCGTAGCCTGCGGCTACTTACTCTGCCGCCTCCACCTCTGCTGCAAAGGCGAGCGCACCGCGTCGGAATGCGCCCGAGGTCAGTGCATTCACGTGGTCGCGGCCGGGCAGGGAGATGAAGCGGTTGAGCGGGTTGTTGCCGCGCACCATGTCGTAGAGTTCCGCACCGTCTGCGGCGATGGTGTCCGCGTCACCGAGCACGACAGCAACGGGTGCGTGCGGATGGGCGCCCGGGCGGCCCGCAGGCAGGTCGGGGGATCCGGCACGCAGTGCGGGCACGTCGAAGAAGGGACCGAAGGGAATCCGCACGAACTTCAGCAGCGCATCGGGCTGAATGGGGGAGTTGTCAATAATCGAGGTGAAGGAGGCAATCGCCTCGTCGGTGGAGTCCGCCGCCGGGGTTTCTGCGCTCGCGGAGGCGCTGGTACCCTCGTGCGCTTCGAGCATGGCGCGCAGGGTAATGAGGTGGTCGTGTAGGGGCAGGCCGCCCAGGGTGAGGGATGCGACCGCCTCCGGGTGGGTGAGGGCGAGTTCCCAGCCGACGCGGGCGCCGAAGGAGAAGCCAATAACGTGCGCGCGCGGCTGCAGTTCAACGTCGAGGTCGTTCTCGGTGGCGACGGTGCGCAGCAATTGGGCGAGCATAGTGGTGAACAGGTGCATGGGGGTCAGCGGCTGAGCTGCCACATCGATAGGGGGCACCGCATCGACAGAGGGCGCCGCATCGACAGAGGGCGCCGCATCGAACGGAATCGTGCCACTACGCACACCCGTGTTGTTGGGGAGCTTGCAGTCGATAGCGCGCATGGACTCGGGGTCTTTGAGATATTCGTCCGAGTGGTAGGGCAGGGTAACAATCAGCACGGGGTATCCGGCGCGCAGGTATTGGCGGATCCAGCCGGTGCCGCCGTAGAGCTGTTCGCCGCGGGTGGCGAAGCCGTGAATCATGAGGGCGGGAATCCGGCTTTTGAGCTGTTGCGGCTGGTAGAGGGTGTACTCGAGGTCGGGGAGAACGACGGCGGGTGCTGCGGCATCGGGCGCATCAACATTGGGTGTAGCGGCGTTGGGTACAGCAAAGGGCGCGGGAGAGAAATCTGCACTGGTCATATGTCTATCTTAGTGACCAGCGCAGGGTTTCTGTCCTGCGCCCTTTTCTATCTCGCGCCCTTGATGCGTTGAGGCGGTACGCGCTCAGCTGAGCTGCCGCTTAGTTCTTCTGTGCCGCACCGGTTGAGTTATCGGTGCCCAGGTCGAAGAGCGCCTCCTGCTGAGGTTCAGCCTTTGCGCTCGCTTCTGCCTTCGCCGCGGTTGCCTCAGAAGCCTGAGTTTCGGCGGCATCGGCCTTCGCCTGCTTCTGCTGCAGCTGCTCCTTACCGTTTTCGATGCGTTCCTTACCGTCGGCGATGAGGGTGCGAATCATGGTCGTGTTGGTGTCCACCGCCTTCTGCACGCGAGCGGCAATGGAGGGGCCCTTCGGCTTGGGGAGCATGCCCTGGCCTGCCGCCTGCTGCTGCAGTTCGCGTCCGGCGGACATGAGGCGTTCGCGCTGTTCTTTCATCGCACGGGATGCGGTGGTGCTGCGCGGCTGAACCTTCAGGTGTCCGTGGTCGTCTTCGCCGGCGAGTACCTGGCGCATGAGCATGATTTCTGCGTCCAGGTGTGCGCCGAAGAGGAGCATATTGTTCATAATCCAGATGAACAGCAGCATCACGATCACACCACCAATGAGGCCGTAGGTGGCGTTGTACTTGCTGAAGTTGTTGGCGTAGAGGGTGAAGCCAAAACCGCCCAGGCTCATGCCGAAGAGCGCCAGCGCCGCACCGGGGGAGAGCTTCCACTGTTTGAAGCGGCGCACGTTCGGGGTTGCGGCGTAGAGCAGAGTGATCAGGGCGATTGCCATGAACAGGATGAGGACCCAGCGGCCGTTAAGCCAGATGAGCTTGATGAGCTCCATATCCACGGTTTCGGGTACATACCGACCGACCATGTCCAGGACGGTTACACCCAGCAGCATCATGAGCATCATGAGTACCACGAGGATGATAATCACGGTGGTGACGAAGACGTTCAGCGGCTTGAGAATCCAGCCGGGGCGGCCTTCACGCACGTTGTAGACCGTGTTGAGAGCTCGGCCGAAGGATCCGGTGTACCCGGAGGCGGACCAGAGCGCACTGAGGATACCGGTCAACAGCACCAGGCCTGCGCCATGGTCGCCGGTAATCTGCTTGATGGGGTCTTCCATAATGGCGTACATCTGGGCGGGCGCGTTGTCCTTGAGGAAGGCGAGGATGACGGCGGCGCTTTCCTCACCGTGACCGAATACGCCCAGTAGGGAGACGATCGCCAGCAGGGCGGGGAAGATGGACAGCACGGTGAAGTAGGTGAGTGCTGCCGCCATATCGGTGCCGCCGTTTGCGCCGAATTTGTAGATGGCACGGCGCAGAATGTAGAGGATGCTGCCCTTGGGGAAGTCGCGCAGTTTCACGCTTGCGTACTTGGGGGCTGCGGGCTTCTTCTTACGGGAGAAGAGTCCGCGTCGAGCTCCGGCGGGTACCTGGGTTGAGGAGGTGTCCGTGGAAGAGCCGGTGTGTGCAGCCAATGGGGCTCCTTGAATGAGTGGGGTGTACACAGTGGTGCGCCTATGAGCTTCAGCGTGTGGGCGCACAGAAGGGGCGAGGAGAACAATGAGCTGTCCTTCCCGCCCCTGCGGTGACATTATAGGGTCTTCTAACCCTCCCGCATTTTTCTGCGAGTGCAGATAGCTGACCTATCGGTCAGTTAGAGAGGGTAACCGCCCCGAAAAGCCTCAAAAAAGGCTTGTCAGCTAGGGTATAAAGCTACCTGCTGAGCCTAACTGAAAACTAGTTGTGAATACCCAGAACCTTAGCGGTGTGAGCCATCAGCTCATCAGCCAGATCCGGGTTGTCGTTGAGCTTCACACCGTAACCGGGGATAAGCTCCTTCAAACGGGGCTCCCAACCGGCAATCTTGGAGGGGAAGCACTTAGCCAGCAGGTTCAGCATAATCGGAGCCGCGGTGGAAGCACCGGGGGATGCACCCAGCAAAGCCGCGATGGAGCCGTCCGCTGCGGAGACAACCTCGGTACCGAACTGCAGGATGCCGCCCTTCTTTGCGTCCTTCTTCATGATCTGAACGCGCTGACCAGCTTCGATGAGCTCCCACTCGCCGCCGTCAGCCTCGGGGTAGTACTGGTGCAGGGTCTCCAGGCGAGCGTTCTTGTCCTTGACCAGCTCGGAGAGCAGGTACTTGACCAGGGAGAAGTTATCCAGACCTGCACGGGTCATGGGGTATAGGTTGTGCAGGCGCAGGGACTTCGGCAAATCCAGTACGGAACCCTGCTTCAAGAAGTTTGTCTTGAAACCGGCGTAGGGTCCGAAGAGCAGAGCACGCTTGCCGTCCACGTAGCGGGTGTCCAGGTGGGGAACAGACATGGGAGGTGCACCCACCGAAGCCTGACCGTACACCTTAGCGTTGTGCTGGTTTGCGGTTGCCTCGTGGGTGTTGCGCAGGAACAGACCGGAGACGGGGAAGCCGCCGTAGCCCTTACCCTCTTCAATGCCGGACTTCTGTAGCAGATGCAGGGCGCCACCGCCGGCGCCGAGGAACACGAACTTCGCGTTGATGCTCAGAGGCTCATCCTTGTTGATGCGGTTAATCGCCTCAACCTGCCAGGAACCGTTCGATTCGCGGTTCAGGTTGGTGACCTGGTAGCCGTAGCGAACCTCAACACCCTTGGTCTGCAGGTAATCGACCAGCTGCTCGGTGAGGGAGCCGAAGTTCACATCGGTACCTTCGGGGGACCAGGTTGCAGCCATCGGCTCGTTACCCTTGCGGCCCTTGACGGTCAGCGGTGCCCATTCGCCAATCTTCTCGCGGTCATTGGAGAACTGCATACGCTCGAAGAGCTTCTCCTTGCGGAAAGAATCGTAGCGCGCAGCCAGGTACTTGGAGTGGTCTTCGCCGAAGACCAGGGACATGTGGGGGACCGGGTTGATGAAGCTGGTGTCAGTCAGAATATTCTTCTCAGTCAGGGAAGCCCAGAATTGGCGGGAAACCTGGAACTGCTCGTTAATGTTCAGCGCCTTAGCTGCCGAGACGGTGCCGTCGGGGCCAGCGGGTGCGTAGTTGAGTTCGCATAGCGCCGAGTGGCCGGTACCTGCGTTATTCCAGGGGTTGGAGGATTCCTGAGCAACCTTGTCGAGGCGTTCGAGCAGGATAATATTCCAGGTCGGTTCGAGCTCCTTGAGGAACACGCCGAGGGTGGCGCTCATGATGCCGCCGCCGACCAGGACGACGTCGGTTCGTTCAGTACGTGCTACCACTGAATTCTCCCTTAGGGGTGCGGGTGCCCGGCCTGGGCACAATGACTGTGGGGTACATCATCTAGCCTACTCCTTTTAGCGGGGTTGGCATAGCTAGAATCAGCAAATAACAGGAGAGTGTTGCAGTTCACATGTTAGCTTCCCTGGAGGGTAAAAACCCTCCAGAGCACGCCAAACATGCGCACAATGCAACACTCAAACCTGAACTGCCTACAACTTACGCAGTTTTCCAAACAGCTCAATCGCATTCTGCTCCGTCTGATAGCCCTGAACCTCACGGCTCACCGCCACCTTAGACGTCACATTCAGCAACGGAACCGCCGGCATGAACTGACCCAACTGAGACACAACCTTCGCATACAACTCGCGCTGCGAATCCACCGAATCGGCAGAGTCCGCGGTACGAATCGCCTCCAAAATCTCAGTAAAACGAGGCGACGGTGCCACCGCCACAGCAGTAGGCGACGGCGAAGGTGACGCCGACGGGCTCGGCGAAGCCGAAGCCGAAGCCTCCTCCTCAGGCGTCAACGGGTCCGGCGAATAACTCGGCTGCGGGCTCGGAGTCGCAGAAATCCGCACATTCGAATTCGCACCACCCGACGACGGCACATCAGAACTCTTCTTCATCAAACCAGTCGTCATATCCGACGGCGCATTCGTAATCAACGAACGCACCTGATGCTCAGCAATCAGCGGCGCCAACACCGGACCAAAGAACGCATACGGGTCACGGTACATGCTGTAGAAACCCGCCAACGTAATACCGCGCTCAGAAGAAACCTCACGGCTCTTCGACAGATACTCAGCCCACGGCAGAGGCACAGGCTTAATATTTAGGCCCACCTCAATCAGCGAAGCCACCATCTCCGAATACACCTTCTGCGGAGTATCCATCCACGGCAGAGACACATCGGCAGGGTAGTAACACTCAATCACCTGATTGTCGTACCCAGCAGTCGCCAACAGCGAGCGCGCCATATCCTGATTACGGTCCGTGTAATCCTTCGCGTCATCAGCCTTAATGCGGAACGACGGCGAAATCAGCGTCTGCGCATCCGAGGTGCCCTGCGGATAATACTGACGTAGTGCACCGCGATCCACAGCATGCGAAATAGCGCGACGCACCGAAATATTCTTCAACACCGGATGCGCCGTATTCAAACCCAAATACACCAGCGAGAACGGGTCACGGCCCGGCGTCTGATAGCCATCACGCGCCAACTGACCCAGATCAGACGAATTCACCTGATCACACGCATCAATGTGACCCTCCATCAGCGCAAAATAACGCTTATCCGACGAAGTGAGGGTCGAAATCTGAATCTCATCCAGCTCAGGTGCCTGACCATCAAAATGGGTATTCTTCAGCAAGCGAACCGTGCCGGCCTCGAACGACTCCACACGGAACGCACCCGTACCCACCGGGTTACCCGTCAGCTTCTGATCCGCACCAAAAAGCGAAGGATCAATAATGCCAAACGCCTGCTGCGTCAAAATACGCGGGAACGCCAGAGAAGGACGCGACAGCGTCACCACCACAGAGTTACCCTTCGCCACCACGGACGAAACCAGCGGCAAGAACGACTGCACCACAGAGGACTGAGCGGAATCCGACTTCTGCGCACCCTTCTTCTCACCCGGATGCGCAGCATCAGAAGCCGATGCAGAAGCCGACGCGCTCGGAGTAGCAGTAGCGGAAGCAGACGGGGAAGCACTTGCAGAAGCAGACGCACTCACTGAAGCAGACGGGGTAGCCGCACCTGACGGAGACGCCTGAACAGGCGCAGGCTCCACCGCCGAAGGATCAATAGAACCCGGCTTCGGCACACCAAAACCCCACGCAAACAACGGCTGAGCAGGCACCGCCAAAGCAACAGTACCCTCACCCGTAGCCAACGCCTGCCACCTCTGGAAATTCTGCACCACAGCATCCGCAGACAACGCAGAACCGTTACTAAAATGCGCCTCACGCAACACAAACGTATGCACCAAACGGTCATCAGAAACCGTCCACTCACTACACAACGAATCCTGAACCTCAGGATCACCCGTGTAATGATTCGCCACCAACAACGTCTGCAAAACCTGCGCCGTCACCTGATACGTACTCGCCACAGGAAACAACGCCGGATCCAAACCCAACGGCGCCGCACCCTGCGCAAAACGAAACACACGACGCGCATCAGCAGACGACGCGCTCGCACTCGCCGAAGAACCTACAGACGAACCAGCAGAAGACTGACCAGAACACGCAGAAAGCGCCAAACCAGCACTAAAAAGCGCGCCAAAACGCAAAACGGCACGTCGACTCAAGCCACTCGAGCCGGCAGTGGCTCGCAGCAGCGCATCAGAACTGCCAACAGCTGACGATGCATAAGGCTGATGCTGCACGGGAGGGTCCTCTCTTCCGTCGCGGATGCTTATCTCTCAGGATAACGGTTCAACACCCAACCGGGCGAGACACACCCACCACGGCAAGGCACATGCAAGAGAACCCGCCGCCACGAAAACCGTGACGGCGGGCCCAATGTGAATGTGTGTGCGCGAGGGGGGACTTGAACCCCCACGCCATAAGGCACAGGAACCTAAATCCTGCGTGTCTGCCAATTTCACCACTCGCGCGTAGCGTCACCCCACATCCGAAGATGCATGCGTCTGAGGCAACAAAAAATTAGTGTACACCAGGAACCAAGGTTCTCCAAGCCTTAAAAGAAGCCCCCATAGGGCAAAAAGTCCGCAAACACGCCGAACAACAGCCCCCTCAAGAAGCAGTAGAACAGCGATACGCAAACCCCAAAAAACGTGACCCTACTTCGGGTCAATACCCAAATCACGACGCAACTTCGCCACGTGACCCGTCGCACGCACATTGTACTGAGCCACAGAAATAACACCCTGCTCATCAATCACAAACGTCGAACGAATCAGGCCCTCATACACCTTGCCGTAATTCTTCTTCTCACCCCACGCACCATACGCCTCAGCCACCGCATGATCAGCATCAGACAGCAGCGGGAACGTCAACGACTCCTTCTCCACAAAACGAGCAATAGCCGCCGGCGAATCCGGAGAAACACCCAACACCACGTAACCCAACGACTTCAACGACGCCAAATTATCGCGGAAATCGCACGCCTCCTTCGTGCAACCCGGAGTCGAAGCCTTCGGATAAAAATACAAAATCACCTTGCTACCCGCATAATCACTCAGGCTATGTTTCTTACCCGACGCATCAGCAAGGGTAAAAGCAGGCGCCGGGGTGCCCGGCTCAAGACGAACGCTCATCAATAACTCCTCAAAACATCAATAGAGATCAGCAGGGGAGCGGCGGATGCGCCCCACACAGTACCAAGGGCGGACGCGCCCCATGCAATACACACAGTCTAGTGTCCCACACACCCCACCCAAACAATGTGTCCAGGCTCACTCCAAATCAACTTGCGCACACCACAAAAACTCGCGTATAGTATTTTTCTGTTGCAAGGGAAACCTTGAAACAAGCAAGCGCCTCTAGCTCAATTGGCAGAGCAATTGACTCTTAATCAATGGGTTCTGGGTTCGAGTCCCAGGGGGCGCACTTCAAAGAAAATCCCGCTGATTCTTCGGAATCGGCGGGATTTTTGCGTTCCCCGAATAAATACAGTTTTTGAGCTTGAGGAGCTTGTGTCCGGCTTTGTTTCTGATGATGCGCGTCGCATGTTTCCTCCGCGCCTACGCAGGGGCACCCGTCACCCGGACGCTCCACACCTCCTTGCTTCGCTGCGGAGAGCGTCCGTGTGACACCCTGAGGGCGCATCCGGAAAACGCGGCGCGCTACCGATGTGCCGCCCCGCTCCTCTTTACGTCCTGTGGTTCAGTGGTTCGCGAAATCTCGCCGGTCCGTTGGGTTAGGCGGTGGTTCAGTATGTGCGCCCCGTGCCTAGCGAACTGGCGCGGGGGAGGCTGTCGCGGTTTAGTGTGTTGCGTGGTGGTTGGGTGTTTTGCGTGTGGGGCGGGGAGGGCTGTCGCCTTTTAGCGTTTTGTCTGTTGGCAAATCTGGTGCGCGCCGAGGCGCCGGTGCCGTCCGTAGCGACATCAGGGTGCCCGAAGCGAAGCGAGGGCGGGTGCCCCTGTAGGAGCGAGGACGTGCACCGCCCCTCAAGCCAGCAACGTGGCAGACTTAAGGCACACGAAAGCCCGCCACCGTCACACAACAGCAGCGGGCAATCATTTCGAAAAGTCTCTGTTACAGGACCGGCCAAATCCGCGTCACAAACTCACGGAAATCCTCCACATCCTTACCCTGCTCCAACAGGCCAGTACCAAGGTGAGTCGCAACCTCAGCATTATCCTCAAACGACAAATAAAACGAGCTGCCATTCACCGACTCAAGCGTCACCGCATCATCACCCACACGATACGCATGCAGAGCATTCGTATTATCAATCGTCGTTGCCGTACCCGCAGGCGTCAACGCCGGCAAATTCACCGGAGCAATAATCACCTCATCAGGCGCATCCTGATACCCAACAATAAAATGCTGCTGATCAGGATACTGATGCAACGCCAAATCAGGATTACGGTAAACCGCACGGCCCGTCGCATACACCAAATTGTATGCACCGTAATTAATAATCTGCTCGTCAAAAACCGGGTGCAGAACTCGGATAAGTTCCTCACCCGTCAAAAACACGTCACTCTCAACAGAGTTACGGGGGTCAACAACCTCTGCGTACTTACTTGCTTCGGTCAGCTCATCAGCGACCGGGATGATCGGTTCGGTCATAGCTTCAGTCTACCGGGGCAACCAACGAAGGTCACGAGTATTCGCACATATTACGCGCCATGACGTCCAAAAATGCGAGTTTTTCTCACCTGTTCAAATGAACACGTGGGAATGTGTCAACAAGCGCAATGTGTCCACATCATGAAAGAAAGTATCTGACCTGCGCCTTTATAAACAAAAACGGGCGTGTTGCTCGATAGAGATTTGACTCACCCCTTCTTGGGGCGCACCATAGAAGGGTGAAGACAGCAATGTTCCAGCGAATTCTACGCCTTGTCGACGTCGCCTAGGGCGCGTGGCAGGGTCTATTCACTGCGACTGAGCGCCCCTACCGCTACCACCAACAGCGAGGGGCATTTTTTATAGCTTGGTACCCCCGGGCATAGGATGCGTGAGGATCACACAAACCCCACGCAGAACATTGAGTACAACGAAGAACCATTAAGACACGAGGCATTTCCATGACTATGGGATTTTCCACTTCTGATGACGCGGCAAACGCTCCCGCAGAACGCATGACCGGTTCTCAGGCAATCGTCCGCACCCTCGAAGACCTGGGTGTGACTGACGTATTCGGCCTGCCTGGTGGAGCCATTCTGCCGACCTATGACCCCCTGTACGACTCCAAGAAGGTCCGCCACATCCTGGTCCGCCACGAGCAGGGCGCAGGCCACGCCGCTCAGGGCTACGCAGTGTCCAGCGGCAAGACCGGCGTGTGCATCGCAACCTCCGGCCCCGGCGCAACCAACCTGCTGACCGCAATCGCTGACGCAAACATGGACTCCATCCCCCTGGTCGCAATCACCGGCCAGGTGTCCACTAAGCTGCTGGGCTCTGACGCATTCCAGGAAGCTGACATCGTCGGCATGGCAATGCCCATCTCCAAGCACTCCTTCATGATCACCGACCCGCAGGACATCCCCCGCGCGCTCGCAGCAGCATTCCACATTGCATCCACCGGCCGCCCCGGCCCCGTGCTCGTGGACGTCACCAAGGACGCACAGGTCGGCATGATGGAATACCGCGGCATTCCTGAGGACCTGGAGCTACGCGGCTACACCCCCGTCACCCGCGGCCACTCCAAGCAGATTCACGAAGCTGCAAAGTTCATCACCGAATCCAAGCGCCCCGTCTTCTACGTCGGCGGTGGCCTGGTCCGCGCAGGTGCTTCCGAAGAGTTCCACAAGCTGGCTAAGCTCATCGGCGCACCCGTCGTCACCACCCTGAACGCTATCGGTGCATTCCCCGACTCTGACCCCCAGAACCTCGGCATGCCCGGCATGCACGGCACCGTTCCCGCCGTCGCCGCAATGCAGAAGTCTGACCTGCTGATCACCCTCGGCGCACGCTTCGACGACCGCGTCACCGGTAAGCTCGACTCCTTCGCACCCGAAGCTAAGGTCATCCACATTGACGTTGACCCGGCAGAAATCTCGAAGATCCGCTTCGCGGATGTTCCGATCGTCGGCGACCTCAAGTACGTACTGCCCGAGCTGACCGACCTGCTCTCCACCGAGTTCGCAGACCAGCTGCCGAACCTCACCGAATGGTGGAACGAGCTGAACGTCATCCGCAAGGATTACCCGCTCGGCTACGAAAAGCCCAACGACGGCCTCGGCTCGCCCGAATACGTCCTCGAGCGCATCAGCGCCCTCACCGGCCCCGACGCATACTACGTCACCGGCGTTGGCCAGCACCAGATGTGGGGTGCACACTACATTCAGCAGGAGAGCCCCCGCCACTTCGTCAGCTCCGCTGGTCTGGGTACCATGGGCTACGGCGTGCCCGCAGGTATGGGCGCAAAGGTCGCACACCCCGAATCCACCGTGTGGGTTATCGACGGCGACGGCTGCTTCCAGATGACCAATCAGGAACTGGTCACCTGTGCACAGAACAACATCCCCATCAAGGTTGCTATCATCAACAACTCCTCCCTCGGCATGGTGCGCCAGTGGCAGACCCTGTTCTACAACGAGCGCTACTCCAACACCGACCTGAAGGACGGCCACGGCACCGTACGCATCCCCGACTTCGTCAAGCTCGGCGAAGCATACGGCTGCGCAACCTTCCGTTGCGAACGCGACGAAGACGTGGACGCAACCATCAAGGCTGCCCTCGAAATCAACGACCGCCCCGTCGTCATTGACTTCACCGTCAGCCCCCACGCCCTCGTCTGGCCCATGGTCCCGGCAGGCGTTTCTAATGACAAGATTTGGATTGCGAAGAACACTTCGCCCGAGTTCGATCGTGAGGGAGAGAACTAATGTCTCAGCACACTCTGTCCGTTCTGGTAGAAGATAAGCCGGGCGTTCTCACCCGCGTCTCCGGCCTGTTCTCCCGCCGACTGTTCAACATCCTCTCCCTGGCTGTGGGCCCCACCGAAAACCCCGGTGTCTCCCGCATCACCGTCGTAACCGAAGGTGACGCTCACACCATCGAGCAGATTACTAAGCAGCTGAACAAGCTTGTTCACGTGCTGAAGGTCGTCGAGCTTCCCGCAGACTCCTCCACCCAGCGTGGTCACATCCTGATTAAGGTCAAGGCAGACGCAGTAGCACGCCTGCAGATTGTTCAGGCAGCTGACCTGTTCCGTGCATCCGTGATTGACGTTTCCCCCGAGTCTGTTGTCATCGAGGCAACCGGTTCTGAGGAGAAGCTCAATGCACTTCTGGATGTTCTGGAGCCTTACGGTGTTCGCGAAATCGTTCGCGCAGGCACCATCGGCCTGGCACGTGGCCCCCGCGCCATGAGCGAGCGCATCTAACACCCACCAGGGTGTCATACCAACCCCGCATTAGCGGGGGATAGCTTCGGGTATCGCACCGCTTCGACCGGGAAACCGGCGGCGATGCGATACCCGCCCCTATGGGCTCACAGACCTTCCGGATACTTCAGATGCTGAGAAGTACTCTCGACAGCCCGCAACTAAACAGCTTTCAAGTAGAATAGTCAATGTTGAGCCCAGCCTGGGCCGCATACCAAACTTACTGAGGAGAAGAAATGGCAGCAACCATTTTCTACAACGACGACGCAGACCTCTCCCTGATTCAGGGCCGCACCGTAGCAGTTATCGGCTACGGCTCCCAGGGCCACGCACACGCACTGAACCTGCGTGACTCCGGCGTGAAGGTCATCGTCGGTCTGTCCGAGGGCTCCAAGTCCCGTGCCAAGGCTGAGGCAGAAGGCCTGCGCGTCGCAACCGTTGCAGAAGCAGCAGCAGAAGCAGACGTCATTATGATCCTGACCCCGGACCAGGTCCAGGCAAAGGTCTACGCAGAGAGCATCGAACCCCACCTGAAGCCCGGCAACGCACTGTTCTTCGCACACGGCTTCAACATCCGCTTCGGCTACATCACCGCACCCGAGGGTGTCGACGTGGCAATGGTCGCCCCCAAGGGCCCCGGCCACACCGTCCGCCGCGAATTCGAAGCAGGCCGCGGCGTTCCCGCCCTGGTTGCAGTTGAGAAGGACGCATCCGGCGAAGCACTCGCACTGGCACTGTCCTACGCAAAGGGCCTCGGCGCAACCCGCGCAGGCGTCATCAAGACCACCTTCACCGAAGAGACCGAGTCCGACCTGTTCGGTGAGCAGGCAGTCCTCTGCGGCTCCACCTCCCAGCTGGTTCAGTACGGCTTCGAGGTTCTGACCGAAGCAGGCTACCAGCCCGAGATTGCTTACTTCGAGGTCCTGCACGAGCTCAAGCTCATCGTTGACCTGATGATCGAGGGTGGCATCGCTAAGCAGCGTTGGTCCATCTCCGACACCGCAGAGTACGGCGACTACGTCTCCGGCCCCCGCGTGATCTCCCCCGAGGTCAAGGAAAACATGAAGGCTGTCCTGGCAGACATCCAGAACGGCAACTTTGCAAAGCGCTTCATGGAAGACCAGGCTGCAGGCGCACCCGAGTTCAAGGAACTGCGCGCAAAGGGTGAGGCACACCCCATCGAGGCAACCGGCCGCAAGCTGCGCGAGCTGTTCTCCTGGAACTCCGTTGACGACGACTACACCGAAGGTTCCGTCGCTCGCTAAACGGTAGCTCAGCAATAGCTTTCTAAGAATCCGGCGTTCCGCCCACACCCCGCTATAGGGGAGGGGCGGGGCGCCGGATTCTTACTGTTTCAAGCTGAACAGCAGCACCCATTAGATATGTGATGCAGTTCATGCTCAATCGAGTTGTGAACACTCACAAAATGCCGTATAGTATTTACTTGTTGCAGGGGAAACCCTGAAAAACAAATAAGCGCCTCTAGCTCAATTGGCAGAGCAATTGACTCTTAATCAATGGGTTCTGGGTTCGAGTCCCAGGGGGCGCACTTCAAAGAAAATCCCGCTGATTCTTCGGAATCGGCGGGATTTTTGCGTTCCCCGAATTTTATAGATTTTGGCTTGAGATATAGATATCCCCTTGCTCTGGTGTTCGATGCTTGGAAGACGGTATTCGCCCTCGTTCCTACAGGGGTGGGGTGGGTGGGTACCTCGCGTCTCCCAAGACTACGGGGTGCACTACATGTTTCCTCCGCGCCTACGCAGGGGCACCCGTCCCCCGGACGCTCCGCTCTTTCCTTGCTTCGCTGCGGAGAGCGTCCGTGTGACACCCTGAGGGCGCTTCCGGAAAACGTAGCTTCCCGGTGGGCACGCCTATACGCAATCTGGCGGGTGCATGGAGGTTTCGGTGGCCTCCGTAGCGACATCAGGGTGCCCGAAGCGAAGCGAGGGCGGGTGCCCCTGTAGGAGCGAGGAGGGTGCCGAACCTCGAGCTAATCCCGCCGCGGGTGGTTCGTGGTTTGGGTGTGCGCCCCGTGCCTAGCGAACTGGGGCGGGGAGGCTGTCGCGGTTTAGCCTGTTGCGTGGCAGCCTCCACCCCGCAAACAATGAGCCACCGCGTATCAGAGTGTAACCCCGGTGAGAGTCGCACCTAAGACTGCGGTAAACTGAAAGTTATGACTGCAACTCCGTTCTACATCACCACCGCCATCTCCTACCCCAATGGCAACCCGCACATCGGCCACGCCTACGAAACCATCGCAGCCGACGTGCTAGCCCGCTTCAAGCGCCTCGACGGCTTCGACGTGCGCTTCATGACCGGCACCGACGAGCACGGCCAGAAGATGCAGACCACCGCCGAGAAGCTCGGTAAGACCGCTAAGGAACTCGCCGACGAGAACTCCGCACGCTTCAAAGCAATGAACGACGCGCTGAACATCAGCTACGACCGCTTCATCCGCACCACCGACCCCGACCACTACGTCGCATCCCAGGCCATCTGGAAGCGCATGGAAGAAAACGGCGACATCTACCTCGATAAGTACGCCGGCTGGTACTCCGTCCGCGACGAAGCCTACTACGCAGAAGACGAAACCGAAGTCCGCGACGGCCAGCGCTACGCCATCACCACCGGCACCGAAGTCGAATGGACCGAAGAAGAATCCTACTTCTTCCGCCTCTCCAAGTACGGCGACAAGCTCCTCGAACTCTACGCCAACGAAGGCTACGTCTACCCCGAATCCCGCCGCAACGAACTCATCTCCTTCGTCAAGGGTGGCCTCAACGACCTGTCCATCTCCCGCACCACCTTCGACTGGGGCGTACCCGTACCCGGCAACGACAAGCACGTCATGTACGTGTGGGTCGACGCCCTCACCAACTACCTGACCGGCCTCGGCTACCCCGACACCGACAACGAACTGTTCACCAAGTACTGGCCCGCCGACCTGCACCTCATCGGCAAGGACATCACCCGATTCCACTCCATCTACTGGCCCGCATTCCTGTGGTCTGCCGGAGTCGAACTGCCCAAGCGCGTCTTCGGCCACGGCTTCCTGCTCGTCAATGGCGAGAAGATGTCCAAGTCCGTCGGTAACGTCGTCGACCCCGCAAACCTTGTCAACGCGTTCGGCCTGGACGCGGTCCGCTTCTTCCTCATGCGTGAGGTGTCCTTCGGTCAGGACGGCTCCTACTCAGAAGAGTCCATCATCAACCGCATCAACTCCGACCTGGCAAACAACCTCGGCAACCTTGCCCAGCGTTCCCTGTCCATGGTCGCCAAGAACTGCGGCGGCGCTGTGCCCGAGCACGGCGAATTCACCGAGGCCGACCGCCAGATCCTCGACGAGGCGGCTGCCCTCTACGAGCCGGTTCGCGCCGACTTCGACGAGCAGGCCTTCCACCGCGCCCTCGAGCGCATCTGGACCGTGCTCGCAGACACCAACGCCTACTTCGCAGAGCAGGAACCCTGGACCCTGCGCAAGAATGGCGAACTCGACCGCATGAACACCGTGCTGTACGTAACCCTCGAGGTCGTACGCCAGGTCGCTCTGCTGCTGCAGCCCGTCATGCCCGACGCAACCGCCAAGCTGCTGACCCTGCTCGGCGTACCCGAAGGCGACGCACGCCAGTTCGCAGCCCTCGGCACCGCGCTCGTGCCCGGCACCGAACTGCCCGCACCCGCACCGGTGTTCCCCCGCTACGAAGCGCCCAAGGCATAACAGCTGCCTGAGCATCAGCGGA
This sequence comes from Rothia sp. 27098_8_27, assembly GCF_041432805.1. Taxonomy (NCBI): domain Bacteria; kingdom Bacillati; phylum Actinomycetota; class Actinomycetes; order Micrococcales; family Micrococcaceae; genus Rothia; species Rothia sp. 27098_8_27. The sequence goes on along the minus strand of NZ_JAPWAJ010000001.1, from coordinate 635,759 downwards.
CAGCGCCGTAACGGATAGCGTGAGAAAGCCCTCGGCATCCTTACCCCAGTGGGGAGGAGCCGGGGGCTTTTCGTGTACACGCGTATGGAGAGGTACGGGCGCAGGGTAGAGACGGGACGCTGGTTTGGTCGCCACTCATCCTTAAGGATGAGGTCTGTACCCCGTTCCGGCAGCCTCGCGTTCAGCTCATACCGCGGAAGCACCGGGAAACCCTGCGCCCGTAGGTCAAGACCCGGTGAACACCCGCCAAAATCAACCTGGAGGATGAGAAAAACCCTGTAGTCAGCGCCATGCTGCGTGAAATAATTGAACTATGACTACGACAACTCCTCACGCACAGACGGCACAGCCCGCCGTCTCCGCACGAAACCTTTCCAAAACCTACGGCATGGGTGAAGCAACCGTCCACGCCCTCAACAACGTCTCCGTTGACTTTGAACAGGGCAAGTTCACCGCCATTATGGGTCCCTCCGGCTCGGGTAAGTCCACGCTGATGCAGACCATCGCAACCCTGGACACCCCCGACCCGAACCCGGCAACCTCGATTCGTATTGGCGGTACCGAGCTCTTCGGTCTGAAGGACAACGCCCTCACCGAATTCCGCCGCGAACACATCGGCTTCATCTTCCAGGCGTTCAACCTGGTGCCCACCCTCACCGCGGGCCAGAACATTGACCTGCCGCTGGGCCTCGCCGGTAAGAAGCCGGACCCGCAGTGGCGCGACTACCTGGTTAAGACCCTCGGCCTGGAAACCCGCCTCGATCACCGCCCCGAACAGCTCTCCGGCGGTCAGCAGCAGCGCGTCGCCATCGTGCGCGCCCTGCTCGCACGCCCCGAAGTGGTCTTCGCCGACGAACCTACCGGTAACCTCGACTCCAACTCCGGCGCCGAGGTGCTGCGCCTGCTGCGTGCCGCCGCAACCGATCACGCACAGACCATCCTCATGGTCACCCACGACGCAAACGCTGCCTCCTACGCAGACCGCGTGGTTTTCATCAAGGACGGCATGGTCGCCGGCGAAATGATCGAACCCACCTACGACGCCGTCCTCGGCGCAATGGCACAGCTGGAAGGTCGATAAGCCGTGGCAACCACACTGAACACGGTGGCGCGCTCCAATCTGCGCGCCTCCAAAGGAAAATACATTCTCACGGGCATAGGCATCGCGATCTCATCCTTCTTCATCGCCGCCATTATGATGCTCACCAACTCGTTGCAAGCGACCGTCAATTCCTCCGTTGGTGACGTGCTCTCCCGCGCCGAGGCGGTCGTCGCATCCGCCGCTACAACCAGTGACGGTAAAGACAGCACCTCTATCTACCTGACTCGTGACCAGATTCAGAAAGTAGAAAAGAGCGACCTGCTCTCCGGCTACTGGGTACAGTACGCCGTCACGGGTTCGATCGGTACCGGCGACCAGAAAACCCCCGTGCAGTACAACCAGCTGCCCGCCGACTCTAGCCTCTTCCCGTACAAGGTGCAGGGTAAAATCCCCAGTAGCGACCACGAAATCATGGTCTCTACCTACTTCGCGAAGAAGCACAACCTCTCGCTGAACGGCAAGGTCACCAGCACCGACGTTGTGGAATCCGTCAGCGCCCCCGGTACTGATAAGACCGCCGAATACACCGTCGTCGGTCTGTTCGACCCCGGTTTTGAAGGCTCCACCACCAATCAGGCTGTCTTCATTGGCGGCACCAGCCTTGGCGAAGCCGCCCTGAAGGCAGCCGAGACAGAAAACAAGAGTTCCGCAGCAGGTTACCGAAGCATGGCTGGCGCGAACCTCATCTACCTCAAGTTCAAGGACGGCGTAACCGACGCCAAGCTCAAGAGCCTGCAGGAGTCCCTCAGCAGCGGCGACACAAAGAACGACCCGCGCGTCATGACCGGTCAGAAGCTGCTGGAGGACTACCAGAAGACCATCTCCACGGTCTTCACCTCCATTAGTGTGGTTCTGGGCGCCTTCGCGGCACTGGCTCTGCTGGTTTCCTCCTTCGTCATCTCCAACACCTTCGCGGTGCTGGTCGGCCAGCGCATCCGTGAACTGGCTCTGCTGCGTACCCTCGGTGCCCGTGGCGGCTCCCTCGTACGGATGCTACTCATCGAATCCATTACCGTGGGCGTGGTGTTCTCCCTCATCGGTGCGCTACTGACCTACCCGGTTGGCGCGCTGGTTGGTGCAAACCTCACCACCATCATGATTTCGTACTCAATCACCCCGGTGATTATCAGTACCCTGATCTGCACCATCGTGACGGTTCTGGCGTCGCTCTCCCCGGCACGAAGCGCCCTGCGCATCTCGCCCATCAGCGCGATGAGCGAGCACACCAACCTTGAGGTGCGCAAGCCCGGCAAGGTCGGCCCGATCCTGGGTCTGGTCTTCGGTGCCGCAGGTATCGGCCTGGCTATGCTGGCTCAGAACCAGGGTTCCGGTGAGGGTGCCGGCAATAAGGCCATCCTCTTCATGATGGGGGCCGCGCTGCTGCTCGGTATTGCGGTCTTCCTCCTCACCCCGCTGGTACTGCCCCCGCTGGTACGTGCCCTCGGTAAGGTCACCCGCACCCAGACCGGCAAGCTGGCGCTCGCCAACGCACTGCGTTCGCCCAAGCGCACCGTCTCCACCGGCCGCGCCGTGCTGGTGGGTACCCTGGTCGTGTCGACTGTGCTCACCGGTTACTCGGTGCTGAGCGCCTCGCTGACCAAGGCCCTGGATCAGCAGTACCCGATTTCTGCGCAGGCAAAGTACAGCTCGTACGACCAGTCCGAGGCTGCCTCCACCGTGACCAAGGCGGAGGAAATCGCTTCCAAGGTCAAGGGTATTAAGAACGTTCAGACATCCGCCGTCGGTTACGCAGCCGGTGTGGTTGACTACACCGTCGAATACGAGGGACAGACCGCCAACCAGAATTCCGACCTGGTGGCCTTGAGCTCCTCCGATTTGAAGGCAATCCTGCCGGGCGAAAACTCGAACCTTGCCGATGACACCGTGCTCGTACCGCAGGGCCTCTGGAAGTCCGCTGGGCTGAATGAGTCCAGCCGTCTGAAGGCACACGGCCCGCTCGGCGAAGTGGAACTCAAGCCCGTCAAGTCCGCAACCAAGCAGCACCTGCTGATTGTCAACCCTGCCACCGCCGCCAAGCTGCAGGACGCCAAGAACCCGCAGAAGGTTGCCAACCCTGCCGCTGAGGAAGCTCAGAAGCGTCTGGAAGAAGCAATCGCCAGCGGTGATAAGGAAGCTCAGACGAAGGCAGCTCACCTGACTGTCACCAGCCAGGCAACCGGTAACGACACCGTCGTTCTGGTGCGCGCCGCATCCCCGCTGACCAGTAGCGAGAACGCGACCCTGCAGGCTGACCTGAACCGAGCCAGCCCGGACAGCTCCTTCACCGGTGGTCTGCAGGAACGTCAGACCTACGACCAGCTGCTGACCGTTATGCTGACCTTCACTCTGGTGATGCTCATGCTCGCAGTGGTCATCTCGATTATTGGTGTGGCGAACACGATGACCCTGTCGGTCAACGAACGCCGCCGCGAGAACGCGATGCTCCGCTCGCTGGGTCTGTCCCGCAAGCAGCTGCGCCGCATGATTTCCATTGAAGCGATTCTGATTACGCTCGCCGCAGTGGTGCTCGGTATGGTTTCCGGTGGTGTGATTGGTAGCCTCTCGGCGCAGATTATTATGTCTTCCATGAGTGCTTCCGCCCCGCTCGTGCTTGACCTGCCGTACGTCTGGTACGTGGTCATCCTCATTGTGGGTGTGCTCGCCGCGATGCTCGCTTCGGCTCTGCCGGCGGCTCGTTCGGCTCGCATGTCCCCGGTTGAGGGTATGCGCGGCTAACCCGCTGTATCTGGCATAGTCACAGTACCTGGCGAACCCGGATACTCGGCGTGAGAAAGCCCCGGAGGGTGCCTCGATTAGGAGGCGCCCGCCGGGGCTTCACTGTGTCCTCTAGTCTGCAGTGCTCACTATTCTGTTGTGCTTGTACTCTCAGATTCTTGGAGCTGACCTGCAGCCTGGCTTTGCGCGTATGATGGGTGTATGAGCACTAGCCACCCCAATCTGCGTCGCGGGTACACGCTACCCCATGAAGCGGAGGTTCTTCAGATCCTCCGTGACGCTGGTGTGCGCCGTGCCCGACTCTTCGGCAGCGCCGCCCGCGGTGAGCTGACCGAAACCAGCGACCTGGATTTTTTGGTGCAGATGCCGGGTGTAGCCCCTTTTGACGAATTCATGCAGATGGTCGATGCTCAGCACCGCATTGAACAGTTGACCGGTCGTAGCGTTGATATGGTCACCCGGTTGCGCCCTCGCATCTATGCGGAGGCAGAACCGGACATGGTGGAGTTGCCGCTATAAGAAGTTGCCTGAGCTGATGAGCGACTTTGAACAAATCATCGACGAGATACAAGAAACTACTTAACTAAAGAGCCCCGGAGGGTGCCTCGATCAGGAGGCGCCCGCCGGGGCTTCACTGTGTCCCTATATAAGGGAGCGCTAGTGGGCGATACCCGCCTCATACGCCATAATGACCGCCTGCACACGATCACGCGCACCCAACTTCGCCAACACATGCGACACATGCGTCTTCACCGTCGCCTCCGACAGCACCAGTTCCCGCGTAATCTCCGCATTCGACAAGCCACGCGCAATCAAACCCAGCACCTCAAACTCACGCGGCGACAACTGCTCAATCAACTCACGATGAGGATAATCCTGCACAGGCTCAAAGCTTGTATGCTCAGCCGGAATAAACGTCGCCTTAGGAAGCTCAGAACCAGCAGCCGGGGGAATAGCAGGAACAGACTCGGCGGCAGGAACAACAGGAGCGGCAGGTGCGGGGGAGTCCAGCACCGGAATCATCTGCTCCAACAGGCGGCGAGTCGCAGACGGCGCAATCACCGCATCGCCGCGGTGCACCGTACGAATCGCCTCCAGCAGCTGCTCCGGCGGAGTGTCCTTCAACAAGAAACCGCTCGCACCCGCACGCACCGCCGAATACACGTACTCATCAATATCGAAGGTCGTGAGCATAATAATGCGCACCCGCTCATCCTCGGAAACTTCACGCTCGCCGTCACGCTCCAGAATACGGCGCGCCGCCTCCAGGCCGTCGCAGTGAGGCATGCGCACATCCATGAGGATGACCTGCGGCGCCTGCCCCTCAGACACCATACGGTCAAAAACGTCAATCGCCGCCAGGCCGTCATCAGCTTCCATGACGACCTGCAGGTCCGGCTGGGAGTTGACGAGCATGCTCAAGCCGCCGCGCACTAGGCGCTGGTCGTCAACGAGCATCACGCGGATCGGCTGGGTAGTCTGTGGCGCAGAAGTCTGTGGTGCAGAAGAGTACATAGTTTCAATCCTAGATTACGAGGTAGTAGAGGGCGCGGGTATTAGAGGTCGCGGTAGGGGAGCGCCGCCTCAACGAGCCAGCTGCCATCGGGTTGCAGACCGTAGGTGAGGGCGCCGTGGTAGAGGGCGATACGCTCGCTCATGCCGCGCAGACCGTTGCCGCTACCGGGGACCGGGCGAGCAATGTGCTGAGCTGTGACCGCAGAAACCGGTTCGTTCTGCACCTGCAACTGCAGGCCCTCATCACCCCAGTGAATGGTGACGGTGGTTGCCGCGCCGGGGGAGTGCTTGAGCGCGTTGGTGAGTGCCTCCTGCACGGTGCGGTACGCCGCAAGTTCTGCACCCTGCGGTAGGGGGCGCGCCATGGCGCCGGTGATTCCGGTGAAGGTGACGGGCAGTCCGGCGCGGCGGCTCTGCTCCACGAGGGCGGGCACATCGTTGAGGGTGGGCACGGGCGCGTAGGCGGTCGCCTCGTCCGTGCGGAGTAGCCCGAGCAGGGAACGCATCTGCGTGAGGGAGTCGCGTGCCGTCTCTGCGATGAGTTCTAGGGTCTGCTCGGCAATATCCGGTTCGCTCTGCGCCCGGCTCGACTGCTCAGCCTGTTCAGTCTGCTGCTGAGCCTGCTGTGCGCGTGCGGTGCGGGCGCTCGCAGCGGCGTAGCGTGCCCCATCCGCCTGGGAAATAATGCTGGAGAGCGAGTGCGCCACAATATCGTGCATTTCACGGGCGATTCGGGTGCGTTCATCCTGCGCGGCGAGGCGGCGTTCCTGTTCCTGCTCGTATTCGAGGCGGCGGGCGCGTTCTTTGAACTCTTCGCTGCGCAGTTCGCGCATGCGGCGGGAATCGCCGAGGAACCAGAAGACGGTGAAGATGGATCCGCAGAGCACGCCGAGCATCAGGGAGATGAAGATGCGGGCGGGTATGTCGTCCCAGTGGTAGAGGAACGAGAGCGAGGCCTGCACGGTGACGGCGAGTGCGCCGACCCAGCCGAGAATGAGGCCGCGGAAGCGGGCGCGGCGGGTCCAGTGCCTGCCGATGTGGTAGGCGGCGAGGCTGACGGGCGGGTAGCAGGTGATGGCGAGTGAGTCGGGGAAGGGCTCCACGAGGGTGAGGCAGAGCGCCGCGATGATCACGTAGATGCTGCCGTAGGGGAAGCGGTAGCGGAAGTAGAGTGCGGTGGTGCTGCAGAGCGCGGAGATGACCGGGATCCAGCCGTAGCTGTTGACGAAGGCTGCGGAGAGTACGCAGCAGAAGAACTGCATGTGCGCGACGACGATGACGTTCATCCAGCCGCGTTTGTCTCTGAGGTAGTTTTGCACGCGGCTGGAGGCGCTGATTGCGTCGGCGGGTAGATCGCTGTTTTCTGAGCTGCCGCGGGTATGCGTTACGGCGTAGCCTGATTCGGCTGTCTCTGTGCTGTGCTGTGGGTTCTGCTGGGGTTCGGTGTGCTTAAGGGGCATGTGTCCAGTGTATCGGGGTGGTGGGGTGGGATTGGGAGCCTCTTTTTTGCTCTCACGTGCAGGAATATTTTGTGGGTTTGTGTGTGGGGGCGTGTGCTTGAGTGAGTATGACACGCCAAAAACAGCTATTTTTAGTGACCTTAATTACTTTTTTATAGATTATTTATTCAACTAAAGCTTGAGAGTTTGGGGTTGTATGGGGTTCGAATTCGGGTTTATGAGACCCATAACTCCCTTAAGTAACCTATTTTGGTTGAAAAACCTTCAACCAAGGCGGAGAGTTTAAGGGAAACCCCCTCATCAAACCATTTTTGGAACCATTGCGGTACAGGTTCTTGATGGGTATAGTTTTGGCTGTACCCGAAATCTGCGCCGGTGGTCTATGACCCCGCAGAGCGAACACCAAGCGCTCTGAAACGCGAAAGTCCCTATGTAGGGGACCGGTTACAGCATTATGTCGTTATCACCAGAGGTTAGGCTCAAGCCGACTCACTCACTCGACTTGTTTCAAGTGATGTTTTCTGCCGCGCACGACGGCGGGTGATAACTTTTATTCCTCAAAATGACATCACTCTCGAAGGACATACATGTCTACTAATATTTCTCGCCGCAAGGTTGTCGCTGGCGCAGCATGGGCTGCCCCGGTTGTTGCAGCATCTGCTGCGGTTCCCGCTTTTGCATCTTCCACTGAGTGCGCGTACGCATCTGCTCCCAAGTTCAGCATTTCCGGTCAGCCTTCCGGTGCTAAGGACACCGTGAAGTTCACCGTTCCCGCGAAGGTTGACAAGATTCGCTTCGAGGTTGCTGGTGGCGCAGGTGGCGGTTCCAACCAGGTTGCTGGTGGTTCCGGTGCTCTCGTGACCGGTGAAATGCCCGTCAAGGAAGGCCAGGTCATCGAGCTGGTCGCAGCTTCCGGTGGTGTTGCATACCTGATTTCCGAGCCCGGTGTTGACAGTGCGGCTATCTGGCAGACCCGCCCCGCAACCGGTGGTAAGGGTTACGGTAACGGTGGTGACGTCAACGAACAGCCCGTTCCCGCAGACGCTAAGGCTCGCGTTGACGCTAACTGGTCCAAGCCTTCCGATATGAAGCGTTACCTCTACGGTGGTTCCGGTGGTGGTTCCTCCGCTCTGGTTATCGACGGCACCCCGGTTGCTGTTGCAGGTGGCGGTGGCGGTGCGGGCATCCGTACCCAGCCCGGTACCAACAACATGCCCGCAGGTGACAAGTTCTACAACCCCAAGGCAGTCGACGCTTCCACCACCCGCCTGAGCGACCCCGACGTTAAGTCCGTTCTGCCCGCAGGTGCAAGCGCATCCGCTGCAACCGGTGACAGCGCTGAGACCTCTGTCTCCCACTACACCGTCCTGAAGCCGTTCGCCTCCGATCGTACCGCTATGAAGGTTGCCGGTGGTAACGGTGGCGGTAACGGTCAGGGTGGTGCAGGTGGCGAGCAGCCCATGCTGTACAACGACAAGGGTAACGTCTACGGCGTTCTGGGCTTCACCAGTCAGAACAAGCAGGAGCTCTTCAGCTCCGCTACCGCTGGTGACAAGGGTGGCTCCGGCTTCGATGGTAAGGGTGCAGACGGCGTCTTCGCGTACTCCTACCAGATCGACAACAACGATATCTCCAAGCTGGAAATCGTTCACGCGACCAACCCTGTTAACCTCAAGGATACGACCAGCCTGAAGGAGGAATCCACCCGCAAGTCCTTCAACGGTTACCAGACCGTTGTCTCCGCAGGTGGTGGCGCAGGCTACGGTGGTGGTGGCTCCGGTGCTGCTCGCGGCCTCTCCTCCATCATCACCTCCCAGAAGTGGAACGCTAACGAAGAGCCCACTCGTTACCGCCAGAACGTTGGCGCACTGCTTCAGGCAGGCGCAGGTGGCGCAGGTGGCTCCTACGTTGCTCCCGGTGTTGCCGGCGGTGCCATCGCATCCGCTAACAATGGTGCAAAGGAAGCTGGCGTTCGTAACCCCGGTTACGTGAAGGTCACCCTCTGCGAGCGCTCCTAATAGCGTCTAAGTTCTTACCCTGTGAGAACTCGTAGATAAACAATATTCCCCGGCTGATGATTCAGTCGGGGAATATTGTTTTAACTGGCAGTACCCATCTAGCCCACCCCTCCCTAGCCCAGAGTCTGAGAACCCGCCCGCACACTCTACCGCCCACCCGTGGTGCGTATTAGGGTAGAGGCATGACTGAAGCACGTAGCATCGACCTCGCCGTCATCCCCGGCGACGGCATCGGCCCCGAAATCATTACCGAAGCCCAGCGCATCCTCACCCGCGCCTGCGAGCTCGAAAACATCACCGTAACCCCCACCCACTACAAGCTCGGCGCCGAGCACTGGCTGGAAACCGGTGAAACCCTGCCCGACTCCACCATGGACGCCCTCAAGCAGCACGACGCGATCCTCTTCGGCGCCATTGGTGCAGACCCCCGCAGCGGTCAGATTCCCTCCGGCCTCATCGAACGCGAAATGCTCCTCAAGCTGCGCTTCGCCTTCGACCACTACATCAACCTGCGTCCCTCCCGCCTGTACCCCGGCGCAGTCTCCCCGCTCGCCAACCCCGGCAACATCGACTTTGTGGTCGTGCGTGAAGGCACCGAAGGCCCCTACATCGGCAACGGCGGCGTGATTCGCCAGGGCACCCCGCACGAAATCGCCACCGAAGTCTCCCTCAACACCGCCCACGGTGTGGAGCGCCTGGTCCGCTATGCTTTCGAGCTTGCCTCCACCCGCCGCAAGAAGGTCACCCTCGTGCACAAGACCAACGTGCTCACCCACGCAGGTCGCCTCTACAACCGCTACTTCACCGAAATCGCGGCTGAATTCCCCGAGGTTGAGACTGACTACCTGCACATTGACGCGACCACCATCTTCATGGTCACCGACCCCGCACGCTTCGACGTGATCGTCACCGACAACCTCTTCGGCGACATCATCACCGACCTCGCCGGTGCAGTGACCGGCGGTATCGGCTACGCGGCAAGCGGCAACATCAACGCCGTCGGCGAGTTCCCCTCCATGTTCGAGCCCGTACACGGCTCCGCACCGGACATCGCCCGCCAGAACAAGGCAAACCCCACCGCCGCAATCCTCGCTGGCGCAATGCTGCTGCGCCACCTCGGCCACGACGCCGCCGCAGCCCGCATTGAGGACGCTGTTGAGGCAGATATGCGCGAGAACGGCGCGAGCGTGCGCGGAACCGACCAGGTCGGTGCGGACGTGCTCGCACGCCTCGGTTAATACTTGCCCGGCTAAAACTGGCTCGGCTAAAACGTGAACTACGCTAGTGAAGCCCGGAAGGAACACACCTTCCGGGCTTCACCCGTACCTAGCTACAGAAGATGGGGGAGGGCATCTCCGATACCTAACTTCCAACAAGCCCGCCGAATCCCACCTGTTCACATCCTGAATGGGAGAAAAGGTGCGCATGCGGCAAACGCATCTTTCCGGTACTCTAAACAGGTCAGGCACACCCGCCCGGCACCTCGGCGGTGGACACCATCCACCACTAGCTTTGATGCATCCAACTAGCACAGACCGCTAGATGCACCATCTGCCCCGCACGACAACGCGCCCGGCGGCACACACCGGTCCCTCGCCCCGCCGCGAGAACCGCCACTCAAAGAACGCCCACAGAGGCAACTAGACGAAGAGGAACGCAGAACGATGGCAACCGAATTCAGCCACGAAGCAAACCAGTCACCCGCCACCGCCGAACGCCGCGCCGAAATCCTCGCAAACCCCGGCTTCGGTGACTACTTTAGCGACCACATGGTCACCATCGACTGGGAAGGCGACTACAAGACCGGCGGCACCTGGTACGACGCACGAGTTCACCCCTACGGCCCGCTCGTCCTCGACCCCGCAGCATCCGTGTTCCACTACGGCCAGGAAATCTTCGAAGGCATCAAGGGCTACCGTCACGCTGACGGTTCCGTGTGGACCTTCCGTCCCGAAAAGAATGCGGCACGCTTCGCGAACTCCGCACGCCGCCTCTCCCTGCCGCAGCTGCCCGCCGAGACCTTCATCGAATCCCTGCGCGAACTCGTGAAGATGGACGAGCAGTGGGTACCCACCGGCGACGGTGAAGCCTTCTACTTCCGCCCCTTCATGATCGCAACCGAGGCATTCCTCGGCGTTCGCCCCGCACGCCACGTGCAGTACCACGTGATCGGCTCGCCCGCAGGTAACTACTTCGGTACCCCCGAACCCGTGGACATTTGGCTCTCCACCACCTACGCCCGCGCAGGCGAAGGCGGTACCGGTGCGGCAAAGTGCGGCGGTAACTACGCGGCATCCATGATTGCCCAGACCGAGGGTGAAAAGCACGGCTGCAAGCAGGTCATCTTCAAGGATCCGCACCGCGGCGACGCCATCGAAGAGCTCGGCGGCATGAACGTGTTCTTCATCTTCGGCAAGGAAAACAAGATCGTCACCCCCGAACTGACCGGCACCATCCTCGAGGGTGTGACCCGCTCCTCGCTGATTCAGCTCGCTAAGGACCGCGGCATGACCGTCGAAGAGCGCGCAATCACCCTCACCGAATGGCGTGAAGGCGTGGCAAACGGCGACATCACCGAAATCTTCGCTTGCGGCACCGCAGCAGTGGTCGCACCCATCGGCAAGCTCAAGGCAGAAGACTTCGAAATCCCGGCACCCACCGAGCACTTCGGCGAAATCTCCAAGAGCCTGCGCGAAGAGCTCGTCGGCATTCAGCTCGGCACCGTTGAGGACCGCCACGGCTGGATGACCCGCCTCATCTAAAACGTGAATCTAACGTAACCAGCGAAATCCCCGCAGGATGCCCCGCCCGACTCCGCACGTCGCGCGGCGAGCAACCCGCGGGGATTCGCTGTGCCCGGAAAATGAGGTGCTCGGTAAATGCTGTGCCCGGTGATGCTGTGCTCGGCGAGTATTGCGCGCGGCGTTGATAGCGTGAGGACAGGGGAGGGGAGGCGCACCCCGCCGCCGCCCCTCGATAAACCGCCCCTCGATAAAACCCGACCCGCCGCTCACACCCTCGAAGGCTGGTACCCTAGAAAGTATGCGTATTGCACGATTTACCGTAAATAATGAGCTCCACTTCGGGCTGGTAGAAGGCGACGCAGGCGAAGAAACCCTGCGCGTACTCGCCGGCGACCCCTTCTACTCGGGCATCGAACCGACCGGCACCACCTACCCCATCGACCAGGTGCGCCTGCTCGCCCCGATCATCCCCCGCTCCAAGGTGATTGGAGCGATCGCAAACTGGGCAGGAACCGAGGCACCTGCCTCCCCGCAGTTCTTCCTCAAGCCCAACACCACCGTGATTGGCCCCGGCGACCCCGTGACCCTGCCCGAGTACTCCGAAGCCGTCAGCGCAGAAGGTGAACTCGCCGTCATTATCGGTCGTATCGCCAAGTCCGTGCCTCTTGAGCGCGTGCACGAGGTCATCTTCGGCTACACCGTGGCAAACGACCTCACCGCCCGCGACCTGCTCGAAGACCGCCAGTGGACCCGCGCCAAGGGCTTCGACGGCTCCACCCCGCTCGGCCCCTGGATCGAAACCGATCTGGATACCGACTCGCTGAACATCACCACCTGGGTTGACGGCGACGTCGTGCAGGAAGGCAACACCTCCGAAATGCACTACTCCGTAGCCGAACAGGTTGCCGCAGCCTCCGAAATCTTCACCCTGCTGCCCGGCGACGTACTGCTCACCGGCACCCCCGCCGGCATCAGCGTACTGCGTGACGGCAACGAAGTAGAGGTCGAAGTCGAAGGTATCGGCTCCCTCGTCACCCGCGTGCGCGACTAAGCAGCCCGCCCCCAAAAACGTAACGTACATCCTGAAACACACCGTCAAGGAGACATCATGACCGAATACCACGGTCCCGTACTCAACAGCCCCGCAGACACCCGCGTCCGCTTCTGCCCCTCGCCCACCGGCACCCCGCACGTGGGCATGGTCCGCACCGCCCTCTTCAACTGGGCGTACGCACGCCACACCGGCGGCAAGCTGATCTTCCGCATCGAAGACACCGACGCAGCACGCGACTCCGAAGAGTCGTTCAACCAGGTGCTCGAATCCCTGCACTGGCTCGGCATCAACTGGGACGAAGGCGTCGGCGTCGGCGGCCCCCACGAGCCCTACCGCCAGTCCGAGCGTAAGACCGCAGGCATCTACAACGAGATCTTCGAAAAGCTCGTTGAAGGCGGCTACGTGTACGAAGACTTCTCCACCCCCGACGAGGTGAAGGAACGCCGCAAGGCAGCCGGTCAGGACCCGCAGCTCGGCTACGACAACTACGACCGCAACCTCACCGAAGAGCAGAAGGAAGCCTACCGCGCCGAGGGCCGTAAGCCCGTGTGGCGCCTGCGCATGCCCGACGAAGACATCACCTTCAACGACCTCGTTCGCGGTGAAATCACCTTCAAGGCCGGTACCGTGCCCGACTACGTGGTCGTCCGCTCTAACGGCGACCCGCTGTACCCCTTCGTGAACCCCGTTGACGACGCGCTCATGGGCGTCACCCACGTGCTGCGCGGCGAAGACCTGCTCTCCTCCACCCCGCGTCAGATTGCGCTCTACCGCGCACTCGTCGACACCGGCGTGACCAGCTTCATCCCCGAATTCGGCCACCTGCCCTACGTCATGGGCCAGGGCAACAAGAAGCTCTCCAAGCGCGACCCCGAGTCGAACCTCTTCCTGCTGCGCGACTCCGGCTTCATCAAGGAAGGCCTGCTGAACTACCTGTCCCTGCTGGGCTGGTCTCTCTCCGCAGACCAGGACGTCTTCACCATCGACGAGCTCGTCGAGCACTTCGACGTACACGACGTTGTCGCCAACCCCGCACGCTTCGACGTGAAGAAGGCAGAGTCCATCAACGGCGACCACATCCGTGCGCTCGACCCCAAGGACTTCCGCGACCGCCTCATCCCGTACCTGCAGGCCGCAGGCGTACTCGGCGAAACCCTCACCGAGCGTGAAGAGCAGGTCCTCACCGAAGCTGCCCCCCTCGTCCAGGAGCGCATGCAGCTGCTCGGCGAAGCACCCGGCCTGCTCGCATTCCTCTTCAAGGCTGACGAAGAAATCAGCACCGCAGACGACGCACGCAAGCAGCTCAAGGAATCCGCACCGCAGGTCCTCGCAGCCGCAATCGAGGCTCTGGAGCCCCTCGAGGACTTCACCGCAGCCAACATTGAGGCAGCCCTACGCGCCGCAATCGTCGATGGCCTGGAAATCAAGCCGCGCCTCGCATTCGGCCCCGTGCGCATCGCAGTGTCCGGTGAGCGCATCTCCCCGCCGCTGTTCGAATCCATGGAGATTCTGGGCAAGGAATCCTCCCTCGCACGCCTGCGCAAGCTTGCCGCTGAACTGAGCTAACCATGAGCCAGCCGAATAACCAATCCATCATCGGCAAGGCGCTGCTCAAGGGCACCCTCATGGCGCTCACCAACGCCTGCATTATCTGGCTGTTCGCCTACATTGCCGGCTTTGACCGCTCTGTGTGGATGGTCGTCATCATTATTGCCGGTGCGGCGCTCGCCTACGTGACCGCATTCCTGGAGGCACGCGCCATGCAGAACGCGGCTCGTGGCGGCGACGTGAGCACCTCGTCGTCTGTTGTTGATTCTTCGGATTCTTCTGGCTCTTCGGACGAAGAAGACGACTTCGTGGACCCGGGCCCCGACCCGGACGCAGGCGACTTCGACGCCGGAAGCTCCAGCAGCTCCAGCAGTTCGGACTACAGCAGCTACAGCAGCTCCGACTACTCTGGCGGCGGCGATTCCGGTGGAGGCGACTCTGGTGGTAGCAGCGACTAAGCTCTAGAGAATCCCCTTATCCAGCGGGAATCTGACGACCGAAAGGTCTGAAGAAACCCGGTGGATAAGGGGATTTTTCATAAATTTGAGAATATTTTTTGTGATGGGTGTTTCCTGTAAAACTACTAGTCAGTATGTTTTATATGGGTGAATATGGCTCCATTTGGAGGAGTGTGACAAGAATTTGGTTTGCGCACCCCGGCAAAGGCTCGTATAGTAGTACCTGTTGTTGCGACGAACTGAAAAGTTCAAAGCAAAAACATGCGGTTGTAGCTCAGTTGGTAGAGCACCACCTTGCCAAGGTGGATGTCGCGAGTTCAAGTCTCGTCAACCGCTCCACTGAAGCCCCGAGGTTCGCCTCGGGGCTTTTTCGTTGTCTCTGGTTTTTTAGTTTTTGGAGGTGCGGGGCGGGGGTCCTGCGATCTTTCCCGAGGTTGTTGCTTGGGTGGGTTGACTGCCAGACTGCTTTGGCTATCTGGCTACCGGGCTATCTGACAACCTGACTGCCCGGTCATCTGGCTATCGGGAGGCGGTGCACGAAAAATCTTCAAAAAAATTTGGGATGCAAAGCGTGCAGGGGAGGGGGTAAAACTGCTCTCCGAGCCCCCTAGAAGCTGCTTTGAAGGGTGAAGATCGGCCCCAAAACCCTCTTTTTGAAGAAATTTAAAAAACTTTTTAACCCCAAAAACCCCGGAAACACGCGGAAGTAGCGGGTGTAAAACCGTGAATGTGAGGCGGCTCTCCAGATTTCGGCTTGCACGCCTCCAGAAAGACCCGTATAGTTATTACTCGTTCCGGTGAAAAGCCGAAAGGTGAAAAACGGAACGGTAACTCAATAGAGTAATGGGATATGGTGTAATTGGCAACACGAAGGTTTCTGGTTCCTTTGTTCTAGGTTCGAGTCCTGGTATCCCAGCTAACCTCCTAACGGAGGTTGCGGCCCCATCGTATAGCGGCCTAGTACTCCGCCCTCTCACGGCGGCAACACCGGTTCAAATCCGGTTGGGGTCACACTAGGAAAAAGCCTGGTTTCTTCGGAAGCCAGGCTTTTTTGTTTATATTTGTATCTGTCGGATGATTTTTTAGATTCTACGGTGCCACCGCATACTCCTCGAAAAGCCACAAGTGTTTCGAGAAGCCACTATTTTTGTGGCTTTTCGAAACACAAGTGGCTTCTCGGCGGGAAAGAAACGGGAAGAAAAAAGGGGAGCGCAAAATTTGACCTTCACGCCAAGCCTCGGTATAGTCTTATCCGTAAGCGTGATTGGCGCAGTGGTAGCGCGCTTCGTTCACACCGAAGAGGTCACTGGTTCGAACCCAGTATCACGCACCAATAACCCCCGTTTCAAGGAACGGGGGTTTTATTATGCCCACCGGTATTTGTGCCCACAAGCAGTACAAACCCAGCCGCGGACACAACCACCCGAGAATGAGGTACCCCGTGACAACACCCGAACTCGCCGCAGCCACCGACTACGGACGCATGTACGCGCGCGTCCGCGGAGGAGAACTCCTCGTCCCCTCCATCACCACCGTCATCGGGCAGCACGCCAACGACCTCAGCGGCTGGCACGGGTACATGGCCGCCAAAGCCGCCCTCGAAGACCAGCGCGCATACCGCGCCACCGGATCCCACGGCCTCAAATTCGCCATCATCCGCGACGCAGCCAGCGCCTCCGAACGATACCGCGACGCAGCTGCCGCCCGAGGGGACCGCGTCCACAACTACGCCGAAAACGTCGCCCTGCGCGCCATGGGACGCGAACACAACCTCGACGAAAGCCGCGAACAGCTCATCATGAACGGCGAACAGGCCTACGCCGACCGCTTCGACGAATGGTGGGAAGCGTTCAAACCCCGCCCCCTCGCCGCCGAAGTCACCATCTGGAACGACACCGTCGGCTACGCGGGCACCCTCGACCTCGTCGCAGAAATCGCAGGCCGAACCTGCATCATCGACTACAAAACCAAAGGCACCGACAAACGCGGCCGCGTCAAAGCACTCGACGAAAAAGTCGTCATGCAGCTCGTCGCCGGACTTAAAGCCGAAGAATCCATCGTCGACCCCGACGAAGGCACCTGGGAACCCTGGAAATACGGTGACGCGCCCGTCCTCATGGGCGTGGCACTCGGCGAAACGCAGGTGCTGCCGCAGCAGGCGAACCCCGCCGTGCTCGAACGTAACTGGTACAAGTTCTGCGCGCTGCGCCGCGTCTGGGAATTCGACCGCCAGGTCCAAGAATTTGAAGACCCCGCGCTCATGCCCGTAGTACCGCCGCCCGCGGTATAGGGGAATACCCCGTCCGTTGAAGGTATGGAAGAAAAACATAGGGGAGAGGCTCAAACCCCTGCGGAGGTGAGCCTAGGGAGATGGGCTCAGCGAGGTGGGGCTCAGCCCTCACCCTGCCGCCTCCACCCCCAGCGCCTCGATTCGTTCTAGATTCGCGCTACTGAATCGGCGACAATAGAACAATAGGCAGAACGGCGCACCTGCTGTGAAGAATGCGCCCGCTGTGAAGAACCCGCTACTGGGAAAAACCGCCAGCGCAGTTCTGCCGCCGTATTGAAATCCGTAAGCACATTCCCGGCACACCGCCGGCAAAGGAGAACCATGACCATCCTGAGCATCCGCACCGTAGGCGACCCGGTGCTGCGCAGCGTCTGCGACCCCATCACCGTCTTCGACGACGACCTGGCACGACTCATCGACGACATGCTAGAAACTATGTACGACGTGGGCGGCGTGGGCCTTGCCGGCCCGCAGGTTGGCATCTCCAAGCAGATCTTCACCTTCGGCGGCATTGACGACCGCGAAGGCTACATCATCAACCCCGTGCTCGAAGTCGGCGAAGAAGACCAGGAAGGCGGCGAAGGCTGCCTGTCCGTGCCCGGCCAGAAGTCCGCAACCCCGCGCAAGAACTGGGCGCGCGTGACCGGAGTGGACCGCCACGGCGAACCCCTCGTGCTGGAGGGGGAGGGCCTGTTCGCGCGCATGCTGCAGCACGAAACCGATCACCTGCACGGCAAGATGTTCATCGACCGCCTCGTAGGTGAAGACCGTCAGCGCGTGATGCGTGCCCTGCGCGCCGCAGACTACAACACTGTCGCCGCGAAGACCATGACCGAGCGTGCAACCCGCGTGGGCGGTGCTTTCGGCGGAGGTGGCGCGTTCGGTGCCGGTTCTGCTGGTTCCTCCTTCGGTAGCTTCGGAAAGTAGGCTCACATGCTCAACATCATTTACGCAGGCACCCCCGACGTCGCTGTGCCCCCGCTCGACTACCTGGCGAACTCCGATAAGGTGCGCGTGGTCGGCGTGCTCACCCGCGAAGACGCCCCCGTGGGCCGCAAGCGCGTGCTCACTCCCTCCCCGGTCGCGCAGCGCGCCGAGGAGCTCGGCCTGCCCATCGTGAAGGCAAACCGCTGGAACGACGAAGCCGCCGCATCCATCGCTGAGCTGAACGCTGACGCAGCCGCCGTGGTCGCCTACGGTGCCCTGCTGCCGCTGCCCGCGCTCGAATCCCTGCGCTACGGCTGGGTCAACCTGCACTTCTCCAAGCTGCCCGCATGGCGCGGCGCCGCCCCCGTGCAGCGCGCCCTCATCGCCGGTGAGCAAGAAATTTTCTCCACCACCTTCCTGCTCGAAGAAGGCCTGGACACCGGCCCCACCTTCGAACAGGAATCCACCCCCGTAGCCGCCGACGACACCGCAGGCACCGTGCTGATGCGCCTCGCAACCAGCGGCGGCGCGCTGCTTGAACGCACCTTCGAACGCCTCGAAGCGGGCGAGAACGGCACCGTGCAGGTCGAGGACGAGTCGGTTAGCTACGCCTCCAAGATGAGCATTGCTGACGGCCGCCTCACCTGGACCGAGCCCGCCGAGCAGATCCTGGCACGTTTCCGCGGCGTGACCCCCGAACCTGGCGCATGGTGCGAACTGGGCGAAAACCGCTTCAAGATCGGTGGTCTGGCGGTTGCTGACGAGCGCCTGGTGCAGTCCCTGACCGAGGCGAACGGCGGCCCCCTCGCACCCGGTGCGGTGCGTCTGCACGCGAAGAAGGTACTCGTGGGCACCGGTACCGAACCCCTGATGCTGCTGCAGGTTCAGCCTGCCGGTAAAAAAATGATGGATGCGCCCGCGTGGGCTCGCGGCGCTGGCAAGGACATGGCGGAAGGCCTGGTGGTACTCGCATGAGCAACGAAAAGCGCCCCTACAAGGGAGGACACGGCAAGCCCGGTCATGCTGGCAATGGCAAGCCCGGCAACGGCAAGTTCAGCCAGGGTAGCGGTCAGGGTAAGTTCAATCAGGGCGGCGGTCAGGGTGAAGGCGGTGCGAAGCGTAAGCGTCGCCGCCGCTCCGGCGCTGGCAGCGGCTCTGGTGTGAGCGAGCAGAGCCGCCCGCAGAAGTGGGATGGCAACTCCCGCGGCGAATCGCGTACCGAATCGCGTACCGGCCGCCGCTTTGACGGCCTGACCAGCGTCGAACGCGCCGCACGCCGCGCCAAGACCGAACACGACGACACCAAACGCGGTGGCGGCGGCACCTCCCAGCGCAATAAGAGCGGCCACGAACGCAACCGCCGCTCCATGTCCGCCCGCGAATTCTCCGCGGCGGCACCCTCCGCACGCTCGCGTACCGCAGACACCGCACGCGCAACCGTCTTCGACGTACTGCGCTCCGTAGCGGAATCCGACGCCTACGCGAACCTCGTGCTACCCAAGGCGATTCGTAGCCACCGCCTCGACCACCGCGACGCAGGCTTCGCCACCGAGCTGACCTACGGCACGCTGCGCCACCAGGGCACCTACGACGCAATCCTCAGCCGCTGCGTAGACCGCCCTATCGAGAAGGTCGGCACCACCACCCTGATCGTGTTGCGCATGGGCGTGCACCAGCTGCTGAACATGCGCGTTCCCGCCCACGCGGCACTGAACCAGAGCGTGTCCCTGGCACGCGAAAAGATCGGTGCGGGCCCGGCAAGCTTCATCAACGCGGTGCTGCGCCGTGTCTCCGAGCGCACCCCCGAAGAATGGTACGAACTCATCATCGAGGACGTGAAGGACGACACCGAGCGCATGGCGCTGCTCGCCTCGCACCCCGGCTGGATTGTGCGTTCCATGCGCCAGGCACTCGTCGCGCACGGCCGCCCCGCCTCCGAAATTGAGCAGCTGCTCGAAGCAGACAACCTCGCCCCCGTGGTGAACCTGGTTGCGCTGCCCGGCCTGGGTAGCCTCGACGAGGCACGCGAACAGGGCGCCGTCGACGGCGAGCTGGTTGAAAGTTCGGCGCTGTACGCCTCCGGCGACTTGGCGCGCCTGGAATCCGTACGTGAAGGCACCGTCCGCGCGCAGGATGCCGGCTCCCAGCTGGTGGCACGCGCGCTCGCCGCCGCACCCCTGGACGGCACCGACACCGCATGGCTCGACCTGTGCGCAGGCCCCGGTGGTAAGGCGGCGCTCCTCGGCGCGCTCGGTATTCAGCGCGGCGCATCCCTGGTTGCCAACGAGGCGGCACCGCACCGCGCGCAGCTCGTGGAATCCTCCATGCGCCCCCTGCCCGAGGATAGCTACGCGGTGCTCACCGGCGACGGCCGCCAGATCCGTGAGACCCTGCGCAAGAACGCATCCGACCTGCCCGGATCCATTGAGCCCGGTCAGCTTTTCGACCGCGTCATGGTGGATGTGCCCTGCTCCGGTCTGGGCGCCCTGCGCCGCCGCCCCGAGGCGCGTTGGCGCAAGTCCCCGCGCGATATTGCTGAGCTGCTGCCCCTGCAGCGTCAGCTCCTGGATGCAGCCATTGAGGCGACCCGCCCCGGCGGTGTTATCGCCTACGTGACCTGCTCCCCGCACGCGGCAGAAACCCAGAACATTGTTGCCGAGGTACTCGAAAGCGGCGCGGTCAGCCTGCTTGACTCCGCCGCCGCACTGCGCGAAGTCGCCCTGCATACCGAAGGCGCGAACGGCGAACCCGTGAGCGTGCTGGCGGGGGAGAAGGACCCCGGCCATACCCCCGAGATCAAGGTCAAGAAGGGGGCGCCGGTCGTGAAGGCTTCGGAGAACCCGACCACCGCGCAGCTGTGGCCGCACGTACACGGAACCGACGCCATGTTCCTCGCCCTGCTGCGTAAGAACTAGCCGCTTCACCGCCTAGCATCACCCGCCATACGGTACGGACTTGAAAGGAACCCCATGGGTATTGCCATTAACCCGTCGATTCTCTCGGCGGATTTCGCGAACCTGCAGCGCGAGCTGGAGCGCATTTCCACCGCAGACGCCGCGCATATTGACGTGATGGACAACCACTTCGTCCCCAACCTCACCTGGGGCCCGCCGGTGGTCAAGCGTCTGCGCGAAATCTCCCCGGTGCCGTTCGATGTGCACCTGATGATTGAGGACGCCGACCGCTGGGCGCCCCAGTACGCCAGCATGGGCTGCGAATCGGTGACCTTCCACGCGGAGGCGGCTATCGCCCCCATCAAGCTGGCGCGCACCCTGCGTGCTGAGGGCGCGAAGGCGGGTATGGCGCTGCGCCCGGCAACCGCTGTGGAACCCTACCTGGACATGCTCGGCGAACTGGACATGCTGCTGATCATGACCGTGGAACCCGGCTTCGGCGGCCAGGCGTTCCTGGACGTGACCCTGCCAAAGATCGCCCGCGCCGCCAAGGCGATTGAGGGCGCGAACCTGCCGGTGACCGTGCAGGTGGATGGCGGCATCACCGAAGAGACCATCCTGCGTGCCGCGGAGGCGGGCGCAACCTGCTTCGTTGCCGGTAGCTCGGTCTACGGTGTGGACGAGGCGCTCGGCGGTCCGGAGGCGGCAATCGCCTCCCTGCGTGCGGCGGCCGCATCGGTCAAGCGTTCCGGCGCCGGTTGCGGTTGCGGCTGCTAGCGGTGCTTGCCGGTAACGGTACCCCTGCGTTCTGAATCCGGTGCCTTGATCCGGCGCCCGCATCTATAACCCCGCACCCATAAAACCTCATACGCCCCGTTGTGAAGACTGCGCCCCGTCGCGGCTCTTCGCGGCGGGGCGTTTTGTATGCGCTTGGGTGCGTAGGCGAAGTTACCGTCAAGCGGGTGTAGGGTGGGGAGGACCACCCTTTTAAATGACATAGTGTCAGCAAGACTATGACAAAACGTGAAATATGTTAACCCGCGCAATTCCGCGGTAAAACCGGGCATCCTGACGGTCAGAGAAGCCAAGCTGAACCCGCCTTGATGTAACACTCAGATATCTGTAAGGTTAGGTATAGTTTAGTCATATCTAGGGGGAACTATGTCTTTCAACCGAACCGAGCTGACCGACGCCGAAAACCACGGCGCATCGGGCGTTAACCGCCGCGCCTTCTTCGGCCTGGCGCTCGCCTCCTCGGCTGCTCTCGCCCTCGCAGCATGCAGCAGCGAGACCACCACGACCACCACTTCCGGCGGTTCCACCTCCGGCGGCAACAGCGGCACCCGCACCATCAAGGACATTGATGACGAGAATGTAGAAGTTCCCGCCAACCCGCAGAAGGTTATCGTCCTCTCTGAGCCCACCCTCGACGGCCTGCTTGCCCTCGGCGTGACCCCCGTCGGTTCCGTCTCCGGTCGCGGCCAGTCCGGCGTGCCCAACTACCTTGCCGACCGCGCCAAGGGCGTGCAGATCATCGGCACCGTCGCCCAGGTCAACTACGAGCAGATCGGCAACCTTGATCCCGACCTGATTCTGGTCGACTCCACCGGCGTGGACAAGCGCTCCGAAACCTACGAAACCCTCAAGAAGATCGCCCCCGTGGTCTACTGCGGCTACGCGGGCGGCGACTGGCGCATCAACTTCCGCAACGTCGCCAACGCCATGAACATGGTCGACAAGGGCGAAGAAGTCATCAAGGCATACGAGGCAAGCGCCGCAACGTTGAAGGATCAGCTCGCCCCCAAGTACGGCGACAAGACCTTCTCCATCGTCCGCTGGGCAGGCAACGGCCCCGCCCTGATTCTCAAGGAACTGCCCGCCGGCCAGGTACTCAACGACCTGGGCCTCAAGCGCCCCGAGTCGCAGGATCGCAACGGTCAGGGCCACTCCGAGCCCGTCTCCCTGGAGAACCTGGCAACCATCGACGCGGACTACATGTTCCTGGGCACCCTCGGCGGCGCAAGCCAGCAGAACCCGAACGCGCAGGGCTCCGCAGGTCTGCAGGGCGCCGAAGAAGCACTGAATAAGGCGAAGGAAACCTCCGGCTTCACCAACCTGAAGGCAGTCAAGGACGACCACGTGATTCTCGTGGACGGCTCCAAGTGGACCTCCACCGGCGGCCCGCTACTGCTCGAGGGCATTATCGAAGACGTCAAGAAGGCGCTTCCGCTCTAAACGCCCTGTTCTGAACACCCCGTTCTAAATACCCTGTGAAGCAATCACCCGCTGAAGCTTCCGCCACCCTTCCCGCCGCGACCTAAAAATCGCGGCGGGAAGGGGATGCACGACCCACCACACCATCCTCAAGGACCACAATGACCGAAACTCGACCCGTGCGCACCGCAGCCCGCTACGGTGCCGTCGTGGCTCTCGCCGGCGCGCTCATCACCCCCGGAGCAGCGCTGACCGGCACCACTCTCGCATTCGCGGATACTCCCGCCGCCACCCAGCAGGCTGATAAGGCTACCGTGACCATCTCCACCGAGAAGTGGCGCGAAGGTAAGCTCGTGCTGCGCGGCACCGGCTTTACCAGCACCGCACCCGGTCGCGGCGCAGTGTTCGCCGTGAAGTTCCTCGACGCCCTGCCGGATGAGGCTCACCAGGCGATTAACCCGATTACCAAGAAGGGCGGCAACTCGCCCGCGAACTTCATGGCAACAGCCAAAGAGGACGGCACCTTTGAGGTTGAGGTGTCCTTGCCGACCCCCGAAAACACCGGTCTGACCGCTGAGCAGCTGAAGAACAAGGGCTGGACCGTGGAGGGTACCAGCCACCGTATTCAGGTGCTTTCCGGCTCCCTGGGTGGTACGGATGCGGACGGTAACACCTACGACCGTCGTGCATCTGTGTCGCAGAATATTACGCTGAGCGACCCGGCTCCGAGCCCGGCACCGACCGCAGAGCCCACGGCTGAGCCTTCTGCGACGGCTGAGCCTACCGCTGAGCCCAGTGCAACTGCAGAGCCTACCGCGGATCCCTCCGCTACCGCTGAGCCTTCTGCAACTGCCGAGCCTACCGCAGAACCCACCCCCGCACCGACCGCAGAGCCGACCCCCGCCCCCAGCGAAGACTCGAAAACCTGCGCCCCCGCTGACGGCTCCTTCACCCCGCGCCTGACCATCGAGAACCCCAAGGCGGTTCAGGGCGGCAAGCTGCACCTGACCGGTGACGGCTGGTGCAACCCCGAAGACAAGAAGGCATCCGTTATTGGTCTGAAGATTGACGACGGCAAGGTGTCCCGTAACGACGCCACCGCGGTCAACGACAACCGCACCATCTGGGCTGTCATCACCCCCGATGAAAACGGCCACATCGACACCTGGATTGACCTGCCCACCCGCGACAACGCAGCCTTCAAGAATGAGGAAGACGCCGCAAAGTACGCCTCCGGTGAGCACACCCTGCGCCTGCTGACTGGTAGCCTGCGTGAGGGCGACCGATCCGGAACCTACGGCGGCGCCAACAGCCAGGGCGGCATCAACACGACCTTCACCATCGGTGAGTACGCCCCCGGTGACGCACCCGAGCCGGTCAATGCCTCCGAACTGACCGCTGGTAATGGCGTGCAGGTGAGCCGTGACGGCTCCACCGTGACCGTGACCGTGCCGAACGCTGAACCGGGCACCTGGGTGTACGCCGCGACCTACCTTGGCAACTCCCCGCAGACCCTCTACGGCTCCGGCTGGAAGCGCCTGGATGGCAACCGCAGCTTCAGCTACGAAACCAGCGTGAGCATGCCCGCCGCAACCTACCGCGTGGTCGTGCATAACGGCAACCAGGGCGCTGAAAATGCGGTGCTCGGTTTTGCTGACATGACCGTGGAACGCGCTGTTACCCCTCGTCAGGACGTTTCCCGCGATGAGCAGGACGCCACCGACCAGCTGGTCGAAGAGCTGAACGAGAACCCCGCAACCAGCACCTCTACCGCGCCGGTTCCCATGCGTAACGCGGGCGGCCGCATCAGCACCCGCGCCACCGACGTGGACGCATCCCTCGCCGCGCTCTCGCAGAGCACCGCTCCGGTCGTGAACCGCGTGCAGGCTAAGGCGAAGGTTCAGAGCGCGCAGAAGAACCTGGCTACCAGCCTGCAGAAGACCGAAGCCAACGCGAAGAAGGCTGCGAAGGCAGCCGCTGGTTCGCAGGGCTCGCAGAACACGCAGGGTTCGCAGAACTCCGCCGCAGGCACCAAGGCACAGGGCCCGACCATTGAGGGTACTGAGCTGACCGGTCTGACCAAGTGGCTGGTCAACAACGCCAATAACCTGCTGCTCTCGGCGGCTGGCCTGGTGGTTTTGGCTGCGGCTCTGCTACTGCGCACCTCCAAGAAGTAAGCTTTCTGACCACACATTCACACCGGCACCGGTCCACGCTCCACACTTTTGACCCTGCACCCTTGAACAGGGGCGTGGATCGGGTGCCTCCAACCATTCGGGTCACGACCCGCTGAACTGCACCTCACGAACCCGGTAGCGTTCAGCTTCGACCCCGGTAATTTTGAAAGGACCACCATGCGTGCACCTTTTTCGGGAGCCCCGAAGGCATCCCTGACCTCTAAGGCGCTGACCGCCTGCGCTGCCGCAACCCTGGCGCTGGGCTTGGGCGTTGGCACTGCATCCGCTCTGCCTCCGGGCGGTGCGAAGGCATCCACCCCCGGCACCTCCTCAACCGTTTCCTCCTCCGTGAGTGAGCACGGCGTGATTTCCTTTACCCTAAGCGGCTTCCCCGCGAATGCTGTGGTGTCCGTGAAGGTGGACGACGGCAACCTGTGCCCCTCCGATGCGGCTCAGGGCGCGTGCGTGGTGCACCAGCAGAAGGCCGATAGCAACGGCAACGTCTCCGGTTCCTTCGTTCTGCCGGATGTAGGCCCTGGCACCCACACCCTGCGTTTCCTCGCATCCGGTGAGAAGCGCGACAAGGACGGCAAGTACCTGGGTACCGAGGCGTACAGCAACCGCAGCCCCGAGTTCACCGTGGTGGGTGAGGGCGGTTCGGATAATTCCTCCTCGAACTCTTCGGGTTCTTCCTCGAACCGCGGCTCTTCCAGCTCGAAGAGCAACGGTGGTTCCTCGAACGGCGGCTCGAACTCTAACAACTCAGACTCTGCAGACGAGGCTCAGGGCTCTAACGATTCCAACGAGTCCTCCTCCAATGGTGGTTCGAACGGCTCCTCGAATGGTTCTGCAGGTGGCGCGGCTGAGGCTGAGACAGTGTACACCGACGCTGACGGCAACACCATCACTAAGGAGGAGTACGACCGCCTGAACGCGGAAGCTGACTCTTCCGGTACCTCCGGTACCTCTGGCTCTTCCGCTGCGCCTGCTGCTTCGGCTTCTGCAAATGCCCAGAAGAAGGCAACCGTTTCGGCGAGCGCATCTTCTTCGGCTGTTGCGCGCGGTGCTGCGTCGAGCCCGAGCGCTTCGGCTTCGGGCGCGGCTAACACCGCATCCACCGTTCAGACCGTGACTTACGGTGCTGCGTTCCCGTGGATTGGCGTGGTGGTTCTGGGCGTAAGCATTGTGGGTGCCGCTGCACTGCTGCTGACCCGTAAGCGCTAAGACTTAACGTCGGATGCGGGTGGGGGAATACCCGCCCGCTCCGGCGTTTCTCTCATTATCTACCGGTGTGCCGGGTGCCCCTCGCGTGGTGTGGGTGTGCCGGGTGCGCCTCCCTAGTTTTCTTGTATCGAGCATAAGGAGCATAGTGGCCCGCACGAGCTCATTGTCCCGAGATGTTCAGCAGGAGAGTACGTCCCGTCAGGGTTCTGTGATTCAGGGGCAGAAGTTGGGTAAGCGCCTGGCTTTTCTGTTCTTGTTTGCGGTGCTTTTGGTGGGGGCTGTGGCTGCTTCTTTGCTGTTCGGGTCGAATAATCTTCCGCCGGATCAGGTTCTGGCTGTTTTCAATGGCACTGCTTCTGAGCAGGCGCAGACGATTGTGATGGAGCAGCGCATTCCGCGTACCTTGGTGGGTCTTGCGGCGGGTGCGGCGTTGGCGGTTGCCGGTTCTTTGATGCAGTCGTTGACTCGTAACCCGCTGGCTGAGCCCGGCCTGATGGGTGTGAATGCCGGTGCTGCGGTGGCTGTGATTGCTTCCGTGGTGGTTTTTGGCGTGATGGGTATTTGGCAGTACATGGTTGCTGCGACGATTGGTGGCGCGTTGGCTGCGGTGCTGGTGTACACGCTGGGTCGTGGTCGTGACGGGTCGATTGTGAAGCTCGCTCTGGCGGGTGTGGCGATTTCTGCGGCGCTGTCGGCGATTGCACAGGGCCTGATTTTGGCTGATCAGGATGCATATAACGAGTTCCGTGTGTGGGTTGCCGGTTCGCTGGAGGGCCGCGGTATGGATATCGCGTCGACGGTGGGTCCGGTGATTCTGCTGGGTATGCTGGTGGCGTTCTTTGTGGCTCCTGCGATTAATGCTCTGAGTATGGGCGAGGAGGCGGCGACCAGCCTCGGCGTGAGTGTGCGTACGACCCAGAATTTGACGTTGCTGGCGGTGACGGTGCTTGCCGGTGCGGCGACTGCTGCGGTGGGTCCGATTGGTTTTGTGGGTTTGGCGGTGCCGTTTGTGGTGCGTGCCCTACTCGGTAATGATGTGCGCTGGGTGAATTATGGTTCGGCGCTGTTGGGTCCGGTGTGGCTGCTGTGTGCTGACGTGTTGGCGCGTGTGCTGGTGGCTCCGCAGGAGACTCAGGTGGGTATTGTGGCGACTCTTGCCGGTGCCCCGGTGTTCTTGTTCTTGATGACTCGTCGTAAGGTGGAGGCTCTCTAATGTCGAATTCTTCCGCTGTTTCGACGGCGACCGTCACCACTGCAGCTAATCGTTCTGCGCGTCGTAGCGGCCGCGATTTGGGTGGCCGCCCGGTGTTGACTGTGCGCGGTCCGCTGAGTGCTCAGGTGCCGTGGCGTGTGCTGATTTTGAATGTGGCGTTGGTGGTGCTGATTGCGGCGCTGGCGTTTTGGGGCATGTTGCAGGGTGATTATAAGATCGCCCCGGAGAAGCTGATCCCGGCGCTGCTGGGTGAGGGCAAGCAGATTACGGTGACTTTCGCTCAGCAGCGTGCGGCGCGTATTGTGGCGGCGCTTCTGGTGGGTGCGGCGCTTGGTCTCTCGGGTGCGATTTTCCAGGTGATTTCGGGTAATGCCCTGGGTTCGCCGGATATTATCGGCTTCACGAATGGTGCTGCGACCGGTGCGCTGTTGCAGATTATTGTCTTCAATTCCGGCCCCGTTGAGGTTGCTCTGGGTGCTGTGGTTGGTGGCTTGGCGACTTCGGTGCTGGTGTGGCTGTTGACGCGCCGCACGGGCCTGCATGGCTTCCGCTTGGTGCTGGTCGGTATTGGTGTGGGGTCGACCCTGGCGGCGTTCAATGCGCTGCTGGTGGTGCGTGCTTCGCTGACTCAGGCGCAGACCGCGGCGTCCTGGCTTGCCGGTTCGCTCAATGACATCACGTGGGAGCGCACCTACGCGCTGATGGGTCTGCTGCTCGTGGTGACTCCGCTGTTGCTGATGCTGGTCCGCCCGCTGGGCGCGATTCGTTTTGGTGACCAGGTGGCATCCGGTTTGGGTGTGAGCGTGAACGCGTACCGTGTGGCGGCTCTGTTTATCGGTGTGCTTCTGGTTTCGCTGGCGACCGCGACGACCGGCCCGATTGCCTTTGTCGCCCTGGCGGCACCGCACATCGCGAAGACCCTGTCTCGCAGTGGCGGGGTGGGCTTCACCTCCGCGGCACTTATGGGTGCGCTCATGGTGCTCGGCTCTGACCTGATTGGCCGATTCGCTGTTCCCGGACGCATCATTCAGGTGGGTGTGGTGACCGGCGCGATTGGCGGCCTGTACCTGATTTACCTGATTTACCTCGAAAGGAAGAAGAGCTAGTGAACGCTAGTGTGACGACCCGCCTTGAAGGCGAGAACATGGTGGTTGCCTACGGTGAGCATACGGTGCTCAACGGGGTAGATTTTCAGGTGCCGGAGGGGGAGCTGACCGTTATCCTGGGCCCGAACGCCTGCGGTAAGTCGACCACCTTGAAGGCTCTTGCCCGCGTGAACCCGCTCAAGGAGGGTGAGGTTCGCCTGGACGGCACCCCGCTGCCGCAGATGAAGTCCCGCGCCATCGCCAAGATCCTGGCGATGCTGCCGCAGACCCCGGAGGCGCCTAGCGGCGTGACCGTGGCGGATGTGGTGGCGCGCGGCCGCTACCCGCACCAGTCGCTGCTGCGTTCCTGGTCTGATGAGGACGAGCGCGCCTGCGTGGAGGCGATGCAGGCGGCGAACGTGCTGGAGCTTGCTGCGCGTCCCATTGAGGCGCTTTCGGGCGGTCAGCGTCAGCGTGTGTGGATTGCCATGACCCTGGCGCAGCAGACCCCGCTGATTCTGCTCGATGAGCCGACCACCTACCTGGACATCACGCACCAGATTGAGGTGCTGAACCTGACGAAGAAATTGCATTCTGAAGGGCGAACGGTAGCCGTGGTGTTGCATGACCTGAACCTCGCTTTCAGGTATGCTACTCATGTTGTGTTAATGAAGCAGGGCCGGATTATCGCTCAGGGCGATCCGCGTGCGATAATTACACCGGAACTTATCCAGGAAGTTTTTGACCTGCAATCAGTCATTATTCCTGATCCATGCACTGGCACCCCTTTGGTTATTCCGAAGGAGAACCAAACAATTCATATTGCCGCTGACGCTATTTCGGCGGCCCGCGAAAGCGAATAGTTTTCGCCCCTAAGCCGCGTGGGAGTTAGCACCAACCGTCTCAGTACGGGGGGAAAAGCTCGGCATTGCGCCAAGCAGCGAACGCTAGGATCTGAGGGACCCAGGATCCCCTGCGCGTAGGGCGCCTACCCGGTGCTCGCCCGTCTTTGACGCATGAACGGCTCCGAGCACTGGGTAGGTTCCATTTTGGGAACCCGCAGATGAGGCACCGAGACTGCCGCATGAAACCTTCACTGTTTGAAGGTTTGATGCACGATCTCGGTGCCTCATCTCTTTTAACTTCTGGGCTGGGTCTGGGCTGGTCTTAGGTGGGGTGGGGTTGTGGCGGCTTTGTGCTTGGGTTTTTAGTAGCGTGTGCTCGCTGTCATGAATGTCATGTTGTGGTTCTTTCACTTTTTCCTTTGGCTGGAGTTTGGGTAAGGGATACCATAGAGTGAGGTAGTGGAGGCTAACTAACGATAATGCGCCTCCTCACCGATTTTCACCGATTGAGTGTTTCCACAGACCAAGGAGGAACCGTTGGG
Organism: Rothia sp. 27098_8_27; assembly: GCF_041432805.1. NCBI lineage: Bacteria > Bacillati > Actinomycetota > Actinomycetes > Micrococcales > Micrococcaceae > Rothia > Rothia sp. 27098_8_27. The sequence goes on along the minus strand of NZ_JAPWAJ010000001.1, from coordinate 605,713 downwards.
CGAGCACGAACCCACCGCGACCGTTCCCGCGCAGAGTATTTCTGCCCAGAACACTTCTGAACAGGCTACTTCGGCGCAGCCGCGTACCGTTGCGCCGACCGTGCGCCCGGCCCCTCCCAAGATCCCGCGCCCCGTACCGGCACCGCGCGTGGACAGCCCCCTCATCAGCGCCATTATCGCCGATGCGGTCAGCCCCGAAGAGCTGAACGCCCGCATCCTTGAGGTCGTCTCCGAAGGCACCCCCATCATCGAGCCGGTGCACCGCGAAGACGGCAGCATCAGTGAGAACGAACGCATCGTTACCTTCCTGTACCACAACGAGCAGGCGGAGCAGGTGCTCATGTTCATCAACCGCCTGACCGATGAGAAGAACCTTGACCGTTCCCTCATGGCCCGCATCGAGGGCACTGGCTGGTGGCAACTGAGCATGCAGATGGAAACCACTTGGCGTGCCTCCTACAACTTCTTGCCGGCGCTGCCCGGCGAGCGCCCCGCCTGGCTGGGCGATGACGACCAGGTGCGCCTGCGCGCCGCCCTGGACTCCGGCGAGGGCGACCCGCTGAACCCCGAGACCGTGTGCAACCGTGTCGGTCGTTGCATGGGTGTGGTGCAGCTTGAGCACGCGCCGGTGCAGGAGTTCATCCTGACTCAGGAAGAGATTGACGCGCTGCCCGCCCCCGAGTGGATGCAGACCTCTGACGGTCACCAGTACGTGCTCGGTCGTGTGGGTGACCCCGCCCCGGATGCGCCGCTGTTCATCCAGTTCGACGGTGAGATGTGGTTCAGCCAGGGCATGGAGCACACCCTCAACCGTGCCCACGAGGCGGGCCGTATTCCGGCGATGCACGTGTTCTTCCTGCACTCTGGCGGTCGTGAGAACCGCTGGAAGGAGCTGAACGGCGACAACCCGGTTGCCGACTACCTGGTGGACATTGCATTCCCGCACCTGGAGGCAGTGCACGGCATTAAGACCGCGCCGCAGAACATTGTGATTAACGGTCAGTCGCTGGGCGGTCTGTCCTCCCTGCTGGCGGTGCTGAGCCGCCCGGAGGCGTTTGGCGGCGCGATCGCGCAGTCTTCGTCGCTGTGGCAACCGCAGGTCATGGACCGCCTGGACGAGCTGGAGGCGGCGGGCGAGATTGATCGCCTGCGCCACCTGTACCTTGAGATTGAGGTGGGGGAGCAGGAGTGGGTTCTGGTACCGCCTCACCGCGAGTTGAAGGAGCGCCTGGAAAAGCTGGGCCTGAAGAATGCGCGTTGCACGGCCTTCAACGGCGGTCACGATTATGCGTGCTGGCGCGGTGCAATTGTGCCGGCGTTGGAGCGTATTATTGCTGCCTGCCGGGAGGCTGAGCGCGCTGAGCGGAGCTTAGCTGAGGAGTAGCGAGAGGTCGCCTATGAATCCTGCACGGGTAGAGCACACCCCGCATGGTGGGCGTGCGGGGGTCCTGTTAGGGTAAACACCGCCGCGCCCGTATCCTAGAGAAGTACAGCCTAAGAGAAGTGCAACACTACCGCGCCGCGAGGGGTGCCGAAGGGTACCCGGCGCAGGTTGCGCACCCGCCCTCATTGACGAGATGGCATCACGCTGCGAACGCACGCAGCACGTGAGCGCTATAGAAACCGCAAACGACACAGAAATCGAGAGAAGATGACCGTAGAACGTAGCCCCCTGGCCCCCACGCCGCTCATCCCCGAGTCTTTTGCCGCGAAGTACCGCGAAGCCGGCTACTGGATTGACCAGACTATCCCCGAGTTCCTGCTAGATACATGCCGCGCAAAGCCGCACTTCCCGGCGCTGGTGGCGCTCTCGCACGCGCAGCTCGATGAGGACGGCAAGCCCCAGCAGATTCGCCTCTCCTACGGTGAGCTGGAGGCGGCAGGTCGTGCCGCTGCGGCGCGCCTCGTTCAGGCTGGCGTGCAGCCGGGCGACCGTGTGCTGCTGCAGCTGGGTAACACTGCCGAGTACCTGGTGTACCTGCTGGGTATTTTCTGGGCGGCGGCGCTGCCGGTGTTCTGCCTGCCGCAGCACCGCACCACCGAGCTCGTGCACTTTGCGACCCGCACCGACGCTGCGGCGCACGTGTTCTCTTCGCTGACCCCGGGCGCAGATTTCACCGCCCTGCACGAGGACGTTGCCGCCGAGCTGCGCAAGAACTCCCTGGAGCCGCCGGTTGCTATTGACGTTGCGGAGCCGCTGACCCCGCTGACCGAAGAGGAGCTCGCTGAAGAGTTCGTGCCCGGTGTCATTCAGAACACCGAGAACCTGCGCGCGAGCGAGCAGGTGGCGTTCCTGCAGCTCTCCGGCGGTACGACCGGCATTTCGAAGCTGATTCCTCGCACCCACGCCGCCTACCTGTACTCGGTGCGCGGCTCGGTCGATATCTGCAAGCTGAACAACAACACGACCATGCTCGTGGTGCTGCCCGCCGCGCATAACTTCACGATGAGCTCGCCCGGTATTCTGGGTGTCATGTGCGCCTCTGGCAAGCTGGTGTTTGCGGCGGATCCGTCCCCGCAGACTGCGTTCCACCTCATTGAGATGGAGGGTGTGACCACCTCCGCGCTGGTGCCGCCGTTGGCTCAGGCGTGGGTCGCCTCCGCGGAGAAGCGCGGCGTGTCCCTGCCGTCCCTGCAGACCCTGCAGGTGGGCGGTTCGAAGCTGGCTCCGGCGGTTGCAGGCAAGATTGAGTCGGTGCTCGGCTGCACCGTTCAGCAGGTGTTCGGCATGGCTGAGGGCCTGGTGAACTACACCCGCTCGACCGACCCGATTGAGATGCGTCTGAGGACCCAGGGCTACCCGATCAGCCCCGACGACGAAATCCTGATTGTTGATGATCAGGACCAGCCGGTCAAGCGCGGCGAGAGCGGTCACCTGCTCACCCGCGGCCCGTACACGATTCGCGGCTACTACCTGGAGGAGAACGCGAACCGCTATGGCTTCACCGAGGACGGCTTCTACCGCACCGGCGACATTGTGCGACTGGTCGCTGGCAAGTATCTTGAGGTGACCGGCCGCGCGAAGGACCAGATTAACCGCAACGGCGAGAAGATTGCCGTGGACGAAATCGAAGAGCTGGCGCTGACCCACCCCGACGTTTTTGACGCCGTGGTCCTGGGCATCCCGGATGAGACTGTGGGCGAGCGCGTGGGCCTGGTCATTGTGCCGCAGGAAGGCGCCGACCTGGGCGAAAACCCGCGCCGCACGATGCACGAGTTCTTCACCTCGAAGAAGCTCGCCGACTTCAAGATCCCGGAGCGCGTGCAGGTTCTGCAGGAGCTGCCCACCACGAACGTGGGTAAGATTTCTCGCCGCGAACTGCGCGCCAAGCTTGCCGAAATTTTCGGCTAAACCGTACGCCCTTATTCCTACCCCTATTGAGGAGAAAAATGTCCGCATTTGAGACCCTGCGCCCCATCATGGAGAAGTACATCGTCGAGCCCGACTCCCTGCAGACCGCTTTTGACGAGCCGACCACCGACCTGTTCTCCCTGGGCATGGATTCTATGGGCGCATTCGCCCTGCTCGACGACCTTGCCGCTGAGGGCGCCGTGATTGAGTTTACCGAGCTGGTGGAGAACCCGACCGTGGAGTTCATCGCCTCCCGCCTGGGCTAAGCGTTACCGCACCCCGAGTGCCCGCCTGCCGCGAATGCAGGCGGGTACCCGGGGTGTTTGCTACTTACCTCGCTTTTATTTGTGCTGTCTTCGCGCCATTTTTTCGTGGCGGAGTTCTTGGCTGAGCTCTGCCGGGCTTGGCAGTGTTTGTCCCTGTCAGCTTAGTTCTGCCAGTGCGAAACGGCGGGGGAGTAGCCCCATCATTCACACACACCTCATCCCTAATCCAGACCCCTAATCCAGACCTTTGAGAGGCCACCATGGGCGTAGCTGATACTACCGCACCCGCTAGCTTCGGGACTGCTTCCGACCTTCGCACCGCCGCGAACCCCTCCGCACAGCACAGCGCTGACAGCCCCTGGCTGCCGCTGACCACTAACGCACGCGGCATCTATTTTGCCGCCGCGATTGACCCGACGAACCCCTGCTACAACACCGCGGAGGTTCTGCAATGCCCCGCAGATACCGACCTCGCTCTGCTGCGTGAGGCGCTGGTGCAGCTCTACCGCGAGAACGAGGGCTTCCGCGTGCGCACCCGCATCGCCGATGGCGCCGCCTCCCAGCAGATTCTGCCGCTTGAGGCGTTCCTCGCGGGCATTGACCTGCTCGTGGATGAGGGGGAGGAGAACACCTCTGACCTGCCTGACTCTGATCTGCCCGCGCCGGTGCGCGCCTGGGCACAGCGCCTGCTCGCCCAGCCCCTCGCCACCGATGAGGGCGTGACCGTGCGCAGCGCAGTGGTGCGCTACGGCGGGTTCCTCTGGGTCTACCACTCCTTCTCCCACGTGGTCGCCGACGGGTTCGCCGCGTTCAACGGCCTCTCCCGCGTGGCGGCGATATACCGCGCCCTGTCCGCCGGTCAGCCGGTTCCGGCAACCCGCCGCATGAGCCTGCAGCAGCTGCTCGACGCCGACGATGCCGCCTCCACCGCCCGTGACGAAGACGTCGCCTTCTGGGAGGCGAGCGGCGCCCTGGAGCAGGAAGACACCTCCCTGGCGGGTCGTACCGCCTCCCCGTCGGCGCAGTCTGTGCGCCTGGCGTTCAGCATTGACGTACCCACCCAGCAGGCCCTGCTGGATGCGGCAAAGCAGCACGCCGTCTCCTGGCCCGTGTTGGCGACCGCCGCCGTCGGCTCGTACCTGGCGCGTGTGGGCGGCTACCCGCAGGCTTCGTTCGGCGTGCCGCAGATGAACCGCATGTTCGCCCGCACCCTGCCGGAGGCGACCCGCGCCCTGGGTACGGCGAGCGCGCAGACCGGCTGTACCGCAGTGAACGTGCTGCCGGTGCAGGTTGCGGCGACCGGCCCCATCGCGGAGTCCCTGCACTCGGTGAAGGAACAGTACGCCCGCAATGCGGAGCATCCGCTGGCTCGTCAGGAAGACCTCGAGCGTACCGCGCGTAACGCCCAGTCCAGGCTGTTTGGTGCGCAGATTAACGTGGTGCCCTTTGACGCGGTGCTGCCGCTGGCGGCGCCCTCCAAGGACGAGTCCGGATTCCCGGTACCGACCGCGCGCATCCACAATATCTCTGCCGGTCCCGTTGCCGACGCGACCTTCACCCTGCGCGGCATGCCCGGCCGCGGCAACAGCATCTCCTGCGAGATTGACATGAACCCGGCGCTCTACACCGCTGAGGAGCTGGAACGTCACGCCGCCCGCCTGCGCGAGTGGCTACCCGCCTACGCGGCGGAGGCGCAGCGCGAGGGTGCCTCCCTGAACAATCTCGGCTTGGCGACCGAGGCGGAGCTTGCGACCCTGCGCGAGCTGACCGCTCCGGCGCTGACCGAGCACCCGCTGGAGTACAAGACCTTGCTGGGTCGCTTCCGTGACGCGGTGGCGGCGCATCCGCAGGCGCTCGCGGTGCTGGATTCTGCCCCCGCGCCCGGTGAGGTGCTCACCCCCGAGTCGGATCGCGCCTACGCTTTTGACCGCGCCCTCACCTACACCGAACTGGACGAGCGCGCCCGTGCGCTTGCCGCGCAGCTGCTGGACTGGGGTGTTCGCCCTTCCGACGCGGTGGGTCTGCGTGTGCACCGCGGCGCCGAGCAGTACGTGGCGCTGTACGCCCTGCTGTACGCTGGCGCCACCTACGTGCCGGTGCTTCCGGATCTGCCCGCCGAGCGTGTGGGCGTGATGATGGAGGACGCCGAGTGCTCCCTGCTACTGCACGGCCCCGGTTTGCACCCGCTGAACGCGGAAGAGCTGAACCCGCAGGAACCGCAGCGTCACGCGAACCTGCCGCAGCATACTCTGCCCCTACTGAGCGACGAGGAACCCAACGGGGAACACTCCTCAGCACCCGCCGCCGAGGAGCTTCCGGGCACGAAAACCGGCCTGGACGAGGACGCTTACGTGCTCTTCACCTCCGGCTCCACGGGCAGGCCTAAGGGCGTTGCCATCAGCCACCGCGCGATTGATAACCGCCTGCGCTGGCAGCAGCATCAGATTCCGGTGGGGGAGGGCGACCGCGTTCTGCACAAGACCCCCATCTCCTTTGACGTGCACGTGTGGGAGCTGTACTGGCCGCTCGCCGAGGGTGCCGCCGTGGTCATTGCCGCCCCGGAGGGGCACCGCGACCCCGCCTACCTGGCGCGCGTGATTGCCGAGCAGTCCGTCACGGCGGTGCACTTTGTGCCGACCATGCTGTCAGCGCTGACCTCTTCACCGGCGGCGCGCCGCATCCTGGCTGATGCTGGCTTCGGCCAGGGTCGAGAGCAGCCCCTGCGCTACGTGGTCTGCTCGGGTGAGGCACTGCAGAAGGACCAGGTGCAGGCTGCGGGCGAGGTTCTGGGTGTGTACCCGCTGAACCTGTACGGCCCGACCGAGGCGGCGGTGGACGTGACCTTCTGGGAGACCTCCACCGACCCGCAGCGCGAGAGCGTGCCCATTGGCGAGCCGGTCTGGAACACCGGAACCCTGATTCTTGACCCGACCGGCCACCCCGTGCCGGTGGGCGTGACGGGCGAACTGCACCTGTCGGGCGTGCAGCTGGCGCGTGGCTACAAGAACAACCCGCAGGCGACCGCGGCGGCTTTCGTGGAGCAGGCTCCCGCCGGTGCGCTCGCGCTGCTGAACGGTGAGAGTCAGCGCCTGTACCGTACGGGCGATTTGGCGTGCTGGGAGATTCTTCCCGATGGTCGCGCCGTCATTGGCTACCGTGGCCGCACGGATTATCAGATTAAGGTGCGCGGTCAGCGCCTGGAGCTGGGCGATATTGAGATGGCTCTTGCCGCGGTTGAGGGCGTGAGCGCTTCGGTGGCTCTGCTGTACCGCGGTCTGCGTGAGCCTGCCCTGGCGGCAGTGCTGGAGGTCGGCGACGTGCCCGCCGAGCGTGCCGAGCAGCTGGTGGAGGCGGCGCGCGAGCATTGTGCGCAGGTTCTGCCGGACTACATGGTTCCGACCCTGTGGCACACTCTGCCTGCGTTGCCGGTGAGTCCCTCCGGTAAGGCGGATCGTAAGCTACTGGCGTCCCTCGACTTGACCCCTCAGACTTCTGATGCTGAGGGTCCGCACGGTCTGCTGGAGCAGCAGCTGTGCTCGATTATTGCCGGTGTGCTGGGTCGTGAGCGTTTCGGCGTGGACGAGGATTTCTTCGCCTCGGGCGGTCATTCGCTGGCGGCTCTTGAGGTGATTGCCGCGGTTGAGGAACAGCTGGGTCTGAGCGTGAGCATCGGTGCGCTTTTTGCACATCCGACCGTGCAGGCTTTGGCGGCGTCCATTGCGGGCGAGCGCGGCGAGGGTGCGGAGTTCGCGCCGGTTCTGCCGCTGCGAGAACAACCTACCGCGCATGACGCTACCGATGCCCCTGCGCCGCTGTTTATCCTGCCGCCTGCGGGTGGTTTGGGCTGGTGCTATGCGGGGTACCTTTCGCATCTTCCGGCTCAGCAGGGTGTGTATGCTGTGCAGGCTGAGGCGTTCTCTGACCCGCAGGCTGGGTTTGCGTCGAGCCTGCAGGAGTTGGCTGAGGGCTACCTGAAGCTGATTGAGAAGACCCTGGCGGAGCGTTCGTTGCCGCGTCGTTTTGCGTTGATGGGCTGGTCTGTGGGCGGTACTGCCGCGGTGCAGGTGGCGGCTTTGGCGCAGGCTGCGGGTGCGCAGGTTGAGCGTGTCATCCTGTTGGATGCGTATCCTTCGGAGCAGTGGCAGGGTGTTCCGGCGCCGGATGAGCAGGAGAGCTTCCGTGCGCTGTTGCGTATGGGCGGTTTGCCGGAGCCTGCCGCTGGTGAGCAGCTTGATTTGCCGGGTACCCTGGAGCGTTTGCAGCGGGCTGGTTCGGCGATGGGTTACCTGCCGGAGGAGAAGTTGGGCGTGTGCTTGGGTAGTATGCGTGCTTCGGCGGCGTTGATGCGTGGTGCTGAGCAGGCGTTCTTTGATGGTGATGTGTTGCTGGTGGGTGTGCCGCATGAGGATCAGCCGTACCTGGATGCGGCGGGTTGGTCGGCGCATGCCTCGTCGTTCCGTGCGGTGCTGCTGGAGGGTACGCACCCTGATCTGGTGAATCCGGCGCGTCTGGCGGAGGTGACCGGCCACTTCGCCGATTAGCCCTCTCTATTTGTCGAGTAATTAATAAATTAAAGGTCCCCGGTTGATGATTCATCAATCGGGGACCTTCTATTTATTGGTTTTTGAGAACCCACTCTTTATATCGGAGATAAACTTCTGATAGCTGCCGTCGCTGTTCTTCTAGTTTTGTTTCATTATCTCGAATGAGCGGTTTTTGATATGAGGCTACGAGGTTGGCAAGACCTTGAGCCATTCCTGTATCTTTACTGCATTGTGCTTCAATGACGCTGAGTCGAATTTCTTCTTCCGATGCAGGGGCATTATTATCACCGCTAGCGCGGGTTGCATTTGATAGTTCTTTTGTACCCCATTCTTCGTCGCCTTTTCGTGGCGTTAGACCTTTATCCGATAGGCATTTCCACCATGCTTCACGGTATTTTTTCCATTCGGGATGATTCATGGCAGCTGCATAGGATTCGCCGTGGATTCGACGATAGGCTTCTCTGAGGCCACTTTGCTCTTCGAGGCTGATGCCGGCAATCTCTTTCAACGTGGCTAAGATTTCAGGCATGCACTGTTCCATGATTTTTGTGTCATATCCCCCGGATGATGGTGCATTCCCGAATCGCTTGTAGTGTCCATATTTGGCGGCGTATTCGGGGTTCCAGAGGCCAAACTCGCGACCGGATGAAACGAATTTCCTGTCTTCTACATCCGGGATATATATTTCGTAGGATTGGCCGTGTTTTGCGAAACAGCGCTGCCTGAGAATTTCCAAGGCTCGACCGTAATACTGGGAATTTTCATCGAAAATGTCATTGTATTCTTCGAGTGGAGTAATGATTCGGTTGTTTTTATAGTCTAGAGTTGCTTGGGCCGTTTCATCACGTTCTAGTTGCGGGCCTGTAGAACAGGATGTGCAGGCTAGCGTGAATGCAAACGTTATAGCCATTGCGGGTTGAAAGATTTTCTTGAGGTTCATAATTCTCCCTCCTTAATTGGATAAAGAATATGCGGCAGTAAAGAAAGCGGGGCTGTATTTTGCTGATTGTTGCAAAGCATATGCCTCGGTGAATATGGGCGTCGAGAGAATCTGGAATCTATGTGAATCCCAGAGCGATAAGCAGAATCTCGGGGGAGTGCCTGCTAGCTTGGGAGTGCACCCATAGCGAAAGGCCAAGACGCTATGGCAGACCACGCACAAGGGTGTTTCTGCAGCGTCGTTACTGCTGGGAGAGTATTCTAGAGCTTCATCATGAACCCCTATGAGTTATGGAGGGTAAATACTCGTAGATGAGTGAGTCGTGCCCCCCCCCTGCTGGTCGGGCACCCTAAAATATCCACCGATACTATGGCGAATATCATAGTTGAAGGGTGGTTAAAGCCTACCACCGGCTAGGTGCGCACGGCAACCAAAACTCCGGTCACGTCTGATTTATTACATGAGAAACGCATAGTCAACGACCATATCAACAGGAATCAGCTCGGGTACCCTGCGCCCCTTCACAGTTAAAACACGAATGCCCCCGGTTGATGAATCATCAACCGGGGGCATCGTTTAGCTTTTACCGCAGAACCGGGGTTCTACAGCTAAATGCTTAGTGCTGCTCCAGCTCGGAGTTAGCGTTCACGTTCAGCAGGTCGTACTTAGCGAATGCCTTCGCGGGAGCGTCTGCTGCAACCTCGCCGCGCTTTGCCAGCATCTGCAGGGTGCGGACAACGACCGACTCTGCATCGATGTGGAAGAAGCGACGTGCACCCGGGCGGGTGTCTGCGAAGCCGAAGCCGTCAGCACCCAGGGTTGCGAAGTCGTTCGGAACGAACTGGCGGATCTGGTCGGGAACATCCGAAGCGAAGTCGGTGGTCGCAACGATCGGGCCAGCAGCGCCAGCTAGCTTCTGGGTCACGTAAGGAACGCGAGCGGGCTGGTTCGGGTTCAGCAGAGCCTCTTCCTCAGCGGCAATGCCGTCGCGGCGCAGCTCGGTCCATGAGGTGACGGACCAGACGTCTGCGGAGACGCCCCAGTCCTCAGCCAGCAGCTGCTGAGCCTTCTCAGCCCACGGAACAGCAACGCCGGATGCCAGCAGCTGTGCCTTGGGGCCGGAGGTCAGCGGGGACTCGCTGATCTTGTGGATACCCTTGATGATGCCCTCAACGTCAACGTTTGCCGGCTCAGCAGGCTGGTGAATCGGCTCGTTGTACACGGTCAGGTAGTACATGACGTTGTGGTCTTCGTCCTTGGTACCGTACATCTGCTCGATACCGCGCTCCACGATGTGAGCAATCTCGTAGCCGTAAGCCGGGTCGTAGATCTTGAACGCCGGGTTGGTGGAGGCCAGGATCGGGGAGTGGCCATCGTTGTGCTGCAGACCCTCACCGGACAGGGTGGTACGACCTGCGGTTGCACCGATGACGAAGCCGCGGCACAGCTGGTCGGCAGCAGCCCAGAAGGAGTCGCCGGTGCGCTGGAAGCCGAACATCGAGTAGAAGATGTAAATCGGAATCATCGGCTCACCGTGGGTGTCGTAGGACGAACCCAGAGCGATGAATGCAGCGGTTGCGCCTGCCTCGTTAATACCCACGTGAACAATCTGGCCCTCGGGGGACTCGGTGTAGGTGAGCATGAGCTGGTGGTCAACGGGCACGTAGTTCTGGCCGTTGGGGTTGTACAGCTTAGCCGAGGGGAAGAAGGAGTCCATACCGAAGGTACGTGCCTCATCGGGGGTGATGGGAGCGATACGGTGACCGAAGCCCTTCACACGCATGAGGTCCTTCATCAGGCGGACGAACGCCATGGTGGTAGCAGCGGTCTGCTTGCCGGAGCCCTTCTTGGTCTGTGCGTAGACCTTGGACTCGGGCAGGATAATCTCAGGCTGGGTGTTTGCACGGCCGGGGATGTAACCGCCGAGTTCCTTACGGCGTGCCTGCATGTACTGCAGTGCCGGGTGGTTTGCCTCGGGCAGGTAGTACGGCGGGTTGTACAGATCCTTCTCCAGCTCCTCGTCGGAGATGGGGATGTTCAGGTGGTCACGGAAGCCCTTCAGTGCTTCCATGGTGAACTTCTTGATCTGGTGGGTGGAGTTACGTGCCTCGAAGAACGGGCCGAGCTCCGCACCCTTAATGGACTGTGCCAGGATGACGGTGGGCTTGCCCTTGGTCTCCATAGCTTCCTTGTAGGCTGCGTAGAGCTTCTTGTCGTCGTGGCCACCCAGACGCAGGTTGAAGATCTGCTCGTCGGTCAGGTCTGCAACCAGTTCCTTGGTCTCGGGGTACTTGCCGAAGAAGTGCTCGCGGATGTAGCCACCGTCTTCACCGCGGAAGGTCTGGTAGTCACCGTCGAGGGTCTCGTTCATCAGCTGGATGAGCTTGCCGCTCTTGTCCTTCTTGAGCAGCTCGTCGTAGTCGGAGCCCCACAGGACCTTGATGACGTGCCAGCCTGCGCCGCGGAAGAATCCCTCGAGCTCCTGAACGATCTTGCCGTTACCGCGAACGGGGCCGTCCAGACGCTGCAGGTTGCAGTTGACGACGAAGGTCAGGTTGTCCAGGTGCTCGTTTGCAGCCAGCTGCAGTGCACCACGCGACTCGGGCTCGTCCATTTCGCCGTCGCCCAGGAATGCCCAGACGTGCTGCTCGGAGGTGTCCTTGATCTTGTGGTTGTGCAGGTACTTGTTGAAGGATGCCTGGTGGATAGCGTTCAGGGGGCCCAGACCCATGGAAACGGTCGGGAACTGCCAGAACTCGGGCATGCAACGGGGGTGCGGGTACGAAGGAATACCGTCTGCGCCCTTGGTCTTCTCCTGACGGAAGCCGTCCATCTGGTCTTCGCTCAGGACGCCCTCAACGAATGCGCGGGAGTAGACACCGGGGGAGGAGTGACCCTGGAAGAAGACCTGGTCACCGCCACCGGGGTGGTTACGGCCGCGGAAGAAGTGGTTCTGGCCCATTTCGTAGAGGTCAGCCACACCTGCAAAGGTGGAGATGTGACCGCCAACGCCGATGCCCTTCTTCTGGGCACGCTGAACCATAATTGCTGCGTTCCAACGAATCCATGCGCGGTACTGGCGCTCGAGTTCCTCATCACCGGGGTACTCGGGCTGCTGGTCGACGGGGATGGTGTTGATGTAGTCGGTCTTGACCAGAGTGGGGACCTTTACGCCCTTCTCGCCAGCCTCCTTGAGCAGTGCGCGAAGGATGTACTCTGCACGCTCGGTGCCGTGAGTCTTGATAAGGTCCTCGAGGGACTCAGCCCATTCCTGGGTCTCTTCTACGTCGATGTCCTTCAGGCCATCAAGAAGGGTGCTCAGGGAGTGCTCGTTCGGTACGTTAGCCAAACTAATCCAACCTCTCTTCTGTGCGGTTGTGAGATCGCCCGCCCCGCGATGTTGCGTTGTCGAACAATCTTTGTGTTTAAGCGCTATAGGTCTGTAAGACCCACATCGCTTCTTATCTCTACTATCTTAGACCTAAAGGCGCCTCTCTTGGTCTCAAATGAGGGTTTTTGTGATGTGGGTTTCGCATTGTGACTATCTGAGTGGAAAATATGCGCATCAAAAGTACTAGTTAGGGTCTTTTTGTACCTAAATAGCGCGGAATGACGGGGTTGGCGGAATGGCGCGGAAAGAAGGGGTATGACCTACCTAAAAGATAATGGTCCAACATGACTTGTTGTGGCTTAGTGTGGGGTGCGGTGGGAAAATGAAAAAAATATTGAGACATAGAACACGTATTATGGATTTGCATGTCGCACCAGAAGCCCGTATAGTTTTTTCTTGTGTTCGCCACTGGAACGAAAATGAAACAGTGAGAACTACGGGTCTTTAGCTCAGCTGGTAGAGCGCCACGTTTACACCGTGGATGTCATCGGTTCGATCCCGGTAGGACCCACCGCTAACCCCGGTACCGCAAGGTGCCGGGGTTTTTGTTTACCCGGTTTTTCTTTACCCGTTACCCGCCGCGAGCTTTACCTATTACCCGCAGCGAGGGTGCCCGGCGGGAAGCTCACGAAGATAATCCAGCCGGAACTGTGATTCCTCCAAGCATAAAACTGCAGTCCACCTATATATAGCCTGCCCTAAGCGCGTATCCTTATATACATGACTGAAAACAAGAAGGCACAGATTGGTGTCACCGGCCTTGCTGTCATGGGCGCAAACCTCGCCCGCAACCTGGCACGTAACGGCTACACCGTGGCACTGCACAACCGTTCCGTAGAGAAGACCGACGCACTGCTGGCTGAGCACGGCGCAGACGGCGACTTCATCCGCACCGAGTCCCTGCAGGAACTCGTCGACTCCCTCGAGTCTCCCCGCCGCATCCTGATTATGGTCAAGGCGGGCGCACCCGTCGACGCAGTGATCGAGCAGCTCACCCCCATGCTCGATGAGGGCGACATCATCATCGACGGCGGTAACTCCCACTTCCCCGACACCATCCGTCGCGAGCACGCCCTGGCTGAAAAGGGCCTGCACTTCGTAGGCGTTGGCGTCTCCGGCGGCGAAGAGGGCGCTCTCTGGGGCCCCTCCATGATGCCCGGCGGCTCCGCAGAGTCCTACAAGCACCTGGGCCCGCTGCTCGAAAAGATCGCAGCGAAGGCACCGCAGGACGGCGCACCCTGCTGCGCATGGATCTCCACCGACGGTGCGGGCCACTTCGTGAAGATGGTCCACAACGGCATCGAGTACGCCGACATGCAGGTGATCGGCGAAGCTTACGACATTCTGCGCTCCATCGCAGGCATTGAGCCGGCACAGCAGGCAGAAATCTTCAAGACCTGGAACGAAGGCGACCTGAGCTCCTACCTGATTGAAATCACCGCAGAGGTGCTCGCACAGGTAGACGCAAAGACCGGCAAGCCCCTGGTTGACGTTATCGTTGACGCAGCGGGCCAGAAGGGTACCGGTCTGTGGACCGCTAAGGCTGGCCTTGACCTCGGTTCCCCCGTCTCCGCTATCGCAGAGTCCGTGTTCGCACGCGCCCTCTCCTCCTCCGAGCGTGAGCAGCGCGAGCAGGCACAGCGCGAACTGCCCGCCGGTCTGATTGCAACCACCGGCATCGGTGCAGGCGACCCCGAGTTCGTTGAGGATGTGCGCCGTGCACTCTTCGCATCCAAGCTCGTTGCGTACGCACAGGGCATGGACCTGCTCACCCGCGCAGGCAAGGAATACGGTTGGGATCTGAAGCTGGACACCATCGCATCGCTGTGGCGCGCCGGCTGCATCATCCGCGCCGAGCTGCTGGGCGACATCATGGCTGCCTACGCAGGCGAAGCACCCGCAAACATGCTTCTGGCACCCGCCTTCAAGAACCTCATGGAGGAGCTCGTTCCTTCCTGGCGTCGCGTGGTGGCTAAGGCAACCGCACTGGGCATCCCCGTGCCGGTGTTCGCTTCCGCGCTGTCCTATTACGACGGCCTGCGCCGCGACCGCCTGCCCGCATCCCTGATTCAGGGTCAGCGTGACTTCTTCGGTGCACACACCTACGGTCGTATTGACGAAGAGGGCGCCTTCCACACCATGTGGAGCGGTGACCGTTCCGAGGTGAACGCAGCGGACATTCACGTTCACTAAGCTCACGTAGCTGAATACGTCAAAGCCCGCCTTCGGCTGGATGAGAATCCGGTCGAAGGCGGGCTTTCGTTATGTCTTGTTCGTTATGTCTTGACGGGGCGCCCCCGAGATGCCTCAGGGGCATCTTGAGGGGTATAGCAGGGGAGAAGACCTGCGGAGCCCGGTGAGGAGCTTGGAGCCTCGTGAGGAGCCGCCAGGTGCGCCTCTACCGCCTCAAAACGCTTGCCAAGCGCTAAATCCACATGGCGGGGTCAATGTACTCCACAGCGTCCACCAGCGGCTTCTTCTTCTCGGGGGTACGCGGGCGATGCTTCGCGGGAATGCCGGTAATAATCGAATCAGCCGGGTGATCATTGACCACCACAGCGTTCGCGCCAATAGCACTATCTGCACCAATAACCACCGGACCCAGCACCTTAGCACCTGCACCAATGGTCACGCGGTCACCAATGGTGGGGTGACGCTTCACCTTCTCCAGGGAGCGACCGCCCAAGGTCACGCCGTGGTACAGCATCACGTCGTCACCAACCTCAGCGGTCTCACCAATGACAATGCCCATGCCGTGATCAATGAAGAAACGGCGGCCAATGGTCGCGCCGGGGTGAATCTCCACACCGGTCAGAAAACGAGCAAACTGCGAGAGAGTACGAGCCAGAGCCTTCGTCTCATCCTTCTGCCAGAGCTTATGGGTCAGACGGTGAACCCAAATGGCGTGCATACCCGAATAGTTCAGCGCAATCTCGACAGCGCCGCGCGCAGCAGGATCGTGCTGGCGGACGTTCTCAATATCTTCACGCAGACGCGCAATAAAACTCATGGGTTCCCTTTCCCTCATCGGTCGCGCTCTGTGTATGCGACCTTTCCAAAGGTACCAACAACGGTGCTCATTCACCTATTCCCGAACTCTGTCGTCGTCATAGTGAGTGCTCTCTATAACATCTCGGTCACAATTGCGTGCGGAACGTAATATTCGGGCTCGGGCGGGTCTCAGCGGGGGAGCATCGCGGGAAAACGCAAACGCTCCGCCCCGGCATGCAACCGGGACGGAGCGTCGAACACTGCGTACTGTTCTAGATGGCGGCCTCACGGGGAGGGGCGCCGAAGACCGGGGCCTATTAGCCGCGGATGTCCTCGTAGAGAGCGGTAGAGATGTAACGCTCACCGAAGTCGGGAACGATAGCCACGATCAGCTTGTCCTTGTTCTCAGACTTCTTAGCCTCCTCCAGGGCAGCCCACACAGCCGCACCGGAAGAAATACCGCCCAGAATACCTTCCTGGGTAGCCAGCAGGCGGGAGGTGCGCATAGCGTCCTCAGCGCTGACCGGAGTTACCGAATCGTAGATGCCGCGGTCCAGGGTGTCGGGAACGAAGTTAGCGCCCAGGCCCTGAATCTTGTGGGGGCCAACGCGACCCTCGGAGAGCAGCGGGGAGTCCTTCGGCTCAACCGCAACAACCTTCACGTTCGGGTTCTGCTCCTTCAGGTACTTACCGGTACCGGAGATGGTGCCGCCGGTGCCAATACCCGCCACAAAAATGTCGACCTTACCGTCGGTTGCTTCCCAAATCTCCGGGCCGGTGGTGTTGTAGTGAATGGTGGGGTTCGCCTCGTTGGAGAACTGGGACGCCAGGATAGCGTTCTCGGTGGTCGCAACGATTTCCTTAGCCTTCTCCACAGCGCCGCGCATACCCTCGGTACCGGGGGTCAGCACAATCTGAGCACCGTAAGCGCGCAGCAGCACGCGACGCTCAGCAGACATGGTCTCCGGCATGGTCAGGATGACGCGGTAACCGCGAGCAGCACCCACCATAGCCAGCGCAATACCGGTGTTACCGGAAGTGCCCTCAACAATGGTGCCGCCGGGCTTCAGCGCACCCGACTTCTCAGCAGCGTCAATGATGGCGCGGCCGATGCGGTCCTTAACCGAACCAGCGGGGTTGTAGAACTCAAGCTTGACCGCTACGTTACCGGGAAGACCTTCGTCCAGTCGGTTCAGCTTAACCAGGGGGGTCTGGCCGGTTGCTTCAACAATGCTGTTGAGAATCTTTGCCATGGGGTGCTCCTTCATGAGCTTGGGGGAGGCCAGCCGCGATGGGGTCTCCGCAATGAATAATCGGTTACGTGGCAACTCTACTACTCACCGGCAGTAGGTTTAAACCTGCGGTCACAGTTCGTAATAATGCCAGAGAAAAACCTCAAGGAACGAGGTTCAGAAAGAGGGTACAGAAAAGCGCCGCACAAACCCTTTCTCGACAAAGGACGATGAATGTGCGGCGCTCTCTAGAAACATTATGTAGCCCAAAAGACAACCTCTGTATATAAGAGTAGTGGTGAACTCTGTTCACCGCAAGCTGGAGCCACAAATTTTATTGCCATCAATGGAAAAAACAGTAGAAAACCGCATCCTGAGATGGAAAAGACGCAAAAGCGGGGGAGAGAACCAGCCTCAGAGGACTAGTTGATGTCCATGTGCAGGTCCCACTTGTTGTTCAAGTAGCGACCAACAGCCTCACCAAACATCTTCACGTGACGCTTGTCAGCCGCCACGGTCTGCTCCTTGCCGTCCTTGAACAGCTTCTCACCCAGATCCACGTTCAGAGTCACGGTCCAGTTGTACGCGCCCTGCGCCAGAACCGGCTGCTTGGTGCCAATAGTCAAAGTAGCGGTCGGGTTCACGTACCAGGTCTTCTTCTCGTCAATACCGGTCTTGGTGGAATCCGCGTACTTCTTCATTGCCGCCAGGGTCTCCTGATCGGTGCTGACCTCGTTCATGTAGTGCATATCGCCGGTACGTAGCAGGTACTCAAACGCCGCACCGAAGTACGCCAGAGCCGCCGCAAAGCCAGCCACCGAATTCTGGTGCATAGCCTCCGGAACAATCGGGGAAGGAACATTCTGCGGCGGGTGCTCAGCGTTACCCGGCTGGTACTCGCCGTGATCCTCCATCTTCTCCAGCTTCGCTACGCCACTGTAATCCTTATTGTCGTTAGGCAGCGGAGAGTTTGCGGCGGTAGCCGAAGCCGACGCAGAAGCGGACGGGGAAGCAGACGCCGAAGCCGACGCAGAAGCGCTCGGCGACGCGGTAGCAGACCCAGAAGCAGCAGAAGCGCTCTCAGAGCCAGAAGCGGAAGCAGACGCCTCAGAAGTAGCCTTAGAGCCACAAGCCGCCAGCAAAGCCATAGAGCTGACGCCCAGCACACCCAGCGCCGCGCGGCGGGTCAGGTTCTCGGACATAGTGATACCTTTCAGTCAGTCGGTGATTGCAACCAGTTTAGCCGCAAACCCAACAGGATACAGAGTTGAGCGGACGAAGCGTGAGAAGCGCCTCGCAGATAAAAGCGTTATGACGAACTATGACGCCGCGGAAGTGGCGGACGCCTCAGTGGAAGCCTCAGTAGAAGCGGCGGCAGAAGAGGGCGCAGAAGCCGAACCGGATGCTGCCGTGTTCGCAGAGGAAACACCGCCCTGAGCAGCGCTACCCTGGGCAGTGGCACCCTGAACAGTGGCACCGTACGCCACGCTCAGCTCCCACATCTTAGAATCAGCGTGGTAGCGACCGCGGAAATCGCACTCCTGAACCGTTACCCGAGAAGCCGGACCCGCCGCAGTAGCAGTAGCAGAAGCAGTAGGGGACGCCGCGTCAGACACCAGCGCATCCTCGGACGGCTCAGTAGGCTCAGCAGACGCCGAAGCGCTCGCCGAGGCAACCACCGGCTGGATCTTGCCCTCAGCCACCGCCTCCGCACCAAAGTCCAGAGTGTACTTGCCCTTAAACAGCAGGTTGCCATCACTCATAATGGACGGCTGCGCACTCGAAAGCGCATAGGAAGCCGACGGGTTCACATACCAGGAACCCTTCTCCACACCCGCAAGAATAGAAGCCGACAGGGCATCCACCTCCGAGCGGGTCTTCGACGACAGCTGAATGCCGGTTGAGAACGCATCCGTGCTACCGGTCTTCACCAGATAATCCATAGCTGCCGCAAAATAAGCAATCGCCTCATGAAAACCCGTCACCGTATTCGCCGACAGAGCATCAGTCACCTTCGGCTTCGGAGCATTACGCGGCGGATGATCCACCGTACCCTGCTCATAATTCACCGCACCCTCATAGTGGGTGTACTCCACCAGACCCGAATAGTTCTTACCATCATCGCTGTACCCATTCGGGTTAGCGCTCGACTTCGAACCGTTCAGGCTACCACCCTGAGAACCCGACTGCTGGCTAGAGCTACCCGAGCCGCACGCGCTCAACAGCGCCGCAGAACCCGCAACAGCAGATGCGCCCAAGCCCAGGCGCAGCAGGGAGCGGCGAGAGAAAGACTGAGAAAAAGAAGACATAAGAGAAAAACCTTGAATCCAGGAAAGCTCGTTATTACCAGAGTAAAACAGATCATGCCCTAACCCGAGTGCGAGTTAGGGCATGATGCCTCATCCATCTGAGGGCTTAAAGGTTGTCACCATTAGAATTGCCGCCATTACCGGAGTTGCCGGAATTGCCAGCATTACCGCCGTTAGCGCCACCACCATTAGCGCCACCATTCTGCGGCTGAGCCGACGCCTGAGCCTCGTACTCATCCTGAATCGTCAAAGTCCAATCATTATCGTGGCGCACACCGGTAATCACCAGACCGCGCTCAGTACGGCGCACCTTCTCAGACATCTCCGCGGGAGCACCGTCAATCACCACGGTTGGACCCAAATCAATCACCAGATCAAAGGTCCACTGCACGCTCTTCTTCACCAGAGTCGGAACAGCAGTGAACGCAGACATCGTCACCTTCGGCGACACAAACCAATCACGATTCTGCGAGCTCTCATTCGACTCATCCATAAACGAAGAGAACGAAGCAACGAACTTCTCATCAGCCTTCGACTCACGCAGCGGAGCCGCATCACCGGTCAGCACCAGGTAGTTAATCGCCGCATACACGAACGCAATCGAATCGTATAGACCCTGCACCGAGTTCTCCGAAGCGCTCGCCGGACGCTTGGGGAACGGCACGTTCTGCGCGGGAGCAGACTCGGTCGCCGGAATGAAATCACCCTTCTTCTCATAGTTGTCGAAGGTGACCTCGCCGCTAAAATCAGTGCGCGAAGAAGCCGAAGGGGAGATCTGAGGGGTATCCGCATCAGCAGTCTCGCTGGAGGACGAGCTACCGCCGCACGCAACCAGCAGGGCGCTCAAAGATACGCCCGCAACGCCCGCACCCGCGTAACGCAGAGCAGTACGGCGGCTGATGCCGGTGGTGGAACTGGGAAGCCCGGAGGTCATGGGGAAAAGCGCCACGGAATACCTTTCGAGTGAGAATCTCAGGTGAGAGACGAGTGAGAGAACGCCTCGACGAGCGGATATCACACGCGGACATCCCTCTAGAGACAGTCCTAAGTATAACGCGCCCCCGCCTTCACACCCGTGCGTACCAGCGCTCAAAGGAGCGTGATATGCCGCCCATCAGCGAACTTACCGCAGCCAGTGAACTCAGTGGAACCAGCGGGAGCATCGCACCGGATGGGGTGAAAGAGGGGACGCGTTCATCGTCTGTTAGAGGAGGGGCTACTGTGCGCCTTCACCAGGAATACCGCCGGGCGCCTCAGCGCCGCCAGCAGCACCGCCCGCATCGGGGGCACCGGGCGCTACGGTCGGCTGAGCCGTCGCAGCTGCAGGCTGAGTCGCCACGGGTTGCGCGGTAGCCGCAGGCGCCTGGGTAGCGGCAGGCTGAGGAGCCTGAGCCGCACCGCCCTGACCAGCAGAACCCTGACCGGCGCCACCATTCTGGGAACCAGTGTACTGACGGGAACCGCCCTGACCTGCAGAACCCTGGCCGGCGCCATTCTGGGCAGCAGGAGCCTGCGCACCACCGTTGTGAGCGGCACCCTGAGCCGCGCCGTTACCCGAAGTGTTTGCGCCGGTATTCGCGCCAGCATTAGCCGCCACGGTGCTGTCATCAGTCACCGTCGGGGTATAGGTCGAGGAAGGATGCGCGCGCGGAGTCTGCTTCGGCTTCGGGGTCAACGCGGGATCGTACTGCTGAGGCGCAATCACCAACCAGCGCTTCGCCTCCTCATCGTACTCAGCGTAGAGAGCCTTAATCTCCTGTGCCTCAGTGTCTTCCAGAGGCTTGGTCGTATTGGTCGCCTTCTCAACCTGCATACCGTGCGCCTGAGTTACGGTGCACGCCCACGCATACTTAGTGCCGCGGGTCGTCGGCTGCTTATCGGTCAGGCGGAAGGTCCACTCGCCGCCCACCAGCCAGTTCGTGCCGGTCGCGTAGAACACGCGCAGCTTCTCCAGCGCCGCACGGTTGGTAGAGTTCTGCGCCTGAACCACCTGCAGAGCAGGACCGGGGTCACCGGTCATGCGGGCATAGTTCACCGCCGCCGCAAAATACGCGAAGGTGGCGCGCAGACCGCGGGCGTTCTTGTCGTACATGCTCTCATCCTCAATCGGGATGGGCACGGCACTAGCCTTAGAATCAACGCTTGCCGGGCCGGCAGTCGGCTCAATCGTGTACACCTGACCGGTTTCCGGGTCGGTGCTACTCATCGGGGCTGCACCGTTGCCCGCAACGTACTTAGTCCACTTCAGCTCGCCCGACAGGTTGTCGTAGGCGCCCGCAATCGAAGCGGAAGCAGTGGGGGAGGCGGTCGCCTCCTCAGTCTTTTTGGAACCGCAAGCGGCAAGCATCGCACCCAGGGCGGCGGTGCCCGTAAGCGCAATAAAGTGGCGGCGGCTGTGAATCATAGTGATCCCCTTGAATGTGCTGTGATGCGGAAGTATCGGTGATAAGTGAAGAGCTCACGCTCCAATTCTCAGCCTAACATCACGCCCCTACAGGAGGGCGCGAAACAGTCACCCGCAGGGCGGGTAGACGCGTATTGAGGCGAAAATGGGCGGACCTCATCTAGCCCCTAGCCTATAGATTTCACGCGTGGCGCACAAATAAAAGCCCTCATCCGTGCCTCATATCACCCAATATGACGGGTTCTTTGAGGCACGGATGTAAAGAAGCTTTAGGCTGAGCCTCGAATATAACGAGTCGCTTTAGAAGAGGTGCTCTCATTCGGGGTCGGGTACGCACTCGGAATATTCGCGGACGGTTCAGCGGTAGCCGCAGGGGCGGCGGTGGCACTCGGGGAAGACTTCGGATCCTCCAGCATCTGCCAGCCCTCTTCACCAAAGTAGACGTAAGCATCCGCCTTC
The DNA here is from genome assembly GCF_041432805.1 of Rothia sp. 27098_8_27. Classification (NCBI taxonomy): domain Bacteria; kingdom Bacillati; phylum Actinomycetota; class Actinomycetes; order Micrococcales; family Micrococcaceae; genus Rothia; species Rothia sp. 27098_8_27. The sequence goes on along the minus strand of NZ_JAPWAJ010000001.1, from coordinate 583,825 downwards.
TGGTTGCTGCCGTAGATACCGGTGAGCTGCTCACGCTGACGGGTCTCATGGTTGAACAGGAACGCGTTCTCGTCCACCTTCAGGGTCGCCTTCCAGCAGTAGACGTCCTGCTCAGTGGCGGGCACCGGCTGCGGGGAGCTCAGGTTAATGCACATGGGGTGGTTGTTCTTAGAGACCAGCCAACCAATGTTGTAGCGGTAGATATCGCGGTACATTTGCGCCATCTGACTAAAGTGTTCCTGGCCGGGCAAATCCATGAAGGGATTGGTGTCACCGGTGAGGAGCATGTAGTTCTGCGCCGCACCCCAGTACTGCAGGAAAGCGTGCAGGCCCTCGACGGTGCGTTCCTTAGCTTCCGGGGGCATGGTGGGGCGGGGGACATTGACGGCACGGTGGCTGAGAGTGCCGTTCGAGAAATTCCCGGAACGCTCAAAGAACTGATCCGGCAGAAGAGCCGGTCCGCGACCGTCCAGGGCGGATGCGGGCAGGGGCTCGGCGTAGGTGATGCTGCGCGTGGTGGTCGCAGATTTGGTCTGGGAGCTCTGAGTCGCATGTGCGGCATCAGTGGGAGAAGGTTCAGCGAGTGGTTGAGGGCGAGAAACTGCGCTGGGACTGCAGGCGCTTGTGAGTGCACTCAATGCTGCTCCGGAAGAAAGAGCAAGAAGATGGCGACGTGACAGCGAACCGAACATACGCAACCTTTCGCAAGAGTAAAGATGGGCAGGCAGTAACGGGTAGCTCGGATGCAGTGAACCTCAACGGCAGTTGATTGCAGTTGCGTGAGAGGTCGGTGAGCGTTCCCGATGGGTGTGGCATACCGCGGTGAGTACGGATGCGATAGAAAAGGGCAGGTCAGAAGCCGCCTGAAGGAATCGGTATGGGTTATGACCTGCCTGGTTGTCGTGCTCAATGATTCTAAGCGTACTTTCAGGTTCACAATGACCATATCTGCGCTTGAGCGTAAAAAGTTATCAAATCTTAATATTTGCCCGTTTTATGCGGGTTATAAAACATACCAATGTGTTCCGGATGACCGCATTGAAATATGCCGCTTTCCTGTGAAAACTCAAGGATTTTCTCACCTGCTCTTCTTATGAATAAATCATAAATTGGAGTTGTTGCACCCTGTGCGCAAGTAGTATCTCAACCTCTTCAGGTTGTCCAAACACCTATCAAAAACAGCCCCTCGCACAGCCTGGGCACCCCCATCCGCACAACCTAGCCACAACGCGACCGCGCCAACACCCACACATGGCATGAAGCAGGTGCACCCTATGGGACAATAGCGCTGTGACTACCACCGACTATGCGCAGCTCAAAGCAGCCCGCGAATTGCTCACTCGAATCCCCCTCCCGCTCGACGTAGAAGCCGGCGAAACCCCCGGCACCCCCTACACCGTCACCCACGACGGCACCGCCGAGCACGGCACCGCCACCGCGCGCACCCTGCTCGCCGCCATGGCACGCCAACTTGACGATTACATCCTGCCCCGCAGCGCCAGCGTCGACAACCCCCTCACCATCGTGGTCGGAGGCTCCACCGGCGCCGGCAAATCCACCCTCGTCAACACCCTGCTCGGCGAACCGCTCACCCAGTCCGGCGCGATTCGACCCACCACCCGCCACCCCGTACTCCTGCACCGCGCAGAAGACGAAGCGGCGCTGTCGCCCGAACGCTTCCTGCCCACCCTGCCGCGCACCCGTACCTCCGGCATGAATGCCGGATCGCAGGCACTACCCGGCCTCGACCCGAAGATTGCGCGCGCCCTCATTCCTATTACTACCTCGGCGCTACCGCGGGGCATCGCGCTCATTGACGCACCCGATATCGACTCCGTCTCCGAGGAAAACCGCACCCTCGCCAAGGAACTGCTCTCCGCCGCAGACCTGTGGCTCTTTGTCACCACCGCCAACCGCTACGCCGACGCCGTGCCCTGGGAACTGCTCCACGAAGCAGCCGCACGCTCCATCGCCATCGCCGTGGTGCTCAACCGCGTGCCCGAAGGCGACGAAGAAGCCATCGAAAACGACCTGCGACGCATGCTCGACGAGGCCGGAATCCACGCCGTACTGATTCACACCGTCACCGAACAGCCGCGCGACGAAAGCGGCATGCTCGCCCCCGTCAGCCTCGCCCCGCTGACCCTGTGGATCCGCGAACTCGGCGCCGACGCACCCGCCCGCGCCGCCATCGCCCGGCAGACCCTCGCCGGTGCCGTCGAAACCCTCGCCGGAAACCTGCAGGTGCTCGCCGCCGAACAGGCACGCCAGCAGGCAGCGCACCAGTCGCTTGCCACCATCGCCGCCGAAGAATACGAGGACGCGCTGACCACCATTGACGGGGCGCTCTCCGACGGCTCGCTGCTACGCGGTGAAGTGCTCTCGCGCTGGCACGACTTCGTGGGAACCGGCGACTTCTTCCGCTCCCTCGACAGCACCATCGGTCGCCTGCGCGACCGCGTCGGCTCCGCCCTGCGCGGTCAGCCCGCCGCCGCACAGAAGGTAGAAGACGCCCTCGAAAGCGGCATCCACGCCGTCGTGCTGGATGCGGCCGCACGCGCCTCCGAAAACACCCGTACCCGCTGGCGTGCCAGCCGCGCCGGACGCTCCCTGCTGGCGCGCCTTGATGCGCCGCAGGCTGTTTCTGTTGCGCCGCAGACGGCCTCCGCCGCGCCCGAACAGAACGCAGAAGCTAAGGGTGAGGTGCAGTCCGCCGAGGACATCTTCTCCGCAGCCGTTGCCGAGCAGATTCGCCTCTGGCAGGGCTCCGTCCTCGAAATGATCCGTGAAGAAGGCGCCGACAAGCGCAAACGCGCCCGCTTCCTCTCCCTGGGCGTGAACGCCACCGCCGTGATGCTCATGGTCGCCGCGTTCAGCCTCACCGGCGGCATTACCGGTATTGAGGCGGGTATCGCCGGCGGTAGCGGCGTGGTCGGCACCAAACTGCTCGAGTCCATCTTTGGTGAAGACGCGGTGCGCCGCATGGCAACCCGCGCCCGCACCGACCTGCTCGAACGCATGGCGGATCTGCTCACCGAGCACGCTCAGCCCTTCACCGCCGTACTGGAAGAAACCGACCCGCAGGCTGACGCCGAGGACATTCACCGCGCCGCCGAGCAGGTGCAGGCGATTGCCGCAGAAATGAGCGCCCAGAGTCAAACCACACAGCGCCAAGCCGCAGCCCACACTAACGGCACGGTTGCCCGCTAAACCACTCCGGACAGGCACCCCGCACCACAGACGAAGAAAAAACGCACTATGACTACCCCCGAGAAAAAACTCGAGAACGCCGAGCGCAACACCGAGCGCAACGCCGAGCGAGGCGCCACCCCTGCCGTGGCGACCTCGCCCTTCGCGCGCTCCGTCGCATCCCTGAAGGACGCCATCAGCTACGGCGAAGGACGAGTCCCCGAAACCGTGCTGCTCGACGCCGCCGAAACCCTCGAACGCCTCAGCCAGCGCCGTGAACTCTCCACCGAACACACCGTCATCGGCTTCTTCGGCGCGACCGGTAGCGGCAAATCTACGCTCTTCAACGCCATCGCCGGGCAGAACATTGCCCTCTCCGCTCCCACACGCCCGACCACCTCCACCGTGCAGGCGGCAATCTGGGAGGCAGAAGGCAGCGAAGAGCTACTTGACTGGCTCGGCATCGACAAGCGCGTCTACCCGCAAACTCAGGCGCTCGCCGCCGAAGGAGATGCAACCGAGGGTAGTAAGGCAACCGGGGGAGTAGCGGCACCCAACGCCGTCACCGAACCGGCACCCGGACTCTTCAACCGCATCCGCCGAGCCGTCGGCGGACGCGGCGAAATGCGCACCCGCACCGGCGGCCTCATCCTGCTGGACATGCCCGACTTCGACTCGGTCACCACCACCAACCGCGACCTCGCCGCCCGCATGATGCGCTACGTGGACGTACTCGTCTGGGTTGTCGACCCCCAAAAATACGCCGACGCCGTCATTCACCGCGACTTCATGGTGCCGCTTGCCGCCTCCGGCGCGCAGGCACTCTGCGTGCTCAACCAGGCGGATAAACTCGCACCCGCCGAGGTGCCCGCCGTGCTCGCCTCCCTCACCCGCCTGCTCCAGGCTGAGGGCACCGAAGCGCACCTGCTCGCCGCACCCATCGCCGTCTCCGCGCGAACCGGCGAAGGCGTGGACGTGCTCCGCGACCTGCTCGCCCAGGTAGCCGCCGCCAAGAGCCTATCCCTGCAACGAACCGACGCGCAGCTGCACGCCACCGCCTCCCAGCTGCGCACCTACGCCGGAGGAGAGGGGACCGTGCTCGCCGGAGCCTACGCCCTCGAAGCGGAGCAGAAGCTCGTGAAGGCATGCTACACCTCCAGCCAGGCAGAGCAGGTTCTGGAGGCGGCAACCGCCTCCTACCGCCGCGCCGCGGGTCAGCACACCGGCTGGATCCTCACCCGCTGGATGAGCCGCCTGAAGGCTGACCCCCTGCGCCGCCTACACCTGGGGCAGCAAGAGGAAACGAAGAGTGCATCTAAGGCCGAGAAGTCCGCTGGTATGCTCGGTTCCGATAGCGAGAACGCACCCGAGCTGGTGGCATCCTCGCTACCCCCGCTGAGCGCCGCGCAGAAGGCAGGCATGGCAAACGCTGTTCGCCAATACAGCAAGCAGATGGCGGCGCGCATCGACGAACCGTGGAAGCGCAGCATGAAGGAAGCCGCCCTCTCCCGCGAGGCGGAGCTACCCGAACTGCTCGAACGCGACATGGTGCGCATCGACTACGGTCTGGGCCGCACCCGCGCCCCCTGGGTCATCTTCAATGCCCTGCAGTGGATCGCGCTACTGAGCGCCCTGGTGGGTGTCGGCTGGCTGACCCTGATTTCCGGCATGGCGTACCTGCAGATTCAACTGCCGCCCGCCCCGACCCCCGAAGGCTCTCCGGTGCCCCTGCCGACCCTGCTTCTGCTGCTGGGCATACTCCTTGGCATCGCCTCGGCGGGTGTGGGCAGGCTACTTACCGCTATGGGCTCACGCTACTACGCGCGTAAGTTGCGGGGTCGCCTGCAGACCGGCATGGAGAAGGCGGTGCAGTCCTGCGTGGTCGCCCCGGTACAGCAGGAAGCAAAGCGCCTCAACGCCTACCGCAAGGCGCTGGACATTTAGCGGACCAGCTTCCGAGAAGCAAGAGCACACAAAAGAATCCCTCACCACCTCAAACGAGGCAGGGAGGGATTCTTTTCGTTAGATCTACACGCTACTGAAGCTTAGTCTCCTTCAGTACTCTCAGCGCAGGGAGCCTGCTGAGACGCCGCAAGCTCACGCAGACCGTCCGTAATCGCCTGAGCAGCCTTAACGACCAGCTCGGGGTAGTTGCGGTTCGGCTGGCGGGTCATGCGGTCAATCGGGCCTGAGATAGACACTGCCGCAATCACCTTGCCGCCGGGAGCACGCACCGGAGCAGAGACCGAGGCGGTACCGCGCTCGCGCTCACCCACGGACTGCGCCCAACCGATGCGGCGCACAGCCGCGAGCATGGCGGCGCTGAAATGGGCGTCGCGCAGGCCTTCAACAATGCGGTTCTGGTCTTCCCACGCCAGCAGAACCTGGGCGGCGGAACCAGCCTGCATGGACAGCTGGGTACCGACCGGGATGGATTCGTGCATGCCGGAGGGGCGTGCCGCAGTTGCCGCGCATACACGCCAGTCGCCCTGGCGGCGGTACAGCTGGGTGGATTCGTCAGCTTCGAGGCTGAGCTTCTGCAGAATCGGGTCTGCCACGGTGATGAGCTCATCGGAAATGGTGGCGGACGCGAGTTCGGTCAGGCGGGGTCCGAGCATGAAGCGTCCCTGCACGTCGCGGGCTACGAGGCGGTGGTGAGCCAGCGCCACGGCGAGGCGGTGTGCGGTGGGGCGTGCCAGACCGGTTGCCTTGACGAGGTCACCCAGAGATACGGGTCCTGCCTCGAGGCAATCAAGAATGAGGGTCGCCTTGTCGAGCACGCCAACGCCGGAGGAGCCGTGGGAGTGTACCTCTACCATCTGCTCGTCGGCTGCCATGTGTTCGGGCGGCTTGACGGGGTCAACAATCGGTGCGTTGTGGTGTGTGGATGCGTTGGGGTGACGCATTCCGTGTGCGTTAAAACGTGATGCGGAAGGAGTCATTCTTATATTCTATCTCAGAATATGAAAGATACCCCGGACTTCATGGACTCTTTGGGGTGCAGAGCTGAAGATGGAATCACCCCCTACGGGATAAATTATGAACTTTTCATAATAAGTGTTTGTGTGGGTTTATGGGTGAAAATATGCGAAAAGACGCAGAAAAATGCGAATAATCCCGCAAAATTACCCTGGAGTCATAGAGTAAACCCACATAAAAACACTCGCTAGTTCGGGGTGTTTCTGAGCCGTCTCACAGGCTAAGAATCCGTGAAAAAATATGCGACACGCCGCAGGGAAATACCGATTTGAGGGTCCCATCGGGTACATAATCCGCCCCTCAACTCCGCAAACTTGCGGCACGCACCACACCGAACGCATCCACCGTAGGAACGCATCAAGCAGGAGAAAGCATGACTAGCGAACAGAACGCAACCACCGCGGGCACCCGTCCGCGCACCCTGGCAGAAAAAGTCTGGGACGCACACGTCGTCGTCCCCGGTGAAAACGGCAAGCCCGACCTGCTCTACATCGACCTGCAGCTACTGCACGAAGTGACCTCCCCCCAGGCATTCGAAGGCCTGCGCATCGAGAACCGCCCCCTGCGCCGCCTCGACCTGACCATCGCCACCGAGGACCACAACACCCCCACCGACAACATCTTCGGCACCATTGCCGACCTGACCAGCCGCACCCAGATCGAGACCCTGCGCCGCAACGCCAAGGAATTCGGCGTGCGCATCCACTCCCTCGGCGATGAGGAACAGGGCATCGTGCACGTGGTCGGCCCGCAGCTGGGTCTGACCATGCCCGGCATGACCATCGTCTGCGGCGACTCCCACACCTCCACCCACGGTGCGTTCGGCGCTCTCGCATTCGGTATCGGCACCTCCGAGGTGGAGCACGTCATGGCAACCCAGACCCTGCCCCTGGCACGCTTCAAGACCATGGCAATCAACGTTGAAGGCACCCTCAAGCCCGGCGTGACCGCAAAAGACATCATCCTCGCTGTCATCGCGCAGATCGGTACCGGCGGCGGTCAGGGCTACGTGCTCGAATACCGCGGCTCCGCGATCCGTTCCCTCTCCATGGAGGGCCGCATGACCATGTGCAACATGTCCATCGAGGCGGGTGCACGCGCCGGCATGGTTGCCCCCGACGAGACCACCTTCGAGTACATCAAGGGCCGCCAGCACGCGCCCAAGGGTGAAGAGTGGGACAAGGCAGTCGAGTACTGGAAGAGCCTGCCCACCGACGAAGGCGCCGTCTTCGACAAGGAAATCTTCATCAACGCTGACGAGCTCGAACCCTTCGTCACCTGGGGCACCAACCCCGGTCAGGGTATTCCGCTGAGCCACGCCGTTCCCTCCCCGGACGACTTCGAGGACGAGAACGACAAGGTCGCAGCAGAACGCGCCCTCGAATACATGGATCTGAAGGCCGGCACCCCCATGAAGGAAATCCCCGTGGATGTCGTCTTCCTGGGTTCCTGCACCAACTCCCGCATCGAGGACTTGCGCGCCGCAGCAGACATCGTGCGTGGCCGCACCATCGCCGAGAACGTACGCATGATGGTCGTGCCCGGATCCCAGAAGGTCCGCGCGCAGGCAGAAGCAGAAGGCCTGGACAAGGTCTTCAAGGACTTCGGTGCCGACTGGCGCTTCGCCGGCTGCTCCATGTGCCTGGGCATGAACCCCGACCAGCTGGCACCCGGTGAGCGTTGCGCCTCCACCTCGAACCGTAACTTTGAGGGCCGCCAGGGTAAGGGTGGTCGCACCCACCTGGTCTCCCCGGTGGTTGCTGCCGCAACCGCTGTGCGCGGTACCCTGTCCGCCCCGTCCGACGTCGTGGCCTAGCACGCCGCTATAGCTAAGGAGCCATTATGGAACCCATTATTAAGCACACCGGCATTGGCGTGCCGCTGCGTTCTTCGAATGTTGATACCGACCAGATTATTCCCGCCGTCTACCTCAAGCGAGTGACCAAGACCGGCTTCGACGATGCCCTCTTCGCTAACTGGCGTAAGGACCCCGAGTTCATCCTGAACCAGGAGCCCTACAAGCATGGTAGCGTGCTGGTTGCGGGCCCGGACTTCGGTACCGGTTCTTCCCGTGAGCACGCCGTGTGGGCGTTGCGCGACTACGGTTTCAAGGTCGTTATTTCTGCTCGTTTTGCCGATATTTTCCGCGGCAACTCGGGCAAGCAGGGTCTGGTTACCGCGCAGGTTGCACAGGACGATATCGAGCTGATTTGGAAGGCGCTGGAGCACGAGCCCGGCACCGAAATCACCGTTGACCTGGAGTCCAAGACCGTAACCGTGGGTGCGCTGGTTGTTCCCTTTGAGATTGACGACTACGTGCGCTGGCGCCTCATGGAGGGCCTGGACGACATCGGTCTGACCCTGCAGAACCTCGAGGCCATTGAGGCGTATGAGGCGAAGCGCCCCTCCTGGATGCCCCGCACCCAGGAACTCTAAGCCGAGCGCTCTAAACCCTAGAGACATAAAGCTCGAAGGCGGCGACTGAAACAGTTGCCGCCTTCGAGCTTTCTGCATCCTGAGCTTTTCTGCGTCCAAAACCTTGGCACGTATATAAAATGCGCCTCCCCGGAGCATCAGCTTCTGGGGAGGCACATTTATTGACGACCTAGAGCTTAGGCACCCTCAGTGATGGGGGTGTTCAGGGTTGCGTTCTCGGTGCAGCTGTACAGCGCCGCCGAACCGGGGGAGCGCACACCCGCGGTCGGGTTCGCGTTCTGTGCGGTGGCAAGAGCGAAGTCAGAAACCACCTCGTGGTTAATGTAGCTGCCGCCTGCGCCGCCGCCGCTGCTCAGGGCGCTGAGCGAGTAGATGTTGCCTTCGCCCTCGAACTGCACCTGACGGCCGAAAACGGCCTCGTAGTATGAGCCAACGGTCCAGATGTTCAGGCCTGCGCCACCGCCGCCGTAGCCGGCGCCTCCACCGGATGCTACGGAAGTGAGGGAGAGCTTGCCGTAGGTGTGGGAGAGCAGCGCGCCCGAGCCGCCCTTACCGCGGTAAGAGCCGGTAGCGTCCGCACCGCCGGTTCCCTTTTCCTTATCACTCACGGAGTCGCCCTCGTAGCGGTAGTAGCGCGGGAAATCGTAGGAGTCGAACCAGGATTCGGACATGGGCATGAGCTTCAGCTCGTTGTTCTCGTCGAGGACGCCTGCCAGTGCCTCACCGAGGGTGCCAGCTACGCCGGAGCGACCAGCGGTACCGCCGGTGACCATAAAACGCATGTCGAGGGTCTTATCGTCCTCGTCGAGGGGCTTGAACTCCTGGTAGGGGCTTGCCATGAGCATGCCGCCCTGACCGGTGTTGTCGGTGCCCAGGTCGCCGCCCGCGCTGCCGCCTGCAGTGGTGGATGCATCGCGACCGTCCAGCGCCACGCGCAGTGCCGGGTTCAGCTGATCCTTGGGCTGGGCGTTGAAGAGGCTCTGGTGGGTGGTGAGGGTGCCCAGCTGCGCGCCGCCGCCGCCAGCACCGGCAACGGCTACGACGGTGACTGCGCCGTCGCGGACGAGCTCGACCGCGGAGGAGCCGCCGCCGGACGCGCCGTACACGTAGCCGCTATCGGTGCCTACTACCTGCGCTGCGCCGGTTGCGGTGCTGGAGCCGGTGGAGTCGCCGCCTGCTGCGTAGCCTTCGCCACCGAGTGCGGGCTGTGCGCCAGCTGCGGAGCCGACGCCGCCGTTACCCGCCCAGACGCGCAGGATGTCGCCGGACTTGACCGCAAGAACGCCGCTGAGCTGTGCACCGGCACCGCCGCCAGCCAGGGCCGCGTTCGTGACGTCAGTCAGGTATTGGGGAGTGAAGGAAGATGCGGCACCGCCGGCACCTCCTACGAGGTCGAAGCGTACTCGTCCAACGCCTTCAGGGACGAGCCATTCGGTGTATGCGCCAGCCTTGTCGTCGAAGCCGGTTGCGGTCGGCTTGAGGGTCAGAGCGGGGGAGCAGGTGGACTCGCCGCTTGCCGCCCATGCGGGGACGGTTGCGCTGGCGAGGATAACGGGGGCGCTCCATGCCGCGCCCTGTACGAGGCGACGGCGCGAAATGCGTGATGCAGTGTTGTGATGTGTCATATTTGGGGTCCTCCGGTAGTTCGCGGATGCAGCCGCGAAGTGACCTGTGGTTGGTTGCGATACGCCGTGGTTTTCGGTTGACTTTCGAATATTTACGGTGATGTTGAAGTGAATTTTTGAAGTTGAAGTGAAGCAGGAAGCCGAACCGTTTTAGTTGGGCGTCATCGCAAAGTTGTATGCAGTGAATGCACTCCCGTTCCCTGCCGTGAGGCTCCGTACTGCGTGGAGCAACGGCGATGCCGGCACCGATGCCGCAGTTGAGAGCTGGTTGGCTTCTCCTTGAGAGTGGAGGCGCCGTTCAGTGGGCACGAGTGTGCACGTTATTGTAGGGGTGAGGTTGCTCTCAAGTTCAAATTCGGACGTTAAAAAGACGAAACTAACGTCAAATTTCGGCGAAGAAACAGAAAATGTTTGCATTAGTGTGAATGTTTGTGTATCTTTTTGTTTTTCTGGCTCTGAATCTGAGGAGGGGTCAGAGCGGTTTTTCACATACACAACAGAGCAAAATCTCAGTCACGAGTTCCAAAGGTTCTTCAGTGTTTGGAGCACCTTTACGCAGGGCTTAGAATAATGATGAATATATGCGCCCGTTTCGCCCTGCTACCGGCAGGGGCGCGGCACGACAGAACGCGGCGCATCGGCACACTGTTAAAGTTCGGCCTAAACCAGCCGACTCCACAAAGGATTTTTAATGACTGAGAACATCAGCAAGCTTCGCATTGAAGGTGGCACTCCGCTCGTTGGTGAGGTTCACGTTCGAGGCGCCAAGAACCTGGTGCCCAAGGCGATGGTCGCAGCACTGCACGGTTCGACCCCCTCGACCCTGCGTAACGTCCCTGACCTGAGCGATGTCGAAATCGTTACCACCCTCGTGGAGCTGCACGGTGCAAAGGTCGATTACGACCGCGAAGCTGGTGTTCTGACCCTCAACCCCGCACAGGATGCAACCACCGCTGCAAAGAACGCAGAGGAGATTCAGCTCTTCGGCGGTAACTCCCGCATCCCGATTCTGATGGTGGGTCCGCTGCTGCACACTCTCGGTACCGCACGCATCCCCAACCTGGGTGGTTGCAAGATTGGTGACCGCCCCATCGACTACCACATGTCTGCACTGCGCAAGTTCGGTGCGGTCGTTGAGAAGGACGACGAAACCGGCACTACCCTAATCGTTCCCGAAGAGGGCCTGAAGGGTGCAGAGATTGTGCTGAACTACCCCTCCGTGGGCGCTACCGAGCAGGTTCTGCTCACCGGTGTGCGCGCTAAGGGTAAGACCATCCTGCGCAACGCTGCGATTGAGCCCGAAATTATTGACCTGATTGCTGTTCTGCAGAAGATGGGCGCAATCATCTTCATCAACGAGGACCGCACCATCGTCATTGAGGGTGTGGACGAGCTGACCGGCTACGATCACGCGTCCCTGCCCGACCGTAACGAGTCCGCTTCTTGGGCTTCTGCAGCTCTGGCTACCGGCGGCGACATTTTCGTTCGCGGTGCAGCTCAGAAGGACATGACCGCGTTCCTGAACCAGTTCCGCAAGATGGGCGGCCTGTACGAGGTGACCGCCGAGGGCATCCGCTTTACCCACCCGGCTCAGCGCACCCCCGGTGCTCAGCTGAAGCCCATCGTCTTTGAGACCAACGTGCACCCCGGCTTCATGACCGACTGGCAGCAGCCCCTCGTCGTGGCGCTGACCCAGGCTAAGGGTGCATCCATCGTGCACGAGACCGTGTACGAGGAGCGTTTCGGCTTCACCAACGCCCTGAAGCAGATGGGTGCAGATATTGTCGTCATGCGTGACTGCGTGGGCGGCGCACCCTGCCGTTTCGAGGGTAAGGGCTACGGCCACTCCGCTATTATTTCTGGCCCCACCCCGCTGACCGGCGCTGACATTGAGGTTCCGGACCTGCGCGGCGGCTTCTCCCACATCATTGCTGCTCTGACTGCTAAGGGCACCTCTCACGTGAGCGGTGTTGAGCTGATTGCTCGCGGCTACGAGAACTTCGAGGAGAAGCTCAAGGGCCTGGGTGCCAACTTTGAGGTGCTGGCACGCAAGGCGTCGAAGGCTCCCAAGCCCGATGCAGCAATCGTCGTTGTTGAGCCCGAGGAAGTTGAGGTTCAGGACTAGTGAGCGGACAGCAGGGAAAGCAGGCTCTGCCTGAGATTGAGCCCACCGCCTCCGGTGATGCTCTGTACAAGGTGCTCGGTAACGCCGCACGCGGGCTGTACAAGCTCATCGCGCGCGTTGAGATTACCGGCCGCGAGAATCTGCCTTCCAGCGGCGGGTACATTATCGTGGCTAACCACACCACCGAGCTTGACCCGGTGACCGTGGCTTTCCCTGCTTTCGTTGAGGGCGCCCTGCCGCGCTTCTTGGCGAAGGATTCGTTGTTCCGCGCCCCCGTGCTCGGCTACATTATGCGCAAGCTCGCGCATATTCCTGTGGTTCGCGGTTCGGTGGATGCGCGTAAGTCCCTGATTACTGCCCGCAAGATTGTTGAAGCTGGCGGTGCCGTCGTGATTTTCCCGGAGGGCACCACCACCCACGATCCGCAGCTGTGGCCCATGCAGGCGCGTACCGGCGCGGCTCGTCTGGCTCTTGCGACCGGCGCGCCCGTATACCCGGTGGCGCACTGGGGTGATGAGCAGATTCTCGGTTATGTGGATGAGGCCGGCGAGGACGGCCGCATCAAGGAGAAGCGTAAGATTTCGCTGTTCCCGCGCAAGACCGTTCGCGTGAAGGTTGGCAAGGCGCTGGATATTGCCTGCCTCGTTGAGGATGCCAGCCCCGAGGCTAAGCACACCCGAACCGAACTGGGCGTGGTCACCGACGCCATGCTGGACGCTATTACCGCCGAGCTGGAGAAGATCCGCGGCGAGAAGGCTCCTGAGGGTCGTTGGAACCCCCGCACGAAGCGTCGTGAAGCCCCCGGTACCCCTTCGGGTCCGGTTGGTGGTGCGCTCGGCGAACCGGACGAAAAGTAGCATCCCAACTGGGAAAATCGTAGAGGCCCTGACAGGAGCCGCGGCTATTTGCTGAGGCGCCTGTCAGGGACTCGCACAATAACCTCGCAAGGAAGAGAAGCAGGTGTTTTCGTGACCTTCTTTGGACGCACCCCCGCAGCAAGCCCTGAATTTACCCCTCCGGCGACCGTACAGTCTATTGCGGTGCTCGGCGCCGGTAGCTGGGGCACCGCTTTCGCTAAGATTGCGGCGGACGCTGCCCGCGAGCGCGGCGATGACACTCGCGTGACCCTCATCGGTCGTGATGAGCAGGTGATGGCTGAGTGTGAGCGCACCCGCGAGAACGCCCGCTATTTTCCGGGAATGAAGCTACCGGATAACATGCACTTCACGGCGGATGCCCCTGCGGCGCTTGCCGGTGCGGATATTGTGGTTCTTGCCCTGCCCGCGCAGGTTCTGCGTTCGCAGTTGCAGAGCTTCGCCCGCTATATTGAGCCGAACGCCATGCTGGTGTCTTTGGCGAAGGGTTTGGAGACCGGTACGGGTCTGCGCATGTCGCAAGTCATTACCGAGGAGCTGGAAGAATCCATGGCTCTGCGCGGTGCTGATTTGCGCGCGATTGGCCATATTCCGCACCGCGTGTGCGTGCTGTCGGGCCCGAACCTGGCGAAAGAAATCATGGGGGAGGAGCCTACCGCCTCCGTGGTTGCGGCTCGTACCCTGCCGGTGGCTGAGTCTGTTGCTCACGCGATTGCGTGCGGTTACTTCCGCCCGTACACCAATACGGATGTGGTGGGTACCGAAATTGGCGGTCTGGTGAAGAACGTGATTGCCCTTTGCGTGGGTATTTGCGAGGGCCGCAATTACGGCGATAACTCGAAGGCGTCCATTATGACGCGCGGTTTGGCGGAGATTACCCGCCTGGCGGTGGCGTTGGGCGGTGAGGCTGCGACGATGAGCGGTCTTGCCGGTATGGGTGACTTGATTGCGACCTGCTCTTCACCGCTGTCTCGTAACCACACGGCGGGCCGCCTGCTGGCTCAGGGTGTTACCCCTGACCGCCTGCACGAGCATATGAGCCAGACCGCTGAGTCGATTAAGTCGGCGCCGGTGGTGGCTGAGTTGGCTCGTCGTCACGGCGTGGAGATGCCCATTGTTGAGGCTGTGGTGGCTGTGCTTTCGGGCCGTATTGGCATTGAGGAGTTGGCGCCTCAGTTGCTGGGGCGTTCCCTTAAACATGAAGGGCATTAAGAGCACGCAATGAACCTGAGCTCGGTAACCACCGCTGTGTTGGGCTCCGCAGGGTATGGGGCGCTGTGTGCTGCAGCTACAGGGTCGGTAGCTCAAAAAACCGAGTGCGATCGCCCGGTATACCTGTGGGAACCCGCCGATATGGGAGAAACCGCGCACCAGCTTCCGGTGACTTACACCACCGATATATACGAGGCTCTCGAGAGCGCCGATATTGTGGTGGTTCCCTGGGGCGAACAGGCTGATTCGTGCCCCGAGGAGATGACGGGGGTCATGGCATTCCGCCGATGGGCATACCTGCTGCCTCGAACCGCTATAGTGCTCGCAGTCGCAGGTTCTGCCGAGGACACCATGAACGTGTCTGAATATCTGCGGCAGATACTGCACACTGAGTTTCCAACGCGGCGTGAACGTGTGGCGGTGCTAACTATTACCGCTCATCATCTGGCGGGTACAGGTGTGATGGAACCGGTAAAAACTCACCCCAGGCGCCCCCGCACCGCCACTCTCACCACCGACGATGCGCACATGCATCAGCTGATTACCGCCTTATTTGATGGGCCTGTGCTGCGTATTCACCGTGCGCCATGACCCCGGTATCTGCGGTTACCGCAGCTTGGGTACTAGTGTCAGAAAGGCCCGTAAGAGACGATACAATGGGCTGTAAGTGGGGCGGGTACGCCCCGAAACGAACAGGGAGAAATATATGACCGAGAAGAAGACCGTCGCCCTGCTGTGCGGTGGCCGCTCCTCCGAGCACCCGATTTCGCTCATTACCGCTGCCGGCGTTCTGGGCGCTATTGACCGCACCGCCTACGACGTCATCACTATCGGTATTACCCGTGACGGCCGCTGGTACCTGACCGACGAGCAGCAGCTTGCCGAGCTGACCGCTGGCACTCGCGGTACCGCAGAGTTCCCCGAGGGTACCCAGCAGGTGTTCCTGCCGATGGGCGCCGGCGATTCCCGCCTGACCCTGGTGGATGCTGAGGGTAACGTTACCCGCACCGCACCGGTGGACGTTGTGTTCCCGCTGCTGCACGGCCCCTTCGGTGAGGACGGCACCGTGCAGGGCCTGCTGGAAATGGCTGACCTGCACTATGTGGGTTGCGGTGTGACCGCATCCGCTGTGGGTATGGATAAGCACTTCATGAAGGTTGCTTTCGAGTCTGCTGGCCTGGAGGTCGGCCCCTACGAGGTTGTCACCAACCGCCAGTGGGAGCACGAGGACCGCGAGCAGATCCTGGAGCGCGTGCTGAAGCTGGGCTTCCCCATGTTCGTGAAGCCGACCCGCGCAGGTTCTTCCTTCGGTATTACCAAGGTGGATTCGGTGGAGGAGCTCGTGCCCGCGATTGAAGAGGCACGCCGCCACGACCCGAAGATCATTATTGAGGCGGGTATTGTGGGCCGCGAAATCGAGTGCGCTGTGCTCGATGGCCACCACGGCGAGATGCCGCGCGCATCCTACCCTGGCGAGATTGAGGTTGTGGATCAGGACCATGGCTTCTACGACTTTGAGGCAAAGTACGTTTCTGAGTCTTCCGCTGTGACCGTGTGCCCGGCGAACCTGCCGCAGGATGTGCAGGATCGTCTGCGTGAGCTGGCTGTGAAGGCGTTCCTGGCGCTGGATGGTGAGGGCCTGTCTCGTGCGGACTTCTTCTACACCGAGGATGGCCGCCTGGTCATCAACGAGGTGAACACCATGCCCGGCTTCACCCCGATTTCGATGTACAAGACCATGTGGGAGAACACCGGCATCTCTTACACTGATCTGATTAGCGAGCTGCTGACCCTGGCGATGGAACGCCCCCTGGGTCTGCGCTAGTTCTTGAGGTAGCGCTAGTTCTGAGACTGCGTTAGTTCTTGGGCGTGCTGTCGTTTTGACTGCGCTCAGTTATTGAATACGTAGTGGCGGGGGAGTAGCCCCTGTTGTAAGGCGCCTCGGTGCGGATTCTTGAGGGATTCGCGCCGGGGCGCTTTTTGTGCGGTGGGCAAGTTCAGTCTGTGCGGGAGGGGTAATTGGTACGTATTAGCCTCTAAATCTTGATGAGAATCACTCGAATTTTACCCATGAGAAAAATCACTCACGCTCGCCTCGGGACTGCTTGGATGGTGGAGTGCAAGTTTTAAAGTGCTATTGATAAGGCAAAACGTAATTCTGCTCATAAGTGCATGAAATGATGCTTCTAGGTAATGAAAAGATGCTGTTGGTGGTCGTTGCACATCTTGAAGCTCAAAGATTGGTATGAAAGCGCTAAAATGAGTAATGAAGAAAAAGCCGATTCGGTAGAATAGATGAAGGTATATCCAATCTGCCCTAGCGATTGGGTATCTATTCACTCACAACGTATCAGAAAGTCAAGGACAACCTTTGGGAAAACGAAACCGTAAGGTGGTCTCTGCGAGTCTGGCGACAGCACTGGTTGCTTCCGGAAGCCCCTACGTAGCCTCATTTGCTCAAGATGTGCAGGAGGCAGCGTCTCAGGTTCCGCCCAACCCTGTCGGCACCGCAAGCCAAACCCTGGACCCCACCGCAAACGCGGCATCTTCCTCTCAGACGGCAGTACCCACGCTCGCAACCGTGAGCGCATGGCCCACCGCTCAGGGGGACAATAAGACTGACAAAGCGCAGGCAGAGCCCACCGCTCAGCCTAGCGCTTCTTCGAGCGCTCAGCCCACCGCTAGCGCCGAGCCTTCCGCAAGTGCTACGCCCAGCCCGGATGCGACTCCTACCCCGAACGCTACCGCGCAGCCTACTGCCGAGCCCACCGCTTCTGCGAGTGCTACCGCAACCCCGAGTGCTACGGCGAGTCCTAGCGTAGAGCCCTCTAAGGATGCGACCGCTGAACCTACCGCTATGCCGACCGTAGCTCCTAGCGCAAGTGCCGAACCGAGTGTTGCTCCTACCGCAACACCGACGGCTGAGCCGACTGCAGCTCCGACTGCGGAGCCCACGGCCCAGCCGACGGCAGAACCTACTGTTGCTCCCACTCCGGAGCCGACCGTTGCGCCTACTGTGGAGCCTACCGCTGAGCCGACTAAGGACGTAACCCCCGAACCGACTCAGGACCCGACTCCCGAGCCTACTCAGGATCCGACTCCTGAGCCTACGGTAGAGCCCACTCCTGAACCTACTCCCGAGCCGACGAAGGACGTAACTCCCGAACCGACCCCGGAGCCGACTCCCGCGCCGACCCAGGACCCCGCTCCGGAACCGAATCCGGTGCCCGCTCCTGAACCGACCAAGGACGTAACTCCCGAGCCGACTCAGGAACCGAGCGAGGCGCCCACCCAGGATCCTTCTCAGGTTCCGGTCGTCCCGGCCCCGGTTCAGGATCCGACTCAGGAGCCGACCAAGGATGCGGTCATCCCCGTGATTCCGGTAGCTCCCGTAGCTCCGGTAGAGGATAACAAGGACAGCTCGGACTCCAAATCGGTTACCCCGATCGAGACCGAACCTGTTGCTCCGATTCCTCCGGCGAACAACCCGGTGCCCGTCCCCGGCAATCGCCAGGAAGTCTCTGGGGAAGATGTCATCATCTCCATTGAGCTTCCGCGACCGGGCAACTCCTCTGAATCCTCAAGTTCCTCTTCGGGATCTTCGAGCTCTTCACCGAGCAAGGCACCGAGCGACAGGCTTGATGGCGAGGATGACGATCCGTTGCGTTCTGGTGGCACCACCCTCGGACGAATCGCAGCTAATAACGGCTCGAATGACTCCATTCCGGGTGCGGCTGACTGGGTTGCTGGATACCTCTCGCGCAATAAGACCGAGGAGGACCACTCCCACGAGGCAAGCCCCTCGAACTCCTCAAGCTCGGTATCGGCTTCGAAGTCGCCTAGCTCCTCCTCCACCTCGGCTAGCGCCAGCCGCTCCGCAAAGAGCGTGGCAAAGGCTGACGGCGCGAACGCCGCCCAGGAGCAGGCCGTGAAGAATGCGGACGCGGACGATTCTGGACTTTCCGGCATTGCACCGCTGATCCTCTTCTCACTCATCGGCCTGGTGCTGATTGCTCTGGCAATCCGCTACTTCAGTCGCGGAGCATAAGGCGAACATAACGCGTAAGAATACGCGATAATAGAGGATGTGAATCCTCAGACTTTTAGCGAAACGCGGGACAACCCCATGCGAGAGACACCTCTCTCAAAGCTGGGGGAGTCCCGCGTTCTGCGCGCTTTCATGCCGATTATCAATGCCCACAACGAGCAGGTTGCCGCTACGGCACGCCAGGCGGGGCGCATCGAACCCCTCGAGGTGGGTCCCGGTGACGACTGTGCCGTCCTCGCCGCGCCCGCGCCCGGTCAGCGTACCGTGGTCACCACCGACACTCTCGTTGAGGACCAGGACTTCATGAACCTCTGGCCCGGTGGTATCGCACGGGCGGGTGAGGTCGGTGAGTTCGTGCTGGAACCCGCCCGCAGTAGCGGCTACGATGTGGGGCGCAAAGCCGCGACCCAGAACCTCGCTGACGTTGCCGCCATGGGGGCACGCCCGGCGAGCCTCTTCATCTCTTTGAGTCTGCCCGGTAGCACTCCTTACGGCTGGATTGACGGCTTCGCCCACGGCATTGTGGACGGAATCAACGCCTGCGGAGCCACCGAATGCGTGATTGGCGGCGGCGATATTGGCGACTCCACCGAAATGTCGGTGACCGTCACCGCCCTCGGCTACACGGATCGCGCCGTGTTGCGCTCCGGTGCGCGCCCCGGCGACACTATCGCCCTGGCGGGGCGTACCGCCTGGTCCGATGCCGGTCTGCGCCTGCTGCTCAACCCTCTCTCCCTGCCCGCCACGGCACTGCTGCGTGCCATCGCCGCAGGTCAGAGTGTTGAGTCGGCGCTGGGTGCGGTGGCGCAGGCGTGGGCTCAGCGGCAAGCTGAGAAGCAAGCTGAAGGCTCTAGCGCTCTTCCCACTGGCGCTCTTCCCGAAGGGCTCATCGAGCTCGCCCGCACCCTCACCCCCGAAGATGCCGCGCACATGATTGCGGTCTGCGAGCGCGCCGTCGAATCACAGCACCACCCGGTCAGCCCCATCCCCGCCGGTGAGATGGCACGCCAGCATAAGGCAAGCTCCATGCTGGATCTTTCTGACGGACTCGTAAAGGACGCCGGGCGAGTTGCCGCCGCCTCCGGGGTGCAGATGCGCCTCGACCGCGCCGCCGTGGATGCTTTCGCCGAGCCGCTGCTACCGTTGGCGCGCCTGCTGCTGGCGATTGGTGAGCGCAACGAGGCGGGGGAGAGCCCCGCATCCCTGGCGCGCACCTTCGTGCTGGTTGGCGGGGAAGACCACGGCCTGCTGGCGACCTTCCCCGGTGAGGTGCCCGAAGAGTTCGTGCCCCTGGGCACCTGCGTTGCGGACGCCCCGGAGCGCGGTCTGAGCGCCGAACTCTACGGTGCCGAGCGCCGCCACAATGCGGTGACCGGCGCGGCGGTCGTGATGGACGGCCGCTCCCTGGACGGCATGGGCTGGGAACACTACGGGGCTTCCGCGTAGGAGCTCCACCGAGTGCCGCGAGGTGCGTGCGGTTTGTAAGTTTAGTCCGGGCTTTCATCCTCCGTGCTTTCATCCCGCGGGATAGACGACGGGTAATACCGTACATTTAACCGAAATTACCTAGAATAGAAGTACGAAATAGGCTGGATTCCGCCCGTGCCGCGGGCGCCGAGAAATCAGTCGGGAACTAACCGGGAAATTAGTCGGGAACTAGCCGAGAACTAGTTGAGAACTCAGCCGAGAACCACGCGAAACTGACGAAACCGACGAAACTGACGAAACCGACGAAACTGACGAGGAGGGTAGCGTGAACGCAGAACAGAACCAGCGCACCGAAGAACGCGAAATTTACCGCCGCGCCTGCGTGCGCGCCTACCGCTTCGGCGTAGCGTGGTCCACCGCCGCCCGTACCACCATCGAACTCTACCGCGAGGCGCTCAACGAACTCAACGGGTTCCCCGTGCCCGATAAGGACACAGGCTCCAATATCGCCCACACCCTGCTGACCCTGACCGAAGAGTTTGAGCGGGGCATGGAACAGGTTCTGCCCAGTGAGGCTCTGCCCCGTAAGGTTCTGCCCAGCGAGGTTCTTCCCGCCGGCGAAATTCCCGGCGGGGAGGGCGCGTGCGTGCCCGAGGCGGCGGGCGCCTCCGAAGAGGAAACCCTCGCCCACCTGTGGATTCAGCTGGGCGGCATCTACGAGCACGCGATCATGCGCGCATCCCGCGTGGCGCGCGGCAACTCTGGTACCCTGCTCTGCGCCTGGGCGCTGGAGGCGGTGCGTAGCTACTGGTTCCTGCCCGGAAACCTTGCTCGGGAGCTCGGCGACGCGGGCGATGAGCTGCCGCTCGTGCGCGCCCTGGAAGCAGACTACGAGCGTGTGCTGGCTGGCGGTTCCCTGCCGAAGCACCGCGAAGTGAAGCTGGAGTACGCCCACGCGGAGGCGCGCGCGATGGCGTTCGCGGCTGAGCGTATTCGCGCCAGCGTGGGGGAGCAGATGGTGCCCTCCACGATGCTGTCGGTCATGGTGGAGCTCGCCCGCCTGGACGCACACTATGAAGCATCGCAGGACGCAGAAGCTGCTGACGAGGTGCTGAAAGAGCGTCGACGTGCGCTGATGCGTGCCGCCCTGGAACGTACCGCGCAGTTCCCGCCCTCACCCGAGCTTGCAGGTTTCGTGGATGCTGGCGCGCTCGGCTTCTACCTTGCCGTGGTGCACTCCAACCCGCGTTGGGAGGGGGCGACCCTGAACGAGGCGCAGGTGGAGTCCATGCTCCGTGCGCCCTCTGCCGGTGTGGCTTCTGCAGCCGGTTCTGCGGCACGAGTGGGTTCTGAACAGGCGGGCGCTGAACCTGCCGAGCACGCAGAAGGTGGGCACGCAGAACACGCGGGGCAGAGCGGCTGGGAGCTCATGGGTACGCTGACCTGCGAGCCCCTCGCCCTGGCGCAGCTACGCCCCGAACTTGAAGCCATGGGCGACAGCCTGCTCATTACGCCCCTGGACATGGCGGCTGGACTCTGGGCGCTGCACGTGCACGTGCCCGACATCGACCCCGCCCGCGAGCTGATTATGGGCTACGGTCAGTGGTCGGATGAGCGTATTTCCTCCCTGGCGGATGGTCGTCACGCCGACCACGCGTGCGGTGCGGAGGGCAGCGCATGAGCCCCGCCCGACGTTCCGTGAACCCGCAGCAGGAAGCCCTAGACTTGGGGCTTCCTGAGCCTGTTCCGGTCAAAACTAAGCCGACAAATAAGCCCGCGAAAGCTGAGGCAGCGCAGGGTGAGCCCGTAGACCCAACGGCTGTGGAGCCTACCCGCGCCGGTTCTGCGACCCGAGCTGGTTCCGCGACCCGTGCTGATTCTGTGACCCGAGCTCGGCAGCGGAAAAAGGATGCGCCGCTACTGAGCGATGAGCAGCTCCGCACCACCGCCGAGCTGACCGTGCGCGATCTTGCCGCCTACGCCCGAGGCGAGGTGAGCCGCGCCGAGCTGAGCGAACGCGCGGCACAGCGCGCCAGCGCACCCTACCGCAAGGCGCTCAAGACGCTCAAACATTCGCTGGGTCCCGCCGCGCACACCATGACCGACGACACTCTCTACGAGCTGGTCGATATTGCGTTGGCGGCACGGCAGGCTACTCAGCCGGATTTAAAACAGCCGGAAGTACATCAGCCCGGGGAACCTGCACGGAAAGCACCCGCCCAGAAGAAGCCAGCGCAGAAGAAAACAGTTCAGAAGGAACTAACTCAGAACGAACCGAGCCCGCAGGAGAGCGAAACTCCCGTTCGGGCTACTTCGGCGCGCCCGCAAAAGGTAACGAAGGCAAGCGAAGAGGGCAAGCAGAAGAACGCGCCGAAGAAGAGCGCGCCCGAGGTGGAAGCTGAAAAGCCTGCACCCAAAAAGACTGCATCCAAAAAGGTTGTAGCGAAGAAGGCAACTCCCGCAAAGAAAACCCCAGCCCATAAAGCTTCCGCAAAGAAGGCAACTACTACGAAGGTCGCGGCTGATAAACCCGCGTCAGCCGCCGCGGAGGCTAAGAGCCGTGCCCTGGCGCGCTACGCCTCCGAAGACCGCATCGAAAACGCGCCGCTCAAAAAGTACCTTCCCGCGCCCAGCGCCAAGGCAATCGCCACGCACCTGGACCTGCACACCGTCGGGGAGATGCTCGAATACTTCCCGCGCAAGTACCTGCCGCGCGGTGAGCTCAGCTCCTTCGCCGAACTTGTTGAGGGCCAGGACGTCACCATCATCGCCCGCGTGGTGCACGTGAGCACCCGAACCATGGCGGCGCGCCGCGGCAAAATCACGGAAGTGACCATCACCGACCGGCTCTCTGACGCCACCGGGCAGGACACACCTGCAGGTTTTGGGGCTGGCGGTCCTGTATCCGTGGTGCCCGGGCGCGCTAACCGCCCCGGCGCATCCGGCGCATCCAGCGTATCCAGAGTATCCGGCGTGCCCGCGCAGAGCTGGCAGGCAACCGGGATGCACAACCCGCGCATTAACGCGCTCGCTAACTCCACACAGAACCCAGGTGCCCAGATTCCCCGCGCTCAAAACCCCGCGGCTCAGAACCCCGCAGCGCAGAATCCCAGTGCCCAGATTCCCAGTGCACAGGGTAGGGGAGCGCAGCCCGCCTCCTACAGCGGATACGCAGACAGCTACGGCCAGGATGATTTCGCGCAGGGAGGCCTCTTTGGCGTGCCCGCGCCCAGCATGACGAACCCCGGCGCGGGCGTGCTCATTGGCTCACAGATGAAGCTTTCCTTCTTCAACGCTTGGACCGCCGCCCGGGAAATCCGCGAGGGTGAAACCATGATGTTCTCCGGCAGGGTCGGCATCTACCGCGGCGAATACACCCTCACCAACCCGCACTACGCCCTGCTCTCGAAGGACGCCTCCGGCGCGGACGTCACCGACGCCGCCACCGCCCCCGTGCCCGTTTACCGCGCCCCCGTGAAGCTGCCCACCGACCGCATTAGCGGCTACATGGCGCAGCTGCTCGAAAAGGTGCCGCTCAAAGAACTTGAAGACCCGGTGCCCTACACGATTCGCCGCGCCCGCAAGGTGCCCTCGCTGGAGTGGACGTACCGCGCCCTGCACACCCCCGACTCTGAGGACACCTGGCGTGCCGCGCAGGCGCAGATGCGTTACCGTGAGGCATTCGTGCTGCAGAGCGCGCTCGCCCGCCTGCACTCGGTGCGTGCCGCGCACCTGACCCAGCCGCGCCCCGCCGTGGAGGGCGGCCTCGCCGATCGGCTGCTTCAGGTTCTGCCCTACGAGCTGACCGAGGGGCAGCAGAAGGTGGGCGCTGAGATTGCCGCGGATTTGTCGAGTGAATCGCCCATGAACCGCCTGCTGCAAGGTGATGTGGGTTCCGGTAAGACCGTGGTGGCTCTGCGCGCCATGCTGCAGGTTGCTGATGCGGGCGGCCAGTCCGCGATGCTCGCCCCGACCGAGGTGCTTGCCGAGCAGCATTTGCGTTCGGTGCTGGACATCCTGGGGGATATGGCGGCGCCCGAAGACTCTGACGCTGATGATTCTGCCGCGGGTTCCGCCGAGGGAGCTCCCGCGGGGAGCGGGGAGGAACCCGGCCGTGTGCGTGTGCGCCTGCTGACCGCCTCCATGGGTACCCGCGCCAAGCGCAAGGTACTGCAGGAGCTCGCCGACGGCACCGCCCAGATTGTGATTGGCACCCACGCCCTGCTTTCCGACGAGGTGAGCTTCCACGATTTGGGTCTGGTCGTCGTGGACGAGCAACACCGCTTCGGCGTGGAGCAGCGCGACGGCCTGCGCGGCACCGACGGCGCCCTGCCGCACCGCCTGGTCATGACCGCAACGCCCATTCCGCGCACCGTCGCCATGACCGTGTTCGGTGACCTGGACGTGTCCGTGCTCGATACCCTGCCCGCGGGCCGACAGAAAATCTCAACGCACGTGGTGCCCCTCGCCGAGAAGCCCGCCTGGGCGTCCCGGCTGTGGAGGCGCGCCCGCGAAGAAATCGACGCGGGCCACCAGGTGTATGTTGTTGTACCCAAAATCGGGGAGGATGGCGACAGCTTGGAGGAGGGCACCGCGTTCTTTGGCGCATCCAGCCTGAACGGTGCTGGAACTGGCGCGGGCGCGAGCAACTCAGCCCAGGGATATTTCGGTCAGGGCGGTAGCGCGAGTAGTGACGGCAAGGTTCAGCTGACCTCGGTCGCCTCAATGTACTCCTACCTGAGCACTGAGGACGCCCTCGTCGGCGTGCGTATCGGCACCCTGCACGGCCGCATGGACCCGGCGGAGAAGACCGCCGTCATGACCGCTTTCGAGCGCGGTGAGATTGACCTGCTCATCAGCACCACCGTCATTGAGGTGGGCGTGAACGTCCCGAACGCCACGCTCATGATCATCATGGACGCTGACCGCTTCGGCATCTCGGGCCTGCATCAGCTGCGAGGTCGTGTGGGCCGCGGCGGCTACGCGGGCACCTGCCTGCTGGTGACCCGCCAGGAGGAGGGCGGCGTGTCCCGCGAGCGTCTGGATGCGGTCGCCTCCACCACGGACGGCTTTGAGCTTTCCCGCATCGACCTGGCGCAGCGCCGCGAGGGTGATATTCTGGGTGCTGCACAATCGGGCTCGAAGAGCACCCTGCGGTTCTTGCGGGCGCTCGCCGATGCCGACATTATTGAGCGTGCCCGCGAGGATGCCCGCTCGGTGGTGGAGAAGGACCCGACGCTGGCTAAGCATCCGTCGTTGGCGCGTACGATTGACCGCGCCCTGGACGCTGACCGTGAGGCGTTCCTCGGCAGGGGATAAGCGCCCAACGGGGCAGAACGCTCTGCCACCCCCGCCAACCTGCCTTGCCCACCACCTGCTGAAACCGTGACGTCAACACACCGCACTAGTTAAGAGGAGAGACCTATGAGCCGTATTATTTCCGGTGCTGCCGGAGGCGTTCGCCTTGCCTCGGTTCCGGGGGATAATACTCGCCCGACCACCGACCGGGTGAAGGAATCCCTCTTCTCGAAGTTGGAGAGCTACGACATTATTCGTGGCGCCCGCGTGCTGGACGCCTTTGGCGGCTCGGGCGCGCTGGGCTGCGAGGCGCTCTCACGCGGTGCCGCCTCCGTGACTCTGCTGGACACCTACCCGAAGGCTGTTGCGGTGATTCGCAAGAACGTTGCCGCGGTGGAGAAGGCAATGGGCCGCACCGGTTCTTCTGGCGCTACCGGTTCTGCGGCGCGCGTGCAGCAGTCTCAGGCGCTGACCTACGTGAAGTCCGCCTCCGGCCCGTGGGACCTGGTGTTTGTTGACCCGCCCTACGCTATGCCGAACGAGCAGGTCAGCGAGCTGCTGGAGGCGCTGACCCCCAAGCTTGCCGAGGGTGCCGTGGTCGTGGTGGAGCGTTCTTCTCGCGATCCCGAGCCGGTGTGGGGCGAGGGTCTGTACTGTTTTTCGACCCGTCAGCACGGCGAGACGGTTCTCTACTATGTGGAGCCTGACGAGGCGGAGGAGCAGGCGGGCGACGAGTTCGGCAACGAATCTGGCAAGGATGCTGAAGAGCTCGCCGCCTAAAATCGCCGCCCGACCTTCCCGCCCTCAGCCTGCGCTCGCCCGCATGCCGCTAATCCGCATCCTAAATTCGCCCGCATCTACTCATTCCAACGTCTGATATTTATTTGTGAAGGGACCGCCATGATTGCCCTCTGCCCCGGATCTTTTGACCCCGTGCACCACGGCCACCTGGAAATCATTGCCCGCGCCGCTCAGCTCTTTGACGAGGTGATTGTGGGCGTGGCGCACAATAGCTCCAAGAAGTACCGTTTCTCCCTGGAGGAGCGCGTGCAGCTGGTGAGTGAGTCTCTGCAGGAGCTCGGCATTGAGGGCGTGAGCGTGGAGCCGATTCCGCCGGGCGTACTGCTTGCCGAGTACGCGGCGGAGCGTGGCGCGAAGGTGCTGGTGAAGGGTCTGC
Organism: Rothia sp. 27098_8_27; assembly: GCF_041432805.1. Classification (NCBI taxonomy): domain Bacteria; kingdom Bacillati; phylum Actinomycetota; class Actinomycetes; order Micrococcales; family Micrococcaceae; genus Rothia; species Rothia sp. 27098_8_27. Next base: position 557,433 of record NZ_JAPWAJ010000001.1, on the reverse strand, counting down.
GTTCTGCGACGGACTACAGCTATGAGGCTCCGATGGCGAGCATGAACCGCCACCTGGCGCAGGTTGAGACGGTGTTCTTGGCGGGTGAGGATCGCTACGGTGCGGTGTCGTCCACGATTATTCGTGAGGTGGCGTCGCTGGGTGGTGACGTGACTCCCTTCGTGCCGGAGGCGGTCGCCCGCGCCCTGAAAAACGCCTAGCCGACCCGGGCGCGCACCCGGGGCGCACCCACCCGGCACGCCCGGCACGCCCGGCACGCCAGGTACGCCCACCGGCAGGGCCCCGGCAGAATAACTCGCACCGCCGACCGGGCACTTAAGTCCCCCAGTAGTAGCCCCGACCGACCGATTAAATGCCGCGCGGCGCCTCCTTAAGGGGATATTTAAGAGGTGAGCGCCACTTAAAGAGATTTAAAAGGCGCTTAATCTTGATTAACGGTGCGAATGACCCCTAAAATGGGACTTTGGTTTATACATTTCGTAAGGAGAAACGCCATTTCACGTGCAGACGCATCGCCGCTGGTGGTATCGGTCACTAACCTGATTCACCGCCCTGGCACCATGGAAACTCTCACTGAGGTTCTGCCCGCACCGGCAGACCTGGGTAACACGCTCATCGGCGTGGAAGAGGGTTCGGATATTGACCTCGATATTCGTATGGAGTCTGTTGTTGATGGTATCCTAGTAACCGGCTCCGTCGTTGTGGATGTACACGGCGAGTGTAGCCTCTGCTTGGATCCGATTGATTACGAGATGTCGGCCAATATTCAAGAGCTTTTCGTCTTTGAGAAGGCCCCGGCTGGCGGCCCCGAAGACGAAGTAGATGAGCAGTACGCCGTTGAGGATGATTCCATCGACCTTGAACCGGCTCTGCGGGACGCAGTAATCCTTCAACTGCCGTTCCAGCCTGTTTGCAGGGACACCTGCCAGGGTCTGTGCGCCGATTGCGGTGCGCGCCTGGAGGATGACCCCGGGCATCATCACGAGGTGTTGGATCCGCGCTGGTCGGCCCTGCAGGGCCTGCTCGGTGCAGATACCGAAAACTAAATTGTTGTTACTAGAGATTGTGAGATAGCTGTGGCTGTTCCCAAGCGCAAGATGTCCCGCGCTAACACCCGCGCACGCCGTTCCCAGTGGAAGGCATCCGTGCCCCAGCTGGTTAAGACCGTTGAAAACGGTCGCGTGACCTACAGCCTGCCCCACCAGGCAAAGGTTGTAACCGACGCTGCAGGCAACGCCCTGTTCCTGGAGTACAAGGGCCGTAAGGTTGCAGACGCCTAAGAAGCGGTGAATCCTTATGACTGAATTTCCTAGTGTTGATACTAGGGAGTTGCGTAAACGTCTCGGAGTCGATATCGACGCCGAGACGTTTTTGCTATCCCTAACCCACCGCTCCTACGCCTTCGAGAACCCCGGGGTGGAGCATAACGAGCGCCTGGAGTTCCTGGGCGATTCGGTGCTTTCCCTGGCGATCGCTGAAGAAGTGTACCGACGCTACCCCGACCTGCCCGAGGGTGAGCTCGTGAAGCTGCACCACGTGGTGGTGTCGACTGTGGCGTTGGCGAAGGTGGCACGCGACCTGGATCTGGGCAGGTACATCCTGCTCGGTAAGGGCGAGATTCACACCGGCGGCGCCGATAAGGACTCGATCCTTGCCGACACCATGGAAGCGATTTTTGGCCTGACCTACCTGGAGTGCGGTCGCGAGGCGGCTCGTGACCTGGTGCTGCGCCTGATTGCGCCGCTGCTCGACGATGAGAAGGTCCTGAACTCTGGACGCGACTGGAAGACTGAGCTGCTGAACCTCGCCACCGCCCGCGGCTGGGGAGACGTGCGCTACGAGGTCACCGGCGAGGGCCCCGATCACGCGCGCGTGTACACTGCGGTTGCTATTGTGGCGAACCAGCAGGCCGGTACCGGTGTGGGTCCGAGCAAGAAGGAGGCGGAGCGCCTTGCCGCTGAGCAGGCGTACCGCGTTCTGGTTTAGGCTCATTCCAATCATCCTGCAGGTCTGCTAGCTCTGCGGGTTCTTGATTTTGCAGTCCCGCTGATTGGAGGGAATCATGCCCGAACTGCCCGAGGTGGAAACCGTTCGCGCAGGTCTAGCCGACCATTCGTTGGGTCGCCCCGTGCGGGCGGTGCGCGTGGTCGATGCCCGTTCGCTGCGCAGGCACCTGCCCGGTCCCGCCCACTTTGAGGCGGCACTCACCGGCAGGACGCTGCGCGGCGCCTACCGCCGCGGCAAGTACCTGTGGCTGACCCTGAGCGAGGCGGACGGTACGCTTGCCGAGGAGGCGCTCGTGGTGCATCTGGGTATGAGCGGTCAGCTGCTCGTGCGCGATGAGCCGGGCGGTGAATCGGATAGTGAATCTGAGGCTCGCGCGGCCTTTGATGAGCAGCCGCGGCACCTGCGCGTGGCGCTAGAACTAGGACCGGCGGGAGCTACCGGCGGTGCGGCAGGCACCGGGCAACGCTTGCTCTTCGTGGACCAGCGCATCTTCGGTGGCATGTTCCTTAGCCCGCTGGTACCGGACGTACCCGCGGCGGTTGCAGCGAATAAAGCAGCGGCGGGTGAGGTAGCGCCGGGTGAAGTACCGGAGCGTTTTCTAGTGCCGGAAGCGGTCAAGCACATTGCCCGCGACCCGCTGGACGAATTCTTCGACCCCGCGGCGGTGCGTCGCAAGTTCCTGCGCACCTCCAGCGGCATTAAGAAGGTGTTGCTGGACCAGTCGGTGATCTCCGGCGTGGGCAATATCTACGCCGACGAGGCGCTGTGGCGTGCGCGGCTGCACTACGCGAAGCCCGCACGCACCCTGAGCGCCTCCCAAACCCGCGAACTGCTGGAGGCTGTCACCCAGGTGCTGCGCGAGTCCCTGGCGGCTGGCGGCACAAGCTTCGACGCCCTGTACGTGAACGTGCTTGGCGAATCGGGCTACTTTGAGCGCTCGCTGAATGCCTACGGCCGTGCCGGGGAGCCCTGCCACCGTTGCGCGGAGGCGGGCCGCACATCCCTGATAGTGCGTGAGCCGTTCCAGAACCGTTCGTCCTACCGTTGCCCGCACTGCCAGCGGGCCCCACGCTCTCGATAGGCACAAGCTCACGCTAGATATGCACATGACGGCGTAGCTACGTTCCTCCCATAGGGGGATGTAGCTACGCCGTCATTCGTTTAAACCTCATTCATTTAAACCGGGAGTGGGGGAGCCAACCTGAAAGCCACCCCGAAAAGAAGCGCTTAACGACTGTACTTGTCCCCGTAGAACAAGCCCAGACGCTCGTAGCCTTCCTCAATCGACACGGCGGGCTCCCACTGCAGAAGCTCACGGGTGCGGCGCTGATCAAACCAGTGCGCGGTCGACAGTTGCTCGGCGAGGAACTCCGTCATCGGCGGCTCATCGCCGGCAGTCACGTTCTTCGGCAGACGTTCCCAGACGCGCTCAATGACCTTACCCGCCAGAGCCGCAACCTTCGCCGGAACCGAGAAACGCGGGGCGGGAACGCCCACCGCCTCACAGAAACCACCCAGTAGTTCAGCGATAGTGCGCGGCTGACCGTTCGTCACCACCAGCGCCCGGCCCGCAAAAGCGTCGAGGCGCTGATAGCCGCGTACCACGGCATCCGCGGCGTTATCAATGTAGAGCGTATCAATCAGGCCCGTACCGCCAGAGAGCAGCGGCAGACGGCCCGCGGCGGAACGCTCCAGAATACGCTCGACCAGCTGGGTATCGCCCGGTCCCCACATCAGGTGCGGACGCAACGCACCCACACGCAAAACCCCGCCACCGGGCAGGGCAGTGCCGTTCGCCTCCAGGGCAAGGAGCTCGGCGGCAGCCTTCGAACGCGCATAGTTACCGCGCGCATGCTCCGGGGACGCCACGCCGGCACCGTCACCCACAATCGCCGCGCCGGCATGGGCAACCGACGGCGAGGAAATGTACAGGAACGAAGACACCGAATGGTTCAGCGCCGCCTGTAGCAGGGTGCGGGTGCCCTCAATGTTGATGCGCTCATAATCAGCCCACTCGCCGCTGACCGAAACCTTCGCCGCGGCATGCACCACGCCGTTCACGCCGGTCATCGCCAAATCAACAGCCTGCGCGTTCGTAATATCGCCGCGCACCTGCTCAAAACGGGGGCGAATCGAATCGGGCAGCAGAGCCGCAATACCCGAATCGCCACGCTGAAAAACGCGCACATCATAGCCCGCACGCAGCAGCGCCAGCACACTCTCACGACCCAGCAGGCCGCTCGCACCGGTAAAGAGGATGCGCTCGCCAATACGCGGGGCAAAATCGGGCTCCTCAACCGGGCGCAGGGAACGCGGGGCGGGGTCGGTGTAGCGTGCCGCCAGCGGCTGCGCAGGCTTGCGGAACCGCGCCGTCGGGGAGGTCACCGCATGCGCAGTCGACAGGCGGGACGCAGGCAGACGGGATGCATGCTCGTGGGAAGAGGACTCACGCGAAGAATGAGGGGACATCATACTCCTTAGACTTAGGGATCCGGCAGGCGCTTACGCTCCCGCAAGGACCTTCGACGCCCACTCACCCAGGGCGGGGCGGTCAATCTTCGAATTATGGCGAATATCAGTCGGATGCTCGTGCACCACCAGCACCGCGGCAAGTTCCACACCGGTATCCTCGGCAACCTTCTGACGCACCAGCTGCGAGAGCTCGAAGGGCGCCACACCCTCCGCAATGGGGAAGCGGCGAGCGCCGGGCACGCGATCGAGCAGGGCACGCTTGAGGCCCGATGCTGACTGGCGCGCCTCCAACGCGGCAGTATTTGCGGACGCCTCAATGACCAGCACCGGGGCGGCAGTACCTGCAGGACCCACCGCGACCAGGGCGGCGCGGCGCACCTCGGGTAGGGACTCGGCGGACTGCTCAGCCGCAACCGGGGTCAGCACACCCTGCGAAGTCAGCAGCACGTGCGCGAGGCGACCCTCAACCCACAGGCGACCCGAAGCGTCCAGATGACCGACGTCACCGGTATGATGCCAACCCGGAGTGCTGATGGACTGCTCCTCAGTCACCCACAGGGTGTCGTAGCGGTCCTTCACGTGCGGCGCCGACACTAGAATCTCACCGGTCACACCCGGCTCATGGGTCAGCTCATCCGCCACCGAACCGTCCTGCAGCAGCGGCGCAATAGCCACCGCCGCACCGTACACCGCGAAACCAACGCACACGCCGTCACGGGCGAACGGGTCAAGCACCTCACCGGCAGCATTCGGGGTGCCCTCAGCAATCGCCTGGCGAATCATCTCGAAAGACACATCGGTCACCGGCAGACCCTCGGTCATACCGTAGGGGGTGTGCAGGGAGGCGTTCGGCACCAGGACGGAGAGCGCCTCCAGCAACGGCACGGGAATCGGCGCGCCAGCACTCAGCACGGTCTGAACCTTAGCCAACGCCGCACGCTGCTCAGCGTTCAGCTCATCGGCGGTTGCCACCACATTTACCAGGGCGGCGGGGGAAGCAAACACGACCGACGCGTCAATAGCCGCCGCAGCCGACGCCAATGCCGAAGCCGTCAGAGTCTTCGGGCGGGTCACATCCATCGTCGGGGTCACGCTGGTAGCACCCAGCGCCGGGCCCAACAGCGCAAACGGCGCGAAGCCAGCCACCAGGCCGCTACCGGGCGCAAAACCGTACGTGTTCGCAATGGCGTCGCGCATACCCGCCAGCTGACGCTGCGTGTACACCACACCCTTAGCCGGGCCGGTCGAACCGGAGGTGTACAGCACCGCCGCATCAGCATCCGGCACGGGGGAGGGGAACTCCACCACGGTCGGGGTGGGCACCGGCGCACCCGGAGTACCGTCAGCGGCGGGCGCGGTAAACACCGAACCGGCAACGCCCAACAGCTTCTCCTGCACCGAACCCAGCGGCTCCACAGAAATACGCACACCCGGCCACAGCAGGGTACGGGCGGCACTGAGCGCGGCGGGAATACCCACCAGGAAGCTCGGGTTAGCGCCCTTCAACGCGCGAGTCAGACCCGGAATACCCAGACCGGTATCAGCCACCACAATGACAGCGCCCAGCTTCATGCAGGCGTAAATCAGGGTGGTCAGGCGGGCACCCGGAGGCACCATCAGGTTCACACGGTCGCCCGGACGCACACCCAGGGCGTGCAGGCGGGTCGCGGCGGCGTTGACCTGCTGGTTCAGCTCAGCCCAGGTCAGGGTCACAGAAACGGAGGTGCCGTCGCCCTTGGGGTCCATGTCCACCACGGCGGTGGAGGCGTCGTCGGCGCGTTCGGTGAGGGCTGCGAGCATGGGGCGGAACGCCGCGGGAACAGCACCCTCAGCGGTAGCGCCCTCGCCGGCAGTCAGACCGTGGCGGCGTGCGCGGGCGGCACGATGCTCCGCCTCAACGTTGTGCGGGGGCACCAGAGCGCCATCCTCCAGCGTGCCGAAAGTCTGCGCAAGCCACGAAATCATGGGGGAGGCAATATCGTAATCCTCAATGACCAGGTGCGAGGCCTTCTCGTAGCGGTGCACCTTCGCCTGCGGCATGCGCTCCATCAGGTCGAACAGGTAGCGGCGCTGGAACACCGGGTCCTTCGTGCCCCACTGGAAGAACGCGGGCACGTCCAGGCCACGGATCTGCTCGGCAATACGCTGCATCGGCGTATAGGACGGAACATCGGCACCGGTCGGAATATCGCCCACAAAATTACGCACACCCTCACGCCACGCCGAATGAGCGTACGGCGCACGGTACGTACGGTAAATCGCCTCGTTCAGAGGGCTCGGGTACAGGCGCTTGGGCTGCTGACCCACCGGCTGCGGCAGGGCACCATCAAGCGCCCCGGCACCGGCAGAACCCGGCGCGGGCAGGCGACCCTCATTCTGAGCCAGGCCCAAGGTCACATCAATAAACGCGGTCGAATCGTGAGTACCCCACTCGTGCACACCCAACGCCAGGCGCAGAGCGGCAGGGATATTCTCAATGCCGTCATGGTAGACCGCGGTGTTCGTCAGCATCACGCCCGAAAGAATCTCACGATGTTCCAGCGCCCAACCAAAGGACACCAGCCCACCCCAGTCATGGGCGAGGGTCACGACCGGCTTATCGGTCTCATCCAGACCGAGTGCCTTCGTGAAATCACCCAGGTCAGCGATACGGTCGGTCAGGGAGCGGCGCTCACCCTCCAAATCCAGGTGGGTGCGCTCCGAATAACCCATATCAATCTGATCAACCGCAACCACACGCCACGGGGCGCGCTCATTCACGCCCGCATCCAGCACGGTACGCCACAGGTACGACCAGGTCGGGTTACCGTGCACGCACAGAATCGTGCCAATCGGCTCCAAACCCTGCTCGACCAGCACCGGAAGGTTATCCAGGTAGTGCCAGCGGCGCGCGCCAGCCTGCTGTGCCCGCTGCTCAATGGGGGCGGAGGTGGGCACCTCCAGAAGGTGGGAGTAGCGCGGGTTCACGCCCGCCCATTCCTCCGGGTTATACGGGGGCTGAGCCTTAGGGAAGTTCAAATGGCGCATGCTGGGAATCCTTCCGGATCGAATCGGTGAATGTCTACCGCAAAAGCTAACGGGTTACCACTGAATCTCAAGCAGGGCAGTGTTCAGACCAGAACCCACACCCATGCACAGAATACGGTCGCCTTCCGTGTAGGTCGGCGCGCACTCGGCGAGAGTCATCGGCAGAGCCGCCGCGGCCACATTGCCCCACTTCGGGAAGGTCAAGGGGATGCGCTCACGCTCAATACCGACCGCCTCAATAATGGCGTTCGTGTGGGCGTTAGAAATCTGATGGGTCACGTAGGAGGTCATGTCGTTCCACTCCCAGCCGTCCTGATGCGCCTGCTCCCACGCCTGCGCCACCAGCTCCAGGCCGTGCTTAAGCAGGCCCTCGGCGTCAGTGTTCATGCCCTGATCCGCCTCGCCACCGATGCACAGGTTACGGTGCTCAGTGCCCGCGCGGGACACCGAACCGACGATGCGGTGACCCTCCGGGTGGCGGTCAGCGCGACCAATCACAGCCGCCGCCGCACCCGAACCGAGGGTCAGGGTCGCGAACTGCGCCAGCACATCCTCGCGGGTCGAATCGGGGTTGTTCAGGATGCGCACCGCGGTACGGTGCCACGGGGAGGGGTCCTCGCCAGCCACAATCAGGGCGTAGTCGATAGCGCCCGCATCAATCATGGTGGAGGCGACAGTCATCGCGTTCACGAAGCCCAGGCAGGCGTTCGTAATATCGAAGTTTAGGGCGTGACGCGGCAGGTCCAGGCGGTCGTGCACACCCACCGAAACGGCGGGCTCAAAGTTATCGCGAGTCACCGAAGCGTTAATCAGCAGGCCAATCTGGGAACGGTCAATACCCGCCTGCTCGATAGCCTTCTCGGCTGCGGCAACCACGCCGTCCTCGAAGGTCTGGCCCTCAGCCCAGCCGCGGCGAGTGCTAATACCGGCAAGGCGCTCCAGCAGGCCCTTCGGCATGCGCAGACGCTTATAGGTTTGGGCCAGCTGCTCATCGAAGTAGTCGCTCGTGACGACCTCCGGAGGCAGCTCATGGGTAATAGACAGCAGAGCTGCGTTAGCGTGGCGAATGTCAGAGTTCGTGCCGACCTTATCGGCGGATGCATTCATCAATGGTGTGGCCCTTGAAAATAGAAGTCAGTGGGATACATAGAAAAACGCGGGGATGCGAACAGCGGCCCCGCAGAATTCGTGATGCTCATTCCAATCTACCGCACCGACCGGGCGAACCCGTATCCGTAGACCCAATATGAACGCGCCCGTTCACCCCGCGCGTAAGATGATGCAGAATGAGGAACTTTGAACCCTCTTCACCCCGTGCACGTTCACGCCGCCCGCCCGCCTCACCGCGTACACTAGAGGGATGCCGCCACGCACCACAGAACGTGCCCGGCACACACCAGTTCTTCTGCAGAAAGGCCCCTTGTGCACCTGATGTCGCTGACCCTGCGAGGGTTCAAGTCTTTCGCCTCCGCAACCACTTTTGAGTTCACCCCCGGCATTAATGCGGTGGTCGGACCGAACGGCTCCGGTAAGTCCAATGTGCTGGATGCGCTCGCCTGGGTCATGGGTGAGCAGGGCGCTAAGAGCCTGCGCGGCGGCAGCATGAAGGACGTTATCTTCGCGGGCTCCGGCGAGGCTGGTTCGGGCGACGGCGCCCAGCGTGCACCCCTGGGCCGCGCCAAGGTCACCCTGACTTTCGATAATTCTGACGGCACCCTCAGCATTCCCGCTGATCGGGTGCAGATTTCGCGCACCATGTTCCGCTCCGGCGGCAGCGAGTACGAGATTAACGGCTCCCCGGCGCGCCTTGCCGACATTCAGGACCTGCTCTCGGAGGCGGGTCTGGGCCAGCAGATGCACGTGCTCGTCGGCCAGGGACAGCTGGATGCGGTCCTGCACGCCACCGCGCAGCAGCGCCGCGACATGATTGAGCAGGCGGCGGGCGTGGTCAAGTACCGCCGCCGCCAGGAGAAGACCAGCCGCAAGTTGGAGTCTGTGGCATCGAACGTTACCCGCCTGAGTGACCTGGTTGCCGAGCTGGATTCGCAGCTGCAGCCGCTGAGCGAGCAGGCAGAATCCGCCGCGACTGCACGCCAGCTGCAGGCGCGCATCCGCCAGCTGGAGGCGGTACTTTTGGCTCGTCAGCTGGGTGTTCTGCAGGCTGAGCAGGCGCAGGCTCTCGCATCAGAAACGGATGGTAATCGCCGCGCCGAAACCCTGAAAGAACAGCTGGAGGCGGCGCGTGCAGCATCCGCGAAGCATCAGCAGGAACAGAACCGCCTGAACGCCGAGGTCACCGCCTGCCAGAAGGCCGTGTCGACCCTGCGCGAGTCCGCAGCGCGCGTGCGCACCGTGCAGTCCATCGCCGCCGAGCGCGTGCGCACCTACCGCGTGGAGCTGACCGAAGCGACCGCCGCCGCCCGCGCCGGATACGAACGCGCCCTGGAACTGCTGGAGGAGCGCCGCGAAGAGGCAGAGCGCGCGGTGGAAAGCTACGCCAGCTTTGAGGAGCGCTACGATGCGGCGCTGAAGAACATTGAGAAGGCGGCGTCCGAGGTGGCTCAGACTGAGCGCGCCTCGGGTGAGGCGGCGCAGTCTCGTGCCCGCGCGCAGGCCCAGCTGGATGCCGCCCGCGCCGCTGCGGTGGAGGCGACCCGCGCCTACGCGGCGGCGGCTGAGCGTGCCGCAACCCTGCGTGAGGCGCTGGGTCAGAGCCTGGGCGAGGAACCCGCCGAACTGGATGCTGAATCTGCCGAGGCGGTGTTCGACCCCGAGACCGGCGAGCTCATGGATTCTTCGAGCGAAGGCGCGAGCCTGCTGCGCGTGCTGGATGCCGTGCAGATTGACCCCGAGTATGCGCGTGCGGCGTCTGCGGCGCTGACCTCGCTGGCGACCGCGGCGTTGAGCGTGCCGGTTGAGGGCGCCGAGGTGTCGCAGCTGCGTGGTGACAAAGATAGCGATAAGGGTGATGAAAGCAGCGAATCTGCCGCGAAGGAACTTTCAACAGAACTGCCCGAAACCACCCTGCCCGAATCCTGCGCCGCCGAGCTGCGTGAGTTGGGCATCCGCCCCGCAACCGAGATGATTGAGCCGTTCAGCGAGGATGCCGCCGCGCTCGCCGGCATCGACGAGCACGCCCTGGCACGCGTCACCGCGGCGCTGGGTGAGCGCCTGGCGGGCGTACTGTTCGCGCCGGATGCAGCCTCCGCAGAGCAAGCCCTGCACCTGCTTGCAGAGAATACCCTCGCAGGTCAGCGCACTATGTGGCGTATTTTTGACCCCGCAGGCACCGAGCACACCCGCTACAGCCTGCTCTACCCGGCTGAGGGTGCCAGCCCCCTGGAACTTGCCGCCGCATACCGCGCCGCCTCCCAGGTCGTGACCCGCACCCGCGCCGAACTGGATGAAGCCGAGCAGGTTGTTCAGCAGGCTCAGACCGCGGCAGAATCGGCGGTCGAAGCAGAACGCGAGGCAGCGAAGGCGGCGGGCGTGGCGAGCGCCGAGCATGCCCGCGCCCGCGCCCAGGCGGAGTCCCTGGAAGCCTCCGCGCAGAACATTCAGAATGAGCGTGCCCGCTTGAACGAGCGCCTTGCCGCCGCGGAAGAATCCGTGGCGCAGGCGCGTACCGCCTACGAGTCGGCGCGTACCCGCGAGGATTCCTACCTGGCGGGCACGGGGGAGCAGGCTCCCGCGGCGACCATTGAGCGCCGTGCCCACCGTCTGGGTGAGGTACTTGCCGAGCAGGTGAGCGAGCGTGAGCAGCAGCTACACGAGCTGAACACCGCCTTGAAGAACGCCCAGGAGGGCCTGACCAGCACGAACGATGAGGTGCAGGATTTGCAGGCGGCGCACGCGGCGGCACTGACCCTGCTGGCGCGCACCCAGACGGAGGCGGCGCGCGTACAGGAGCGTGTGCAAGCGCTGGCTGAGCGTGCCCGCCTGGTGACGGGATTGACCCTGGAGCAGCTGGAGGAGGAGTACTCCGAGCAGCTGCCGGTTGACGTGCCCGTTCAGCAGACGTCCGAAAACGACGCCTCCGAAAATGCTGCCTCCGAAAATACTGCTACCGAAACGGCCTCTGAGACTACCGAAGCCTCCACCGAGAGCGTGCGCGCTCGCCTCAAGGCAACCCGCGCCGAACTGGAGGCGCTGGGCGCCATTAACCCGCTGGCACTGGAGGAGTACGAGGCGCTATCTGAACGCCACGCCTACCTGAACCAGCAGATTGAGGATTTGAAGGCGACCCGCCGCGACCTGAACACGGTCATGGACGAGGTCAGCAGCCACATTGCGGAGGTGTTCACCGCCGCTATGGAGGACATCAACACCCACTACCGCCGCATCTTTGAGACCCTGTTCCCGGGAGGCGAGGGCCACCTGGAGCTGGACGATCCGTCCGATCCGCTGAATTCGGGTGTGGAGATTCACGCGCGCCCGGCAGGTAAGAAGGTTAAGCGCCTGTCGTTGCTATCTGGCGGTGAGCGTTCGCTTGCTTCGCTGGCGCTGTTGATTGCGATTTATATGTCTCGCCCGTCGCCGTTCTACGCCCTGGATGAGGTTGAGGCGGCGCTGGATGACCGCAACCTCTCGCGCCTGCTGCAGGTGATTGGTGAGTTGGGGGAGCGTTCGCAGCTGATTGTGGTGACGCATCAGAAGCGCACGATGCAGATTGCGGAGACCCTGTACGGGGTGTCGATGCGCGGTGGTGTGTCGACGGTGCTTTCTCAGCAGATGGAGGAGTTGCGCGAGCTGCTGTAGCCCGCCGCGCTTGCCAGACCCTGCCCGACCCGGCCAGACCCAGCCGAGCGCCCCTGCCTCGCCGCTTCTTCCCAGCGTTTAAACCTTCCCATGCGAGCCGCCCATACCCGCGAGCACACCCACCCCGGCGAACGTCACATGTCCTAGGAATGGTCATGTGCACTCCGGGGTACAGGTCACCGCCTGCACCCGGGTACTATAGGGGGATATGTGCGAATACCGCCCACCTATTCGCGGTTGGCGTGGTGTTTCGCTGTGATCAGGCCTGATGCCCCGCCCTACCCGCGGTGCGCATCCGGCGGCAACCATCCAGGGAAGGAATAGTGATGAGCGAGAACCTGGCAGATGCTTTCCTCAACGGCGAGTCGTTGAAGAATGCCCCCGGCCCCTATTTTGGTGAGTACGGCGGGCGGTGGATGCCCGAGTCGCTGATTGCCGCCATGGATGAGCTGGAGGCAACCTTTAACGAGGCGAAGAACGACCCCGAGTTCATTGCTGAGTTCCAGCGTCTTTCTGCTGAGTATTCGAACCGTCCGTCGCTACTGACTGAGGTTCCGAAGTTCTCTGAGCATGCTGGTGCGCGTGTGTTCCTCAAGCGTGAGGACCTGAACCACACGGGTAGCCACAAGATTAATAACGTGATTGGTCAGGCTCTGCTGGCTAAGCGTATGGGTAAGACCCGTCTGATTGCTGAGACCGGTGCGGGTCAGCACGGTGTTGCGACTGCGACTGCGGCTGCGCTGTTCGGCATGGAGTGCGTGGTCTACATGGGTGAGGAAGACACTGAGCGTCAGTCGCTGAACGTGGCTCGTATGCAGCTACTGGGCGCGAAGGTGATTGCGGTTCAGAACGGTTCCCGCACCCTCAAGGACGCCATTAATGAGGCGCTGCGCGACTGGGTTTCGAACGTTGAGAACACCCACTACCTGCTGGGTACCGCTGCGGGTGCGCACCCGTTCCCGGCGATGGTGCGTTTCTTCCACGACGCTATCGGTGAGGAGGCGCGCGAGCAGATTCTTACTGAGACTGGCCGCCTGCCCGATGGTATTGCTGCCTGCGTGGGTGGCGGTTCGAACGCGATTGGTCTGTTCCACGCGTTCTTGGACGATTCTTCGGTTGAGATTTACGGTTTTGAGGCTGGCGGTGACGGCGTGGAGACCGGCCGTCACGCGGCGACCATTACTCTGGGCCGCCCGGGCATGCTGCACGGCGCGATGACCTACCTGATGCAGGATGAGGACGGCCAGACCATTGAGTCCCATTCGATTTCTGCTGGTCTGGATTACCCGGGTGTGGGTCCTGAGCACTCCTACCTGTCCGATATTGGTCGCGTGACTTACGAGCCGGTGACTGACACCGAGGCGATGGACGCTCTGCGTCTGCTCTGCCGCACCGAGGGTATTATCCCGGCGATTGAGTCCTCGCACGCTCTGGCGGGCGCGTTGCGCGTGTGCCAGCGTTGGGTTGCTGAGGATCCGGAGGCGGCACGTGAGAAGACGATGATTGTCTGCCTGTCGGGTCGTGGCGATAAGGACATGGAGACCGCGCTGAAGTGGTTCGGTCTGGGTAAGGCGATTCCGTCCTCGACCCTGATGACCGGTAATAAGGAAGCTGCCGCATCCGCTGCACAGAACGCACAGGCTGAAAGTGAGGCTAAGTAATGAGCTACCAGGACGCTATTTCTCAGGCGGCACCTTTTACGGTGCTGGATGGTTCTTTCCCCGCTCCGAATGCGCAGTCGCCTCTGGCGGCTCGTCTGGCTGAGTGCGAGAAGCAGGGCCGTGCGGCGCTGATTGGCTACCTGCCGGTGGGCTTCCCGACCCTGGACGAGTCGATTGACGCGGCGATTGCTCTGGGCAATAACGGCGCGGACATTATTGAGCTGGGCGTGCCTTATTCTGATCCGGTCATGGATGGCCCGGTGATTCAGAAGGCTACCGGCGTGGCGCTGGAGAACGGTTTCAAGCTTCCTCAGCTGTTTGAGGCGGTTCGCCGCATTACCGAGGCGACCGACGCGGTGGTTGTCGTGATGACGTACTGGAACCCGGTTCTGGCGTACGGTGTGAAGAATTTTGCGCGTGATTTGGCGGCTGCCGGCGGTGCGGGCATGATTACCCCGGACCTGGTGCCTGATGAGGCGTCGTCGTGGTTTGAAGCTTCTGATGAGTACGGTCTGGACCGTATTTTCTTGGCTGCTCTGTCTTCTTCGCCGGAGCGTCTGGCGACTATTGCGAAGGCGTCGAGCGGCTTCGTGTACGCCGTGTCGGTGATGGGCGTGACCGGTGCCCGCACCTCCGTGTCGGAGGCGGCTCGCACCCTGGTTGCGGACATTAAGGCTGCCGGTGCGCCTCGTGCGTGCGTGGGTCTGGGCGTTTCGACTCGTGCCCACGTTGAGGAGATTGGCGAGTATGCGGACGGCGTGATTGTCGGTACTGCGCTAGTGAAGGCTTTGGCTTCTGGCGGTGTTGAGGCGGTGGCTAAGCTGACCCGTGAGCTGGCGGGGCGTGAAGGCTAATGTCTGATGTGCTGTCGCTGGCGAGCGTGCCGGTAGCTAACGTGCTGGCTTCGATTCCCTCTCCGAGCGTTTCGTACCTGCAGTTGGGCCCGTTCCGTGTGCATTTCTATGCCCTGTGTATTCTTGCGGGTATGGCGGTGTGCTTGTGGCTGGGTTCTCGCCGTTGGAAGGCGGCGGGTGGTACCCCTGAGCGCGTTTTTGACGTGGCGATGTGGGCTATTCCGGCGGGTATTATTGGTGCCCGCGCCTACCATGTGCTGATTACTGACCCGGGTAGCTATTTCGGTCCGAATGTTGCTGATCCGTGGGCTTTCCTGAAGATTTGGGAGGGCGGCATCGGCATTATGGGTGCCGTGTCGGTTGGTGCGTTGGGCGCCTGGTATGGTTGCCGCCGCTATGGCATGAATTTCCCTGCTTTTGCGGATGCGGTAGCGCCGGGTATTCTGCTGGCTCAGGCGTTTGGCCGCTGGGGTAACTGGTTCAACCAGGAGCTGTTCGGCAAGCCGACGACTCTGCCGTGGGGCTTGGAGATTAGCGCGTCGAGCGGTAATTTCCCGACCCAGTATCCGGCGGGTACGCTGTTCCATCCGACGTTCCTGTACGAGTCGCTGTGGAACCTGCTGGGTGTGGCGTTGCTGCTGTGGCTGGGCCGTAAGGGCGTGCTGAAGCTGGGTCAGACCCTGTGGCTGTACGTGTTCTACTACGGTGTGGGTCGCCTCTTCATTGAGATGTTCTTGCGTATTGATACCTCGGAGATGCTCTGGGGCGTTCGTATTCACGTGTGGACTGCTCTGCTGCTGGTTCTGCTGGGTGCTGCTGGTTTTGTGGTGGCTGGTCGTCGTGCTGCGGCGAAGGCTGCTGCGGGTATTGAGCCTGCACCTGCCGAGTTCGCTCCGAAGCCTGCCGCAGATGAGTCTGTAGAGGGCGCTGAGGAGAAGGCATCCGAGAAGGCATCCGAGAAGGCATCTGAGAAGGCAGAGCCCGCCGAGGATTCTGACTCTTCTGAGTCTTCGACGAAGGGCTCCTAGCTGACAAAGGGCTCCTAGCTTTCATCTTCTAGCTCCATCTAAATTTCATAGAAAAACCGCCGGATGGGGGAGCGCCCCTGTCCGGCGGTTTTTTGTGCCCGCTATTTGTGCTTGCTGTCTGTTTCTTGCTGGTGGATGTTCTCATGGTGGCATGTGCCGGGACCCTGCGTGGATTTGGGCTGTTGAGAAGGCATAATAGAGGTATTGCGTGTGGCGGGCACCCACGTAAGGAGTATGAGGCTCCGTGTAAGGAGTATGAGGCTCTTCGAACGCCCGTCGCGTCTGCGTTTAGAAACACCCACTCAACGTACAGGATTTTTATCGTGAGCTCTTCTGCCGGCGATTCTTCGCGCCCCATTTCTCCTTCTTCTCGTCCGGGTCTGACCCGTCGTCGTCTGGTGGCTGGTGCGGCGTGGGCTGCCCCGGTTGTTGTGGCGTCATCGGTGATTCCGGCGTATGCGGCGTCTGATGAGGAAGGCGAGTGCACCGGACCTTACGAGGATTCGACGATGATCACTGCCGGTGACGGCGTGAAGAAGGTAGCCGTGCTGACGGTTCCTGCGGGCGCTAAGCGTATGCGTTTTACCGCTGTGGGCGGTGCCGGTGGCACGAACTACACTGTGGCTGATGCCGGTTCCGGTGCCATGGTGGAGGGTTCTATGGCTGTGCGCGGCGGCCAGACTATTACTCTGACGGCCGGTTCGGGCGGTATTGGTAATGGTGAGCTGAAGCCCGCTGAGGGCGGCGACGGCTACGGTGTGGGTGGCTCCTCGAAGGCTTCTTCGCCGGTTCCCGCAAACGTTGTTTCTGCGATTAATGATTTGACCCGCATTTCTGGCGGTGTGACCGGTCGCGGCGGCATGAGCGCTGTGCTGTATTCGGCGTCCGGCGGTGGTTCCTCCGCTATTGAGGTGGATGGCGTGCCGATGATTGTTGCCGGTGGTGGCGGCGGTGCCGGTGTGCTGGCGTCGTATGCGACGGTTCTGCCGAACCCCGCGAATGCGGGTGCTGTGCGCCCGACCGCGCACTATTCGCTTGATAGCTCCGGTGGCGAGCACCAGTTCAGCACCGGTGGTGGCGCTGGTTCGGGTGACGGCGACGGTTCGCCCGGTTTTGTTGGTTTCACCTCGTATGAGGCGCAGTCTGAGCCGATTCTGACGGTGAACCCGGGTTCGGGTGCCGCCGGTGGTGTGGGCGGTGCTGGCGGTGAGAAGCTGAACCCGCCGACTGTTGATGGTTCGGTGATTGGTTTTTCGAGCACCGCCACCCAGAAGCTGGTGAGCACTGCGACTGCCGGTGCGGCGGGTTCGAGCGGTTTCCGCGCGAAGGGCGCCGATGGTGTGGCGAGCTATTCGTACCAGTGGGATCAGACTCCGGAGGGTACCGATAACCGCCCGTCGAACGCTGGCGAGCTGTTTAACGGCTACCAGTCGGTGGTTTCTGGAGGTGGTGGTGCCGGTTATGGCGGCGGCGGTTCCGGTGCTGCGTTGAGTGTTTCGGCTCGTGTGGTGTCGCAGAAGTGGAATAACGATTCGGCTCGTGCCCGCTATGCGGTGGGTTCGGTGCAGCTGGCTGGCGGTGGCGCTGGCGGCGGTACGTTCATGGATTCTACGGTGCGCATCATGGATCTGGGGTGGGCGTTGAACGCTCCGAACGGTCCGGGTGAGCGCGGCGCTGGCTATATTGAGGTTGCTTTCTGCTTCTAGGCAGCTAAGTCTCATCGGCTAAGAGTTCCTATAAACCTGTAGGAATCGTATAGGTGTAGAATGAACCCTTTCTTTAGGGTGGTATGCGCCTCAAACTTAATATTTAAATTTTTTCTGAGTGCCTCCCAAACCGCTTATTTGGGAGGCATTCTCATCTTCTGTGTTGTTTCGTCATAGCGTCATATCAACCTTTGGCGGTTTAGCGCATTGGTCGGAATAGACCTTATCGAAAGATCATCCTTGCTCGTGAGAATGCCTCTATCTAACCCCTCTGTCATATTCGGGGAAGGTCCTTTAGATTGGGGGCTCCTCATTTTACGGTGGAAATGTAAAGAATACGCGCGCTCACCCCGCTAGGTTGCACAGCGCAGATTACAGATTGCGGTTTGAGCGCGACCACCGATGACTAAGGAGTTTAGATCATGTGCAAGGAAACCATGAAGGCTGTTGTTGTCCCTGAGAAGGTTGACGGTTCGGTTGTTGTCCGTGAGGTTCCCGTTCCGGCTGTCGGTCACGGCCAGGCGCTCGTGAAGATTGAGTACTCGGGCGTGTGCCACACTGACCTGCACGTGGCTTCCGGTGACTTCGGTGAGGTTCCGGGTCGTATTCTGGGTCACGAAGGCATTGGTCGTGTCGTCAAGGTCGGTGAGGGTGTTGAGTCCCTGAAGGAAGGCGATCGCGTGTCGGTGGCTTGGTTCTTCGAGGGCTGCGGCCACTGTGAGTACTGCACCTCGGGCCGTGAGACCCTGTGCCGTTCGGTGAAGAATGCAGGCTACTCGGTCGATGGCGGCATGAGTGAGTACACTCTGGTGACCGCTGATTACGCTGTGAAGGTTCCCGAGGGTCTTGACCCGGCACAGGCAAGCTCCATTACCTGCGCTGGTGTGACCACCTACAAGGCAATCAAGGAGTCGCTGGTTCGCCCGGGTCAGTGGCTGGTTGCTTACGGCGCTGGCGGTCTGGGTAACCTGGCTGTTCAGTACGCTAAGAAGGTTTTCGGCGCCAAGGTTATTGCTGTTGATATCAACGACGACAAGCTGGCTCTGGCTCGTGAGACCGGTGCTGATTACGTCATCAACGGACGCGAGGTTGAGGACGTTCCGGCTCGTATTCGCGAGCTGACCGGCGGCGGCGCTCACGCTGCTGTGGTGACCGCGGTGTCGAAGGTTGCGTTCAACCAGGCTGTTGAGTCGGTTCGTGCGGGCGGCTCCGTGGTGGCTGTTGGTCTGCCCTCGGAGATGATGGAGCTATCCATTGTGAAGATCATTCTGGACGGCATCCGCGTGGTGGGCTCCCTGGTGGGTACCCGTCAGGATCTGGCGGAGGCGTTCCAGTTCGGTGCTGACGGCATCGTGGTTCCGGTGGTTCAGTTGCGTGAGGTTGACGATGCACCGGCTGTCTTCGAGGAAATGGCGGCGGGTAAGATTACCGGCCGTATGGTTCTGGACTTCGCTAGCCTCTAAGCTAGCGGATGGGTCGAGGCGCCCGGTAAGGCCTCAAGATCTCACTCGGCTGGGGTCTTGCCGGTAGTTTCGATGGTTATAGCGCCTAGGGCGCATCCCGTGTGGCGGGGGAGTAGGGGTACTCTTTCTGCTGTGCATACGACGCGGGGTGCGTCCTAGTGTTTTTAACTAGTATTTTTAACTAGATGTTTTAGCGCCGGGTTTTTGAGAGCCGTTATCGTGAGGAGCCCAAATCCTCTGTGAGTACTAGGCACCTAAACGTAATATACGCGGGAATTTATTTTTGAAATATTCGGGGATTATCTCAAAATTCTCACTAAATCAGTTCAATAGAGCATCTTGTTTGACATCTATAGGCCTCAAAATGCATACTTGCATTGTAAACATTCAACCACTGGTTGAGGCGTAATATTTGCCGAAGAGATAGGTTTCGAACGCCCCTGCACATACCCTTGATGTAACGGGATATGACGTGTGAAGGTTTCGGCCCTCCTAGATATCGATTCCTTCTCCCGGAACGCCATACCCGGGTGAATTTCAGCATCTTCGTACCGTGCCGTTATTCACCGTTGAGTCCTTAATTCCGGCCAGGCGCCCCTCTAGACACCTTCGGATTGAGGTCTCACCAACGATTAGTGTGGGCCCCACGGACATAGTCAATGGGGACTATGTCCGCCACACTAATCCGGAACTTTTAGGACACTGCATGACTTCGAGGCGGCCCGCCCGCCACGCCATAAATTTACCTGCCGGCACGGGTAACATAGCCGGGTTCTCTACTCACTCGGTAACCCACCCGCTGCAGAACGCATCTTGATTTTTGTGTTGTTCAGAAGATGCTTCCTGTAGCAAAAGAACGAGGGGCACCTCTGCCAGGTGCCCCTCGTTTTTATATGCGCGCTGTAGTGTTTATTAGCTGCCGCGCTGTTGAGTAGATTCCACGCCGTTTAGTAGATTCCGCGCTGTGCGGTCCAGCGGATCGTGCCGCGCTCAAAGTCCATGTAGTACACGCCGTTCACGTAGGATTCGTCGCCGCGTGCCGCACCGTAGCGGGCGCTATTCTTCTCCCAATGCTTGAAAATCGCGCCGTTACCGTTGGTTTCGTACGCACCGTACGCATCCGACCAGAGCAGTACCTTACCCGAGGCGAACTGAATCTGAGCGCCCATGGAGGTGACGGTCTCATCGGTCACCGGTGCACCCCAGGTGCCGCGGTGCTGCAGGAAGTGGTGGTAGAACGCGCCGCCGGTGTGCATGCGGTGGGTGCCGGTCTGAGCAGACCACACGTAGGTGGTGCTGCCGGTGAATTCCTGCTTGATGAGGCTGTTGCCCAGGTTCTGCTCGTCGGTGGTGGGCACGCCCCTCATGCCAGCTGCACGCCAGGTCGCATAGATGGAGCCGCGCTCATTGATGATGTGGGTTCCGTATGCGTTGGACCAGTAGCCACCCTCACCGTTAGCGAAGGAGACTGCGATGGTGTCGGAGCGGGTTTCCTCGTTGGTGGTCAGGCCGCGGAATCGTGCCACGTCCGAGCGGAACTTATGATCCAGACCGCCGTTGGTGACCAGCCAGTGCGAACCGTGAGAGTTCGTCCAGTAGATGGTCTTGCCGTTGGTGAACTTCTGCGCGTACACGCCGTTGCCGAGGGTGTACTCGGTACCGATCGGGTTGCCGTAGAAGGAGCGGTTTTCGTTCCAGTAGCCACCGATACCGGTGCGAATATCAATGGAACCGGTCGCAGTGGTCACCACATTCGAATCCTGTGCCGCACGGTCTTTTGCCGCACGGTCCTCAACCGCGCGGTCCTGGCCGTTCGACCAGTTGCGGTGCACGGCCTTCGGGTTCTTCGCCAGAACCTTCAGATCGTTCACGGTGCCGGGGAAGAAGTTCGAGTCACCCACGAACGGGCCCGAATCGGTGAACTGCCAAATGTCGTAGCCGCTCCATCCTGCCGGAATTGCACCGACCACGGTGGAGTAGCTCGCCAGGTGCAGTGGTAGAGCGCCGAACTGCGGTGAACCCACGCACTGCGACCACCAGGAGGTTGCGGTGTACACCATCGGGTCGCGACCGGTCAGTGAACGGTAGGTGTCCACGAAGTCGCGGGTCCAGGCGGTCAGCTGCGCCGGGGTCATGTTGTAGCAGGTGTTGCCGTAGGCGGGGTAGGGGTTGAACTCGATGTCCAGCAGGCCCGGCAGAGTCTGGCCGTCAGCAGTCCACGCGCCACCATTCTGCACGAAGTAGCGTGCCTGATCGGCACCCGAGGAGGTGCGGGGATTTGCGAAGTGGTAGGCGCCGCGCACCATACCGACCTGCGCCGAGCCGTTGTACTGCTGAGCGAAGTACGGGTTGGTGTAGTAGGCGCCCTCGGTTGCCTTCACGTAGGCGAAGCGGGAACCTGCGGCGTAGGCGCTCGCCCAGTCCACGTTCTGCTGGTGCGAGGAGACGTCCATGCCGAGGGTGCCGCCGGAGGGGGTCCATGCGGAGCGGCCCTGTGCCAGCGCTTGACCGGCTGCCGGAGCTCGACCAGCCGCCAGACCCTGCGCGGAGCTCTGGGTCGCGGAAATACCGCTCAGGGTTGCGGTAGAAGCGGGGGAGATGGCGCCGGTGCGTGCGTTCGCGGTGCCCAGTCGTTCGCGCTCGCCCGCACCCATGGCGGGGTTGGAGCGTTCGACCAGGGAGGCATCCGGGGCGGGGGCGTAGGTGAGCTCCTCGTAGGATGCGTTGGGGTTGACCTCTGTGTCTGCGCTCGCGCTGGGGGCGGCGAAGGCTGCGGGAACGGAGGTGAGGGATGCGGCGACCAGGGAGAGCGCACCTGCGGACGCCATGATGGAGCGGGCTGCCGCGGAGCGCGCGGCAGTCTGGAGTTTCTTCATAGATTTTGCCTGTGTTTGAGAGGTGGATGTGTCGATGTGGCCCTGTGTGGGGGCTTCTGGCACGAGTGAATGGTGAGGTAGTTGAGTGAGGTTTATGTGTCAATTGTTGCCGCGTCAAGCGATCGGCACAGCTATCAGCCTACGGTACCTGCACCGCTGTGCGCAATGCTTTGGCATGTCATTCTGGCGGCATATCTTTCGCAGAGTGCACAGTAATTTGGGGTCTTTGGGGGACCTGTTTAGTTTTGCGGCTTGTCGGTGTATTTATGGGCTCAGTTTTTTGCGAAAAATTTTAGGTGGGTGACACGCCGGGGCATTGCGAATTTCATTCTGTGGACTGCTCTGTCGGAGGTTGCGCTGCAGGGGCTTTGGCTTGCGGGCATAAGGAAAGGGGTGGGCCGCACACACAAAGACCCACCCCTCATGTTCCGGGTACTGTATTTGGCGCGGCCTCGCACCGGCACCCGGAGTTTCATGGTCGATGCAGGAGAGATGAAGAGTCATCGACCACGTATATGGTGCCTGTTGGCACGTTTTTCTCGGCTCTTCCCGCCCGCTCTTTCAGGTTCTGATGTCCGGCTGAAAGAGACGGGTGGGAAGAGGCGAAAGCTTGTGTTTCCCGAAAGGCTTAGAGGAACTTGGCGATGTCCTCGACCAGCGGCTTGAGGGTCTCGCGATCGATGTACTCAGCCTTGCCGGTCTTGTAGCATTCGAGCATCTGCTGAATACCCTCGTTCGGGTGCGGGTTAGCCATGAGCCATGCGCGCACCGGGCCCTTCAGGGCGGTCTTGTGAGCCAGCGAAATCTTGTCGAAATCGATGCCGCCACGCAGGTGGTAGACGGGGCGACCTTCGGTCAGTTCGGGGGTGTAGCTCTTGGCGACGGCCTTGTCCAGCAGCTTCTTCGAGTACTCACCGGTGAAGGAGACGGTGAAGAACGCGGTGCGGTTCTTCTTGGGTGCAATAATCGGCAGGATCTTCTTGCGAAGTGCCGGTGCGCCGTTGAGGAATCCACCGTAGTCGCTGCCGGCAATGACGAAAGCGTCGAATGCCTCAGCCTGCTCGGGGGTGACCTTGGAGGCGGGGACAGTCTCAACCTCGGGGGCCTGCGGGAGTGCACGCAGATCTTCTGCCAGCCAGGTGGCGTACTGTTCGGTGTAGCCGTAGGTGGAGCCGAAGATAATCAGCACGCGAGTAGTCATCTGTGAACCTTCCAGATATATTTCGCATTTCAAATACTAATTATGGGTTCCAATATAGGCTAGGCGCGCGAAAATGTGAAATCGCCCAGCTTTTGGATGCCCCATCTATCTTCTCATAGCCCACTCTGAGTGTCTCTATGTTTTTGAAATATGCTCGAATGTTCTCGAATGCGACTAAATATTGTGCAGTGAAGGCTAGATATGGGTAAAAAGTACCCTAATTTACTTTCCGGGCGAGGCGGGGGTGGTGGGAGTGAAAACCGGCTTTCTGTGGTGTGCTCGATAGGGAATAGGTGATGCTCAAAATGCGACGTGAAACACAATTTCTTCGGTGGAAAGAGTTGGGAGAAACATACCCAAGAGGGCGCAAAACCCCTATAATTGAGAAAGAGTCCCACGCATCCGGCATGTGGTTACCTGTTAGAACACGTGGGAATAATTGGGAATTTGACGTTAGTCTTCCCCGGAAAATCAGTGTGAACCCCCATAGGTCACACGAAACAACACACAAAGGTTAGGTACATGAGGCGCGCAAAAATCGTTGCAACCATCGGTCCGGCAATCGAGTCCCCCGAGAAGATCTCCGAGGCAATCAAGGCTGGCCTGAACGTCGCCCGTCTGAACATGAGCCACGGTGACCACGCCGAGCACCAGGCACGCTACGACACCATCCGTGAACAGTCTGCAAAGCTCGGCAAGGACGTTGCTATCCTCGCCGACCTGCAGGGCCCCAAGATTCGCCTCGAGCGTTTCGCAAACGGCAAGGAATACCTTGAGCCCGGCGCAGACTTCACCATCACCTCCGAAGACGTTGAAGGTACCGCAGAAATCTGTGGCACCACCTACAAGGGCCTGCCCGGCGACGTAAAGCTCGGCGACAAGCTCCTGCTCGACGATGGCAAGATCCGCCTCGAAGCTATTGAGGTAACTCCCACCCGCGTTCGCACCCGCGTGGTCGTCGGTGGCCCCATCTCCAACAACAAGGGCATCAACCTGCCCGGCGCAGCAGTCTCCCTGCCCGCGCTGACCGAGAAGGACGCGAACGACCTGCGCTTCGCACTGAAGATGGGTGCAGACATCATTGCACTCTCCTTCGTCCGTACCGGTGCAGACGTTGACCCCGTCCACAAGATCATGGACGAAGAGGGTATCCGCGTACCCGTCATTGCCAAGATTGAGAAGCCCCAGGCAGTTGAGAACCTGCAGGACATCATCGACAAGTTCGACGGCATCATGGTCGCTCGTGGTGACCTCGGTGTTGAGCTGCCCTTCTCCGAGGTTCCCCTCGTCCAGAAGAAGGCAATCGACATGGCACGCCGCTGGGCAAAGCCCGTCATCGTGGCAACCCAGGTGCTCGAGTCCATGACCGACAACCCCGTCCCCACCCGTGCAGAGGTTTCTGACTGCGCTAACGCAATCCTCGACGGCGCAGACGCTGTGATGCTCTCCGGTGAGACCTCGGTCGGTAAGTACCCGATCCTGACCCTGCAGGCTATGGCTGCAATCGTTCAGGATACCGAAAAGGGCGGTCTGTACCGCGTGCCCGAGCTGGACCGCAAGCCCCGCACCCGCGGTGGCGCAATCACCCGCGCAGCAGTGAACATTGCTGACCAGCTGGATGCAAAGCTCATCGTTACTTTCACCCAGTCCGGTGACTCGGCACGTCGTCTGGCACGTCTGCGTCCCGAGACCCCGATTGTCGCGTTCACCACCAGCTCGAAGGTTCGTTCCTTCCTGTCCATGCTGTGGGGCGTTGACGCTGAGCAGGTTGAGATGATCACCGATCAGGAAGGTCTGTTCCATTTCGTGGACGAGTACCTGCTGAAGAACGGTCTGGCAGAAGCTGGCGACCTGGTCGTCGTTGCTGCCGGTGCTCCCGC
Source organism: Rothia sp. 27098_8_27 (assembly GCF_041432805.1). Lineage (NCBI taxonomy): Bacteria > Bacillati > Actinomycetota > Actinomycetes > Micrococcales > Micrococcaceae > Rothia > Rothia sp. 27098_8_27. The sequence continues at coordinate 532,500 of NZ_JAPWAJ010000001.1, read as the reverse complement.
AGGCCGCGCAGGTACCACCAACATGGTTCAGGTACACCGCGTCTACGGTGCTGAGGGCGAGCGCGAAACTCTGCGTCCTTACGAGGAGAACGAGGTCAAGCGCTAAGCCGCTCACCATTCTTTTTCGATGCGTAGCTGAGGGTAATCCTTCGCCTGTACGCTCGGTATGTAGAACCGCCGCCCTGTCGTGAATTTTCACGGCCGGGCGGCGGTTTTGTGTGTTGGTGTAGTTGCCCCATCTGATGCGCGGGTGGGGTACAAGGGGTACAGAAGCGGATACAGAAAAGCGGCGGGAAAGCTTCAAGCTTTCCCGCCGCTTTTGCGTTGGTGCCCGAGGTGGGACTCGAACCCACACTCCGAAGAACCTGATTTTGAGTCAGGCGCGTCTGCCAATTCCGCCACTCGGGCGTATCACGCATTTGTGCGTAACACCTTTAGAATTCTAACCCAGGCTGTCTAGAAAATCTAATCTATCGGACGTGTTGAGCAGGCTGAGGCGGGGTGCGGAACATCTGCTGAGGGTTTCTGTTGCGCCTCTATGAGGGGGTAAGTCTGGTACCTGCCGCGCATTTGCTGAGGGGTGCGGGAGCCTACTGCGAGGTCTTGCGGCTGTAAATCCTGAGCTCAGGGTGAACCGGCGCCACTTATCCACAGGTGGAGGCGGGGGAGAAAGCGCGCATCCTGTATCCTTAAAGACTGACTAACCATCCCCGTTCGCCTTCGCGGCTGGGGGCCACCTCAACGTTAAGAAAGTGATCACGGCTCGTGTTCAATTCTCTCTCCGACCGCTTGACGGCAACTTTTAAGAACCTGCGCGGCAAGGGCCGCCTCTCCGAGGCAGACATTGATGCAACCGTCCGCGAAATCCGCCGCGCCCTGCTCGACGCTGACGTCGCCGTCCCCGTGGTCCGCGAATTTACCGCCCACGTGAAGGAACGCGCTCTTGGTGCGGAAGTTTCCGAGGCACTGAACCCCTCCCAGCAGATCGTCAAGATCGTGAACGAGGAGCTGGTGAGCATCCTCGGCGGTTCGACCCGCCGCATCAACATGGCGAAGAGTGGCCCGACCATCATCATGCTGGCGGGTCTGCAGGGTGCCGGTAAGACCACCCTGGCTGGCAAGCTGGCTCACTGGCTCAAGGGCCAGGGCCACACCCCGATGCTGATTGCATCCGACCTGCAGCGCCCCAATGCGGTGACCCAGCTGAAGGTCGTTGGTGAGCGTGCGGGCGTACCCGTGTACGCGCCGCACCCCGGTGTGACCAGCGAGTTTGATGTACCCACCGGCGACCCCGTGCAGGTGGCTCGTGACGGTGTGGCTGAGGCTCGCGCTAAGCTGCACGACGTGGTCATTGTCGATACTGCGGGTCGTCTGGGTGTTGACGCTGAGCTGATGCAGCAGGCACGCGATATTCGTGACGCGATTGAGCCGCACGAAGTTCTGTTCGTCATCGACGCGATGATTGGTCAGGACGCCGTGAACACCGCTAACGCCTTCAACGAGGGTGTGGACTTCACCGGTGTGGTCCTGTCTAAGCTTGATGGTGACGCCCGCGGTGGTGCGGCTCTGTCGGTGGCTTCGGTGACCGGCAAGCCGATTATGTTCGCGTCCACCGGTGAGAACGTCACTGACTTTGAACAGTTCCACCCGGACCGTATGGCAAGCCGCATCCTGGATATGGGTGACATCCTGACTCTGATCGAGCAGGCTGAAGCTCAGTGGGATAAGGCTGAAGCCGACCGCATGGCGAAGAAGTTCATCGATCAGGAAGACTTCACTTTTGAGGACTTCCTGGCTCAGATGCAGCAGATTCGTAAGCTTGGTTCCATGAAGAAGCTGCTCATGATGATGCCCGGTGCGGCTCAGATGCGTCAGCAGCTTGAGGCTTTTGACGAGCGCGAGATTGACCGCGTGGAGGCGATTGTTCGCTCCATGACCCCGCACGAGCGTGTGGCTCCGCGCATCATTAACGGTTCCCGCCGTGCCCGTATCGCTAAGGGTGCGGGTGTGACCGTGTCTGAGGTGAACCAGCTGATGGAGCGTTTCGCTCAGGCTCAGAAGATGATGAAGAAGCTCGCTTCGGGCAAGATGCCCGGCATGCCCGGTGGTATGCAGATGCCCGGTATGGCTGCGGCGGCGGGTGGCGCTCGTAAGAACGCGAAGAACAACAACAAGAAGAAGAAGGCTCGCTCCGGCAACCCGCAGAAGCGTGCGGCGCAGGAGGCGGCAGCAGCTAAGGCGCAGCAGGCTCGCGCCGGCGCTGCATTCGGTCAGCAGGCTCAGAACCAGGAAATGGATCTGTCCAGCATGAACCTGCCGAAGGGCTTCGAGAAGTTCCTGCAGTAAGAGCAAATATGAGCCCGGTAAGGGGTGGTACGGGTGCGCACGTGGTGACGGGCGCACCCGTACCGGTATGGTGCCCGGTTTGGGTGCATGAATGGGTGTGAAGGGAAGGTATCAATGGCTCAGAACGAGCAGAATTGGGATCGAGAGAATGCGGATGATCAGCTGAATGAGCAGGTCACGCCGTGGTCTCAGCGCGCCTTCGCTGATGATGCTGTAGAGGACCCTGCCTGCGCATCTGCCGCTGAGTTTGTAGAGGAGCCTGCAGGCGAGTCTGCAGTTGAGGAGGGCTCGCTGGGCTTCTCTGATGCTCCCGCAGAGGTTCTTGAAGACGACCTTTCGGGCGATCTTGAAGACGGCATCGCACACGACTTTGCGGACGGCTTCGACAATGATTCGAGCATCCTTCCCGGGTACACCCCCGTCTGGGCGCGTATCGCCCTCGAGTACGGTGAGCACTCCGCCGAACTGGCTGGTGACCTCGTCTACTCGAGCGAGAGCGACGACCCCGCCGTTGACGACGTTGCCGCAACCATCCTGAACCTGATTCGTGAGGCCCGCAGCATGCACGATGAGGTGAAGGAGGAAGACCCCGATACGCAGCGCGCCTGGAACGACCGCACGAAGGTTGACCGCCTCGCCGCCGCCCTGGAGAGCGAAGAGTGGACTGTCGATAAGCTCACCGGCATGTGGGACGACGCCCCCGCACCCGCCGGGACCGGCGAATCGGATAGCCCCGAGTACCTGCGCGCCCAGGATGAGGAGCGCACCGCCGAGAAGCAGCGCAATGAGCGCATCGAGCAGACCATGGAGCTGGAGGAGAAGATTCAGCGCCGCCGCATCATGGCTCGTTCCACCACCGATGAGGAGCTGATTGCCGCCCTCATTGAGGCGACCGCCGCCTCCCCGGAGCTGATTGCTTACGAGATGGGTGAGCATCAGGTGCAGCTCTACGTGCTGTGCGCCGTGGATGATGAGGGCTACATGAACGTGCTGGAGGTCGCTGACGGCCACCTGCACGTGGGTACCCCCGTTGAGGATTATGTGGCGCAGCTGGTGGATCAGTTGCCGGTCACCGGTGCCGCCCTGGAGGGCGAGGCGACCGTGTGGGAGGAGCTGCCCGGTGGTCAGGGTGAGCTGGAGTTCCTGGTGGACGGTGATGCCGCCATGCTCGTTGACCTGCCCATTGACATGATTACCGGGCTTCTTTTGGCGTACCTTCCTGCCGGTACTCGGCAGGTTGTTGCCGCGCCGGCGGGGGAATGGACCCTCATTTCTGCCGACCCGGTGGACCTGATGGCGCTGCTGGGCCTGCTGAACTGCAACGCCCTGATTGCTGAGGGCAACGCGAACCAGCAACACCTGGTGGTCTATGAGGAGCCCGCCCGTGAGCCCTACTCGGATGAGGAGTGGTACCTGGAGGCGTTCGGTGAACCCTACGAGAATATCGTGGAGGAGTTCACCTGGCAGCGTGTGCCTAAGCGCCTGAACCGTGCCCTCAGCCGTGAGGAAGTCGCACGTTTTGGCGGCGTGTTGGAGGATCTGCTCTCAGAGCTTCCCGGTAGCGCCCCGGAGCTGTCGGGTTCGAAGATTTTCGGTTCCGATGAGGAAGAAATCGAGCAGGGTATCGCTAATGTCATGGCGATGTTTGGTGCGGAGGCTGACTCCATTGCCGGTCGCCGTCTGAATGCGTACCTGCGCGATACGAGCAATACCCTGGCGTTGGAGTCGGTGCTGCAGCTGCTGGATGTTCCCACGGAGCTGGCGCTGGTTCCGACCACCGGTTTTGATGTGGCGTCGATTAGCACGGCGCGCATCTTCGGCAACGAGGATGAGGGCTTCGCGCAGCCTGCGGCTGAAACTGCTGAGGCTGAACCTGCTGATGCGCCTGAAGGTACTTTCTCTGGGGAAGATGAGGAAATCGAGCCCTACCCGGGCGGCTACACCTCGCCCATGGAGCGTAGCTACCGACTGGTTGCGACCGGTCGCCGCGTGACCCTCGCCGAGTGGATGGATGCCATTAGCCAGGGCCATATTCCCTTCGAGTACACTCATATGTCTTTCCCGGAAGACGCTCTTGATGAGGAAGAAGACTTCCTGGACTCTGAGCCGTTTGATGACTTCGAGGGGCACTACGAGCAGGACCGCGATTTCGATAAGGACGATGCGCAGCCTACGGGGGGCAGGAATTTCACCCCGGAGGAAGAAGAAGCTATTCTTGCGCATTTGAGGGCTGCCCTGGCACCGCACTCCGCCCAGTCTGCGGCAGAACAGTCTGCGGCAGAGCAGACCGTCGCATCGCAGTCCGAGGCGACCCCGGCTGAGGGCGTACAATCCGATGTCGCGCGCTCTGACGACTCGCAGTCTGAGAACGTATCCGCTGAGGATGCTCCGTCGCAGGTAACGCAGGCTGCCACCTCCGCACGGGCTATCTCGAAGAAGTCTGCCTCGAAGAAGCGCCTGACCGCCGAGCAGATTCGTGCCAAGACCCGCCGTGTGGGTCTTGTCCTGGGTGCGGATGTAACCGCTCAGGGCGCTATCGCTCTGACCTTGGCGAATGTGGCGCGCCGCCGCCGTGCTCAGGGTAAGGCGAGCCGTAAGTTCTCGGTGGCTGCGGCGCTCTTTGCCCTGAACGCCACGGTTGAGTCGGCTCTGATTCCGACGGTTCTGCGTTCTTTTGAACAGACTCAGCTGAAGAAGCATGCCCGCCCGGTGGCGGATGCTGAGCTGGTGCATCCGGGAGATGCCGCAGGGGACCAGCCCTCGACCAAGAAGCGCACTCTGATTGATGATTTGCGTGAGGGCCACTACCGCACGGTGGAGGATGCCACCCCGTCCACGGAGCAGGCACCCTCTGGACTGCGTGAGCGTGCCCTGGGTATAGTGCGTAGCATCAGGCAGCGCGCTGCGAAGAAAACCGACCGCTAAAGGAAAGAAGCCATGAAGGATTCCTATCTGAGCGATGAAGAGCTGAAGGCTTTTATCGCCACCTTGCCCACGCGCCGTTTGGCGGCAGGCGCGCTGATTCGTAATGAGCGCGGCGAGATGCTGCTGGTGAAGCCGAACTATAAGGACGGCTGGATTCTTCCCGGCGGCACCGTGGAGGCTGGCGAGGCGCCCAAGCCCGGTTGTGAGCGTGAGATTGTGGAGGAGCTGGGCCTGGATGTGAAGCTGGGTCGTGTGTTGCTGATTTTCCACGGCCTGTCGCTGGGCGTGTGGGGCGATTCGACCTACTACATGTATGACGGCGGCGTGATTGCGGCGGATACGAAGATTACCCTGCAGGATGCTGAGCTGGTGACCTATGAGTGGGTTGCTCCGGAGAACCTGGAGGGTTATGTGCGCCCGTCGATGGTGGAGCGTCTGCGTGAGTGCTACCGCGCCCTGGAGACGGGGGAGACTCTGGAGATGAGCAACCTCGACTCCTAACAACCTCGACTAGCTGCGGCTACGCTGCCGCTGGGCGGGGAGCTACCGGGCGCATCACGGGGTGCAGAACGCTGTTTAAAAGTGATGTTCGGTGCCTGCGGCAATTATTTTTCCGTGTCGCTAGCTTAAAATCTTGGGCTCTGATACCCTAGCTGAGTACCCGGCGACGCGCGACCCCTCTCTTCGCGCGCCGTTGTGTCCATAGAGGCGCCGTGAATGGCCCGCCCCACGGGTGCTGAACCGTGTGCCTCGCACCAAATTATGAAACAGGAGTAACCACTAAAGTGGCTGTTAAGATTCGTCTCAAGCGTATGGGTAAGATCCGCGATCCTCGTTACCGCGTCGTGATCGCTGATTCGCGCGTCAAGCGCGACGGTAAGACCATCGAAGAGATCGGTATTTACCACCCGACCGAGCACCCCTCGCGTATCGAGATCAACTCTGAGCGTGCTCAGTACTGGCTCTCCGTCGGCGCACAGCCGACCGAGCAGGTTCTGGCTCTGCTGAAGCTCTCGGGCGACTGGGCTGCATTCAAGGGCGAGAAGGCAGAATCCAAGGTTCTGCCCGTCGAGGCTAAGGCTGAGTTCGTTGTTCCCGAAAAGGGTTCCGTGATCCTGCCCGAGGCTATCACCCCCAAGGCTGAGAAGGCTGAAGAGGCTGCTGAGGAAGCAGCACCCGAGGCTGAGGCTGAGGAAGCAGCTGAGTAATTATGTTGGCTGACGCACTCGAACACCTGGTTCGAGGGATTGTCGATCGTCCGGAGGACGTGAAGGTGCGCCTGCGCACTCAGCGTCACCGTGAAACCCTTGAGGTTCGCGTGCATCCGGATGACCTGGGCCGAGTTATCGGCAGGTCTGGTCGTACCGCCAAGAGCATCCGTCTGGTGATGGACGCTATTTCTGATGGCGAGCCGATGCGTATCGACATTATCGACACCGACAAAAAGCGACGCTAGCTCGTAAACGCTTGAAGCCCCCGCTCCCGGAGTTTTTCCGGAAGGCGGGGGCTTTCGCGTACCCGGGTCCCGGTGGTACTGCGGGCGGCAGAATGCGCCCGTCCTAAGTGCCCGGTAGAATAGTGGGAGCCGTGCACGTGCACGGCGTAGGTTTTTAGCTTGTATCCAGCGGAGGAAAATTATGCAGGTTGTGGTGGCTCGTATCGGTAAGCCTCACGGTATTCGTGGTGAGGTGACGGTTCAGCTCTTTACTGATGCCCCGCAGGAGCGTTTTGCCCGCGGTGAGGTGCTCGGTATCGAGAATTTCAAGCCCGGCTCTGCTGCCGCTTCTGTGGCGCCTACCGGTGAGCTGACGGTTGCCGGTGCCCGCTGGAACAAGAAGATTCTGGTGGTCCGTTTTGATGAGGTGACTACCCGCAACCAGGCTGAGGAGCTGCGCGGCAGCCGCCTGGTTTACGAGGTTCCCGAGGATGAGGGCGATGAAGAGGGCTTCTACGAGCAGGAGCTGGTGAACCTGCCCGTGTACCTGCTGGCGGATGTTCCCGAGGGCGAGAGCCCCGTGGATAACCCGGCTGTGGGCAAGCCGCTGGGCAAGGTGACCGGTCTGCAGACCATGCCGGTTCAGGATTTGCTGCTGATTAAGCTGGCTCGTTCGCCGCGTCTTGCCTCCGGTGCGGGTGAAGAGATCATGATTCCTTTTGTTGAGGAGATCGTGCCCGAGGTGGTTCCCTCGACCGAGGATGAGCCCGGCTTTGTGCTGCTGACCCCTCCGGCGGGTTTGATTGACCTGGTCGAGGACGCTGAGCAGGATTCTGCGCAGGCGACCGAGCAGGCGGGGGAGTAGTCCGTGCGCTACGATGTGGTCACGATTTTCCCCGAGTACCTGGAGCCGCTGAAGCTGTCCCTGCTGGGCAAGGCGCGCGAGAAGGGTCTGGTGGATTTGCACCTGCACGATTTGCGTGAGTACACCTTTGACCGTCACCGCACGGTGGATGACACCCCGTATGGCGGTGGCGCGGGCATGGTGATGAAGGCGGAGCCGTGGGGTTTGGCGCTGGATGAGGTGCTTGCCGCCTCCCCTCTGAATGCTTCCGAAGACTCTACTGAAGGTGCTGAGCCCGCCGCCGATACCCGCCCGCTGCTGATTGTCCCGTCCCCGGCGGGTGCCGTTTTCGATCAGGCGATGGCGTACAAGCTGGCGGAGGAGAAGCATATTGTCTTCGCTCCGGCGCGCTACGAGGGCATTGATGAGCGTGTGCTGGACTGGGCGCAGGAGAGCTTCCGCGTGATGCCCGTATCCCTGGGCGATTACGTGCTCTACGGTGGCGAGGTTGCGGTCATGGCGATGATTGAGGCTATCACCCGCCTGATTCCGGGCGCGATGGGTAACCCCGCCTCCCTGGAGGAAGAGTCGCATACGGGCGGTCTGCTGGAGTATCCGGTGTACACGAAGCCCGCCGTGTGGCGTGACCGTGAGGTGCCGGAGGTACTGCTGTCGGGTAATCACGGTGCGATTGCGCGTTGGCGTCGTGACCGTCAGATTGAGCGCACCCTGGAGCGCCGCCCGGACCTGCTGGAGGCGTACCCGGTGGAGCAGTGGGATAAGAAGGATCGCCGCTTCTTGGCTGAGCGCGGGGTGCATTTTGCGAACCCGGCGAAGGCGGCTCAGAAGAAGGCGAAGAAGAACCCCGCACCGCAGGCTGATAGCGCGGCTCAGGCGGCACAGCCTGATACTGCACAGTCTAATACCGTGCAGACCCAGCCGGAATCCTAAGCTTCGAACGGGTGCCTGTGGGTGCCTCGTGATTCTCTGAATGGGGGTTAGCGTCATATAACTGTTAGTTGGCGCTAACCCCTATTTTTTGTGCCCGCGACCCGTTATTCTGAGGTTACCCTCGCTAAGAACATAGCTTACCTATAGCTGGTGCGAGGTTGTAACCCGCTTTCATCGTTGAAAGCATGTACTCAACAGAAGGAGGACACATGTCCGTTGTTAAGGTTCACCGTTTGGCTGTCGTTGGCGACAACCGTGCTGAGCTGGAGAAGCGCTTTGCCGCTGCCCGCCACATCGCTGACTCTTTCCCCGGCTTTGAGGGTTTTGAGCTGTGGCGCCCCCTGGATGAGGGCGGCGACTATTTCGTGGTGACCCGCTGGGTTGATGAGGCAAGCCACGATGCGTATGCGGCGGCTCGTCGTGAGCGTGACCCGAATACTGTTGTCTCTCACGCTGATGGCACCATGAGCTTCGAGAAGGTGGAGTTCAGCGAGTAACCGGTCGCGGCGAGTAACCTGTCACTCTGGGGAATTATTAGGTAAACCCCGCCGGTAATCGCTCTGAGTAGGGGTTTATCTCATTTTTATCTCAAATAGTGAGGGGCCGCACTAACTTTTCTACATATTGCTTTAAGTGGGTATTGGTCCATGTGGAGGCGATATAAGGAGGGTTTAGCGCGGCCCCTCCTTGATTTTTCGGGGCTTAAAATCCGCAGGTATTTCGCTGTGATTGGATATGTGGGTTCGGCGCTATAAAACACCTGAATTATGGTCAATAAATGCCATCTGTATCCTTCAATCCGAAAGTGACACTTTAATGCAAAAAGGTTATTATTAGTCCCGAGAGCACACATTCGTCCGTGCCGGTAGTTCGGGCGAAGACAGCGATCCCCTCTCAGCTGCATCGCATGACGTAGCTGAGTCATTCAAGGGAAATATTCAGCGCACCCAGGTCAGCGCCTCCTCTGCATAGGAGGTCTGGCAAGGGAGCCAACTCAACTATCACGTATTCACACAAGTGGTGCATGGTGCGGAACCCCGCAATATATGGGATGGGAGCTTGGTGGTTCGAGCGTTCATCGTGGTTGATGACCCTCCCAGCCGCGGATAGGAATGTGCTTTGCAAAGCGGGTGAGCAAGCCGGTGGTCCGGACCGGTGCTCACCCGCTCCGCTGTTAAACGTTGCCTTTGGTAAGTCGTTCCTTCTATGCTCGTCATGTTTCTCTGTCTAGTGCTTTTCGGGTACCGGGCGCTCGCGGAACTCGATGGGTCGCTTCGCCTTGGGTAGTGAGTACATGACGCGCAGGTACGCATCCTCCACCAGTTCTTCTAGTACCCGCTCGGTTATGCCTTCGCCGGCGCCCACGGAAATCCAGTGCCGCTTATTCATATGCCATGCCGGGATGATGCTCGGGTAGATACGCCGCAGCACCTCGGATTCTTCCGGGTCGGTTTTGAGGTTCACGATGGGGTAGCCGATGCCCTCCGTGTACATGGCGAAGATCTTGCCGCCTATCCGGTACACCGTGTGCTCGGGCCCGAACGGCTGATCGCGCATCGCCAGCGGCATGGCGAGTGCGAGGCAGTCAACGGCATGTGCGAGGTCTTCGGGCGCCAGAAGTTTGGGGGAGGGGTTTGTGCTCATGGCTTCGATTCTATCCGGTTGTCGGTGGCTCTACGGTGTTGATACCTAAGGGCTGATATAAAAATTGGGGTGTATGCAATGGTTCGCATACACCCCAGAAATTTTTAGCGCTCTACTTATTCATGAGCTTGTGGTCAATTCCCTCGCGGGTAAAGGCCTGAATCGTATCCTGCAAGTCTTCACCCAGGTGACCCCAGGAGTCGGTGTGGGCAATGTACACCCGCTGGGCGCCCAGAAGCTTTGCCGCCTTTGCGGTATTCTCGGCGGTCATGGTCATGTCGAATTCGGGTCCGATGGGGTGTGCAGCACCCGCAAAAAGGATAGCGTCATCAACGGGAGCAATGCGCTGAGCAATTTCCTCTACAACGTGAAGTTCGGAGTTGTCGCCAGAAATGTAAACAGTCGGTTCTCCTGCAGCCTGCAGGAGGAAACCAATAACGGGACCGGCCTTCTCCTGAATTTCGGGGATGTTTGGGCCGTGGAGTGCAGGCATTGCGGTGACGGTAACTTCGGTAGAGCCCTTTGCCACGGTGAAGGTATTCCAAGGTGCCAGGCCGGTGACATTGGTGAGGCCTTCTGCCTGAAGGTTCTTTTCGCCGTCTTCGGTGGTGATGATGTGGCCGACCTTGGGGAGGAGGGCGCGGCCGCTGGTGTCGAGGTTGTCGGGGTGGGTGTCGTGCGAGAGTAGGACTGCATCGATGGGGAGGACTGACTCGGGGGTGATGGGGGCGCCGGCAGTCTTCTTGAGAACGGTAATGCCCATGTCGTAGTCCTGAGGTGCGTCAAAGGTGGGGTCGGTTAGGAAGCGCAAACCCGCGTATTCGATGAGGACGGTGGGGCCGGTGATGACGTTAATCGTAGGCATAAAAGTATTCCTCTCATGGATAAAATGTGTTTTTGCCATGATTAACCATAGGTATTTTCACGGAAAAATGCAAGTGATACCATGAGAAGTATGGAAAATTCTCACCGAACCGCCCACCTTCCTGCGGCACCCGGAAGCCAAGAACACCCCTGCATAGCGTTAGCAAATACGCTCTATACAAAACCCGGTGGCGAACAATGCGATCTGCTTGAAACCCCAGAAACAGCCACTGAATGGGCGCACGAACACGACATCGTGAATAACTCGTATGAGCTGCAACCCTATTGCGTCAGCAGATTCATCAGCTTTCGATACGTCATCAAAGAACTGTTTGACGCGTACCTAAACCAGCGCGCTCCCTACCCGGGTGCGCTTCACGCCGTTAATAAGACAGCACATGAAGCGCTCACCATGAACGCTCTAGCGTGGGATGCAGAAAACCGGCGGTACACGCGGCGGATTGAAGACCCCCTCACCCAAGAGGTGGATTACGCCATCGCCCGCATCGCTTATGATGCCATCACATTACTGACCGGCGAAGAGGCAGATAAACTCTCTGAATGCGAAGCACCCGACTGCGACCGCATCATGCTGCGGACCCACGCGCGACGTAGATGGTGCAGCGTGCGTTGTGGTGACCGCATCCGAGCCGCCCGCTCCTATGAACGTAAACGCGCACAGGCTGAAGGTGACTAGAAACCGCATGCTGAAGGTGGGGAATATTTGACTAAGCCGTCAGTGCGCCGCAGAATCACGCTAAAATAGGTAACTATGGCTGAATTTATTTATCAGATGATCAAGGCCCGCAAGACTGTGGGCGACAAGGTCATCCTTAACGACGTGACGATGTCGTTCTTCCCCGGCGCCAAGATCGGTATGGTTGGTCCGAACGGTGCGGGTAAGTCGACCATCCTGAAGATTATGGCTGGCCTCGACCAGCCCTCCAACGGTGAGGCACGCCTGACCGCAGGCTACACCGTGGGTATTCTCATGCAGGAGCCGCCGCTGAACGAAGAGAAGACCGTTCTGGGCAATGTTGAAGAAGGCGTGGGCGAAATCAAGTCCAAGCTGGACCGCTTCAACGAAATCTCCGCACTCATGGCTGAGCCCGACGCTGACTTCGACGCCCTCATGGAAGAAATGGGTCAGCTGCAGGAAGCTATCGATGCCGCTAACGCATGGGACCTCGACTCCCAGCTGGAGCAGGCAATGGAGGCGCTGCGCTGCCCGCCCGCTGACATGCCCGTCACCCACCTCTCCGGTGGTGAGCGCCGCCGCGTGGCACTGTGCAAGCTGCTGCTGCAGAAGCCCGACCTGCTGCTGCTCGACGAGCCCACCAACCACCTGGACGCAGAGTCCGTGCTCTGGCTGGAGCAGCACCTGCAGTCCTACGAGGGTGCCGTCATCGCGATTACCCACGACCGTTACTTCCTCGACCACGTGGCAGAATGGATCGCCGAGGTTGACCGCGGTAACCTGTACCCCTACGAGGGTAACTACTCCACCTACCTGGAGAAGAAGCGCGCCCGCCTCGAAGTTCAGGGCAAGAAGGACGCTAAGCTCGCTAAGCGCCTGAGCGAGGAACTGGACTGGGTCCGCTCCAACGCTAAGGGCCGCCAGGCTAAGTCGAAGGCTCGTCTGGCACGCTACGAGGAGATGGCTGCGGAGGCTGAGAAGACCCGCAAGCTTGACTTCGAAGAGATTCAGATTCCTCCGGGACCCCGCCTGGGTAACGTCGTTATTGAGGCTGAGAACCTGCAGAAGGGCTTCGACGGCCGTTCCCTGATTAACGGTCTGTCCTTCTCCCTACCCCGTAACGGCATTGTGGGTGTGATTGGTCCGAACGGTGTGGGTAAGTCCACCCTGTTCAAGACCATCGTTGGCCTGGAGCCCCTCGATGGCGGCGAGCTGAAGGTCGGCGAGACCGTGAAGATCTCGTACGTTGACCAGAACCGCGCGAACATCGACCCGGAGAAGAGCCTCTGGGAGGTCGTCTCTGACGGTCTGGACTACATCCAGGTCGGCAACGTTGAAATGCCTTCGCGTGCGTACGTTTCCGCGTTCGGCTTCAAGGGCCCGGACCAGCAGAAGAAGGCGGGTGTGCTCTCCGGTGGTGAGCGTAACCGTCTGAACCTGGCGCTGACCCTCAAGCAGGGTGGTAACCTGCTGCTGCTCGATGAGCCCACTAACGACCTGGACGTTGAGACCCTCGCATCCCTGGAAAATGCGCTGCTGGAATTCCCCGGCTGCGCCGTGGTCGTCTCTCACGACCGTTGGTTCCTGGACCGCGTGGCAACCCATATCCTGGCGTGGGAGGGCACCGATGAGAACCCGGATCAGTGGTACTGGTTCGAGGGTAACTTCGAGTCCTACGAGAAGAACAAGATTGAGCGCCTCGGCCCTGAGGCTGCTAAGCCGCACCGCGTGGTGCACCGCAAGCTGACCCGATAGGGTTTAGTTCGGTAGCGAGCCCCGCCTCCTGCGCTGTTGAAGCGTGGGGAGGCGGGGCTTTGCTGTGCCCGCTAGATGCCATATGCGCTGGATGCCGTACGCGCTGTGTGTACTGGATGCTGCGCGCGTTGGCTGCTGTATGTGCTGGCGAGGGGAGGGTCGCGTGTTCGCCGGTAGAAATAGTTCGCTCAGTGGCGACCGATATATCGTGGCGGACTTCATATTTACGGTTTATAATGGGTATGTGCGTAAGTACAACTGACACATGTGATTACGAAGAGAAGAGCATTATGCTTTCAAAATATAACTGGATGTCCTTGGTTACCGGTCTGTTGCTGATTGCAGCGGCAATCTACATGTTCGCCAATCCCGCTATTCCGCTGGTAGTTCTGGGTTATGTGTTCTCCATTTCGGTGTGGCTTGGTGGCGTGTTTGAACTGGTACGTTACTTCGGCACGCCAAAGCAGGCACGTACCGGCTGGGACCTGGTTAACGGCATCCTGACCGTGGTGGTTGGTCTGATTCTGCTGAGCGCTTCGGCTGGTGCGCAGGCGACGTACATTCCGACTATTGTGGGTACGTGGATGATTATGTGGGCGCTGATTCGTCTGATGACTGCCCAGGGCGTGAAATACCTGAGCTACGCCGCCGGACGCCACCTGCAGCTCTCTGCTATTGGTACCCTTATTCTGGGCTTGCTCGTGGTGCTGTTCCCGATGTTCTTCGGCGTGGCGGCAGTATGGATGGCAGCACTGGGTCTTCTGGTGACCGGTCTGGTATTCGTGGGTGACTTCTTTGTTTCCCGCCGCACCAAGAGCACCGTGCACATTTCCCCGGACGGTGTGATTGACGGCGAAGCTAAATAAGAGCTTCCAAACGGCTTCTAGACCGTACACTAGAACATAAGAAAGACCGTGTGAGACAACCACCTCACACGGTCTTTCTGTATGCTCTGCCAGGTTCGCCTGACGCCTTCCGGTAGTCCTAGCGGTGCTCTGCTTTATCGATATTCCGGCAGGCGGAACATCATTTCCTGCGCCACGGTCGCCACCAGCTCACCGGAACGATTGAAAATCGAACCCTGCGCGAGCATCCTGCCGCCCTGCGCGCTCGGGGAATCCAGCACGTACAGCAGCCACTCGTCGGCGCGCGCCGGGCGGTGGAACCACATCGCGTGATCCAGCGAGGCGCTCTTGAGGCCCGGTTCCAGCCAGAACTTGCCGTGACGACGCAGAGCAGGCTCCAGCGGCAGGTAATCCGAAGCGTAGGCGATAGCGGCGCGGTGCTCCGCCTCCGACGCCTCAGAACCATCAGCATGCACCAGGCGGTCAAAGGTCTTGAACCACACGCAGGCACGCGGCTGTGTCGAGGAGGCATCCGGCTGAGTGTACAGGGGCGCATCCACGTGGCGCATATCAATCGGACGTTCCCACGCTACCGCCTGTGCAATGGGGTGGGGGAGCTGGCCCAGATAATCGCTGACCTTCGGAAGGGACTCGGGGTCCGGAACCTCCGGCATGGTGACCGCGGTGTGCTCCGGGCCGCGGCTATCCGCCTGGAAAGACATAATTGCAGAGAACATGGGCGCCTCATCCTGGAACACCTGCACGCGGCGGGTCGAGAAGGAACGGCTATCGTTCAGGCGCTGAGTGGCGAAGAACAGTTCACGCTCAATATCGCCGGGACGCAGAAAATAGGCGTGAATCGAGTGGATGTCCTTGCCCTCCACCGTGCGGTCGGCGGCAATAATCGACTGGGCAAGAACCTGACCACCGAAAGTGCGCGGCTGCTCGCGGGTGAGCGTCACGCCGGTAGATACTTCATCGCTACCGAAGGAGGCGGGCGCCGCCTCCACGGGGGAGAGGTCCAGCATCCGCATGAGGTTTTGGGTCACAGTGGGCTTGGTCATGGTTTTATTCTCGCACGTTTTCAATGAACCGGTTTCTGGCGTAGAGTGGGAGAGCATACTCTGAGACAACCACGACAGGTTGATTCGGAACATTGACTAGGAACGATGACCCGGATTGTCGATCCGGAACGTCTGCCTAACACACCATCGCAGATATCACCCACCAACTTGCCACCGAGCAGGCCTACGCCGAAAAGGAGCAGAAATGACTACGCCGTCTGAAACCACCCCTGACAATACCCCCGTGCAGGAGAACGCTCCCGACCAGAACAGCGCATCGAACGCGGCAGCACCCATTGAGCTCAAGTACAACCCCCACGAAGGCGTGGAGGAGCCCTACCTGATTCTGCCCGGCGGCGCGCAGGGTGCCGCAGTCGTCAAGGATCTTGCCACCTACATTTCTCGCGCTCTGGCGGTCAACCCGGATGCGGCTATCCGCCTGACCGCGCGCGGTCGCGTGGTGGCGGTGTTCGCCTGCGCCCTGGAGCCGGAGGACGCCTCCTCGGACACCCCGGTTATTATGGGTCTGCGAGCCCTGCACCTGCTGGCTGACTCGACCCTGGACATGACCGTACAGGGGCAGGCGCTACTGGACCGTCTGGCGCGTCTGCAGAAGCAGGCAGAAGAACAGGGCAACGAAGAGAACCCGCAGCTGGTGCTGTTCATGCCGCCGGTGACCGTCAACGCCAGCTGGGCTGGCAAGTCAGCCCCGCTCAGCGGCTGGCACGAGGTCGGCACCGTTCCGGTTGAAGAGTTCCACCGCGCCACCGCAGAAGGCCTGGAGGCGGTAGAACGCGCCCTGCCCGAGAACCCCGGCGCCGCGGTGCTTTCCACGGTGCGCTCGCGTATTTGGTCCTCCGATATGGTGCTGGAATACCTACCTGAGTTCGATACCGTGCTAGTACCGACCGGTGCGGCATTCGCCCTGCGCGTGTTCGGTTTCATTCCGGAAGGCTTCACGGGCGATCTGCCGCTGTTCGCTGCGCATGTTGGTTCGGAGGAGTGGCTGCGCATTGTGGCGCCCGCCGGTATGGTGCTGGTGCGCCGCGGGTCCGGTTCGCTACTCTAACTTTCCTCGAGACATTTCTAGACTTTTTACGCTGGTGGTGTGGGCTCTTAGCCTGCGCCACCAGCGGTTTTTCTATGCCGTATGACATCAACGGGGTAGTTGTAATAATGACATTCGATAGGGCATTACTTTACGAAAATAGGGTATTCTAGAAAGACTACGCCCTTTCACCTGGGCGTCTTTGACACACCGATTACCAGCCACACCGCACGGGAACTCTTCCGCTGCGCCCTCACCAGGCGCATTCTTCCCGTACGGATTGAAAGTGAGACCTATATGGATCTGATTGCAGTCGACATCGACGGTACCCTTGCCAGCAACCGAGATCAGATGGACAAGTACCTGACCGGTTTCTTCGCAAGCAACCGCCGATTCTTCAAGGCCATCCGCAACGCCACGGTCAATGTTGAAGTTGCCGACCGTGTTCGCGAAATCGCGGCAGAAACCGGCGCAGAGGTCGTAGTAATTACCGGCCGCGACGGCACCTACATGAAGGAACTGAACCAGTTCATCGCCCGCGCAGGTCTGGAACCCAAGCACGTGTTCGCTAAGCCCGGCAACGATGGCTCCAACAGCCCCGCATGGAAGGACTCCGTCATCGAGTCCCTGATTGCTGACGGCAACCGCATTATCCACGCTTTTGAAGACACCGACCACGAGGTGTACCTGCGCCGCGGCATTCCCGTCACCTGGGTCGCCCCGATTCGCGACTACATTGGTGAATGGCACTACGAGTCGATTGACATTGACCCGGTCGCCTGGGCTGCCGAGCAGCGTGAGAAGGAAGCCGCTCGTGAGCGTCAGAAGCGTCGCCTTGCGGAGGGCGTGCTCGCACACCAGAAGGCCGAGGCGAAGGAACGCCAGGCAAACGTCGCGGCATAAAACCCGCACACTAACTTGAGAGCTGCGGTGGGTAACCCACTCAAACGAATGAGGCGCCGGAAGGATTCAATCCTCCCGGCGCCTCATTCTAATGCTATATGCGTTGATCGAAGCTGATGTACTCGGCTGATTACACAGTTAGTTTACGCGGTGCCGAGCAGTTCACGCAGACGAGTCGCAAAGGGGCCCGCCAGCTTATGGTGCGCCTTCTCCTTCAGATGCACGCCATCAGCCATGTCACCCTCAGCCAGGTAGAGGCTCTGCCAGCCCGAGGTGTCCATGAACAGCACGCCGGTCTCGCGGGCACCCTGCCTTGCCACCTCGTTTGCCACGTGACGCTTATGCGCCACCTGCTTATCCGGTGCAGACGCCTCATCCATAGACACCACACCACCGAACACAATCTTCGACGACGGGTACATACGTCGCAGCTGCTCAATGACCTGAGTCTGGTGAGCGTTCACGTGCTCGCGCGCCTTCGTCTCATCCTCGTGAATGTAAATGTCATTGCCGGAGGCGTCCAGGTAAATCACGCCGGGGTTACCGCTCGGCAGAGCCCAACGGCCACCCATCACACCCTGATAGTAGGAGGGGCACACACCCTCGCGGGCAGTCACAAAACCGATGCCGCCGCAACGGAACAGGTACGGGACGAAACCAGCCTGCTTCAGACCCAAACCAACCCAGGAGGTTGCGGTCACCTGCGAGTCACCAATCACCAGGGCATCCTTAGCGCCAAGAACATTGGTGTTACGCGGCAGACCGTTCGCCTTATCCCAGTAGAGTTCAGCCTTCTCAAACTTGGTGTACAGAACGCCGTTCTTGGATTGCCAGCTCACCGGCAGACCCTCCCAACCGGCAAAGTCGCTGTACCCGCGCTGCTTCCACCAGTGCTCGTAGACACCAGATTCCACCGCGACCGGACCGTACTTGGGGGTGTACATGACCACGCCACCCTTGAACTGCTGAACCAGCATGTCGGCGGCATCAGCGGAGGTGGAGAACGGCGCCTGAATCTCACCGGTTGCCTGCGCGCCCTCCTTGCCGAAGGCGTTCTGCGCGGTGCGTTCCATCTTCTGAGCCGGGGTGGTCGGTTCCGGAGTCGGCTCGGGGGAGGGGGACTCGCTGGGGCTTTCCTGCGCCGACTGGGTAGGCTCGGCGCCCGTAGCAGCGGTAGCGGCGGTGCTACCGGGCGCGATGAAGCCTCCTGCGGAGTACACGCCAAAGGAACCGGCGGCAACCACAGCAAGGATTGTGCCGGTCAGAGAAACTTTCGCGATAGGAGACTTGATAGAAGGCATGCACAACAGTATACGATAGGCGCAACCCCAAGTAGAGAGCTTTTGAGGGATATTCAAATGAAAATAACAAAAAATATGCACCGCAGTGACAAGAATTAGACTCGGTGCGCAAACCGGTGTGCAACTTGGGGCACAACTCAAAATAGAACCGGCATAAACCCCCATATAGAAACGTCCCCTCCCACCCCGAATCGGGGTAGAAGGGGACGAATAAAAACCCATGAGTAAAAACCTATGAGCAAAAACCCATGAGAGCAGGTGGCGAACCCGCCTCAGCTCACAAGCATTGTTAAATGTCAGCCGCCTGAACCTTCAACGCACGAGCCACGCCGTCGCGTGCCTCCGCAATCTGACGGTACAGAGCCGCAGCATCCTCAGGCAGAGATGCCAGGTACGCCTCGGTACGCTCCAGCAGCTCAGCGGTCGGCTCGCTCGGGTACATGCCACCAATAATCTGCATGGAAATCTCGTGCGAACGCGAACGCCAAATACCCTCAATCTGCTCGAAGTACGGCTCATCGTACTGGGCAATCAGCTCGGGCTTGCCGGACTTGAAACCGGAAATAGCGTAACGCTGAATCATGTTCGACAGCTCGCCGGTCACCATGATCTTGTTCCAGTACTCAGCCTTAGCCTCCGCGGTCGGAATCGACGCGTATGCCTGAGCGGCGTACTGCTGACCGTTCGCGGTGTTGTCGTTCTCCAGCTCCGCAGCAATCTGCTCGGCGGAGAAACGGCCACCGGTAGCCAGGCGGCACACCAGGTTCCAACGCAGGTCAGCGTCAATGTCCAGTCCCTCAAGGGTCAGCTCACCCTCGAAGAGGCGCTGCACGTTGTCGTACTGCTCCTCGGTGCGGGTCTGGTTGATGAACGCCTGCAGCAGCTGCAGCTGAGCATCCGAATCGGGCTCTGCAACGCATGCCAGCTCCCACAGACGGTCAGCGGCACGGTGGCGGGTCTCCTCGCGAGCCTCAGGAGCTACGAAGGAGTGCAGAGTAGCGGACAGGTTGTTGATCTGGGTGCGCAGAGCGGTGGAGTTGGTCTCCTTACCGATGTTGTTCAGCACCAGGTCAACGTACTTACGTGCCGGCATCTGAGCGTCACGCACGGTATCCCAGAGCGAACCCCAGACCACGCCGCGAGCCACGGACGAATCAATGTCGCCCAGGTGCTTGATAGCGGTCTCGATGGAACGCTCGTCCAGGCGAATCTTGGCGTACGCCAGATCCTCATCGTTCAGCAGCAACAGGTCGGGGCGCTTCTTGCCGAGAGCCTCCTCAACCACGGTCAGCTCGCCGTCAATGTCCAGCTCGATGCGGTCGGTGCGGGTCAGCTTGCCGTCCACCAGGTTGTAGAAACCAATTACCGCACGGTGCGGGCGCAGGGTCTCGAAGCCCTCAGCGTAGGACTGGCGGATGCCCAGGTTCGAAATGTTGCCCGCCTCATCATTCTCAACCTCAACGGCGAGAGTGTTCACGCCAGCGGTCTCAAGCCACTTAGCGCTCCACGCACGCACGTCACGGCCGGAGGTGCGCTCCAGCTCAACCAGCAAGTCATCCAGAACGGTGTTGCCCCAGCTGTGCTTATCGAAGTACACCTTCAGAGCAGCCATGAAGTTCTCCTGGCCAACCCACGCCACCATCTGACGCAGCACCGAAGCGCCCTTCGCGTACGTAATGCCGTCGAAGTTCACCTGAACATCGGCAAGGTCACGAATCTCAGCCACAATCGGGTGAGTCGAAGACAGCTGATCCTGACGGTATGCCCAGGTCTTCTCCGACGCGGCGAAGGTAGCCCACGCCTCCTTCGCGTAGCGGGTGTTCTCCGCAGCAGCCAGGGTCGACATGAACTCAGCGAAGGACTCGTTCAGCCACAGGTCGTTCCACCACTTCATGGTGACCAGGTCGCCGAACCACATGTGAGCCAGCTCGTGCAGAACGGTGATAGCGCGGCGCTCACGCAGAGCCTCCGCAACCTTGGAGCGGAAGACGTAAGTCTCCAGGTAGGTCACGCAGCCAGCGTTTTCCATCGCACCGGCGTTGAACTCGGGCACGAACAGCTGATCGTACTTCTCGAACGGGTACGGGGTCTTGAACTGCTCCTCGTAGAACTCGAAGCCCTGACGGGTCAGCTCAAACATGTCCTCAGCATCCACGAACGGCATGAGGGACTTACGAGCGTACACGCCCAGCGGAATCACACGACCCTCAGAGTTGGTCAGCTCGCTGGTGACCTTCTCGTAGGGGCCAGCCACAATCGCGGTAATGTACGAAGACATGCGCGGGGTCGGCTTGAAGAACCAAGTCTTCGCACGGCCGCAACCGCACTCCTTCTCCTCAACCTTCACCTCGGGCTGGTTAGACACAACCACCCAGTGCGAGGGAACGCGCACAATAAACTCGAACTCAGCCTTCAGGTCGGGCTGCTCAAAGACGGGGAACACGCGGCGGGAGTCCGGCACCTCAAACTGGGAGTACAGGTACACTTCGCCGTCGGCGGGGTCCACGAAACGGTGCAGACCCTCACCGGTGTTGGTGTAGAACATCTCTGCGTCAATGACCAGGGTGTTCTCAGCAGCAAGGTTCGGCAGCTGGATGCGCTCGCCGTCCGCCAGGTCGGTGCTCAGCTCTTCGCCGTTGAGGTTAATGGACTTGACCGAGGAGGTGATGGCGTCAATGAAGGTGGAGGCACCTTCCTGAGCGTCGAAGCGGATTTCAACCTTCGAGGAGAAGACGTCTTTGTCCTTCGGAAGATCGAGTTCAATACGGTACGAGTGCACGCGCTTAATGATGGATGCGCGTTCGGTTGCCTCATTGCGGGTTAGGTTCAGACCGGGCATACAGCTCCCTCTCCTTAGATGTGAATAGCGTGCCATGTTGACACGCCCTGTCATGGTGCGCTGGTTCCCGAGGTGCGCGGCTCCTGCGATGCTGCATACGTAGCGCTGGAGGCGTTCAAACTTGGGCGCGGCGAATCGGGACACCAAAAAGTGCCATACCCCACAGTCTACCGTATAGGTGGGGGTCTAGAAGGCTTCCCATTACCCGAACCCGCGTGAATTCGATACAGTTAAGACAGAAAAAACCCAAACGGGGAAGCGCATCCCACCTGATGGATGCGCGGCGCACTCTAGCAACGGCGCTCAGAACTGAGAACCGGCGCCTCCCACGAACGCACAAACGCACGTCACACCAAGACAAAATCACCAGGAGAGTACCTTGCGCGTACACATCGCAACCGACCACGCTGGCCTCGAACTGAGCCACTACCTGATCGAGTCCCTCACCGCTGCGGGCTACGAAATGATTGACCACGGCCCCGCCGACTACGACCCGCTGGACGACTACCCCTCGTTCTGCATTAACGCAGCCCTTGGCGTGAAGCGTGACCGCGAGGCTGGCCTGGACTCCCTGGGTATTGTGCTGGGCGGTAGCGGCAACGGCGAGCAGATGGCTGCGAACAAGGTTGATGGTATCCGCGCGGCTCTGGCATGGAACCACGACACTGCGGCACTGGCTCGCGAGCACAACAACGCACAGGTCGTAGCTGTGGGCGGCCGCCAGCACAGCAAGGAAGAAGCACTGGAAATCATTAAGGTCTTCCTGGCTACCCCCTGGACCAACGAGGAGCGTCACGCACGCCGTATCGGTCAGCTGGCTGAGTACGAGCAGACCGGCGACATTGCCGGCAAGCAGATTGACGCTGCCTAAGCTCTAAAATCTGAGGCGCATAGTGCAGGCTATGCGCCTCAGTCGTCTCTGCACTCCATATAATCCACGCTATTTCTAGCCGACAAGTTTTCGAGGAGAACCCGTGCCCGAAGGCCACTCCATCCACCGTATCGCCCGCCAAATCAGTGACGTCTTCACCGGCGAGCGCGTGCAGGTTTCCTCCCCGCAGGGCCGTTACGCTGAGGGTGCCGCCCTGCTGGACGGGCACACCATCACCGGGGCGTACGCGCACGGCAAGCACCTGTTCGTGACCTTCGAAAACGACCTGACCCTGAACGTGCACCTGGGTATTTACGGTAACTGGAGCTTCGGCGGGGACGAGACGTTCACTGGTGCTTCGAGCATTGGTGCGCCCCGCAAGATCGGCGAAAAAGAATACGCGGCGGGGGAGGGGGAACCCTACGCCGGTCCTCCCGAACCGAAGAGCACGGTACGTTGCCGTATTGTTTCGGAGCACGGCTGGGCGGACCTGGTGGGCCCGACTATCTGCCGCACCCTCACCCCGGAGGAGGTGCGCACCGTCCGCTCCAAGCTCGGCCCCGACCCGCTCAACCCGGACGCCGACCCCGAACAGTTCTACCGCGCCGCACGCAAGAGCTCCCGCCCGATTGGCGTGATTTTGATGGATCAGGCGGCAATCTCCGGCGTGGGCAATATCTTCCGCGCCGAATCGCTGTACCGCCAGGAAATTGACCCGCTGCGCCCCGGCAAGAGCCTCAGCGACGAGGAGCTGGAGCGACTCTGGGAAGACAATAAGCACCTGCTGGTCATTGGCGTGCGCGTGGGGCGCATCATCACCACCGAACCTGAAGACCGCCCCGGCGTGCCCGAAACCGAAGCGTGGCCCGACCACGCCAACTACGTGTACATGCACCACGGCGAGCCCTGCCGCCGCTGCGGAACCACCATCCGCATGGAAGAAATCGCCGGCCGCAAACTCTACTGGTGCCCCGGCTGCCAGATGTAGTGGTATCCAGCTCTAACTCACGGCTGTGGATACGAGAAAAGCGAGGAGTCCTCGATAATAAATTGGGGCTCCTCGCTTAGCTCTACTGCTCTGATTTTGTGAGGGCTTATGAAGTGAAGATGAATTTCTCGCCCTTAGAGAGGCGCTGAGCCCACTCCTTCAGCTGTGCATTATCAACATTTCCACCCTGTTGCTTCACAAACTTCTGCAGTTCCGGCAGGATCAACTCCACCGGTTTGCCCTTCATAGTTGAGGCGATGCGGTCAAACTCATGCTGATACTTCTGAGTCGTTGCAGCAATCTGTTGCTGTACGAGCTTTTCCAAAGCTTTTTCATTAATCTTCAAGGTCACTGGATTTTCCTATCTGAAATAGATTACTTTCGAATAAGTGTACCATGTTTTGAGGTAAATATTCGTATCTGTTTCCTATTGCTTTATTGGGGTGAAGTTTTTAGGTGGGGTAAGTGCGGTAGGGGCTCCGTGTGTTGTCGGGGATGGCGAGTTGGAGCGTGCGGATTCCGAGTGCGTGAGGAAACAAATCCGCATACGGAAGGGATTCCTGGAGATTAGTTCTCGAGGGATGATGGGCTGGAGTCTAAAAGTTTCGAAAGCTTTCGGAACTTTTAGACGTAAGCGATTCCCGGAATCCCCGGAATGCAAAAAGGCCCCGACGCTTGCGTCGGAGCCTTTTTCATGGAGGGGATGACGGGAATCGAACCCGCGTAATCAGTTTGGAAGACTGAGGCTTTACCATTAAGCTACATCCCCGGAATGGAACTTGACCATAGTAACGAGGTTCCATCTGTGCTGTCAAACTCTTAGGCGTGTTGGTGCGGTTTTGTGTGCTGGCTTTTGCAGGTTCTTGCGGGCGCTCGCCCCTCCTTTTTTACGCCGGTCTGCGCATCCTTATTAGGGTAGTACGCGCTCAGTGGAAATAAACCGTGCACGAGCCGCTGTGTTGGGCATTTAGCGGGAAAACAGGTAAACTAGGGCACTGACTGTGTTAAACACGCAAGTGCGCAACACGGTCGGTTTCACGGGGCGTGGCGTAGCTTGGCTAACGCGCCTGCTTTGGGAGCAGGAGATCGCAGGTTCGAATCCTGTCGCCCCGACGTGAAACGGTTGCCGCGACGCTACAGGGTCGTGGCGCTCTTTCCACTAAGCAACCGCGGCACACACGATTCGTGCCGCACCGAAACTATATGAGGAGATCACGGACGTGAAGACCGCCGTCGAGAAGCTCAACCCGACCCTCGCAAAGATTGAGGTCGAGGTTCCCTTCGCAGAATTCAAGCCCTACCTGGACCGCACCTACAAGAACCTCTCGGGTCAGATCAGCGTTCCCGGCTTCCGCAAGGGTAAGCTGCCCAAGCAGCTCATCGAGCAGCGTGCGGGCTTCGACTACATCGTCGAGGCATCCCTGAACGACGCTCTGAACGACTACTACGCACAGGCACTGGGCGAGAACGAACTCTCCCCCCTGGCACAGCCCGAGCTGGACGTTCAGTCCCAGCCCTCCACCGAGAACCGTGAGGCAGACGTCAAGCTGACCATCACCGTCACCGTCCGTCCCGAAATCGAGCTGCCCAACTACGAGGGTCTCGAGGTTGAGGTTGACGAGGTAGAGGTCACCGCTGAGGACGAGGTTCAGGCACTGGACGCTCTGCGTGAGCGCTTCGGCACCCTGAAGACCGTTGAGCGCCCCGCAGCTGACAAGGACTTCGTGACCATCGACATCGCCGCAGAAATCGACGGCGAGCAGGTAGACGCAGCAAACGACCTGTCCTACCAGATCGGTTCCGGCACCATGCTCGACGGCATCGACGAGGCTCTGACCGGCCTGTCCGCTGGCGAGGACGCAACCTTCGAGACCAAGCTCTCCGGCGGCGAGCACGCAGGCGAGCAGGCAACCATCAAGGTCAAGCTCACCGCAGTCAAGGAGCGCGAGCTGCCCGCAGCTGACGACGAGTTCGCACAGCTGGCTTCCGAGTTCGACACCATCGACGAGCTGAAGGAAGACATCAAGAAGCAGGTTGCAGAAGCTAAGGTTGCCGAGCAGGGCACCCAGGCACGCGACAAGGTCCTCGCAAAGCTCGTTGAGCTCGTTGAGATCCCCGTCCCCGAGAAGGTTATCGAGGACCAGCTCGAGCAGCACTTCAACAACCCCAACGCTGAAGCAGACCACGACACCGAGGAGCACCGCGCCGAGGTTCGCGAGAACACCGAGACCGCATTCAAGAACGAGATGGTTCTCGACGCTGTTGCGGACAAGGAAGAAGTGACCGTCGACCAGGCTGAGATGATCAACTACATCATCACCATGAGCTCCCAGTACGGTATGGACCCCAACCAGTTCGCACAGATGCTGGACGGCTCCGGCCAGGCAGGCGCACTGGTCGGCGAGGTTCGCCGCTCCAAGGCTCTGGCAGCAGTGCTGAAGACCGCAGTGGTCAAGGACACCAAGGGCAACGTTGTTGACCTGTCCAAGTACCTGGGCGAGGGCGAAGAGGCAGCTGCCTAAATCCCGCCACGGTCTGCAAAAAGCCACCCCGCTAGAGGGCGTGAGCTGATTGCTTGAAACGTGTAGCCTCAGCGGGCATCCACCGAATTACCGGTTGGGTGCCCGCTGAGGCTCTTTTCACCCCAAACTATTCCGCCCTCAAGTTATTCCGTACCGAGGTTTTCGCCTCTGCTTCACCCCCTGGCGAACGAACAACCCGAAGGGAAGCGGGGGAGAGCAACTATCGGTAAGGTAGTAGCAACGAAACTTTTCGCGTGCGCTCCGGCGCGTAAATCGCGCAAAGATGCAGCGAAGACCCATTAGAGAAGAAGAGGAAGAATGTCCAGCTACATGCCTCTGCCCATCGGCGCCTCCCAGGCAGCCGGCGTGGCGCCCGCGCCGTCTATGGCAACCCCCATCGTTGGTGCCCAGGAAGATTACGTCTACAACAGCCTCCTGAAGGAGCGCATTATCTGGCTCGGCTCCGAGGTGCGCGACTCCAACGCCAACCTCATCTGCTCCCAGATGCTGCTGCTCTCGGCTGAAGACCCCGAGGCAGACATCTACCTGTACATCAACTCTCCCGGCGGCTCCGTCACCGCCGGCATGGCTATCTACGACACCATGCAGCTCATCCCGAACGACGTGGTGACCGTGGTGACCGGTATGGCAGCATCCATGGGTCAGTTCCTGCTCACCGCAGGCACCATCGGCAAGCGCTACGCAACCCCGAACGCCCGCATCCTCATGCACCAGCCCCTCGGCGGTATTGGCGGTACCGCATCGGATATCCGCACCCAGGCTGAGCTGATTCTGGACATGAAGAAGCGCCTGGCAGAGATCACCGCTGAACGCACCGGCAAGAGCCTCGAGACCATTCTGAAGGATAACGACCGCGACAACTGGTTTAACGCGGAAGAAGGCCTGGAATACGGCTTCTTCGACCACATTGCCACCACCGCCGGTAAGCTGCCCGAATCGAAGAACGCATAAGGGAGATGCACATGAACTACCTGCCGAACGATATCACCACCTCGGCGCCGGCTATGCCGAGCAACCGCTACGTGCTCCCCAGCTTCGAGGAGCGCACCCCCTACGGTTACAAGCGTCAGGACCCGTACGCAAAGCTGTTCGAGGACCGCATCATCTTCCTGGGCACCCAGGTGGACGACGCATCCGCTGACGACATCATGGCTCAGCTGCTGGTTCTGGAGGCGCAGGACCCCGAGCGTGACATCACCCTGTACATTAACTCGCCCGGTGGCTCCTTCACCGCAATGACCGCCATCTACGACACCATGCAGTTCATCCGCCCCGAGATTCAGACCGTGTGCCTGGGCCAGGCGGCATCCGCTGCGGCGGTTCTGCTGGCTGCCGGTACTCCCGGCAAGCGTCTGGCACTGCCGAACGCTCGCGTGCTGATTCACCAGCCCGCGCTGAGTGGCCAGCAGGGCGGTCAGGCATCTGACATTGAGATTCACGCGAACGAGGTTATGCGTATGCGTGAGTGGACTGCGCAGACCCTGGCACTGCACTCGGGCAAGACCTACGAGGAAGTTGACCGTTCCATTGAGCGTGACAACATTCTGACTGCGGCTGCTGCCCTGGAGTACGGCCTGGTCGATAAGGTGCTGGAGTCTCGTAAGCTGCGTAAGCCTGCGACCAACACCGCTATTTCCCACACCTAAACTTTAGTTTTGAGGAATATCCCGGAGCGTTTTTCGGGGGAGGGGCGGCATCGCTCCGTGTGCGAGCCTTCGGGCTGGTGCGCGGTGCGGTGCCGCCCTTTTTGCGCCCGCCGGGTGGGGGCGGCGAACCAAGCTGATATGTGGCGTTGACCTGCGCTTTCTTGCCGGGCTTTAGCGTCACATACCTATCGTCATATGCCGGAGTATCAGCCTCGCCGCCGTCATAAAAGACGCGCTTTGTCATATGCCCGGTAAGTCCGTTCATTTGCGGTGCGTAATTCTGAGTTCCGGGGTGAACTCCGGTAGCCTTAGAGAAGGAGAAAATTCGAGTATTTCATACCGGTTTCTCACTCAAACTAAGGCGCCCACCACCCACCGGTGCCCCTCCTAAGAAATCACCGCAGACATCAGGTCACTGACCCTTCTGCACCGATTTCACCACGCCGATCGAAAGGGAATCTTCGTGGCCACAGACATCATTGTGCCTCCCGAACAGCCCAACGCCAGCATGCGATGCTCCTTCTGCAAGAAGACTCGCGCGCAGGTTTTCAAGATTGTGCTCGGCCCGAATGTTTCCATCTGCGACGAATGCGTGGAGCTGTGCGAGGAGATCCTCGCTGAAGAGCGTCTGAAGGTGAAATCCTCCGCGGCGGCGCCTGCATCTCAGCTGGCTACTCCGCGCGAAATTTACAGCTACCTCAACGACTACGTCATCGGTCAGGACGCGGCGAAGCGCACCCTGGCGGTGGCGGTGTACAACCACTACAAGCGCATCCACGATATTGATAACCCGGTGCTGACCTCCCGCATTCTTTCGGCGACCGCGGGGGAGCAGGTGGAGCTGGGCAAGTCGAATATTCTGATGCTCGGCCCGACCGGTTGCGGTAAAACCTACCTGGCGGCAACCCTGGCGAAGAAGCTGGATGTGCCCTTCGCCCTGGTCGACGCAACCACCCTCACCGAGGCGGGCTACGTGGGTGATGACGTGGAGAACATTCTGCTGCGCCTCATCAACGCCGCTGACGGTGATATTGCCAAGGCTCAGCGCGGCATTATCTACATTGACGAGATCGACAAGATTGCCCGCAAGGGCGGCGAGAACCTCTCCATCACCCGTGACGTGTCCGGTGAGGGCGTGCAGCAGGCGCTGCTGAAGATTATTGAGGGCACCGTGGCGACCGTACCGCCGGAGGGCGGACGCAAGCACCCGGCACACGCGAATATTGAGATTGATACCTCGAACATTCTCTTTATCGTAGCTGGCGCCTTCGACAATATCGACGACCGCATCGCAGCCCGCGTGGGCGCCGGCGGCATCGGTTTCGGCGCTGAACTGGGCAGCTCCGTAAAGAACCCGCTGGACCAGATCATGCCCGAGGACCTGGCGCACTACGGCATTATCCCCGAGCTGATTGGCCGCCTGCCGGTCATCTCGACCCTGAGTGAGCTCAACGAAGAAGAGCTGGCTCGCGTGCTGACCGAACCGAAGAACGCGCTGCTCAAGCAGTACCGTCACCTCTTCGCCCTGGACGGCGTGGACCTGGTCCTCGACGACGCTGCGATCGCGGCTATTGCCCGCCTCGCCGCCGAACGCGGCACCGGTGCCCGCGGCCTGCGCGCCATGATGGAGCAGATTCTGCAGCCGATTATGTTCGACATCCCGGACCGCACCGATGTGGTGTCCATCGTCATCGGTGAGGACACCGTGCTCAACGGCACGGAACCCCGCTACGTGCTGCAGGCGCCCGACCCCGAAACCGAGACTACCCGCACCGTGAAGGGGGAGGCGAAGGCCACCTCCCTGAAGGACGCGGACCGTCAGGCGGCATAACCGAATACTTCCAGCCGACAGGCTAGGGAATAAAGAAGCCGTCGCCCCGGTTATACGGGGTGACGGCTCACTAGCAGGTACCGCTCGGCAACATGTGCTGAAGGGCGTGTGCCGAAGAATAAGCGCCGGCTCATAGAAGCGGCTGGCGCAACCGTATGAAAGAGGAACACTCATGGCTGAGAACGCACCCGCACAGATTGATTTCTGGTTCGATCCGATTTGCCCCTGGTGCTGGATTACCTCCCGCTGGATTGGTGAGGTGCAGAAGGTCCGCAACGTTGAGGTGACCTGGCGCCCCTTCTCCCTGTCCATGCACAACCAGGGCCGCGAGCTGCCCGCCGACTACCAGGCAATGATGGACCAGTCCTGGGCACCGACCCGCCTCATTACCGCTGTGCGTGAGCTGCACGGCAACGAGGTCATCAAGCCCCTCTACGACGCTCTGGGCGAGCAGATTCACCACAACAAGAACAAGGCTGATTCCTACCGCGATGCAATCGTCAAGGCGCTGGAAGAGGTCAACCTGCCCGCTGAGCTGGTGGACGTCGCCTTCACCGACAAGTACGACGAGCAGATGCGCGCCTCCCTGGACCTGGCACTGGAGACCGTGGGCGGCACCGATGTGGGTGTTCCGCTGATTTCCATCAACGGCACCGCTTTCTTCGGCCCGGTCATCTCCCCGAGCCCCGCCGGTGAAGAAGCAGGTAAGCTCTTCGACGGCGCTCTGGCGCTGGCTTCCTACCCCGGCTTCTTCGAGCTCAAGCGTCCCCGTAACGTGGGCCCGATTTTCCACGGCGAAAAGGGCGAAGCCTAAGAACCCTGCAATGTGCTGAGATTCCTGCAATGCGCGCAGGCTCGGTAGAGTCTGCGGCTGCAGAGCAAAAAAAGTACCGCCCGGTCATGTACTGACCGGGCGGTACTTTTCTATTCACTATGTTGCGCTGAAACGTGCAATCCCTGAAACGTGCAATCTACGCGCGGTGAGCGCTACTTGCAGAGGTAGCCTTGCGTGCCTTCTGCGCATTGTGCGTCTTCTGTGCTTTCTGAGCCTTGCGCTGTGCCCTGTGCTCGAGAACCTTCGGGTGCGTCGCGCGCTGCACGATTTTCGTGTCGCGCATGTGGAAGGTGCGGGTCGCGGTGTACTGGACCGCCTCGTCCGAGGTGAACGCCAACATTGCGAACACCGCAACGCCCAGCTGGAAGAAAATCGTGGACAGCGGCAGGGAGTGGTGCCCCCACAGCACGCCGCCGGTAATCGCCATGAAGTTTAGCGCCGTCAGTAGCAGGGCCAGACGGCGAGCCTTGGAGGAGCCGCGCAGCGTGCTCCACAGCAGGAAGAGGTGGGCCGCAGAATAGACGGCTACGAAGCCCACCAACACCGCGCTGGTGATGGTCAGCAGCACGTCGCTATCCACCTGATCGAATAGGCTCAGCAAATCAAGATCGTCGCCGGATCCTTCCTCCAGCAGCTTGGCTCGCAGAGCCGGGCGGCTGAGCGCCAGAATGACGCTGTTGATAATGTCTGCGAGGGTCACGGCGATGAGCATACCCGAACCGACCAGCAGACTCAGCGGCATGCGGTAGGCCAGGTCGTGGGCGCTGGAGAGGTGAATTTCTTCCTGCTCCTGTGGCTCCAGTCCCTCATTGTTCAGCACGATGACCGGGAGCGCGCCGTCTGTGCGGATCGCGTCGCCGCCGCCGTTGCGGGCGTGATAGCCGGAGGAGAAATCGTGCAGAATCTCAACGTGAGTTTCCGGGTGGGCGTACTGAATGGACTCCACAATGTAGTCGCGTTCAAAGTCGGTTTCAGCATCGATGCGGTGCGTGACCTGCAGGGTGAAGAAGCTGAAACCCACACCGGAGTCGTAGGTGCCCGCCGCTAACCAATCCACCTGGTGACCACCAGGCAGAAGCCAGCCGTTCGGGGTTTTCCAGAAGCGCACGTGGTGGCGTTTCTCGGGGTTGCCGTCCACTTCCTTCTGGTAGGCGAAAGCCTGCGTCTTACCAAAAATTTTTAGCGGGGAGACCGGCGCCTCCGCGTAGGAACGGCGGGTGATGGTGGAGATAATAATCTTCCACGAGGAGACGAGGGTGACGTCGTCAGCGCGGGTCCAGCCGGCGTCCTGCATGACCTGGTGAATCTGCTCCTCGGTTCCAATCAGACCGATATTGACCGGGTCACCGAGCAGACCGTCCGGGGTGCGGGTGCGCCCAATAAAGTAGTCGGGCACATAGATGCGGGTCATGATGGCGTGAAAACGCGGTAGCGTCAGGTACGCGGTGACCGCCCAGAAAATGAAGGCAATGGGGAAACCCCAAAAAGAGTGGCCGACCGTATTCGCCAGAATCATGAAGGTCAGTACGAGTGCCGCGATGCCGGCGAAGATGAAGAAGAGAGTGTCCCAGAAATCGACCCACAAGCTGCGCGGGACGAGGTCTTGCGCCGTGCCGCGCGCGTCAATATCACCACGGTAGACCGGTGGCGAGGTAACTGGGGGAGCAACATCGCTACGGATAGGCCGCAGGACGCGTTTTTGGTGGGACATTCCCGCCCTTTCTGCAACATAGTTAGAGTCTTTGAATATCCATAACTATAGCAAGGGGCAGGTTGTGTGAAGTACGCATTCCGGGCAGGGCTTAATCGCTTGGCTCGATAGCCCCGCCGCAGAAAAACGCGGTACCAACGCGGAGTGCTGGCGTTGCCGCGCGAAAGAAATAAAGGGTGACCCTACTCGGGGAGGGGCTTAGCCTCCACAGCGGCGCGTGCGGCGGCAATGGAGCTTTCGTGGTGCAGCATATCGCGGCTTTCACGCATGAGGCGCACCCACTTGCGGGTCAGCTCCTCAAGCTGCTGAGCGGTCAACGAACCGGAGGCGATGCTCGCCTCATCGGCGGCGGCGCTGGTGGAAATATGCTGAAGCCAGAGTTCATACACTTCGTTGGTGTAGCTGGCACGCAGCGCCTGGGCGTGTTCACGTGCCTGGCTGATGTACTCGTTCAGGCTCGTGTGATAGTGCTGAAGCTGATCGGGGGAAATGTTGGCTTGTGCTCCTGGCGGCGTGCTCGGGGTTGAGCTCTGCCTCGCCTGAGGCTCTTGCGGTAATCCGGAAGATGAAGAGTGTGAATTCATAGTAATTATGGGTGCGCCTACTTTGGCGCGGGTCAGAGTCAGGACGCATCGCTGCGTCTGACGGGTGGTTTACTGTCGTGCGGTTGGTCGGGGTATGTCGTTACTCGTACCGGTGATTTGTCTGTTGCTGAAGTTGAATAGAAGGTTGTTCCTGATGGTAAAACCCTCGCATCAACAATCATACATAAAGTGACAGTCAATCTCATAAGGTTGATTATGCTCTTTGCACATTGATGAATATAAAAAAGGGGTTGGAAATCCCACAGAATCCCCACAGATTAGCAGGCTAAACCCACATCGTTGGGGAAGGGAGCCAGGGAAGCTCTTCGAATCAGATGCAGGTACTTGCGGGCCCCACAGAGATAAAACACAAAGTCAGCACCGTATAAGTCCGCAGCCGGGGCCTCACACCCGGCGAGCTACAACGAGCCGCAGGCACAGAAAACGGGGCGGTACTGAAAACCAGTACCGCCCCGTTACCAACACCAAAGTGGCGTCATAAAATCAAGCGATAAAACGCTAAGACGCGATTACTCAGCTGCTTCTTCCACAACGAGTACAACATCGCGAACCTCCAGCTCGCCCTCAGCTGCCACCAGGGACAGCTCACGAGCGTTACCGGCAGCCTTCAGGTCAGCCAAGCCAGCGGCAATGCGATCCAGCTGAGCCTGAGGAGCCGCAATAGTAGCGGACTCAACCTCGGTGCGCTGCTTGACCTTCGCGTCGCTCTTAGCCTTACGCAGACCACCCAGAGCCTCAGCAACATCCGGCAGGATCTGCTTGAGCGACTCAATCTGAGCCGGGTCAGCGTCCGCCAGGACCCACTGAGCAGAAATGCCAGCAGTCGGGTTCTGTGCGGAGTACTCAGCCAGCAGGGTGCCCTCCAGGATGGGCAGTGCCTGCGGCCACTCGGCGCGGTGTACGCTACCTGCACGCCACCAGGACCAAATCTCTTCGGTCACGAACGGCAGGAAGGGAGCGAACAGACGCAGCAGAGCATCCAGGGTGGTTGCCAGTGCGGCAAGAACAGAAGCCTGCTCCTCTTCGCCGCGAGCACCGTACGCACGGTCCTTAATCAGCTCAACGAAGTCGTCGGTGAAGGACCAGAAGAAGCTCTCGCAAATCTGCAGGGCACGAGCGTACTCGTACTTCTCAAACGCTGCGGTTGCCTCTTCAATCAGGTACGCCAGGCGAGCCAGCAGGGAGCGGTCCAGGGCGTTGATGAGCACGCGGCCCTGAGCCTGAGAAGTAATGACAGACTTCTCGGTAGCGCCCAGGTTCAGCACGAACTTGGATGCGTTCAGCAGCTTGATCGCCAGGCGGCGACCAATCTTCATCTGGCCTTCGTCGTAGGCGGTGTCAGCACCCAGGCGAGCGGAAGCAGCCCAGTAGCGCACAGCGTCCGAACCGTACTTCTCCAGAACCTCGTTCGGGACCACAACGTTGCCCTTGGACTTGGACATCTTCTTGCGGTCCGGGTCGAGAATCCAGCCGGAGAGCGCGGTGTTGTACCACGGCACGGAGGACGCCAGGGTCTCCGCGCGAACAGCGGTGGAGAACAGCCAGGTACGGATAATGTCGTGACCCTGCGGGCGCAGATCCATGGGGAAGGTCTTCGCGTGCAGGTCCGGGTTCACACCCCAGCCGGTCGCAATCTGCGGGGTCAGGGAGGAGGTAGCCCAGGTGTCCAGAACGTCCGGGTCAGCGATGAAGCCGCCCGCTACGCCGCGCTGATCCTCGGTGTAACCGGGAGCAGCCTGAGATGCGGGGTCAACCGGCAGCATCTCTTCGGTGGGCAGAATCGGGTTCTCGTAGTCCGGCTCGCCCTCAGCGTCCAGCGGGTACCAGACGGGGAAGGGAACGCCGAAGAAGCGCTGGCGAGAAATCAGCCAGTCGCCATTCAGACCCTCAACCCAGTTCTCGTAGCGGCTACGCATGAAGGAGGGGTACCAGTTCATCTCACGGCCGCGCTCGATGAGCTTCTCGCGGCGTGCAGCGTCACGGCCACCGTTGCGGATGTACCACTGGCGGGAAGCAACGATTTCGAGGGGCTTGTCGCCCTTCTCGTAGAACTTCACGGGGTGGGTAATCGGCTTGGGGTCGCCGTCCATTTCGCCAGCCTCAACCAGCATTTCCACGACGGTCTTCTGCGCGGTGAAGACGGTGGTGCCTGCCATACGCTCGTAGCGCTCGCGACCCTCGGCGGAGGTGATCCACTCGGGGGTTTCGCGGGAGAAGCGGCCGTCGCGACCGATGAGGGCGCGGGTGTCCAGCTGCAGTTCACGCCACCAAGTGACGTCGGTGGTGTCACCGAAGGTACAGATCATGGCGATACCGGCACCCTTGTCGGGCTGTGCCAGCGGGTGCGCCTTAATCTCGACCTCAACACCGAACAGCGGGGAGGTGACGGTGGTGCCGAACAGCGGCTTGTAACGCTCGTCGTCCGGGTGCGCCACGAGAGCCACGCAGGAGGGCAGCAGCTCGGGGCGGGTGGTCTCAATCCAGACCTTCTCGCCGTTGGGACGGTGGAAGCTGATGCGGTGGTACGCGCCGGGGCGTTCCTTGTCTTCCAGCTCAGCCTGTGCCACTGCGGTGCGGAAGGTGACGTCCCACATGGTCGGTGCTTCAGCCATGTAGGCGTTGCCTGCTTCCAGGTCCTTCAGGAAGGCGAGCTGGGAGACCTTGCGGGAGTGTGCGTCGATGGTGCGGTAGGTGCGCGACCAGTCAACGGACAGACCCAGGGTGGTGAAGAGGTTTTCGAAGACCTTCTCGTCTTCAACCGCGAGCTCTTCACAGAGTTCAATGAAGTTGTTACGGGAGATACGCGGCCACTTTGCCTGGCTGCGGTCGGGCTTGGGGGTGCCGTCTGCCTTCCAAGTGATCAGGTCACGGAAGGAGTCGTTGTCTGCCACGGAGGGGTCGCAGAGAACGCCGTAGTAGTTCTGAACGCGGCGTTCGGTGGGCAGGCCGTTGTCATCCCAGCCGAGGGGGTAGAACACGTTCTTGCCGGTCATGCGCTGGTAGCGTGCAATGACGTCGGTCTGGGTGTAGGAGAACATGTGACCCACGTGCAGGGAGCCGGATGCGGTCGGCGGCGGGGTGTCAATGGAGTAGACCTGTTCGCGAGTGGTGTTCTCGTCGAATGCGTAGGTCTTCTCGTCGGCCCAGCGCTGCGAGAGCTTCTCTTCGAGGCCTTCGAGGGCGGGGCGGTCGGGAACGTTAATCTGTACGGGCGAGTCTGAGCCCAAAATGTTTTCAGCCATAACGGCTATTTTCTCATATTCACGGCATTCTCTCAGCTCCAGGGGAATTCTGCGCTGTGCTTGCCTGTTCGTACCGCTCGATGGCGGCTTCTAGACGCGCCAGGAGGGGCTTGTATCGGCGCGCAAATTGTGCCCTGCGTACTGCGGCGCGTACCCCGGTAGAGGCGGTGAGCTCTTGCCAGCTGGCGGGGTCGAGGTAGCTCTGCCCCAGCAGCAGGTGCACCTCGGAACTGTAGGGGGTTCCGGCGGTGGCACGGATAGTGCGCGCCCGCTGCTGGAGCGCTTGGCGCTGCTCTTTAAGAGAGGTGATGCGCTGGTGCGGTATTGCTGTCATGTGGAGGTTCCCTATATGAGGAGTAATTGGCGGTTCA
Organism: Rothia sp. 27098_8_27; assembly: GCF_041432805.1. NCBI lineage: Bacteria > Bacillati > Actinomycetota > Actinomycetes > Micrococcales > Micrococcaceae > Rothia > Rothia sp. 27098_8_27. The sequence goes on along the minus strand of NZ_JAPWAJ010000001.1, from coordinate 496,396 downwards.
GCGGCAAACTCGGTGGAAACGGTAATGGGGGAGAGGTACCCCTAATATACTGCCCTCGATTACCTGCAGTGTAGGCGCGAAAATCTGCAGTATCAATACCCACGAATCCTTCTCAGCAAAGCGGGCGCGGCGTAGACTGATAGATACACGACCTTTGAGGAGTTGCCAATGAGTTCTCTGAGTATTTTTGGTTTGGGTACGCCTGAAACCGTTCTGCTGATACTGCACCTGACGCTGGTGGCGTTGTGCCTCTGGCATTTGACGGTGCGTAGCGGCTACGGCGAGGCGCGCATGCGGTTCGTGCTACCCCTGCTTGTGTTCATGCCCGGCGCCGCGGCTCTTTACCTGTTGTCGGCGCGTGAGGGTGCGGTCCCTCCGGACACGATCAAGACTGGTAGTAGCTCGCCCGTGTATTTTGAGCACCGTCTCGGTTTCCGTGACGGCGGTAGGAGCCGTTGGGGTCTGCCTCGCCGCCGCAAGTAGTAGCCTGACAGAGCGCCGCGCAGTTGTGGTACCGCCATCTATCTCACTATCGAAAATTTCAAAATATATGCCCGCGAGTCTGCTCGAACAGAGCACCCGCGGGCATCACTCTACTAGGATTAAAGTATGACTGAGAACACCCACATTCCTGCATCTCCTTTCTTGCCTCATACCGGCGACGGCAAAGTTGCCGTGGTGACCGGCGCATCCAGCGGTATTGGTCGAGCCACCGTACAGCAGCTAGTAGCAAGTGGCTGGACCGTCTATGCTCTGGCTCGTCGCACCGACCGTCTTTACACCCTTTATGCGGAGACCGGCGCTCACCCGGTGACCTGCGACGTGACCGACGAGCATTCCGTGCGCTTTGTCGCCGAGCAGATTCTGGAGGAGCAGGGCACCATTGACGCCCTGGTCAATATTGCCGGTGGTGCTATTGGCGTGGATAAGGTTGCCGACGGCAAGCCTACCGATTATTTGAAGATGTACCAGATGAATGTGCTCGGTATTCTGCACATGGTGCGTGCCTTCGCGGAGGCGTTACGCCTGAACGGTCACGGCACGATCCTGAACCTGACCTCCACTGCAGCCGAGCACGGTTACGAGGGTGGCGCCGGATACAATGCGGCGAAGTTCGGCGCTCGCGGCCTGACCGAGGCGCTCCGCCTGGAAGAAGCGGAACATAACGTTCGCGTGATTGAGATTTGCCCGGGCATGGTGCACACCGAGGAGTTCTCCCTAAATCGTCTGGGTTCCAAGGAAGCCGCCGAGCGCGTCTACGCGGGTGTTGAGAAGCCGCTGACCGCCGAGGATGTGGCGCAGACCGTGACCTTTGCACTGAACGTTCCGCACCACGTGAACCTTGACCGTATTACGATTCGCCCGGTGGCCCAGCCGAGCCAGTTCAAGGTGATTCGCAAGGAGAGCTGAGCTCGCGGCGCACCGTGACGCTTGAACCTCAGTGAGGCCTTGACTTTGGTAGCCCCGCCCGCATCCCTATCTGGATGCGGGTGGGGTGTTTCTCTGTGTTCTCGGCGTGTAGAGAAGACATGCATGAAGGTGCCCGTGGGGTATTGAGAGGCAGGGGAGGAGTGTGAAGGGAAGCTTGAGGGAACTATAAAGTGGTACGTGAGACTTTAAGGTTCACTTAGATGAAAATGGTGAGCCTAAATCACCTATGGAACACCCTATATTTTCTTCAAATGCAATCAAAAGATAGGGTTATATGCCTTCGTGTGTCAGTAGATGGGCGTAAAATTCCCGGATTGGTCTGCATTAAGCCTCAACTTAAGGGGTGGTTTTATAACGATTTCGTTACAGTTGGGCAAAGATGGCGGTAAGCATGCTAAACGTCCAGGGGCAAATGCTAGCCTTTTAGCAGTCACACCCATGTATGGGCCTACTGCACCTTCAAAGACGGGGGCGCACCACGGTAGGTTCAACACCGATAATCAGAGATCGAGGAAAAATGTCGAAGACTACCCGTCGCGTTTACAAGATCGCAGCAGCGGCAGCCTTTACTGCCGGTTCCGTGGCAGCAATCCCGGCAACTTTCGCGGCAGAAGCACCCGCTGACCAGCAGCAGGTTGTCGATCAGAAGGCAACTACGCAGACTTCTTCCCTGCCCGGTGGCAATGCAACCGAGGCCCCCAAGGCTGAGGCAACCCAGGCACCTAAGGCTGAGGCCCCTAAGGCTGAGGCCCCTAAGGCTGAGGCCCCTAAGGCTGAGGCAACCGAAGCTCCCAAGGCTGAGGCTCCTAAGGCTGAGGCTCCCAAGGCTGAGGCTCCCAAGGCTGAGGCAACCCAGGCGCCTAAGGCTGAAACCCCTGCCCCCACTGCTCCTGCAACCGAAGCTCCCAAGGCAGAGACCCCCAAGGCCGAGGCAACCGAAGCTCCCAAGGCTGAGACCCCCAAGGCAGACGCAACCGAGACCCCCAAGGCAGAAACTCCTGCCCCCACTGCTCCGGCAACCCCCGAGCCCACCACTCCGGCAACCCCTGAGCCGACCACCCCCTCCACCCCGGCTCCCGAGGCAAAGCAGGCTGATCCCTCCGTCGTTATTGAGAATGCTCACTTCCCCGGTGACGCGCAGTTCAACACCGTGAACGTTGTTGGCACCGGCTTCTACGGTGAGAAGGTTGGCCCCGGCGTTCAGGTCAGCATCTACGCACTGGATGCAAACAAGCAGGTCACCGGCGATGCTATCGCTACCGTCTCTGTGTCTGCAGATCAGATTCAGGACGGCTCCTTCAAGACCGCCTTCACTGTTGAGGCAAGCAAGCTGCCCGCAGGCGCATCCTACGCTCTGGTTGCTGTCAGCAACCCGCAGGGTCAGCCCGATCAGAAGCTCGTGGCTCTCTCCTCCTTCAAGGTCACCGATTCCGCTTCTCCCGAAGCTCCGAAGACCGAAGAGACCCCCGCCCCTGAAGCTCCCAAGACTGAGACCCCCAAGGCTGACGAGACTCCCGCTCCCGTAACCCCGGCACCGGAGACCCCCAAGACCGAAGAGACCCCGGCACCCGAGGCTCCCAAGACTGAGGTTCCCAAGGAAGAAACTCCTGCTCCGGAAGCACCCAAGGCTGAAACCCCGGCACCCGAGCAGACCGAGACCCCCGCTCCTGAGGCTCCCGCAGCACCCGAGAATGCAACCCTCACCACCGAGGATGCATCCCTGAATCCGAACGACCAGTACAACGTTCTGACCTTCAACGGCTCCGGCTTCACCCACGAGTCCGTCGCTAACGGTGTGCAGATTGCTATCTTCCGCCTGGATGCAAACGGCAACATCACCGGTGATGCTCTGGCAACCCACGATGTGCCCGCTTCTGAAATCGTGAACGGCACCTTCCGCGTCAAAGTCAGCGTTCTTGCTGAACTGCTGCAGCCCGGTTACGCCTACGCAATGGTGGCAACCAGCGACCCCAACGGCCCGGTACACCAGGTGGCAGTCACCACCGCTACCGTGAGCGATGCGAACAACCCCGCACCGACCCTGCCGGCAGCTACCGAGGACGAGAACACCACCGTTCGCGATAACGGCGACGGCACCACCAGCGTCTTCACCGCTGAGATGCGCGAAGATGGTTCGGTTGTCGTAACCGAGACCCGCATGCCTTCTTCTCAGGCACCCAAGGCTAAGGTTGGTAACGCATCCGCTGCTACCTCCTCTAGCTCCAAGGGCCACACTGTAGGTGTCTCCGGCACCAAGGGTTCGACTTCGACCTCTTCTTCGGCTTCCTCGAAGCCGCAGCTGGCTAACACCGGTGCTGAGGGCGTTGCAGGTATCGCAGGCGTTGGCGCCGCAGCTCTGATTGCTGGTGCCGCACTGATGCTCCTGCGCCGCCGCAGCCTCTAATAGCTCAGCCTCTATAGGCTAGGCTCTGAATATCTGATACTCGCCGCAAGGTGAGTGATTCAAGTGCCGCCAATACTCTGAAAGGGTATTGGCGGCACTTTTGCGTGCCAGCAGTTTTTGTTGAGCTGTTCTTTGGATCCGGGAGGGGGCTGTGCGGTAATGCGTGTGCTGCAGGCTGGGGGGAGGGGTGCAGACTGACGTAACGGAATGATTTTGTCGACTTATTTTGTGTGTGGTTATTGGTATGCACGCTTTTAATCAATGTGCGGGAAAAGGCGCTGTGACCTGCATTTTTTCACTTAAAAGAAATAAATTAAATGCATGAATGTGCAGAATATTTTTATCTCAAATCCATTAAAACTGCATATGCATGCAATAAAACCTTGAGCCTCAAGGGAGAGTTGAAAAATTTCGCCTAGTCCATGCATTTTGAGTGCTCTTGGTGATGTTATGGAGAGTAAAAAATATGCTGTGTGGGTTATTGCACAGGAAAATAGTCGGGACGTAAAGCGTCTTTACAGCAATAACAAGAAAAGTATTGTTAGTGTGGAATTACCGATAAATAGAGCGATTCCCTTCGCGGTAACTTCCACCATTACATGAACGTTATGGCTAGTCCGTACGTTATAGCGTTCATTCCCGAAGAGGCACCCGTCCAGCTTCGATCCGTGGCACCCTCCGGAGGGTATCGTTCACACTCACAGAAAAGGTGTGTTCCATGCCCGAACCCGCTCACTCAAAAACCCGTGCAACAGCCGCTATTGCTGCATCCGTCCTGTCCGTTACCGGTGTTGGTGCTGCGCATGCAGATGTGCAGGTGCAGAATACTGGCGGAATTGCTTCATCGACTGCGGTAGAACCCGACAATCCCCCCTCCGCAGCAAACGCGACCCCCATCGAAAACGTTGCCACCCAAACCTCCCCGCAGGTGTATGTGGAGCAGGGCGTCGTCATTAACCCGGCACGTTCCCAGAGCATCACCGTCACCGGTGAAGGCTTCACCGGCGGTGCCGTTGAACGTTACGGTGTGGCAGTGTACGTGAGCGAATACCGCCAGTACCCCCTCTACGCACTGGGCCGCGGCTCCGCAGTGACGATGACCCTCGTGCCCGAACTCGATGTGGACGGTGGCCGTTTCAGCACCCAGTTGACCCTGCCCGCAGGTACCCTCGACCCCAACCAGCAGTACGTTGTCGCAACTGCCGTGGTTGACCCTGCCAAGGGCTACGCGACGGAGGATCCCTCCTACAACTCCTCTGCACCGCTGGAGCTGCTGCCCGCAAATACTCAGGATGAGCCGCTGAATGCTCAGATTCTCTCGGGCCAGATGGAAATTCCACAGGAGAAGAACCTGGTGGTTTACAAGGTTACCGGCCTGGGTGAAGCGCAGGCATTTGAAGTGATGACCTACGTCTACGCCTTGGATAGCCAAGGTAACCGCATTCTGCTCGCTGCCTCTCCCGCGCGCGCCGACGTTATGAACGGCACCCTCCTGGATGGCATTGAAGTGCCCGGATCCAGGCTGGAAGAAGTGCAGGCTGTTCACGAAGACCTGCGCTATGTGCTGAGCGTTGAGGTTGCGCCCTCTGCCGCTAATGGTTACACCGCCCAGGAAGTTGAGGTTCCCTTCATGAATGGTTGGAATGCACAGAATGGCTCCGCTCCGGTTGCTACCGCTGAGCGTGCAATGGCGGAGCAGGCACAGTTCGAGAAGAAGCAGCCAGCAGAGGAAGCGCAGCCCGCGCAGAACGCCCAGGTTGATTCTGAGCAGGTAGTTGCTGTGAGCCCCGTCGAGAAGTTCGACCACGTATTGCCCGAGGATGACCCGCGCCGCCACTACAGCCTGCCGCGCAATACCGTCTTTGACCGCGTCCACGACACCACTGAAGAACAGAACAACACCTCTAACCCCGTGATGACCGCCCGCCTGCACGTAGAAGAGACCGTAGTTCCTGAAAACGACTCAGCTAAGACCCTGACCCTGCGTGGCGAGGGCTTCACCGGTGTCGGCACAGTGCACCTGATGGTTAGTGCTGTCGACGAATACGGTGTGGCAACCGGCGGCGTGATTGCTTCGGCTGATGTCTCTGAGATTGATGCCTCCGGTGCTTTCACTGCCCAGGTGCAAATTCCTGGCTCGGCACTCAAGCCCGGCACCACCTACCGTGTGAGTGCTGTGGCGGAGGATGAGCAGGGTACTGTGCGCATGGTCAATGGCGGCTTTACTGTCGAGCGCGATAGCGTGGATAGCCAGCCCCCAGCCCCTGAGCAGGATGCGCCCACTGTCGAGGCTCCCGTAGCCGACACTTCCGCAGCCGAGACTCCCGCGGTCGAGACTCCCGCGGTCGATGCTTCGGCGCCTACTGAGCCTGTGGCTGATCAGGCTTCCGCTACCGAGCAGAAGGCGGGGGAGAGCGGTGCTGAGCAGAAGAAGGACGCTCCGGCTGGTGTTCAGGGTGCTCCCGCGCAGAATGTCACTGCACAGAACGCCTCTGCACAGAAGGTCGAAGCACAAGCATCTGGCTCCCAGAAGGTTGCCTCTGGCGCCCAGCAGAAGCGCGAGCAGTTGGCGGCTACTGGCGCCTCCAATATGCTGGTCATTAGTGCCGCTGGATCGCTGTCACTGCTTGCCGGTATGCGTTTGAGTCGCCGTCGCCGTAGTGAGATGCGGCTCAGTTCTCGCCACTAAAACGGGGTAATTATTGCCCCACTAGGCAAAATATTCATATAGATGTATGGATGTCCGATATGCAAGATTCGGGCATCCCTACATCTTTAACTTTTTCTAAGGTTATACCTATAATTTAGAGTGCTGTTATAGACGGTACTATCACTCTTTATCACCTCGTTCACCCGGGGTGAGGAGTCGCTGTGAAGCGCCTCCGGTCACCGATATGAGAGAACCGTTATTCTGCGCCTACTTCCGACCTTTGGGCGCAGGAGTCACACGACGATTCATCACACTCACTCACGAAAATAGGTGACCATGTTTTCCACGCAGCGAACTGCTCGCGGCGCGGCGCTAGTAGCGTCTGCCGCCCTCGGTTTGGGCGGCTCCGTCGCGCCTGCAACTCTGGCCCCCGCAACCTTTGCATCTGCCGCTCACGCGCAGACTCAGCAACCCCCGAAGCCTGAACTTCCCATCGCTGTCGCCACCGACGTAGTCAGCCACGATACCACCCTGGATCTGGTAGCTCAGAGCAAGGACTACACCCTGCTCTCGTTGACCGGCGTAACCTCTTTGGAGAATCTGAAGGTTCGCCTGATCGCTATTTCCGTTGATGACGGTCCCGTGGCGGCAATGACCGTGCCCGCCTCCCAGATGACTGCCTCTCTGAACGATGAGGGCGCCCTGGAAGTTAGCATTCACCAGCGCCTGAACATTGAGCAGCCGTACATGGTTGAGGTGCTGAACCTGCGCACCAATGACACCGTCTCGGTTGAGTTCATGCCCGAACAGGGTGCGACCGTTGACGAGATTCTGGCGAGCCGCCAGAACATTTTCTTCCCTGACACCCCTGGCGTTCCCCGTGCTAACCGCGTGGAGGCGAATCCTGCCCCCGAGGTGTCCCTGAACCCCAGTGCATCCCCGAGCGCCGCGAAGGATAGCCCGCGCCCGACGGTCGCCCCGGTACCTTCTGAGGCGCCGTCTGCATCGCAGAAAGTTTCGGCTCGTCCTTCTGTGAGTGCATCTGCTAGCGCCTCGGTGAGTGCGTCTGCCAGTGCTTCTGCTTCGGTGAGTTCTTCTACCGATGATGCGGCGCCCACTGAGGTGACCGAGGATCGTCTGCTGGTGCACTCCCGCTCCGATCGGGCTCCCGCGGAGACCCGTGAGGCGACCCTGGAAATTTCTACCGCAGAGCTGCGCGGATCGGATGAGCTGCAGCCGATTAGCGTGCGCGCTAGGAACGTTGCGGAGAGTGGCCTGGGGTATGATGTGATGGTCTTTGAGATGCCTGCTGACGGCGGTGCCGTGGGTTCGCCGCTGGCGACCACGCATGTGAGCCCTCAGCAGGTGACTGATGCTTCTTTCTCTGCTGATTTGAAGGTTCCCGGTACCTCTTTGAATGCGGGTAAGCGCTACCGTGTGGTTGTGGTGGGTGGTAACTCCACTGAGGAGCTGCAGCTCATGGCGACCAGTGCTTTTGGTGTGAGCGTGATTCAGCGTGCGGTTCCTGTTGATCCGGCTCCGAAGCCTACGAATACTGTTGTTCACCCGCAGATCCCGATGATTTCTGATGCGAATCAGCGTGTGAGCCCTTCGGCCCCTTCGGGGCGCGTGAGCGCTGTGGATTCTTCAGGTGCCTCTGCGGATGCTCAAGATTTGGTGACTGATTCTGTTGCTAAGATTCCCTCGGTGGATAGCGCTCTGGGCTATATTGTGCAGGCGCAGCAGTCGGCGCGTGCGATTACCGCGCAGGCTCGTAGTTCTGTGGCTGAGACTGCGGTGGTTCCTTCGACGATGGTGATGTCTGGTTATGCGGTGATGTTGCCGGGGCGTACCGTGGTGAACCTGTTGGGTTACCAGTCTACTGAGGGGGAGACGGTGACTGTTGCTTCGCCTCAGGAGAATGTGGGTGCTGCAGGTTCGGGTAGTTTCTATACGCGTAGCTCGAAGTCGCGCGGTGATTCTGCCGGTTCGAAGCTGGAGGCGAGCGCTCAGGATAATGGCCCGCTGCCGGAGGGTACCTTGCCGCTGAGTATTGCTCTGCTGGGTTCGGTTGCTTTTGTGGGTACTGCTGTTGCGGTTAATGTGTATCGTCGCCGCCTTGAGGGTGCTGAGGAGCTGGGTGCTGAGTAGTTCAGCTATTTGTTGCTTAGCGCTGTGAGGCGTGGCTCTCTGTAGGGGAGTTTGTTGAGTGGGAGGCGCTCTGTCGGGTGCGTGCCGTGTGGGTGCGTGTTTGGCGGGGCGCCTTCTGTGCGCCCGGATGTTTGACTCTATTGCGCGGTGGTCTGGTGCGCTTTGGGGTGGTGTAAAAATCTCTTTTTGGTGCACTCTGGGGAATATATTTTGACATTCGAATTTTGCGTTATATATATCTCAGTAAAGTAATTAATTCCCTTTTGTTTCGGCAATTATCGCGACATAAAGTTTTAGCACGTGAATGCAATGCAACATTAAGTGCAATATCCGTGTTAGGCTAGGGTGTAACCGACGTACTGGTGCGCAAATACTTGGATAGAAACACCGGCTTGTGGTGAGCCTTCCCTAGTCCACGCTTTGCGCCTACATCGATCGAAATGGCGCACATGACTATCACTCGACTTCCGAAACGCATTCATGCTCTTTCGCTTGCAGCCGCTTTAGGTGCAAGCGCTTTTGTGCTTCCTGGTGCCTCCGCAGTAGAGGCTGAAGCAATTAACGTGAATGATTGCCTGGCGGCTCTGGTTAATAGCGAATTTAATTCGAGCTGCCCCTACGAAGACCTCGAAATTGAGGTCGACACCATTGAGATTCAGATTCAGTCCATCAAGGACGGTCAGGCAACCATTAAGCTCGTGCCCCTCTATGAGGGCGGCTACGTGGGCGATGCCTCTAGGGTGTACCTGGTAATGCAGTACTACGACGCCACTGGCACGTTGCTTGGGTCTGACACTTACGAGCCCTCCGCAATGCAGGTTGAGCGTGCGGACGACGGCTCGATGCTCGTCACCTTTGAGATGCCGCAGATGCCTCAGGAGGGCTACTACTCCATTAGTGCCATGGATCTGACGACCTCTGACGAGGGCTATGGCGAATTCATGATTTCTGAGGGTTCCCTCGTTCCGCACGTTATCCCGATTGAGGATGACTCTGACGAGGTTATGGTGGATAAGAAGGAAAACGCCCACCGTGTTCCGACCATTGACGAGCTGAAGACGATGGAAAAGCTCCGTGAAGAGGAGCAGAAGAACCAGCAGGCTGCAGATCAGAAGGGTAGCAAGGATAAGGTTAAGACTGAGGTGCCTTCCGAGTCTGCTGAAAACCTGAACCTCGAAACCCACACGCAGAAGCTGGAGCAGATTCCCGGTGGATCGACCTCTTCTCGCGATACTCAGACCCTGAGTGCTACGGAACTGAAGGTCGCGTATGCTGAGGTTCGCTCTGATAAGGAAACCAAGCCGGTGACTATCAGTGCAGAGCGTCTGCCCGCGAATGCGGCTGGCTACGACCTGATCGTGGTTGAAACCGACATGAGTGGCAACCATAAGGGTGATGCGCTGTCCATTACACGCATCAGCTCTGATCGCATCGTGAATGGCGCGTTCAAGGAAGAGGTTGGCATGCCCGGCTCTCTGCTGAAGACCGGCTCGGTGTACACCGCCTACCTGGTGCGCGCCGATGATACTGAGTACGCGGAAGAAGTTGTCTCGGTGCGATTCAAGGTCAGTGGCGAGGCGACCGGCAACTCAACCTCCTTGACGAAGGATGAGTCGCCCCGCCAGGATGCAAGCGCATCGCTCACGCCCAGCACCAATGCGGCCGAGGCGACCGGCACCACTCAGGGTAGCCCCTCGGCTGCTACTAGTGCCGTCTCGACTCGTTCTGATGATACCCAGTCGGGCTCGGGTCAGTCTGCCGCGAGCGCACCCCGCTCCACTCTGGATGCGGTGAGCGCCATGTCCAAGGCAAAGGAAGCGAAGGCTGAGCGTCAGCGTCAGGCTCTGCAGGCTTTGGCTCAGGCACGTACGATAGCTCCGCGTTCGGCTTTTGAACCGACCCGCACCAATCAGATTTCGGCGTACAGTTCGGGTTCTGACCCGGCATCTATCGCTGCTGCCGCGAACTCGGCTGCTTTGACGGATGAAGAAAAGGCGGCGTCGGCAGCTTCTGGTAATGGCAATAAGGGTTTCACCCCCGTGGTTCATTCGGAATCTAATAATCGTTCCGCTACGGTGAACTCGAATACCACCCAGGTGCACTCCAACGCGAATGCTGATCGTCAGGATGGCGTGAAGGCTGTAGCTTCGGCGGCGTCTCCCGCTAGTGAAGAGGTTGCGCAGCACGGTGTAGCTTTCTGGGCTCTTGGAGGCGCCGGTTTGGCGCTGGTGGTTGGTGCCGCATGGATGGCTCACCGCAGGGGAGTCCTCGGCGGCTAACGCCCCTAATCCGTGCTTTTTGACGGCATCGCATAGTATGTTCGTTGTTTCATGAGGAATGCTCGCCCCCGCTATCTGTTGGCGCAGATTGCGGGGGCGAGTCGTGCGTTCAGGGTGTTCAAAAAAACTCTACCCTCGCGTGAATAAACCTTAAGGTTCGTGATAGGGTTGAAATAACCGATAAATAGATGCGAGCTATTGTCAGGTCTTCTTCACCTGAAATATGAAGCGGAGTATGGTACGACAAATCCGGGTGTATGGCGCTCCCGAAAGGCTCCCTGAGGCGCATGAAGAATGGGCAGTAGCACGCACAATTCCATCATGAAAAGACGCATTGCATGAGTATTTATTCAGCGAAGCACCGTATTGTCACCGCAACTGTTTTGGTTGCGGGGCTTCAGTGCGGGCTTGTTGTACCCTCTGTCGCAACGGAAGCACCCGTCACGACCCACTCTGCCGTGCAAAAAACCGCGACCTTGAACGCGAACCGGGCTGAAGACAATCAGGAGACGCAGGGCGCCGCCTCCACCATCACCATGAAGGCGCAGCTCAAGGATGGCGGCTACCTTCTACGTTGGACGGGCTTCCCTGAAGATCTGGAGGCCTCCAGCGTTCTGGTTGACGTGAACTTCTACACCCCTTCCGGTGAGTACGGTGGCTCCGTTCTGGAAAGCCCGACCCTGACTGAGGGGACCAAGGAGGGGGAGTTTCGCCTCCGGATGAGCCCGGCGACGGACTCTAACGTCGTGTACGTGATCGTTCTGGAGGATACCGCGCACGGTGTATCCTACGAATTTTTTGTGACTGAGCGGGGGAACCGCCTGGTTGAGGCTGCTGACCCGCGCAACGGCAAAGCAAAGCCCACCGAACCGCCGGTCGACATTGAGCGTGAAGAGGTAGAAACCGCCGAGGCGACTGCTCAGCCGACCCCCGAAGCGGTGAACCTGCCTTCGCCTACCGCTACATCACCCACCGCTGAGAATGGTGACGCGGTTCGCCGTACCGTAGACAACCCGCAGAATAAGGATTCTGGCCAGTATGTTGTCTCCGAAGACACCAGCGTGTACGACCCGATGAACCAGCGGGATGGCAAGGCGCACATGTCTATTCAGGATTCGCAGGGTGACTCTCAGGATGATACGAAGCCTGTCACGGTCCGTGCCACGAACTTCCCCCAGAATGACAAGGGCTACGACCTGATCGTCATGGAAGTCGACTCCAATGGCAACACCGTGGGTGACGCGCTCGCCATTGTGCACGTTAGTCCGGAATCTATTTCTGCGGGTGCGTTCGAGGCTGTGATTGGTGTGCCCGGTGCGTCCCTACAGATCGGTAAGACGTACCTGGTGGCGGCTTTTGAAGCTGCCGGTGACGGTAACCTTCAGCTCAATACGGTGCGTTTTACGGTGACTCAGGCATCCTCTGAGAGTGGGGGAGTATCGTCCGGTTCTTCGTCTATGAACGAGGAGAAGCCGGTTGCTGTACCTTCCGCGTCTGCCTCTGAGGCTGCGGACGCATCCGGCGCGAATGCACCCGCTGCGGGTTCTAAGTCTAAGACCCGCGGTATTCAGGCTGATACCGCCATGGCTCCGGGTACTAATGACGCCACGATTTCTGTTCCGCGCGCTGCCGGTAGCTCTGCCACCGCGTCTTCCTCGGCGCTGGGGTACCGCACCGGGGAGGCGCAGCCTGTTGAGGTGGTGACCCCCGAGTCTAATTTGCCCTCGGGTACCGATTCGGCGGCTCAGTCTCGCCGTGCCGCGATTCTGAATGGTTCTTCCTCTCAGGTTCGTACTGATCCCGGATCGCCGAATGGTGTGAAGGCAACGGAGGCGCAGATTACCCGCAACATGGATAAGAGCTCGCCGCTTCTGCCGATTTTGGTGACCCTGGGCGGCGGTCTGATTCTGGGTGCTTTGGGTGTGTCACGTATGCACGCTTCGAAGAAGGATTAGTCGCCTAGGGGTTGGGGTAGTGGCGGCCCCTGTTGCCTGTTGAGGTGTGTTGGTGCGGGGTGGGTATATTGCCCTGTCGGTGTGCTGTGAGATGTTTTGTCATAAAACGGCTCATTTGGTGTATATCTTGAGAAATGTACACACTGTCGATATAGTAAGCCTGTCCTAACAATGTCGATAGTATGGATGCACACCAATGAAGATTTTCACATCTGGCACCCGCCTCTCCAAGGGAGCCTGCGCCCTCGCCGTTGCTGGCGCTGTTGCCCTGCCCCTGGCACCCGTTCTCGCCGAGAACATTAATATCGCTGCCCAGAACGTTGCCGCACAGAACGTCGCTGCAGGCGACCAGGCAACTGCAGGCGCGTCCTTCGGTTGGGGCGTGCGCGCCTCCTTCCTGTCCTACAACGGTATGCCCCGCGAAATGACCGACGGCGCATCCTGGGACGCAACCGCAAAGCAGTTCACCTTCACCCCGACCTCCACCACGGTCTCTGAAGATGGCAAGCAGGTCACCCTGCAGGCTGCCGGCCGCCTCTGGTTCACCGGCCACTGCGCCGAAGGTCAGGACCCCGAAACCGGTTGCGCCCTGAACCTCACCTTCTCCAACCCCCGCGTGGAACTGAACCTCGCTGACGGCACCGGTTCCCTCTACATGACCGTGCGCACCAAGAACTACGCCTCCGGCAAGTTCGAGGGCCCCATGGAAGTCAAGATGGCGACCCTGAGCACCGGCACCGCTAAGCAGAGCGAGAAGGATGGCGTGGTCAGCATCAGCGGCATCTCCGCGAACCTGACCGCCGACGGTAACCACGCCTTCTCCGACTTCTACAACGAAGGCGCCAGCCTCGACCCGCTGAGCATCTCCTACAACGGTAGCGCAGCCAACACCCCCAAGAGCGCCTACAGCGTCGCCGAGTCCTACAACACCGGCGCGGGCGTGAGCCTGCCCCAGAACACCGCACGTCTGGGTCAGAACCACATCGTGCACGTGGCACCCCCGAGCTTCGGTGGCAACACCACCTACACCGTGCTGACCAGCTCCAACCTGAAGATGACCGACACCGGCGTTCTGAAGGCAATCAAGGGCGTTTTCGCGGTGGATGCTGACGGCAACCGCATGCTCGTCATCGGCAGCGAGACCAACAAGCCCGAGCTGTACACCGTGACCGCTGAGGGTAAGCTCGTCTCCTCCGGTACCTACTCCGACGCAGAGCTCGGCGCCAACACCGTCAAGGCAATCGGCTACAACCCCGCCAACAACACCTGGGGCATCGTCAGCATTGACGGCCAGGGCGGCGGTAAGCTGACCATCATTGACGCATCCGGCAAGGCAACCTCGCAGGCTCTGCCGAAGCCCGACTCTATCGACCCGCAGGTTGTGAACGCCTACTCGCTCGACGAGTACTACGGTGACTCGTTCTCCAACAACACCGTGACCCTCGCACCGCTACCCGACGGCAGCTTCGTGTACGCGCCGTCGACTTCCATCTACGATGCGGCCGGCGAAAAGGTGGTTCAGAAGGGTCACCTGCTGCACATGAGCAGCAACGGCGTGTCCCTGGTGCCGAACTCTTCACCCGCAGGCTATGACACCGCCCTGCCCTCGACCCTGGTCAGCCCCAAGGGCTACATTTACCGTTGGAACAACTGGTACGGCGGTAAGGTGCAGATCCTCAAGTACGAGAACGGCACTTTCAGCGTGGTCCGCGAGTCCGCAACTCTTGAGGGCTTCGAGAAGACCGAGGTTGCCACCATGTTCCTGACCCGCGCGGGTAACGTGGTTGTGGTGGACGCATCCGGTTCCCGCCTGGTGTTCATGGATGAGACCCTGAACAAGGTGAACGAGGTGGTTCTCTCCTCGATGCGCAAGACCGACAAGAGCGGCGGCTACAACGCTCTCGAACTGCCCAACGGCGATATTATCTACCCGACCAGCTTCGAGAACCCGAACACCTACGAGGATCAGCTGTGGCTGAACCGCCTGGCAGCAAACTCGGCACCGACCCCGGCTCCCGAGCCCACTAAGTCTGCTGAGCCTACCGTGGCACCGACTGCTGAGCCGACTGTCGCGCCTTCTGCTGAGCCTACCGTGACTGCGGAGCCGACTGTTGCTCCGACCGAGGCACCGACCGCAGAGCCCACTAAGTCTGCTGAGCCGACCGTCGCGCCCACCGAGGCACCCTCTGCTGAGCCTACCGTCGCGCCCACCGCTGAGCCGACTGTGGAGCCTTCTGCTACTGCAGAACCCACTAAGACCGCAGAACCCACTAAGACCGCAGAACCCACCGTAGCGCCTTCGGCAACGGCTGAGCCCACTGCAACCGCAGAACCGACTGCTGAGCCCACCAAGACTGCAGAACCCACCGCAGTTCCTTCGGAGGAGCCCACCTCGCCGTCTCTGCCGACCGCGTCCGTGGCGCCTTCTGCTGCCCCGAGTGCTTCTGCAACTCCGAGCGCATCGGTGAGCGCATCCCCGACCGCGGTTCCGAGCGTTCCCGCCGTGACCCCCTCGGCGAGCGAGTCCGCATCCGCTAGCGCGTCTGCTTCTGCGAGCGCATCGAGCTCCGCAAGCAGCTCCAGCAGCGCATCGGCGACTGCATCGGCTAGCGCCTCGGCTTCTTCGAATGCGTCCGCGAGTGCGTCCGCAAGCGAGTCTGCATCCGCGAGCGCTTCTGCTTCTGAGAGCAACACCGCTGACCAGAACGCAGCCGGCCACAAGGGCGGCTCCAACGGCGGTTCTGATGCTGGCTCTGGTGCCTCCGACAACTTGGGTGTGAGCGGCTCCAATGGCGGCTCCTCTAACGGTGGTTCTTCCGCAGGTGGTTCCTCGACCTCCGGTAGCTCCTCCTCGAAGCTGGCGCAGACCGGCGCATCCGGCGCTATGTTCGCTGCCGCAGCTGGTGCTATCACCCTGGCTGCAGGTGCCGCACTGGTTGTGGCTCGCCGCCGCAAGAGCTAAGATTTAGCCTTCGTGCAACACCCCGCTTCGCCACTCGTGTTCATGAGTGGGGAAGCGGGGTGTTCCTTTCATACAATGGAAATATGACTATTCTGAATGTAATCGCAACCTCGCACGGCACCGACTCGGTCGCCGGTCGCGAGGCTATCACGCTGATTCGTGAGCAGATTAAGTTCCTGCTTGCCCAGCGTAACGACGGCGTGGAGTACCGTGTCCACGCCGCATATGTGGATGTGGAATCTCCCAGCGTTGATGATGCCGCAGCCTCTCTGCCCAATGATGAGCCCTGTGTGATCGTGCCGATTCTGCTGTCGACCGGTTTCCACACTCAGGTGGATTTGCGTCGTGCCGCACGCAATAGCGGTATTGAGCGTATTAGTATCGGTGAGTCTCTGGGCCCGGATGCGCGCCTTGCCGCACTGACCCGCGCCCGCCTGGAAGAGGCTGGCTGGACTCCCGGTGACGGCCCTGTTGTGCAGGGTGCTGCGGGCTCTTCTCGTGCTGATGGTCGCGCGGACATGAGCCGTGCCGCTGAGCTACTGGCTGAGGAACTGAACACCCCGGTGCATCACGGCTTCGTTGCCGCGATTGATCCGAAGTTCCACGAGGTCGTTGCCGAACATCAGCCTAAGTTTGCCGCGACCTACCTGCTGGCGGAGGGTTTCTTCTCCGGTAAGATGCGCCGTGATGCTGAGTCGACCGGTGTGCCGGTGAAGGTTGCCGCGCCGCTGGTGAACGTGCAGGGTGGTGCTTCTGCCGCTGTGGTGGCTGAATGCTTTATTGACCGCATGGATGCGGCTATTGCGCAGCTGGATGCCGCCTAGCTGTTCGCCCAATTTAGTTTGGGGCTTCTAAAAGCACATACAAAAAACCTCGGGACGTTATGTTCCCGAGGTTTTTTGTATGTAGCTGAAGTAGCTGAGTGCTTAGGCAGTCTTGAGGTAGACGTCGCCGTCGCGGACCTCTACGGGGTAGACCTTGATGGAGTAGGAGGGGTCAGAGACGCACTCACCGGTGGTCAGGTCGTAGACCTCCTTGTAGAGGGGGGAGGTGATGGTGGGGTTACCGTTCTTCTCACCGACGATGCCGCGTGCGAGGACCAGTGCCTGGCTGTGCGGGTCGAGGTGGTCGCCAGCGTAGATGCCGTGCTTGGTCTTGTAGATGGCGTACTGGTAGCCGTCGACCAGGGCGACTTCGCCCCAGTTTTCTTCGAGGTCAGATTCGGCGCAGATGCGTACCCAGTTCTCAGCCATGGGGGTTTCCTTTCGAAGTGGTGGTCTGCGCCGCGCAGGGTGCAGGACACAATAGCGGTTCGTGTGTTCTTTGTTTGGAGTTTACCTTATGAAACCCACATTTGGAAATGGGGCACGCAGAGGGTGCTAAAGGTTATTTTTACCCTAAAAGACGATTTCAAATTTTATAGATTAGCCTTACCTAAATTAGGTTTAGATAAGGTGAGAATGCCTTATTTCAGCCCGGTATTCCGCGGATTTTTTGGAAAATTTTCCCAAAAAATACGGATTTTCGATGCTTCGACCCCGCGCTAGAGTGTACGATAAAAGTCGTAGTTTAAAACGCCTTTTGACTGCCTGAAGAAAACAACATAATCCCACACAAAAATGTTTCGTAATTTTCAGATGCATTCTAAAGAAGCGGGCGCTCCAACTACTCGGTACGCATCAGGTACGAGCCCAACGGACGGAAACTAGGAGTTCCAATACCGGGCACGATCCAGCCGCACACTGAGGGTAGATAAGTGCCATGAACTACCTGCATTACAACTAGGAAGGAAAATCCATGTCGCACACCCCCCGCAACATTCTCGTTGTCGGCGCAGGCCCCGCTGCGTGGCGTTTTGTACGCGCGTACCACGAAGGCGCTGAAGCTGCCGGTCGCGCAGCGGACACCATCACCGTCCTCAACGATGAGCCCTACATCCCCTACGATCGCGTTGCTATCGAGAAGATTTTCAAGGACACCGAGAAGGACCTGACCCTCGGTGACCCCGAACTGTGGAATGCAGAGAACATCAACCTGGTCAACAACTGCCACGCAGAGAAGCTTGACCGCACCCGCCGCGTCGTCACCGACACCGAGGGCAACGAGTACCCCTACGACGTGCTGGTCTTCGCAACCGGTTCCCGCGCGGTTCGTATCCCCATTCTTAACTCGGACGCCGCACACGTCTTCCGCACCATTGACGACGTGAAGAACATGGTCTCCGAGGTCAATCGCCTGCAGGACACCCTCGGCCGCGCACCCCGCGGTATTGTCGTCGGTGGCGGTCTGCTCGGCCTCGAAGCAGCTGAGGGTCTGAAGGACCTGGGCGCAGAGCCCACCATCCTGGACGTGGCACCCTGGCTGCTCTCCGTTGAGGTTGACCAGGGCGGCGGTTACGCCGTGAACGCCCAGATCAAGGCAACTGGCATTGAGATTGAGACCGGCGTGTACATCTCCGGCATCAACAAGGATGCTGACGGCAACGTCGTCTCCGTCTCCATCGCAGATTCTCCCTCTGAGGATGCAAAAATCCGCACCCTGCCCGCCGACATGGTGGTCTTCGGTGCCGGTATTCGCCCCAACGACGAGCTGGCACGCGACGCCGACCTGGCACTGGGCGAGCGCGGCGGTATTCTCGTCAACGACGCATGCCACTCCTCCGACGAGCACATTTGGGCTATCGGTGAGGTCGCCTGCGTGCTGGGCCGCACCTGGGGTCTGGTCGCACCGGCTAACGCTATGGCTGACGCTGTGGCAGCTAACCTGCTCAACGACAACGAAGAAGCTCAGGTTGAAGAGTTCGACATCGCAACCAAGCTGAAGTTCTCCGGCGTTCAGGTTGCTGGCTTCGGTGACCGCCGCGGCACCACCGAGGGCTGCCTCGAGGTTCTGTTCGCAGACCCCGCACGCGGCATGTACCAGAAGATCGTGACCAGCGGCGACGCAAAGACCCTGCTCGGTGGCGTGTTCGTCGGTGACACCGCTCCCTTCGACTCCCTCAAGCCCCTGCTCGGCCGCGAACTGCCCGCTGAGCCGAACGTCTACCTGACCGCAGCTGGTGGCGGCGACGGCATCCCCGACACCGAACTGCCCGACGACGCAATCCTGTGTTCCTGCAACAACATCAGCTTCGGTGCTGTCCGCGAGGCTATCGTTGACGGCAACCACGATGTTGCATCCCTGAAGTCCTGCACCACCGCGGGTACCCAGTGTGGTTCCTGTGTTCCGATGCTGCAGAAGACTCTGGAACAGCAGATGAAGAAGATGGGTCTGACCGTCTCCAAGGCACTGTGTGAGCACTTCGACTTCTCCCGTGCAGAGCTGGCTGAGGCTGTACGCCTGACCAGCCTGGATGACTTCGACTCCGTGCTGGCACGCTTCGGCCGCGGTGGCGACGGCTGTGCTATCTGTAAGCCGACCGTTGCGTCGATTCTCTCCTCCTTCCGCAACTCCTACGTCCTGGACGCAGGCCGCGGTGGTATTCAGGAGACCAACGACCGTGCGCTGGCGAACATGCAGAAGAACGGTACCTACTCCGTCGTTCCGCGTATTCCTGCAGGTGAGATTCCCGCTAAGAAGCTGGGCGTCATCGCAGAGGTCGCTGAAGAGTTCGGTCTGTACGTGAAGATCACCGGTGCACAGCGTATCGGTATGTTCGGTGCTCGCCTGGAGCAGCTGCCCTACATTTGGGAGCGTCTGGTGGATGCTGGCTTCGAGTCCGGTCAGGCATACGGTAAGTCCCTGCGTAACGTGAAGTCCTGCATGGGTTCGACCTGGTGCCGCTTCGGCGTTCAGGACTCGACCGGCATGGCAGTCCAGCTGGAGAACCGTTACCGCGGTCTGCGTTCCCCGCACAAGTTCAAGTTCGGTGTTTCCGGTTGTAACCGTGAATGTGCTGAGGCACAGGGCAAGGACGTTGGTCTGATTGCAACCACCAACGGCTGGAACCTGTACCTGGGCGGTAACGGTGGTGCGAACCCCGCTCACGGTCGCCTCTTCGTCAAGGACGCCTCCAGCGAGGACATCATCCGCTACATCGACCGCTACCTGATGTACTACATCCGTACCGCAGACAAGCTGCAGCGTACCGCTCGCTGGCTCGAGGATCTGGATGAGGAGCACGGCGACGGTCTGGCACACCTGCAGTCCGTCCTCATTGAGGACTCCCTGGGTGTGTGCGAGGACCTGGAGCGCGACATGCAGCGTCACGTTGACTCCTACGAGGACGAGTGGGCGGCAACCCTGCGCGACGAGCGCCGTCTGCGCCGCTTCCGCGCCTTCATTAACGAGCCCAACGGCAGCGACGAGGGTTCGCACCTGTACGTGCTGGAGCGCGAGCAGATTCGCCCCGCAACCCCCGAGGAAATTGCGGCGGCAGAAGCTGGCGAGTCCAACACCGTCCTGCTGACCGGTGCCAAGATTCCCGTGGGCAAGCCCAGTGACCTCAACCCGGTCCCGGCAGCGTAGTATGTGCCCGAAGATTCCTCCGTTCCCGCCCCGCGAGTTCGCCACTATTGACGAGGTGCTCGCGGGCGGGGCGCCCGGGCACACCCTGGACGATAGCGTGACGGAACGCGGCATTCTTCTGCCCGGCGAGCCTGCTGAGAACCCCGGCAAGGTCTACATTGTGGGTGGCGGCCCCGGTGCCGCTGACCTGCTGACCCTGCGTGCGGCACGTGCCCTGAGTGAGGCGGACGTAGTCCTTCTGGATCACCTCGCCCCGCAGGAGTATGGCGAGTACGCACCGAACGCCCTCATTGTTGATGTGGGCAAGGTTCCCGGTAAGCACGCTGTTCCGCAGTCCCGCATTCAGCAGCTCATGATTGATTACGCGCTTTCGGGTAAGACCGTGGTGCGTTTGAAGGGTGGCGACCCGTACGTGTACGGTCGCGGCGCTGAAGAGCTGGATGCGTGCATCGCCGCAGGCCTGGAGGCTGAGGTTATCCCCGGCATCACCAGCGCCATCGCGGTTCCTGCGCGTGCGGCGATTCCGGTGACCCTGCGTAAGGTGTCCTCGATTTTCACCGTCATTTCTGGTCACTCCGGCCTGTCGGAGACCGAAGTGTCGGCGGTTGAGGCAACCCTGCGTGCCCAGGGCACCGTGGTGCTGCTGATGGGCGTTCGTACCCTGCCCGATACGGTGGCGTCTCTGCTCTCTCGTGGGATTGAGGCTGACACGCCGCTGGCAACCATTGAGAACGGTTTCTCTGAGAAGGAGCGCGTGACTGTCACGACCCTTGAGAACGCTCAGGCGGATTGCGCATCGGTTAGGGCGCCGGCTATTACCGTCATCGGTGAGGTCGTGCATTATGCTCGCGATGATCAGAACCGCTTTGTGAGCGAGGTTCACGAGCGTCTGCGTGAACGTTCCACCTCCTAGAGGCGGTGCGCCAGATAGTATTGCGCAGCCCCGCATCCTTGGTTTTCCTAGTTGCCAAGGAGCGGGGCTGTTGCTGTGCCGGGTCATATTGCCGCGCCGGAATGCCGCGGCACAGGAACATACGAAAGCGGGGCGGGTATCAGTTGATACCCGCCCCGCTTTCGTCAGGGGTGCTGCTCTCAGAGCCTAGACCTTGAAATCGCTGCTGCTACCGGAACTAGAGCTACCGGAGCCGCCACCGCTGGACTTGCTTGCCGAAGCCGATGAGGAGGGACCCTCAAAGACCTTGCGGAATTGGTCGCTGTACTGGGACACGAAGTACTCGCGGCTGGTCACGCGCCACTTGCCCTCGGCGTACACTACATAGATAACGACATCCAGGGTGCTTGCCTTCTGAACCTCACCGGTGCCCTTCTGGTAGATGGTGTATTCCTTGACGACATCCCGGCAGGGGAACGCCACAACAGCCAAATCGGAAGAGGCAAGAGCCTTCCCGTCCTTATCGTCACGGATGCTCAGCTTGCTCTCGTAGTCCTTAGTCCAACCGCCCGCGGCGTAGAGCTTAGCAATAGCCTTCAGATTGTTGACCAGACCGCTGTCAGCGCCGTGGACCAGACCCTTGAGGTACTGCAGATCGCCGCTGTACATCGCGGCAATGTACGCGCTCTGGTAAGCGGCCAGGGTCTTGTAGGCGCCCTCGAGACTGACGGTACGCTGAGCCACCGTATCAATGACCGGAATCGGAACGTTCTTCGCGGGGGAGGTGTCGGTCGGCTCAACATAGTGCGCAATGGCGGGCTTGTACTCGTACTTGACGTCGCCAATGTACTTCTTATAGTCCTTCAAGAACTCGTCGGACGGAATAATCTTCGCGTTGTTATGGCTGGACGAGGATGAAGACGAAGCGGATGCCGAAGCCGAGGCAGACTCAGAAGGCGAAGCCGAAGCTGAGGGGGAGGCGGAGGCGCTCGGGGAGCCGGAGAAGGTGTCGCCGGTACCGGTGGGGCGAATATCCTTGTTGAAAGCGCATCCGGCTAGAGCCAAAGCACCGGCGGTCAGACCGCCAAAAAGAACGGCGCGGCGGGTCAATCCGTTTCGGTCGTTAGCAGAGAAGCTGGCGTGTGCACTCGGCCGGAAGGACATGGTATCTCCTGAAAGTGGTTGATTGAGGTAGCTCGCTTCACAACGCTGTGATGCGTACGAAAGGATCCGCCTCATCGTTTTTTGTATGGTGCGCGGTACAAAGGGGGTACCGAGATACGGGTGCGCCGGAGTGTGAACTGCGGCGGTATGAAGTATCCACTTCTTACTATAGAAGACTGGTTTTAAAACTTCGTCAAAAAACCCTGGACATTGTCTTTAAGACGCAATAACCCAAAGTCGGTGAGGTGCAGGGGAGTGCGCCTCCTCGACTTTGGGCTAGTGCATATGGAATTGATGAGACGGGCTGCTCTCGACTAGGGTATTAGACCCCTGCGGATTTAGACCTTAGTGGAGCCGCGACCCGAGGACGAAGAACCGCTAGAACCTGCGGAACTGGAACCAGCGGAACTAGAAGAGTCGGAAGAGCCCTTGCCGCCATTCAGACGCTCGTTCAGATAATCGTTGCCGATTCGCCACCACTTACCCTCGGTGTAGAGCATCACGTGCGGAATGGCTACCTGAGTAATCGCCGGTATCTTGCGTTCGGTGCCGTCCGGCTGATGGATGGCGGTGGCAGAATACTTGGCGTCCATCATGATTTCTACGTAGCCGTCACCGTTCTTCAGGGCGGTTCGAGGCTCCGTATTCCGCATGGAAATGCTGCACGTGAAGTCCATGTACCAGCCGTTCTGCTCATACAGTTCCTTGACTGCTTTAACCTCGTCGATGGCGCTCTTGTCTGCCGGGTAGGTCAGCTCAATCGCCTGATCTGCATAGTGGCCATCCTTGAGCGCGGTGATCTGAGCACTGTAGTAGGCACGCAACGTCTCGTAGGCGCCCTGGAAGGTCGGTTCTTCACGGTGCGGAACGGTCTTGAGGGGCTTAGGTACGTTCTTCGCAGGGGAAGAATCCGTTGCGGGCTGGTACTCGCCCATGTATTCGCCGGTCAGCTTCAGAGGGCCGGGGTACTTTTCCCAACCCTCAACGAGTGCGTCCTCAGATACGGGTACGCGTGCCGCGCTGGACGAGCTGCTCTTAGCGCTTGCTGATGCGGTCGCCGAGGAAGTAGCGGTAGCAGACGGTGAACTAGACGCAGAAGCGGTCGCGCTCGCGGAAGGGGTGGGGGAACCGATCTTAGCTTTTGCTTCTTCGCTCAACGGGCGAATGTCGGAGGCGCAACCAGCCATGAGGGTTGCCGCACCACCGAGCAGTAGGGCGCGGCGGCTCATAAGGCGGGAAGCAGCGGAACGGGTGCTCGAAGAGGGTGAGAGCATCGGTGAACTCCTTGATTATTCCCGAGGTGGGCTCGGGGCACCCGGCGGCGGGCGCGTGGTTGTATGGCGTGTTGGGTGAGGCCGTGAAAGGGGGTAAAACTTCAGGCAAATGCCGCGGTTTCAGTCCACATCCGGAAGTGACCTCGGGCGCGTACATGCTGCTGGTAGAGCGAACGGATACGCGGTGAACTCATCGTTGAGACTGCTATGTTCACACCCCGGTGAGAGGGCAGATGCTATCGAATCGTCATTGATGTGTTGCACGATTCATTTTAGACTATTTTGAGCTCAAAATACACGAAAATACACCTTAGTAATCTCTGTGAGTCTATGGATCACTCAAGATATCAATCACCGTAAAGTATTGCGACTATGCTCTGTTGATGGGGAGCTATTTGATGAGGTGGATGCTTTGGTGAGAGGTGGCGCGCATGTTAAATTAAGTGATTTCAATCATATTTATGGTCTGAAAAATGAAAGAGTCTCACCCCAGTGTTCGCAAAAGATGGGGGAGAGGAGAGGGATTGGCTCAACCTTCTGGTTGTGAGGAGGCCTTCAGTAGTTCAGGAGAAATACCCGATTCAACAAGGGGAAACCCGCTCAACAATTCCCAAATATGCACTCTATTCACCCGCTATGCATTGCTGAATCATTTAGAAAAACCGGTTCCCACACGGGGTGTTGAAGAGATGAAAACGTGCAGGGGTGAATATCTAGTGGAATTACATCGGTGTTCACCCCATATCTTGTGGTTGCACTGACTGCAATCCCATGGGCTCCCACGAAAAAATCGAAACCCACTTAAAGCAACACCGGGGGAATGCAAAAACATACATCCTTAAACACGCCCGAGCGTGGGGTGAGGCAAGACCCCTTAAGCCCCCTACTCGCTCTAAATATCGCCGAACGAAGAACCATTCTGTTTTGTGTCCCCGGCATCGGCGCATCTGAATAGTACTGTTCAAACCCACACCCCGCGGGGTTGCATACAGGCACAAAAGCCACATAAACTATTAGTGTTTGCAACGACCCGGCCATCACCGGCGAGCAATTCGGAAGAACGGACCGCACCTGCGGGCACCCGCCAATCGCTGCGGCGAGGGTGTCTTAGCGGAAGAGATGTAGTCCCAGTAGAACCGGACGGTTAAGCCCGATATAGCTGTAATAAGCGACTGATACCCGCCCAACGCGCCGCTCTTCCGGTGGCTAGGTATCGCGGACACGCGACACCCCGCTAGCCCCGGGAGGGTTCGGTGCGTTGAGCTGTTAAATCAGTAAGCAAGGTGGTACCGCGCCGCATCCCGACCCCCGGCACAACCCGGGCAAGTCAGCGATGCCTAGGCGTCCTTGCACCCGTCATGTCAATCCTCACCCGCTGAAACGGTGCGGACGACGAGTGCTACGTACCCTGTCGCCCCAACCTCTCAGCGTTGAGAACAACAGATAAGGGCGCACAAACACATGTCCCATGTTTACCCCAAGGCGAGCGCCTTCGAAGCCGCAGGAAGCGGCGTCACCGCATCGCCCAAGTTCCCCGCACTCGAAGAGGCAGTCCTCGACTACTGGAAGAAGGACAACACCTTCTCCGCATCCGTCGAGAACCGCCCCGCAGGCGAAAACGGCGAAAACGAATTCGTCTTCTACGACGGCCCTCCCTTCGCTAACGGCCTGCCCCACTACGGCCACCTGCTCACCGGCTACGCCAAGGACCTCGTCGCACGCTACCAGACTCAGCGCGGCCACAAGGTAGAACGCCGCTTCGGCTGGGACACCCACGGCCTGCCCGCAGAACTCGAGGCAATGAAGCAGCTCGGCATGACCGACAAGCGCGAAATCCTCGAAATGGGCATCGACAACTTCAACGACGCTGCCCGCGCATCCGTGCTCAAGTACACCAACGAGTGGGAAAAGTACGTCACCCGCCAGGCACGCTGGGTCGACTTTGAAAACGACTACAAGACTCTGAACGTTGAGTACATGGAGTCCGTCATCTGGGCGTTCAAGCGCCTCTACGATAAGGGCCTGACCTACCAGGGCTTCCGCGTGCTGCCCTACTGCTGGAAGGACGAGACCCCCCTCTCCAACCACGAGCTGCGCATGGACGACGACGTGTACAAGGACCGCCAGGACCAGACCGTCACCGTCGCATTCCGCCTCACCGCAGACACCGCCCTCGGTGCTGACGAGAAGGTCGCCGCAGAACTCGACGGCGTCGAAGCACTCGCATGGACCACCACCCCCTGGACCCTGCCCACCAACCAGGCGCTCGCCGTCGGACCCGAGATTGAATACTCCGTCGTACCCGGCGCAGGCAAGTTCGAGGGCCGCTCCTTCCTGATCGCCTCCGAGCTGCTCGGCTCCTACGCCAAGGACCTCGGCTACGAAGGCGACCAGCCCGAAAAGGACGCAGCCGCAGCCGTCACCGCACGCTACACCGGCTCCCAGCTCGAGCACGTGCGCTACACCCCGCTCTGGGACTACTTCGCAGACGCCGAAAAGTGGGGCACCGAAACCTCCTGGCAGATCCTCGTCGCCGACTACGTCACCACCGGTGACGGTACCGGCATCGTCCACCAGGCACCCGCCTACGGTGAAGACGACCAGAAGGTCTGTGAAGGCTACGGCATCCCCGTGATTCTCTCCCTCGACGAAGGCGCAAAGTTCCTGAACCTCTTCGCCGAGCCCACCGCCTCCGGCTCCACCGCCCTGGCTGAGATTGCAGGCATGCAGGCATTCGACGCGAACCGCACCATTATCAATGCCCTCAAGGCAGACGATGTGCTGATCCGCGAGAAGTCCTACGTGCACTCCTACCCGCACTGCTGGCGCTGCCGCACCCCGCTCATCTACCGTGCAATCACCTCCTGGTACGTGAAGGTCACCGACTTCAAGGACCGCATGTACGAGCTGAACAAGCAGATCAACTGGATCCCGGAAAACGTGAAGTACGGCCAGTTCGGCAAGTGGGTTGAGAACGCACGCGACTGGTCCATCTCCCGTAACCGCTTCTGGGGCTCCCCGATCCCCGTGTGGGTTTCGGACGACCCGAACTACCCGCGCATGGACGTGTACGGCTCCCTCGAAGAGCTCAAGGCAGACTTCGGCCGCCTGCCCCTGAACAAGGACGGCGAACCCGACCTGCACCGCCCGTACATCGACGAGCTGACCCGCCCGAACCCGGACGACCCGACCGGCAAGTCCACCATGCGCCGCGTGGAAGACGTGCTCGACGTCTGGTTCGACTCCGGCTCCATGCCCTACGCACAGGTGCACTACCCCTTCGAGAACCAGGAATGGTTCGAGAACCACTACCCGGCAGACTTCATCGTCGAGTACATCGGTCAGACCCGCGGCTGGTTCTACGTTCTGCACGTACTGGCGACCGCGCTCTTCGACCGTCCCGCGTTCAAGAACGTCATCAGCCACGGTATTGTGCTCGGCTCGGACGGTCAGAAGATGTCCAAGTCCCTGCGTAACTACCCGGACGTCTCCGAGGTCCTCGACCGCGACGGCTCCGACGCAATGCGCTGGTTCCTGATGTCCTCGCCGATTCTGCGCGGCGGCAACCTGATCGTGACCGAACAGGGCATCCGTGAGGGTGTTCGCCAGGTCATGCTGCCGCTGTGGAACGTCTACCACTTCTTCGCCCTGTACGCTAACGCCGCCAACAACGGCGAAGGCTACAGCGCAAAGCTCAAGTACGACTCGCAGCACGTGATGGACCGCTTCATCCTCGGCAAGACCCGCGAACTCATCGAGCAGGTCACCGTAGCGATGGACTCCTACGACATCTGGAACGCTTGCGAATCCCTGCGCCAGTACGCCGACGCACTGACCAACTGGTACGTGCGCCGCTCCCGCGAGCGCTTCTTCAACGAAGACACCGACGCATTCGACACCCTCTACACCGCACTGGTGACCGTGTCGAAGGTCGCCGCGTCCCTGCTGCCGCTCAGCAGCGAGGAAATCTACCGCGGCCTCACCGGTGAACGCTCCGTGCACCTGGCTGACTGGCCCGAGGCATCCGCTTTCGCTGACGAGTCCGACCTGCTGGCTCTCATGCAGACCGTGCGTGAGGTCTGCTCCGCCGGTTCGGCACTGCGCAAGGAAAAGAAGATCCGCGTGCGCCAGCCGCTGCAGAAGATGACCGTGGCGATCACACCCGAGCAGTTCGCTGCTCTGGGCACCGCTTTCGGCGAGAAGGGCGCGGAGTACTTCGCGAACATCGTCGAGGACGAGCTGAACCTGCGCCAGGTGGAACTGGTCAGCGCCGACACCGTCGACCCCGCCGACTACGGCATCTCCCAGCAGCTGAAGGTCAACGCACGTGCGGCAGGTCCGCGCCTGGGCAAGCAGGTGCAGGTTGCCATTAAGGCATCCAAGTCCGGTGACTGGACCGTGACCGAGGACGGTACCGTCCTGGTCGGCGTGGCAGCTCTGGACGGCGGCCTGGCTCTGGAAGAAGGCGAATACGAGCTGGCAACCGTGGTTGCCGCTGACGCTGAGGGTGCTGAGCACACTGCGGCTGCGGTTCTGCCCGGCGGCTTCCTGGTCCTCAACATTGAGCTGACCGACGAGCTGGTTGCCGAAGGCATCGCCCGCGACACCATCCGCGCTATTCAGCAGGCACGTAAGGACGCCGACCTGAACGTTGCGGACCGCATCAACCTGAGCATCGTGGCACCGGAGGAAACTCTGGCAGCTCTGCGCGCGAACGAAGCACTGGTGACCGGCGAAACCCTCGCCGTGTCCCTGCAGCTGAGCGAAGCAGCCGAGCTGAGCATTAGCGTAGCCAAGGCATAAAACGCCTGAACCGTACGGCCGTCCCGCCCCCTTGATTGGGCGGGGCGGCCCGTCGTCTATCCCGCCGCACGGTTATCCCGCCGCACGGTGGGCCCCTGCCGGCACCGGCCGGCTATCCCAGTGAGGAGAACAATGAGCGAGAAGAATTACCCCGCAATTCCCGACCCCGAGGGCGTGGAACGGGTCTACGGTGAACTGCTGGCGCGAGCACCCGAAAACAAGATGGCGCCGCGCCTGGACGCTGTGGCGCGTGCCGTCGAAATCCTCGGCGACGTGCACCGTGCCGCGCCGGTCATCCACATCACCGGCACGAACGGCAAGACCAGCACCGCCCGCATGATTGAGGCGCTACTGCTCGGCCACGACCTGCGCGTAGGCCGCTTTACCAGCCCGCACCTCGAAAGCGTCACCGAGCGTATCTGCATTAACGGCGCGCCCGTACCGGACGCCACCTTCGTGCGCATTTGGGAGGAAATCGCCCCCTACCTGCAGATCGTGGACGCAGAGATGACCTCCCGCGGCGAGCCCGCCCTGACCTTCTTCGAGTCCGTTACCGTGCTCGCCTTCGCAATTTTCGCGGACGAGCCGGTGGACGTGGTGGTGCTCGAGGTCGGTATCGGCGGCACCTGGGACTCCACGAACGTTGCCGACGGCGTGGTTTCCGTGGTCACCCCGATCGGTCTGGACCACACCGATATGCTCGGTGATACCCTCGCCGAGATTGCGACCGAAAAGTCCGGCATTATCAAGCCCGGCGGCTTCCTGGTTTCTGCAGCACAGGACCCGGAAGCGGCGGACGTACTGCTCGCCTCCGCCCGCGAGAAGGAAGCATCCTTCGCCTTCGAGGGCGTGGAGTTCGGCATTGTCTCCCGTGAGCTTGCGGTCGGCGGTCAGCTGCTGACCCTGCGCGGCCTGGCGGGCGAGTACCCGGATGTGCCGCTGTCCCTGCACGGTGCGCATCAGGCGCAGAACGCCGTGGTGGCTCTCGCCGCCGTGGAGGCGTTCTTCGGCGGTCAGCGTCAGCTGCCCGAGGACGTGGTGCGTACCGCCTTTGAGACGGTGCGCTCGCCGGGCCGTCTGGAGGTTGTGCGCACCGAGCCGCTGACCATCCTGGATGCGGGCCACAACCCGCACGGTGTGCGTGCTTCCGCGGCTGCGCTGACTGAGGCGTTCAAGCTGTCCCACCTGCACGCCGTGGTCGGTATTTTGGGTGAGAAGGATGCTCTGGGCATGTTTGAGACCATGCGCGAAGAGTACGTTGACGCTTCTGACGGTACCTTCCGCCTGTACTTGGCGGCGTCGGATTCGCCGCGTGCGATTGCGCCGGAGCGTCTGCACGAGCTGGCGCTGGACGCGGGCCTGGACGAAGACTCGATCGAGGTGTTTGAGCACCTGGACGAGGCGATTGCCACCGCCATGGAGAACGCCCTCTTTGAGCAGGAGTCGGCGGGTGTGCTGATTACCGGTTCGATTACGGTCATTGGTGAGGCACGTACCCTGCTGGCGGCGCATGAGCAGGCGAAGACCCCCGGCGCTGAGGCTGAGGAGCTGCCGGATGAGCTGGGCGCCGAGGGTGCTTATGCGGGTTCTGCGGGCGCGGCGTCGGCTTCGACTCTGGCTGCCGCGGCGGCTGCGGCTGCCTCTGCTGAGCCGGATGAGCTGCTGGACGGCATCATGGCTGAGCTGGGTGGCGAGTCTGCGGCGGGTTCTTCGCTGGAGGATTCGCTGGGTCTGCCGCTGGGCGATTCGTACACCGATGATTTCTTCGGTGACGATGACTCCGAAGACGAATAAAGCCCACTGAGGTTATTGATGAGAAGGCGGGGTGCCGCCCTCCGGCTAGTATTTCTAGTATTTATTGGCTGGGGGAGTGGCACCCCGTTTTTTCGTGCCCCCGCTTTTTATGCCTTTGCCCTCATACTCCCACTCGAACGCATGATTTCTCACGTGTTCCCATGGGCTCTCACCTAACCCCAATCGCCCGAATTTGACCGGCATCATCCGCCCTCACCCACCCAAAAAATCGAAAAGAACGAAAATTTGCGGGCACCGGGGCGCAAAACCGGGCACGCCTTGGTGTCACGGTGCTATATTCGCTGAGGCGCCGGCCCCAACGCCTGAGGCCGCACCAACACACCCGCACACATACGCATACCAGCGACGGTATGCCACATAGTGAAAGGCACCCATCATGCCCGCACCCTTCACCGATTTGATTGGCACCGATTCGTTCACGGAGACGCTGCGCCAGGAGAACCTCGACACCTGGCTTTCCGCCACGAATCACCGCTTTGTTGCTGAGCTTTTTGACGGCTCGATCGCCCCGCAGGTCATGGCGGGTTACCTGGTGCAGGACTACCGCTTCCTCGATACCTTCCTCGCCCTGATTGGTGGCGCGATTGCTAACGCTGATACTCTCGCGGGTCGCCTGCGCTTGGCACAGTTTGCGGGCGAGATTGCGGGCGATGAGAACACCTACTTCCTGCGCTGCTTTGAGACTCTGGGCGTGACCGAACATCAGCGTGACTCCATGCCCGATACGGAGGCGACCACCGGCTTCAAGCGTCTCTTCCTCGACGCGGCGGCTAGCGGCAGCTACGCGGCGATCCTGTCGGTGCTGGTGGTTTGCGAGGGCCTGTACCTGGATTGGGCGTCGAAGGCTCCCGCCAAGCGTCCCGAATCGTTTGTGCACCACGAGTGGATTACCCTGCACGACTACCCGGAGTTCCGTGAGCTGGTTGATTTCCTGCGCCGCGAACTGGACCGTGTGGGCCCGTCGGATGCGCAGCGTGCCCGCGAGTTCTTTAGCCGCGCGGTGGAGCTGGAGCAGCTGTTCTTTGACGAGTCGTACACCCACCCGCTGCCCTAAGTAGTACCCTTGATGAAACCCTCGGAAGGTTCCGCTCACCGCTGAATTGCGGGCGCCTCCCGGGGGTTTTGCGTGCTGAAGACGCCCTGAAAGCGCCCGGAATTAGCTCCGAAATCGTCCTGAAAACGCGCCCACCTGTGTAAAATAGCACGTCATAAAACGGAACATATAGGCTGATGGCGTGCCATTTAGCGGTGTGAGAGGCTAGGATAAATGGGGTACCGCTTCCGGGGTGCTGGCTATGCCGCGCCGGTACGTACCCGCTACTGCACGAGGTGAGGCGCGCCCTTGAGGAACCTAACCGGTACCTCCTCAACCGTCCCCGGCGTCTGCCGCGTTGACGGTTGCACGCGCCCCTCAACGCACTGAGCTTAAGACGGTGCCGCTGCGCAAATATCCGCAGATATCTGCTGTGCAAGTATCCGCTACGCAACTATCACCGTAAAACACTATCTAAAGGAGTCGTATGAGTACCGCCGCATCGAGTACTACCGAGCCCACCCACGCTGCAAAAGAAGCGCAGCACGGGCACGCGGGAACCCCGGGCAGCTACTCAGACCGACAGCTCGGATTCTGGCTGGTTGGCGCCGGCCTGATTGCACTCATTTCTTCAGCGATTCTGGTGTACGAGCGCCTGCAGATTTACATTGATGCTGGCCACTCCACGGTCTGCGATATCAACGCTCTGCTTAGCTGCGGCACGGTGATGCGCACCCCGCAGGCGGAAGCTTTCGGTTTCCCGAACCCGTTCATTGGTCTGGTGGGCTTCTCGATTGTGGTGACTATCGGTGCCGCGATCATGGCGGGCGCACAGTTTAAGAAGTGGTTCTGGGTGTGCATGAACATTGGTCTGGCTGCGGCGACCGCATTCATTATGTGGCTGTGGTACCAGACGACGTTCCAGATTAACGCCCTGTGCCTGTTCTGCATGATCGTGTGGGTTATGACCATCACGCTTTTTGTGAAGACCACGGTCCGCAATATTTCGGCGGGTGTTATTCCGGCGTCGCAGTCGATGCGCGAGAGCGCTCGCGGCTGGTCGTGGTTTGCGATTAGCCTGTGGCTGATCCTGATTTTCGGCATCATCGTGATCCGCTTCTTTGAGGTCATTGTGAATATGATGCGCTAAGCAGTTGAGGGCTGATGCCCCGAACTTTCAACGCCCCGGTACTTGTTGGTGCCGGGGCGTTGTTGCGTCTGCGGGTGGGTGAGGCTGCGCAGAATACACCGGGCTGGGGCGCCGGGTAGCGGGGGAGGCGCCGGTGACTTTGCCGGTGGCAGTCAGCGGGGAGGCGGCGCGGGTGCGTATAATGGTCAGGTATATTCTTGAGCGGCGTCAGCCGCAGCCGTCCGCGGGTTTTGCCTGCGGCGTTGACTGCCTGCCGTTCTGCTGGACACTAGATTCTTGATACCCCTTCGAGGAGAACCGTGAAGACTGCCGGAATTGCCGCAATGGGCGTTGCTGCCGTTATTTTTCTGACTGCCCTGCTGTTGCTGACTGCCGGTCACTTCTCGCTACTGTGGGTGATTCTGCTGGTTGTTTCTCCGTTTGTTTTCATTCTGGGTGTTCCGTTCGCGACCGGTTCCGGTCCGGAGTACCTGCCGACCGACCCGAAGCTTGCTCAGCAGGCTCGTGAGGCGCGCGATGCGGAGCTGGGTCTGGACTAGCCCCTCCTCTTGAGAACTTTTTGAAGCCGGGTGGTGCGTAGTGGCACGCCCGGCTTTGCTGTACCCGCAATGCGTCCGCCGCAGTGTGCCTACCGCAAGGTGCCCGCAGTAATGTGCCCGTGCATCCTGCCGGGAAGTGAAGCCCAGATAGGATGGGCGGGGTGGCTTAGAGGTACCCTCTACCGGGTATAATGGAACACGGTGTCTTGTGCGCCCCGCACGCGCATAAAGATCCCCACCAACGCATCGAGGGAGAGTACCCGAAGAGCGCCGGCTATAAGCCGCGGAGCATAACTGTCGCACCGCGCGGGCCGCCCGCCTCGGCGAAGAAACCCGAAGACCGGCAGGGCACCCAGGAAGGGTGTGAGCGTGCCGTGCTCGAGAGCGAGGTGGCTGTGACCGTCGCGGCGCGCTCTGCGTTCCGCCCGCTCGCCCCCTACGGCAGAAGCACTGAACGAGATAGTGCCCGGTAGCGCCAATGAACGCGCGCCGTAGGGTGAGGCTTGAGCCGCGGTGACAGCAACTAGGCTTTGCGCTGTATGCGCGCTGTTAAAATCCTTGCGGTGCGGAGCAGGGTGTAACGAAAGAAGATTAATGTCTGACGAGAAGAACGTCGAACTTGGGGTTTTTGAGGCGCTGAACGCCCTCGCGGAGGAGAAGAACGCCTCTGCAGAGACCCGTGAAACTCTGCGTAAGAATGTTCGTGAGAGCTCTGACGCCCAGCAGGGTACTGAGCGCCGCCGTCCGGGTCGCCCGAAGAAGGAGAAGGCTCCTGAGGTTCCTCTGGATGAGGCGATTGCGGCTGGCCTGACCAACCTGCGTAACGCTAAGGCTAAGCACGCGCCGGCACCGAAGGTTGCCGCTCCCGCTGCGTCTGAGACTGAGGTTGCTTCTACTCTGGATAGCCTGTTTGAGGCTGCTGAAAAGAAGGTGGCTGAGCCTGCTGTCGTGGAGAACACCGCGAAGGTTGAGACCGTTGAGAAGACCGCTAAGGTGGAGGAAGTTGTTGCCCCCGCCGCTGAGTCTGCTGAGCCGGTTGCTGAGAAGAAGGCGGCTGAGCCCGCTGCCGAGTCTGCCGTTGAGGTGAAGGAAGAGACCGCCAAGGTTGAGGTCGTAACCCCCGCACCGGCTGAGAAGGCTGAAGCTCCCGCTGAAGAGCCTGCCGCAGAGCAGCCCGCCGAGGCTGCTGCAGCTGTTGAGGAATCCGCAACCGAAGAAACTGCACTCAAGGCACCCGCAGTAGAAGAGTCTGCTGAGGAGCCTGAAGTAGCTCCCGAGCCGGTAAAGACCATTAGCGACCTGCAGCGCGAAAAGCTGCAGGAGCTGCGCTCGCGTACCCCCATGGGTGCGATGCCGCTGTTCATGGCACCCGAGCCGGAGGAGCTGAGCGAGCTCGCTGTTGCCGCCAAGCTGGAGCGTGAGGCACGCCGCGCCGCTGCCGAGGAGCAGAAGCGCAAGGAGCGCATGGAGCGCCGCCGCGAGGAGGCTGCCGCTGAGGCTGAGGTGACGAGCCACCGTCGCCGTCGCCGTCGCCGCGGTACCGAAGATATTGAGATTGAGGGCGGCGTTGATGATGAGGTTGAGACCGTCACCAAGGTACGTGCGCCGCGCCTGGCTGACTCTCACGCATCCAACACTGTGACCGGTGTGCGCGGTTCTACCCGCCTGGAGGCGAAGCGCGTGCGCCGCCGCGAGTCCCGCTCCCTGGGTCGCCGCCGCCACATCGTGACTGAGGCTGAGTTCCTGGCTCGCCGCGAGTCTGTGGACCGTCAGATGCTGGTTCGTCAGAAGGACGGCCGCATCCAGATTGGTGTGCTTGAGGACGGCGTGCTGGCTGAGCACTTCGTGTCCAAGACCCAGCAGGATTCCCTGATCGGCAACGTGTACCTGGGTAAGGTTCAGAACGTTCTGCCGTCCATGGAAGCTGCGTTCGTTGACATTGGACGCGGCCGCAACGCTGTGCTGTACGCGGGCGAGGTCAACTGGGATGTCACCGGTCTGGACGGTGCGCCCCGCAAGATTGAGAACGCCCTGAAGCCCGGCGATTCGGTTCTGGTGCAGGTTACCAAGGACCCGATTGGTCACAAGGGTGCCCGCCTGACCAGCCAGGTTTCCCTGCCCGGTCGCTTCCTGGTGTACGTGCCGGGTGGTTCGATGACCGGTATTTCCCGCAAGCTGCCCGACACCGAGCGTGCGCGTCTGAAGAAGATTCTGAAGGATAAGCTGCCCGAGGGTGCTGGCGTGATTGTTCGTACTGCGGCGGAGGGTGCTTCTGAGGAGGAGCTGACCCACGACATTAACCGTCTGCGTGCGCAGTGGGAAGAGATTCAGGAGAAGGCTAACTCCCGCAAGGTGCTGGCTCCGGAGATGCTCTACCAGGAGCCCGACCTGATGATTAAGACCGTGCGTGACGTCTTCAACGAGGACTTCACCGCGATGATCGTTCAGGGCGAGAACGCGTGGGATTCCATCGAGGCGTACGTGACGTACGTGGCGCCGGACCTGGTCTCCCGCCTGCAGAAGTGGGATTCCGCGGATGACCTCTTCGACCACTACCGCATTAACGAGCAGCTGGCGAAGGCACTGGACCGTAAGGTGTACCTGCCTTCGGGTGGTTCGCTCGTGATTGACCGTACCGAAGCCATGACCGTGGTGGATGTGAACACCGGTAAGTTCACCGGTAGCGGCGGCAACCTGGAAGAGACTGTCACCAAGAACAACCTGGAAGCTGCTGAGGAGATTGTCCGTCAGCTGCGTCTGCGCGATATTGGCGGCATTATTGTCATTGACTTCATTGACATGGTGCTTGAGTCGAATCGTGACCTGGTTCTGCGTCGCCTGATTGAGTGCCTGGGCCGTGACCGTACCAAGCATCAGGTGGCTGAGGTGACTTCGCTGGGTCTGGTTCAGATGACCCGTAAGCGCCTGGGTACCGGTCTGCTTGAGGTCTTCTCGGAGCCCTGTGAGCAGTGTGCCGGTCGTGGCCTGGTGGTTCACGATCAGCCGCTGAGCGGTCGTAGCGGTGGCGCGTCGGATTACATCCACCGCCATGAGCGTAATGACCGTAAGCGTAGCCGTGCCGCTGCCCGCGAGGATTCTCGTGACCAGCAGAAGCAGGATGCTCTGGAGTCGAAGAAGGCTGAGCGCCGTAACGCTATGGCTGCGGTGGCTGCCGCATCCGCTCAGAGCGAGGATGTTTCGGAGGAGACTGCTTCGACCCGCAAGAAGCGTAAGCGCCGCAAGCGTTCGCGCCGCGCGGAGACCGCTGAGCTCTCGCTTGAGCAGGAGATTCAGGGTATTGCCGAGGCCGCCAGCGAGCAGGCTCACGCCGAGGTTGCTCAGCGTGAGGACAAGGTCGCTGAGGTCACCGAGGGCAACTGGATTGGCGAGCAGGGCGGTTTCTCCCTGGAGCAGCTGGCGAGCGCGTTTGACCGCGTGGAAGAGTCCGCTGAGGATTCCTCGAAGGACTCTGAACAGGAGCGTTCGGAGGATCGTTCTGAGGAACGTCGTTCGTCCAAGCGTGGCGAGAAGAAGTCTTCTCGTAACCGTAAGCGCCGCGAGCTGACCGATGCGGATATTGCCGCTGTTGAGGATTCCGGCGCGGGTGCGCTGGAGGACGAGCACCACGTTGACCCGGAGCTCGACCCGCGCTTTAGCCGCTCTTCGGATCGTTTCGAGGCGATTCGCGCCGGTGAGGCGAAGGCTCGTGCTTCTCAGAAGGCTGGCCGTATTGCCCGCACTGAGGGTGAGTCGTTCCGTTCGGGCCGTGAGGATCGTTCGGAGGAACGTCGTTCGTCCAAGCGCCAGGACCGTGAGCAGCAGAACGCTGAGGCAACCTCCGCTGAGGTAAACTCGGGTGTGCAGAAGGCTCAGGAGTCCAAGCGTGTTGAGCGTGAGGACCTGCGCATTGAGGATGTTCGTGAGACTCCGCGTGCCTCCCGCCGCCGTGCTCGTCGCGAAGCTGATGAGAAGCGCGCCGAGAAGGCAGCTGAGCAGAGCGTGGTATCCGAGCAGGCATCCGCAAAGGCTGATAAGGTTGAGAAGTCTGAGTCTCGTACGGTTGTGACCGGCGTGATTGGTGCTCCGGCGGTGACCGGTGTGGTGGGCGCAGCTCCCGCTGTGGTTGAGGCTCCGGTTGAGGAGGCTCAGAAGCCTGCGGCTCAGGTGCCCGGTTCAACCCCGCGTAAGCGTCGCACTCGCCGTGCGGCGTCGAGCGCCGGTGCCGGTGCTCAGGTCGTGACCGTGGACGCTTCCGAGCGTGCTGAGGGTTCCGTGGTTGCTTCCGCTTCTGTTGCGGATGTGGCTCCGGTGGCTGATGACGCTTCGGCTCCTGTCTTGTTCGGCATTGGCGTTGCTGCTGCCGACATTAAGCGTGAAGGTAAGGACGATTAGTCTTTAGCTTCCGATCATCGGAATTCCGATGGTGTGTGTATATGAGATAGCCTCGGTAGGGCGAGCCGGAACTTCCCTACCGAGGCTATTTTCTCTGTGCGTGTGCTGCGTCATTTTAAAGGCGCTACTAAGAGTGCGGTGCAGTATTAGAGGAGCATCACGTGGTGTCTGCGGATAATCCGTGAAATTATCTATTGCGCGGCGCGTAGATCATGCCGTATCCTTAAGGACTGGTGTTTATCTCAGTGAAGCCCTATCGACGCAGGGCCAGCGGGAGACACCGCTCCCACCCGCATCGTCTTCGGCGCGGTCGAGTATTCGGCTGAGTCGAAACGTGCGGGAGAGAGACACCACCGGTGAGCCTCGCGTGTTGGCTTCGGCGGGCAATCCCGCCGGAACGCACGGGCCGTTCCTCCTTATTCGCGGTCATTCGATTCGCGGGGGAGGGCGCACAGCAATGAAAGCGTAGGCTGCTCATTCGTGTGAGATTCAAGAAGCAAGTTGTCGAGAAAAGTGAGTCCCATAGTGGCATACGCGATTGTACGCGCTGGCGGCCGCCAGGAGAAGGTTTCCGTAGGCGACCTCGTTACCCTTGACCGTGTTGCAGGCGAGCCCGGCAGCACCATCGAGCTGCCCGTGCTGCTGCTCGTCGACGGTGACAAGGTCACCGCTGACGCAAAGTCCCTGGCTTCCGCCAAGGTTGTTGCTGAGAAGGTTGAGGACCTGCGCGGTCCGAAGATCGTTATTCAGAAGTACAAGAACAAGACCGGTTACAAGAAGCGTCAGGGCTTCCGCGCCGAGCTGACCACCGTCAAGATTACCGCTATCAACGCGTAATCGAAACGACCGGAATTCAACCCTAAGGTAGGAATACAGAATGGCACACAAGAAGGGCGCAAGCTCCACCCGTAACGGCCGTGACTCGAACCCCCAGTACCTCGGTGTTAAGCGCTACGGCGGCCAGTCCGTCAACGCAGGCGAGATTCTCGTTCGCCAGCGCGGCACCCACTTCCACCCCGGCCTGAACGTTGGCCGCGGTGGCGACGACACCCTGTTCGCTCTGGCAGCAGGCACCGTCGAATTCGGTACCCGCAAGGGCCGCAAGGTCGTTAACATCCTGGCAGCAGCTGAGTAATACTCACCGCTAGGGCAGAGGGGGTAGGCGTTAGTCTACCCCCTCTCGCTATGACCTCGAATGCCGTGGACGCCCGTGCTGGGCTCCATGATGAGGCGCACCCCAACCCGGTCGCGCCTGCCGCCGCATCCGCAGCATGATTAGTGTGTGCCGTGCGGTGGCGAAGTGAAGATTTTCCAAGATAAGGAGAACCCGTGGCAGAATTCGTGGACCGCGTGGTCTTGCATGTATCTGGCGGTCGCGGAGGTAACGGCTGCGTCTCCGTGCGACGTGAAAAGTTTAAGCCCCTGGGCGGCCCTAACGGCGGTAACGGTGGTAATGGTGGCGCGGTGATTCTGCGCGTGGATAACCAGACCACGACCCTGCTGGAGTACCACCACAGCCCGCACCAGCACGCCCCGAATGGCGATATTGGTCGTGGCGATATGCACCACGGCTTTAACGGTGAGGATCTGATTCTGACCGTGCCGCAGGGTACTGTGGTGAAGGACCGCGAGGGTAATGTTTTGGCTGACCTGCTGCGTGTGGGCGACGAGTATGTTGCGGCCCGTGGCGGTATGGGCGGTCTGGGTAACGCTGCGTTGGCTTCGGCTAAGCGTAAGGCTCCCGGTTTTGCTCTGCTGGGCACCCCCGGTGAAGAGGCTGATATTGTTCTGGAGCTCAAGTCCATTGCGGATGTGGCTCTGGTGGGTTACCCGTCGGCGGGTAAGTCTTCGTTGATTGCTGCGATTTCTGCGGCGCGTCCGAAGATTGCTGACTACCCGTTCACCACTTTGATCCCGAACCTGGGTGTGGTGCAGGCGGGCGATGTTCGCTACACCGTCGCGGATGTTCCCGGTCTGATTGAGGGCGCTTCGGAGGGCCGCGGTCTGGGTCACCGCTTCCTGCGCCATGTGGAGCGTTCTTCGGCTCTGGTGCATGTGATTGACTGCGCTACTTTGGAGCCGGGCCGCGACCCGATTAGTGACTTTGAGGTGATCCGCGGCGAGCTGCAGAACTATGAGGTTGACCCGACTGCGGGTGTGACCGTGCCGCTGCATGAGCGTCCGCAGATTGTGGTGCTCAATAAGATTGACGTTCCTGAGGCTCGTGAGCTGGCTGAGTTTGTTCGCCCCGAGTTTGAGGAGATGGGCTTCAAAGTCTTCGAGATTTCGACTGCTTCCCATGAGGGTCTGAAGTCCCTGATCTTTGCGATGGCAAAGCTCGTGGAGGAGGACCGCGTGGCTCGTGCCGCTGCCGAGAAGGAAGCGGAGCGCGTGGTTGTTGAGGCTCCCGTGGTTCGTCCGAAGGGCTTCCGCGGTAAGAAGAAGCAGGAGTTCACTATTCGCCGCGAGGAGCGTAACCTTGAGCCGCTGTTCCGCGTGATTGGTGAGAAGCCTGAGCGTTGGATTCAGCAGACTGACTTCAATAATGATGAGGCTGTCGGCTACCTGGCGGACCGCCTGGCGCGCCTGGGCGTTGAGGATGAGCTGTTCAAGGCTGGTGCTCGTGCCGGTGACGCCGTGGTGATTGGTGAGAACGACAACTCGGTGATCTTCGATTGGGAGCCGACCATGGTCGGTGGTGCTGAGTTGCTGTCCTCCCCGCGTGGTACGGACGCTCGTCTGGAAGAGATCATTCGCCCGACTCGTGCGCAGAAGCGTGTGGAGTACAAGGAGCGTATGGACGCGAAGGCGGAGGCTCGTGCCGAGCTGGAGTCCGAGCGTGTTGCAGGCGTGTGGACCGAGTCGGTTGAGTACCGCAAGAAGTTGAAGGAAGGCAAGGTCGACGAGAATATCGACATGCCGAACATCGACGACTAGTAGCTGAAGCGTAGCTATTTCCTAGACAGCTGTTTCCTAGACAGTGAATGGTGCCGCGTACCGGGGTTTGGCTCCGGTGCGCGGCGCTTTCTTGTGTGCGGTGCTTTCTTGTAGGTTCTGTGGTTGCCGCTCGCGCCGGATGTGCGTGTCGGAACACGCGGGTGAGCCTGCGGTCGGGCGTGCTGGCTGGGTATTCCACTGGCGGCTTAGCTCACCCCCGTCATTTCGGTGTTTTTGACCGCAAGCAGGTAGCATAGAGGGGAATGTACGCGGGCACCTTTTTCGGTGTTGCGTACCTTCTGTGTACCTGCCCGCATCCGCACCTGTGGTGGCTTTTTAGCTGCCGTGGTGCGGTCTCTGTCCCCAGCAAGGACGGCATTTGTGACTGACCAGCCTGTTCACCTTGATTTTGGTGCTCCGAGCACCGAGTCGATTCCCCCGCGCACTCCCGGTCGGGTGCGTCTGGGTGTGATGGGTGGAACCTTCGACCCGATTCACCACGGACACCTGGTGGCAGCTAGTGAAGTTGCCGCCGTGTTCGACCTGGACGAGGTCGTGTTCGTTCCGACCGGTCAGCCCTGGCAGAAGGTGGGGGAGCGGCACGTGAGTGACGCTGAGCATCGCTACCTGATGACGGTGATTGCGACCGCGTCGAACCCGCGTTTTACGGTGAGCCGTATTGATATTGACCGTGGCGGCGCGACCTACACCTTTGATACGCTTAACGAGCTGCGCGCCCTGCGCCCGGATGCTGACCTGTTCTTCATTACCGGCGCGGACGCGATTAGCCAGATTATGACCTGGCGCAATGCCCATAAGCTGTGGGATTTGGCGACTTTTGTGGGTGTGACCCGCCCCGATCATGAGCTGGATCCGCCGCTGGCTGAGGGTCGTCATATTACGACCCTGAAGATTCCTGCGATGGCGATTTCTTCGACTGATATTCGTCGCCGCGCAGCTGAAGATGCCCCCATCTGGTACCTGGTGCCGGATGGTGTGGTGCAGTACATTGCTAAGTACGGCCTGTACAAGAAGGACGCTTTGACGGCGTACCGTGACGGCTTGCCCCGCGTGAAAGATGAGTCTGGGCAGGCACCCCAATCGACGAATAATGAGGGAACACATGAGTGAAGCTACGGGTTCGAAGCCCTATAGCGAGGACGAAGCGTACCTCTACGAGACGTACGTGACCGAGGACGGCATTGAGGTGCCGCCGCCTACTAAGGTGATGGGTCCGCGTCGTCTTGCCCGCTACCGTGAAGAAGTTGCCGAGTACCTGCGTGCAGCCCGCCGCGGTGAGCCCGCGAAGCCTGTTGCGAACATGGGCTCCGTGATTCATGCGGGTGCTATTGACCCGCAGGTTCTGGCTGTGCAGCGTCGTTTTGCGGCGCTGGCGGCGCAGGGCAAGATTGACACTGAGGCGAACGATGAGGAGAAGCTGCACGAGCCTGCTCCTCTGACCAGTAGCCTGCGTGTTCTGCGCCCCGAAGAGATCGCGCAGAACCGTGTGGATGCGACCAGCCCCTCCGCGGTGGATAACCCGATGACTTCTTCGATCCCGGTCATTGCCGTGGTCAAGGAGGAGAAGCCGGAACCCGAGCTGCACCAGTACTTGGTGCGCGATGAGCCGAAGGTTGAGGAGCTGGACAGCTCTGACTTTGAGGCTGAGCAGACTGAGGTCGCTTCCGTTGTGGAAGAGACCGTTGAGGTTGCTGAGGTTGAAGAGTCTGCTGACGAACTGCCCACCCGCGTGAGCGCAGTGAACGCGCAGGGTCTTGACCTGAGCGTGCTGGATAGCGCCTCCGCTGGTGACACCGTGGATTCGGTGGACGGCGACCCGACTGTTGCTCTGAGCCCGGATGAGGTGGAGGAGCTGCTGCAGCGCATGGTGGATCGTCAGGATCCCGAGGAGTCCGCTGCCCTGGTTGAAGAGGTCACCGAGGAAGCTGAGGAGTCTGAGGAAGCCGCGAAGGATGCAGAGTCCAAGGTTGCTGATTCTAAGGTTGCTAAGTCCAAGTCTGCTCCGGTACCTTCCGCTGAGGCTTCCAAGGAGTCCGCTTCTAAGGGCGCTGTTGAGAAGGCTGAAGAGGTTCTGCAGCCTGCGCAGAAGGCCTCCCTGGCGTGGCTGTGGATTGTGCTGCTGCTCGCCCTGGTCATTGTTGGTCTGATTATGATTTTTGGCCCTAAGTAGGCCGTGAACAATGCACCCCTGTTGCGGGGTGCTGCCGGCGGGTGTTCTGCCGGCAAGGAAGGAAAATATGACTGCTGCACAGTCCTCGATTGAGGCTCTGCGCATTGCCGCCCGCGCTGCGGAGGAGAAGCAGGGAACGAACCTGTTCGCTGTGGATGCATCCGACGCGATGGGTCTGATTGATGGCTTCCTGGTGGTTTCTGCCCACAATGAGCGCCTCGTGAACGCTGTTGCGGATGAGGTTGAGGACGCTCTGCGTGAGCAGGCTGACCTGAAGCCGGTCCGCCGTGAGGGTCGTTCCTCGGGTCGTTGGATTCTGCTGGACTTCGGCGATATTGTTGTGCATGTTCAGCATGAGGAGGACCGCGAGTTCTACGCTCTGGATCGTCTGTGGGCTGAGGCTCCGCGTATTGAGCTGGGCGTTGAGAATGAGGCTCCATTCGACATCGAGGGTGAGACTGAGGAGGATGCTGCGCGCATCATTCCCGCTCAGGATGAGGCGTAAGCTTTCGCTTGATTTTTAGCTGATGAGGGGTGGGTTCTGCTGGCGCTGTACGGTGCCGCGGGGCCTGCCCCTTTGCTGTGCTTGCCTCTGCCGTGCTTTGTGCTGTACCCGCCCGCCTCCGGTAACTTTTGTGGTTTTGGTGTGCGGGTTTGCATCGCTGTCCGTGGTGTGTGTAATATATTCATGTTGCCTCGTTGAGGTCACTAACAGAATATGGGGATATGGCGCAGCTGGTAGCGCACCTGCATGGCATGCAGGGGGTCAGGGGTTCGAGTCCCCTTATCTCCACGTTTTCCTCGGTTGAGGAGCTTTTCGCCCGGTTCTTGTGAATCGGGCGATTTTGCTATCTGCCGATAACTCTCGATAGTCAACAACACAGTTCATAGTTGAGGAGTCACTCATGGGAGCGC
The DNA here is from genome assembly GCF_041432805.1 of Rothia sp. 27098_8_27. Taxonomy (NCBI): domain Bacteria; kingdom Bacillati; phylum Actinomycetota; class Actinomycetes; order Micrococcales; family Micrococcaceae; genus Rothia; species Rothia sp. 27098_8_27. Next base: position 452,992 of record NZ_JAPWAJ010000001.1, on the reverse strand, counting down.
ACGCACATCACGGCCACGGCGGGCATCACGGGCATCACCACGACCATTCGCATGCCCCGAGCCCGGAGGACGCCGCTTCGATGCGTCCGCGCCTGCTGATTGCGTTCAGTCTGGCGGTCGTTATTGTGTTGGCGCAGGCGATTGGTTCGCTGGTCACGGGAAGTCTCGCGCTGCTCACTGATACTGCGCACGCTGTTACGGATGCGTCCGGTCTGCTGGTTGCGCTCACTGCGGCTTCGCTCATGACGCGCCCGGCAACGTCCCGCCGCACGTGGGGTTTCCGTCGCATTGAGGTGCTGGCGGCGCTGGGTCAGTCGGTGCTGCTGCTGGCAGTGGGTATCTACACGGCGGTGGAGGGCGTGCATCGCCTGTTCGCCCCGCCGGAGGTGCCCGGCACCGAGCTGCTGATCTTTGGTGTGGTTGGCCTGGTGGCGAACGCTATCGGCATTGCGGTGCTGGCTACGGCGAGGAACGCAAACTTCAATATGCGTGCCGCGTTCCTGGAGGTGCTCAATGACGCCCTGGGTTCGCTGGGTGTGATTGTGGCGGCTATCGTGATTTGGCTGACCGGCTTCTACCAGGCGGACGCCCTGGCGGGTCTGTTCATTGCGGCACTGATTGTGCCGCGTGCGATGCGCCTGATGAGGCAGACGACCGCGGTGCTCATGGAGTTCACCCCGGACGGTCTGGACCTGGACGCGATGCGTGAGCACATGCTGCGCGTTGAGGGCGTTGTAGAGGTGCACGATGTGCACGCCTCGATGGTGGCGACCGGTCTGCCGGTGGTGACCGCGCACGTGGTGGTTGCAGATTCTTGCTTCCATGACGGCTCTGCGGTGGCAATTCTGGACCGTATCCGTTCGTGCGTGGCGGGCCATTTTGAGGTGTCGGTGGAGCATTCGACGTTCCAGCTGGAGACTGCCGAGTTGGGTGGTCGTGAGCCGGCTTCGATTCGCCACCCGTAGGTTTTGCCCGGGCTTCATCGGCGGTTCTGCCCGCCGCGGTAAATTACGGCAGAAAACGGCAAACCAGAACAGGTACCAGAGCCTGAAATAGCGGGGGAGTAGCGACCGTTATATTTGGTGGCTTCAACACGCAAAAGATACACTCTTTAGGGAGCAAAAGGTGCTCCTCACCCACACACTTTGACAGGTCCGCTGGCTGGCTCTTTAGCTTGGTAGCCGCGGTAGCCTGCAATGATGAGCGCCTCAGCCCGACTGAAACGGAACAGCTGAAACGGAACAGCCGGCGGGCGCATCCATAGATTTTTGACGAGAACAACCACGATTAGCAGCAGATACGGAACACCATGCATTCACCTATTGCCACTTACCTAGCTGAGACCCTCGAGTCGGTCGCTTCTGATACCTCCGGTGAGCTGGCAAACTACATTCCGGAACTTGCCGCCGTGGACCCGGACAAGCTCGCCGCGTCCATCGCCATGGTTGACGGTGAGCAGTACGCCGCCGGCGACTCCGATGTGGAGTTCACGATCCAGTCGATTTCTAAGCCGTTCGTGTACGCTCTGGCGCTCGCGGACCGCGGCTATGATGATGTGCTCGCGAAGGTGGGCGTGGAGCCTTCCGGTGAGCCGTTCAACGAGCTGTCCCTGGAGGACGGCTCCGGTAAGCCGCTGAACCCGATGATTAACGCGGGTGCGATTACCACCCATTCGCTGGTGGGACCTCCCGGTGCGACTCAGGGCGAGCGCATGGAACGCGTCATTTCTGGTCTGTCTGCGTTTGCGGGCCGCCGCCTGTCGGTGAATGAGCGCGTGTACGAGTCTGAGCTGGAGCACGCGCACCGCAACTACGCGATTGCGCATATGCTGCGTGGTCACGGCATCCTGACCGGTGACCCGACCGTGGCGGTGCAGGGCTACACCCGCCAGTGCTCGCTCATGGTGACGGTTAAGGATTTGGCGCTGATGGCGGCGACTCTGGCGAACTATGGTGTGCATCCGGTGACGGGTGAGCAGGTGGTTCCTAAGACTGTGGTGCGTCAGGTGCTGAGCGTCATGTTCACGTGCGGCATGTATAACTCTGCGGGTGACTGGGCGACCCAGGTGGGTGTTCCGGCGAAGAGCGGCGTGGGCGGCGGCATCATTGGTGCGGTGCCCGGTCAGCTGGGTGTGGCAACGTTCTCGCCGCGCCTTGACGGTCACGGTAACAGTGTGCGCGGTGTGGAGCTGTTCGAGCAGTTCTCGGATGACATGGGCATGCACGTGATGAACGTGCCGACCGTGGCTCGTTCGGCGTTGCGCGCGAACTACCAGATCGGTTCGGGTGATGAGTCTATGCGTCTGATTCAGTTGCAGGGCCGCATCCGTTTTGCGGGTGTGGAGCGCGTGATTCGTGAGATTGTGGAATCCCCGATGGAGGGTTCCAAGGTTGCCCTGGATGTGACGCGCGTGTACGCGGTGGATGAGGTCGCTCAGAGCATGCTCCTGGAGCTGATGCGTCGCCTGCGGAATGACGGGTACAAGGTGTACCTGATTGATAATGACGAGACGATCACGAATACGGATGCGCTGCGCAGCATGGGCGTGAAGGTTCTGACGAACCCGGCGGCGGTGACTTCTGCTGAGTCGGATGCTGAGCGTGTGGCTGAGGCGGACGCCGAAGAAGCTGCGGAGGCTGCGGCTCTGGAGGCACTGAATGCGTTGGAATCCGCTAAGTCGGAGCAGCCGGAAGCTTCGGAGTCCGAGTAGGTTTTTCTCCGCGTACTTGGTTGTACGATTGTGTGAACTTATATATTGAGGCCCCTTTCCCGGGCGCGTTGTGAACGTGTTCTGGGGGAGGGGTCTTGCTGTACTTAGAATTGCACCTTGCGCTGTAGCTGGGGCTGTACTTGAATCTGTACCTGGATTATCTGGCGTGCGGGTAGCTTAGCGTACTGAGCGTGGTCTTCGGTGAGTGAGGGGACTGAAAGTACGTAGAGGTTCTTTAATAGCGCAGTTGTTAATCATTAAGTAATATTTTGAATTTTTCGATAGCTAACAGTGGTCTCATCATACACTCGTAATATGAACACTGTTCCACACCCAGAAACACCTATCGCTCCTCGTCAATCCGCTATTACTGATCCCACCGCTGACCGGGCGGTGGCGGGTGCTTCTGCCCGCGCCTCCATGGGGCGACGGGAACTCTTACAACACGTTGGTACCTTTGGTCTGGGCGCGGTGGGCTTCGGCGTGCTGGGTCTTGGCCTCACCGGTTGCACCACGTCCGCGGCGGATGACGCTCACGAGGTAACGGCTAGTGGGTCTGCCTCGGGCAGTACCCCGTCGAACACCCCGTCCGGTAGTGCGTCGGGTAGCGCCTCGGCGAGCCCTTCTTCGACCCCTTCCGCATCTGGCTCCGCAACGGGTACCCCATCCCCGACCGCCGCAGCATCTAAGACCGCTTCTGCGACTGCGACCTCGTCGAACCCGGTTCCCGAAGCTCGTGCCTGGACTGGCCCGCAGACTGGCCTGCCCGGTGAGGGCAAGTATATTGCGTGGACGGTCGATGACGGCGCAGACCCGGAGGTGGTACGCGCCTACGCGGAGTTTTCCCGCCGTACCGGCACGCGCCTCACCTTCTTTATTAACGGTCAGTACCCGGCGTTTAGACAGCATCGTGACCTGTTGTTGCCGCTGGTGAAGAGCGGTCAGTTGCAGATTGCGAACCATACGTATAGTCATGCGGCGTTGACGAGCCTGACGGATGAGCAGATTGTTCAGGAGTTGACCCGTAATGATGAGGAGATTAGGCGCCTGTTTGGGGTGTCTTCGAAGCCGTATTTCCGCCCGCCGTACGGGTATTATGATGCGCGCGTGTTGGCGGCTGCGGCGTCGTGTGGTTTTACGCGCCCGGTTCTGTGGTACGGGTCGTTGGCGGATTCGTCTAATATTTCTTCGGCTGAGGTGTATGCCTATGCGGAGAAGTATGCGTTGGCTCAGCATATTGTGATTGGGCATTTGAATTATCGGGGTGTGGTGTCTGAGCTGGACCGTATTCGGGCGTTGTTGGATCGGCGCGGGTTGAAGACGGTGACGATTCGCGACTATTACGGGTAGTGCGGGGGAGCCCCGGCGGGGGGTTCCGATGGGTATACTGGGAGGCATGATGAAGCTTCCTCAGAACCCTCTCCTTCGGCAGGTGCACCGCTTCCGTGAGTCGCTGCTGCTTCTGCTGTATTACTCGCTGTCTTTTCTGGGTGTGCGGTGGATGCGCACGGGGCATCCGCGTGTGGCGGCGGTGTGGTCTGTTGGTTTGTGGCTGAATTTGGTGCTGCGCGGTATGGGCCAGCTGGTTCGTATGCTGGTGCCGGTCTTGCAGGATGCGGAGGCGCGCCGTGCTCGTGCTGAGCGTGCCCGCGCTTACCAGCCGCGCTAACCTCACCGGCTGAGCTGACAGAACGAAGCTGATACGACGAAGCCCCCTCGTACTAGAAATGAACTGCCTCCCGTTTCTTGGACAACAAAATTAAAGTCCAAGAAACAGGAGGCTTTTCATGTCTGAACATCTGAGATCAAGGCATGACCGTTTGCTTCGGGAGCAGGCAGCGCAGATGTTTGAGAAGGGATTTGGCTATGGTTTAACCGCCAAAAGGCTTGGTATGTCTGCCGCGACTGTGAGAGAGTGGCAGAAAATGTACCGCGTCATCGGGAAGGGCGGGCTTCTTGCCATGGGAGTAAAGCACACCAAATACGACTATGAGACCAAGGTCGCCGCAGCGAAGGCTGTGGTTGACGGTGGGATGAGTAAGCCTGAAGCAATGATGCGCTTCGGTATTGCAAGCGCAACACCGTTGAAGCAGTGGTGCAGGCTGTACCGCCAGGGCGGCGCGCAGGCGCTTAAGCCTAAGCCCAAGGGCAGGCCGAAGGGGTCGGTACGGGCGGTGCCACCAACGCGTGAGGAGGAACTCGCCGAGCGTGTGCGCAAGCTTGAGGCACAGGTGGCGTACCTAAAAAAATCGATTGCCCTGAAGGCGCAGAAGCGCTCCCAAACCGGGACAAAGCCCTAGTGGTCGCTGAGCTTTCAGGGCATGGACACAAGCTGTACGACCTCCTCGAAGCTGCTGGCCTTGCCAGGTCGAGCTACTACTACGCACTGGCTCACCCCCAGCAGCCAACCAGAGTACAGCTACGTCCCAAGGTCGCCCAAATCTTTTCGCGTACCCCCAACGGGTGCGGTCACAGACAAGTAGCTATGTGCCTGCGCGCTGAGGAAGGGGTGCGCATTGCCGATAAGACGGTCTTGAAGATGATGCGTCAGATGGGGCTGCGCTGCGGTATACGCCGTGAGAGGGCCTACCGCAGGTACAACTCTTACAAGGGGTCTGTGGGGCAAAGGTTCGCCAACATTATTGGTCGCAACTTCACGGCGACTGGTCCTTGGCAGAAGTTGGGTACCGATGTTACCGAGTTTAAGCTTTCCTTTGGTAAGGCCTACCTCGCTCCGGTCTACGACTTTGCCAGCAAGGAGATTGTTGCCCACTCGATCTCGATGTGCCCTAATCTTGCCCAGCAGCAACAGATGCTTCAGGTACTCATGGATGCTAAGCCTGCAGGGGTTGAACCGATTTTGCATTCGGATATGGGTTGGCAGTATCAGCATGAGACCTATGTCAGAACGCTTGCTGATAATGGTTTTGTTCAGAGTATGTCACGCAAGGGTAACTGCATTGATAACGGTGCCACTGAGCAGGTCTTTGGACACCTTAAGGACGAGTTTTTTCGTGGCCAAGACTGGCAGACCTTTGAGAGTTTCAAAGCTGACCTTGAGGCCTATATCATGCACTGGAATACGGTAAGGCGTCAGGTGAAGCTTAAGGGCCTGACCCCGGTAGAGTACCGGGTTCAGGCCCTGCTGGAAGCCATATAGGGGTTACTATTTATAGCGTCCAAGTTTCGGGGCGCAGTTCAATAGTGCGAGGGGGCTTCGCTATATCTGGGGCTTCACTAAATCTGGGGACACCAGCCGGGGCGCTAGGGGAGTAGCACCCCCGCCGCGCCTCGCTCAGCGGCTACTAGGAGCAGTTGCCGTTCACATCGCAGGACGGACCCGCCTCCGCAGCATTGCTACCCGCGCCGTCACCCGCAGTATCACCAGCCGCGCCCGCCAGCGGGTTCAAAAACTCCACACGGTGAGTTTCCTCCCACACCTGACGTAGCGCCTGCACCAGCATCTTCGCAGGCTGCGCACCACTGACCGCCCACTTCGACTCAATCAAAAAGAACGGCACACCATTAATGCCCAGCTGACGCGCTAACTGCTCGTCGGCACGCACATCCGCCGCGTAACGGTCGCTCTTCAACACCGCCTCAACCTCGGCAGTATCCAGGCCAATCTCAGAAGCAATATCCAGAATCGACTCGTGATCCTGCACCGAACGGCCCTGCGTAAAGTACGCCAGCTTAAACGCCTCCTGCGCCGCCGACGCCAAACCCTGCTCCGCCGCATAATGAATCACACGGTGCGCATCAAACGTGTTACCGTACCGTGCCTGACGCCAATTGAAATCCAAACCCACCTCACGGGCACGCTCCGCCAACGACTCCTGGCTCGCAATCGCCTGCTCCAGCGACATCTGATACTTACCGGCAATCAGCTCAGGTAGCGAACCTGCCGGATGCTCCGTAGCCGACGGGTCCAGCTCAAAACTATGCCACACCACCTCAACCTCGTCACGGTGCTCAAACTCAGCGAGCGCCTGCTCCAGGTTACGCTTGCCCACGTAGCAGAAGGGGCACACAATATCGGACCAAATATCAATACGCATGTTATCTATTCCTCTCATACTCGGATGCGGCACGTTGCTGCCTTGTATGCTCACCTAACGCCCCGGCTGCCGCGTTTATTCCCGGCTATTCCCAGCGTTATTTCCCAGAGTTTATTCCCCAGCGGTTATTCCCGCCGGGTACGGCAAAGCCCCCTCGCGCCGGTTCGTACAGAATCCCTGTATAGGAATGTCCGTACAGGAACCGGGCCAAGGGGGCTTAGCACACGCGAAATACGCGAACCTATCGGCGGGCAGCCGCCGGTGCGGTAGTGGCAGTAGCCGCAGGTGCGGTGGTCGCACGAGCCGGCGGAGCCGTAGTGGTTGCCGCCGCAGGTGCAGTCGTAGCCTGCTGGCTTGCCGCTACCTCATCCTCATAGCGGGTAGTCGGCGCCTGAGTCGGAGCCTCAGTAGTCGGCTCCGGGGTAGGGGTAGGCGCCTCCGTAGTTGCCTCGGGGGAGGGGGTGTTCTCCTCCGGGGTGGGGGTCGGCGAAGGAGCCGCCGCCTTAATCTCTTCCTCGGATGCGTCACCGTAGTAGTCACGAACCGTCACCGCAGTCAGGCCGCGGTCATCGAGCAGGCCCTTCACCTTATCGAGGATCGGGATGATTGTCTCGTAGTTCAGGTGACCCAGCACAATCTGCTGCGGCAGCATGTAGCGGATGCAGCGCATGTAAATCACACGGGAGCTGGTCTTCGCCTCGTCACCGGTAGTGCCGTTCCACATGACCGGGCGGGTAAAACCAATCTCACCGGCAGCCTTCAGCACCGCATCGTTATAGCGGCCGTACGGCGGGCGGAAGTACGGCTTCGACGAGACACCGAACATGCTCATAATCTCGTCTTCGTTACGTTGCAGCTCTTCCTTCACACCCTCAGCATCCAGGGTGGTCAGGTCAGCGTGGTTGTACGTGTGGTTCGCAACCTGAATCTGGCCACTCTGAACCAGCGGACGCAACAACGACACATGCTCCTTAAACCCGGTGTAAGAAGCGTTAATGAAGAAGGTCAGGCGAGTATTCGTACGCTTCGAGAACTCAGCGTAGCCGCGAATCGCCTCCGGGCTTGCGCCGTCATCAACAGTCCACGCAACATACTTGCCGTCACCAATGAGGGAGTTGCCGATACCGGGCCATTCGCGCGGCTTATCAACCGGGTTGCCAGCAGCGGCAACCGTCGGCGAATTCGTGGGTGCGGGGCGAGTAGCAGCAGAGGTCTCGCCGCCAGCCTGATACGGAGTGAAATTACCGCTGGTGCCGTCGTAGTCATTCGACGTCTTCGAGCAGGCAGCAATCAGCGGAAGCATAGCAGTGCCGAGCACAAAAAGTCGGCGGTTAGGCTGTGAGTGGGTCATACTCTCCAGGATAACGCCCCCACCTGCAAGGAACGAATCTGAACAGCGAATACACCCTAAATAATGTGCACATCACACCCCGCGCTCAGCACCACAGTATTAATAGGTATAAAAACTAGGTATAAGAACACAAAATCCTAAAGCCGCAAGCCGGTAACGCTCCGCTACACTAGTGGGATGGAGAATTTGGGCACTCACGAACTGCGCAACCTTGTGAACGATGCTGCCGACGAGGCAGTCAACATCGGCTACCGTGTTGCAGACCGGCTGCACAGGTGGCGCGAAAAGCGCGCCATCGCCGCCGGTCGCGAGCCTATCCTCGTGCCCACCGAAGGCTACGGCCGCGCCGCCTCCGAAGGAAACCCCGGCTGGGTCCGCATCATCGCCCGCGCACTCTACAAGACGGTCAACCTCGAACGCCTGCTGCAGGTCGTAGAAGGCACCCAAGACACCGCCAACCCCATGCGCGGCTGGCGCTCCTTCACTGCAACCGCAATGTCCGATGCGCCCGTCACCATCGTCATCGACGGCACCAAGTACGAGGCGTACACCGACCGCGGCGGCGTGCTCGACGTCAAACTCAGCATCGACCTGGAACCCGGCATGCACGAAGTCATCATGTACGTGCCCGGCTCCCGCGCCGTAGCAACCAGCGTCTACATCGTTCCCGAAAGCCAGAAGCTCGGCGTCATCATGGACGTCGACGACACCGTCATGGTCACCATGCTGCCGCGCCCCATGGTAGCCGCCTGGAACTCCTTCATTCTCGACGAGCACGCACGCATCCCCACCCCCGGCATGGCGGTCATGACCGACCGTATCCGCCGCAGCCACCCGGATGCGCCGTTCATGTACCTGTCCACCGGCGCCTGGAACATCACCCCGACCCTGCGCCGCTTCCTCAGCCGCAACGGCTACCCGCGCGGCACGTTCCTGCTCACCGACTGGGGCCCCACCCCCGACCGCTGGTTCCGCTCCGGCACCAACCACAAGGTTGAGTCCCTGCGCCGCCTCGCCGAGGAATTCCCGCAGATGAAATGGATCCTCGTCGGCGATGACGGGCAGCGCGACCCGTACATCTACAACGGCTTCGCGGTACGCTACCCGGACAACGTGGCGGCAATCGTCATCCGCAACCTGACCGTGGGGGAGACCATGCTCGCCTCCGGCCGCGTGTGGAGCGACTACCGCGCCGAACAGATGATGCGCTCGCCGCTGTGGATTGAAGCCACCGACGGCGTAACGCTCAGCAAGAAGCTGCGCGAGCTGGGCCTGATTGATTTCTAACCGGTTACTGCTCGCCGGTTGCTAAAACCAGCGCTGATACCCAGTAAACCCACCGTGAATACCGTGAAATACCGGTATATGCGGTGGGTTTTGCCATTCCAGAAGCATTAACCAACTTAAACCCACGACACACCGGCTGCTGAAAAAGAGTTAAAAATCTTTTCTACAGCCTTAATCACATAGCTTAAAGCCGCTCGAAGGGGGTTAACCCCCGCCTTTAAGAAAGTCCGTTCTGCTTTAAAACCGCGCCGTTCCGCGCAAGAATGGGCGAGAGTTAAGATTTCTTTAAAATCAAGCCCGAATCTTCCGGGTTTTATGCCCTCGAAAGCATACATGAGGTTAACTGAACCTCAACTCAGCGGGCGAATGAACCCTTAAAAATCCTGACCAACTTAAACCCCACCTGTGGATAACCCGGCACACCCCGCGAAAATACGGCGAACTAGCCCCGCGGCAGGGTGTGGATAAGCTGTAGACACCCCCTCTTAAGTGGGTTCAACTGTGGGTTTATCGAACGAAACACGACCCTCGCACCACATCATCTTGTGGTGAAGAAAAATCTCGACACTAGATGTAGTATTAATACTCGGTTCCACCACTACGGCACTTTTAGGCGCCCTGCCCCAGCGCAGGAAACCGCCACGCCCCACTAGGAGGGGGTAGCGGACGGCACAGCGCCCGCCGTAAACAACACGTGGTGAACCACCGACGAAACACGCCAGATTCATTCACGAGATAGCCCCGCCCGAGCGGGAGAAAGTAAGAGGCACTCCCATGGTAGTGACCGTGTACACCAAGCCCCAGTGCGTCCAGTGCAACATGACCTACCGCGCCCTCGACGCGAAGGGTATCAGCTACACCAAGGTTGATATCACCGAAGACGCTCAGGCCCTCGAAATGGTCAAGTCCCTCGGCTACATGCAGGCACCCGTCGTCATCGCAGGCGACGAGCACTGGTCCGGCTTCCAGCCCGACAAGATCAACGCTCTGGCAGCGTAACAACCCTGCCGAAACCCGTACAAACGGAAAATCGGCACGGAACCACACCGGCACACGAGAATAAGGAGTACAGATTGAGTACCGCCCTCACGCCCAACCCCGTCGACGAGCACGCAGAAATCCGGAAGATCCTTCTGGACGCACGCAACGCCTCCGAGGGTCGAGCGACCGAGGTCGAACTGGACGACACAGCGCCACTCATCGTGTACTTCTCCTCCATCTCCGGTAACACCCACAAGTTCGTGGAGAAGATCCGTGCCCGCCGCCTCCGCCTGCCGCTGCGCACCGGCGAGGACACCCTCATTCTTGATGAGCCGTTCGTGCTCATCGTCCCCACCTACGGCAAGCCTGATGGCGTCGGTAACGTTCCCCCGCAGGTGGTTAAATTCCTGAACGTGGAGCAGAATCGCCACCACATACTCGGTGTGATTGGCTCCGGCAACACCAACTTTGGTCCGCTCTTCGGTATCGCGGCAGACATTGTCGCCAAGAAGTGCGATGTGCCCGTGCTCTTCAAATTTGAGCTCATGGGCACCGATTCAGATGTAGAAAAAGTCAACGAAGGATTGGAAGCATTTTGGACGCAAAACTGCCCTCAGCACTAGAAACTCTCGGTGCAGGCCACAACGGCAAGAGCGTGCCCGAGAAGTTCAAGGGTATGAGCTACCACGAGCTGAACGCACTGCTGAACCTCTACGATGAGAACGGCCAGATTCAGTTCGATGCAGACCGCCAGGCGGCACGTCAGTACTTCCTGCAGCACGTCAACAACAACACCGTCTTCTTCCACGACCTGGAAGAGAAGATTGAGTACCTGATTGAGAACCAGTACTACGAGCCGGAACTCTTCGACAAGTACAACTTCCAGTTCATCAAGAACCTGTTCAAGCGCGCCTACGCCGTGAAGTTCCGCTTCCCGACCTTCCTGGGTGCCTTCAAGTTCTACACCTCCTACGCGCTCAAGACCTTCGACGGTCAGCGCTACCTGGAGCGTTTCGAAGACCGCGTCTGCATGGTCGCACTGCTGCTGGCAGAAGGCAACGAGAAGCTCGCCGAAGACATCGTCGACGAGATCATCTCCGGCCGTTTCCAGCCGGCAACCCCGACCTTCCTCAACGCAGGTAAGAAGCAGCGCGGCGAGCTCGTCTCCTGCTTCCTGCTGCGCATGGAAGACAACATGGAGTCCATCGGCCGCTCCATCAACTCTGCACTGCAGCTCTCCAAGCGCGGCGGCGGCGTGGCATTTGCCCTGACCAACCTGCGCGAGTCCGGTGCGCCCATTAAGAAGATTGAGAACCAGTCCTCGGGCGTTATCCCCGTCATGAAGCTGCTCGAAGACGCCTTCTCCTACGCAAACCAGCTCGGCGCACGTCAGGGTGCCGGTGCCGTGTACCTGCACGCACACCACCCCGACATCTACGCCTTCCTGGACACCAAGCGTGAGAACGCTGACGAGAAGATCCGCATCAAGACCCTCTCCCTGGGCGTTGTCATCCCCGACATCACCTTCGAGCTGGCGAAGAAGAACGAGGACATGTACCTCTTCTCCCCGTACGATGTGGAACGCATCTACGGCGTGCCCTTCTCCGACATCAACGTCTCCGAGAAGTACTACGAGATGGTCGACGATGCACGCATCACCAAGACCAAGATCAACGCGCGTGAGTTCTTCCAGACCATCGCAGAGATCCAGTTCGAGTCCGGCTACCCGTACGTGATGTTCGAAGACACCGTCAACCGCGCGAACCCCATCGCCGGTAAGATTATCATGTCCAACCTGTGCTCCGAGATCCTGCAGGTTTCTGAGCCGTCCACCTACCACGCTGACCTCGGCTACGAGACCGTCGGTAAGGACATCTCCTGCAACCTCGGTTCGCTGAACATTGCACTGACCATGGACGGCGACGACTTCGGCAAGACCGTGGAAACCGCGATTCGTTCGCTGACCTCCGTCTCCGACCAGTCCGACATCCGCTCCGTACCCTCCATCGAGCGCGGCAACAACATGAGCCACGCCGTGGGTCTGGGCCAGATGAACCTGCACGGCTACCTGGCACGCGAGCACATCTACTACGGTTCCGAAGAAGCACTGGACTTCACCAACATGTACTTCTACACCGTCGCCTACCACGCAATCCGCGCCTCCATGCAGATTGCTAAGGAACGCGGCCAGCGTTTCGAGGGCTTCGAGAACTCGAAGTACGCATCCGGTGAGTTCTTCGCCAAGTACATTGAGAAGGAATGGGCACCGCAGACCGAGCGTACCCGCGAACTGTTCGCTAAGCACCACATCCCCACCCGTGAAGAGTGGATCCAGCTGGCTGCTGACGTGGCACAGTACGGCATGTACAACCAGAACCTGCAGGCTGTTCCGCCGACCGGCTCCATCTCCTACATCAACGGCTCGACCTCTTCGATTCACCCGATCGCTTCGAAGATTGAGATCCGCAAGGAAGGCAAGCTCGGCCGCGTCTACTACCCGGCGCCGTACATGACCAACGACAACCTGGAGTACTACCAGGACTCCTACGAAATTGGTTACGAGAAGATCATCGACACCTACGCTGTGGCAACCCAGCACGTGGACCAGGGCCTGTCGCTGACCCTCTTCTTCCGCGATACCGCAACCACCCGCGATATCAACCGCGCCCAGATTTACGCATGGCGTAAGGGCATCAAGACCATCTACTACATCCGTCTGCGTCAGATGGCTCTTGAGGGTACCGAGGTTGAAGGCTGCGTATCCTGCATGCTCTAGCCCGAATGCTGTGACGCATTCAGCCTGAGCTGGCACACTATAACTAAAGACTGGAGGGGGTGGTTACGGTGAACACGCAAACCGCCTGCGCGACTGGCTGGGCGCGCGTGGGACCGTAACCGCCCCTTAAGAATCGGAGAATTACTAATGAGCGAAAAGGTGAAGCTCGTCGACCACGTGGTCGAGGCTATCAACTGGAACCGTATTGAGGACGAGAAGGACCTTGAGGTTTGGGATCGTCTGACCGGTAACTTCTGGCTCCCGGAGAAGGTGCCGCTGAGCAACGACGTGCCCTCCTGGAAGACCCTGACCGAGGAAGAGAAGCAGCTGACCATGCGCGTCTTCACCGGTCTGACCCTGCTGGACACCATCCAGGGTACTGTCGGTGCTGTGTCCCTGTTGCCGGACGCTGTGACCGCGCACGAAGAGGCCGTGTACACCAACATTGCGTTCATGGAGTCCGTGCACGCAAAGTCGTACTCCTCGATCTTCTCGACCCTCGCCTCCACCAAGGAGATTGACGAGGCGTTCCGCTGGGCTTCTGAGAATGAGCACCTGCAGAAGAAGGCGAAGATTGTTCTGTCCTACTACACCGGTGATGACCCGCTGAAGAAGAAGGTTGCCTCCACTCTGCTGGAGTCCTTCCTGTTCTACTCGGGCTTCTACCTGCCCATGTACTGGTCTTCGCACGCGAAGCTGACTAACACCGCTGACCTGATTCGTCTGATTATTCGTGACGAGGCAGTGCACGGCTACTACATTGGCTACAAGTTCCAGCGCGGCCTGGCGAAGGAGTCCGCGGAGCGTCAGGCAGAGCTGAAGGAGTACACCTTCAACCTGCTGTACGAACTGTACGAGAACGAGGTGGCGTACACCCACTCCCTGTATGACGGTGTGGGTTGGAGCGAGGACGTGAAGAAGTTCCTGCACTACAACGCTAACAAGGCTCTGATGAACCTGGGCTACGAGCCGATGTTCCCGGCGACCGTGACTAACGTGTCCCCGGCGATTCTGTCGGCGCTGTCCCCGAATGCTGATGAGAACCACGACTTCTTCTCCGGTTCCGGCTCTTCCTACGTGATTGGTAAGGCTGTGAACACTGAGGACGAGGACTGGGACTTCTGAGCCCCCTTTCTTGCCTTTAGTTATGAGGCTGAGATAAACCGAGCGGAACCCCCGCGTGTCCACTGTGGATGCGCGGGGGTTCCGCCGTTTAACCGGGCTATTTAACGTGCCAGGATGCCCAGGCTTCCCCGGTTTAACCTGGCGCGGAAACGCTCGGGAATCGGGGGAGTAGGAGCGGTTTTTCTGGTTCCGGTTGTCGGGATTTTTACCTTCACCCCGTAGCATAAAAAATTATTGATATATCGGGGTGCGGGGCGTACTCTGATACGACTAACCATCAACGCAGATTTGAAAGGAACATCATGCGTTCAGTTGTTATGGAAGCCCCCGGCAAGGTCGTCGTCAACGAAGTCGACAAGCCGACCCTGCTCGAACCCACCGACGCCATCATCAAGCTCGCAGCATCCTGCATCTGCGGCTCCGACCTGTGGCCCTACCGCGGCGCACAGCCCGTCGACCACCGGGCAATGGGCCACGAATACATCGGCGAAGTCGTAGAAGTAGGCTCCGAGGTCACCACCGTAGCCCCCGGCGACTTCGTCGTAGGCTCCTTCTGCATCTCCTGCGGCGAATGCGAAACCTGCACCGCAGGCTACCCCTCCCGCTGCCTCAAGGCAATCGCGGCAGGCGACGCCTTCATTGGCGCACGCTCCAACGGCACCCAGGCAGAATACGCCCGCGTACCCTTCGCAGATGGCACCCTCGTCAAGACCCCCGCTGCACCCACCGCAGAGCAGATTCCGCACCTGATGGCGGCATCCGACGTGCTCGGCACCGGCTGGTACGCGGCAGACGCAGCGCAGGCAGGCCCCGGCAAGACCATCGTCGTTGTTGGCGACGGCGCAGTCGGCCTGAGCGCAGTCATCGGCGCTAAGCAGCTCGGCGCGGAGAAGATCATCATCATGTCCCGCAACCCCGAACGTCAGGCGCTCGCTAAGGCATTCGGCGCAGCCCACATCGTGGAAGAGCGCGGCGAAGAGGGCATCGCCAAGGTCATGGAGCTCACCGACGGCGTGGGCGCACACGGCGTCGCGGAGGCTGTTGGCACCCAGCAGTCCTTCGACCAGGCTCTCGGCTGCGTACGCCACGGCGGCTACATCGGCTTCGTGGGCGTTCCGCACGACAGCTCCATCGGCACCGATAAGCTCTTCGGCAAGCAGGTTCACCTGGAAGGTGGCCCCGCCCCCGTACGCAAGTACCTGCCGACCCTCATCGACCTGATTTACAAGGGCGAAATTGAGCCCGGCCGCGTCTTCGACATGGTTCTGCCCATTGACGAGGCGGCTAAGGGTTACGAGGCAATGGACCAGCGTACCGCTACCAAGGTTCTGCTGACTATGCCGTAATAGCCGCTCGTATCGCCGGTTCCTATACCGGCTGCTGTACCCGCAACCCGGCGTATATGCGCTACTAATCCCCGCACCGATCCTGCCGCTCCACGTGAGCGGAGGTCACCGGTTGCGGGGATTAGTGCATTAAAAATTGGGTTTATTTGCCACCTTCCGGCGAGGTGAGGGACAAATGAGTGAGCCAAGGCATAGAATAAAAGAGCATGATTCGTACAACTCGAAGGATGACAATGACGAAGAAGCCTTTCCCTTCCGACCTCGAAATCGCACTTGCCGCCGATCTTTGGCCTATTAACAAGATCGCAGCAGACAACGGCATCAGCGAAGATCGCCTTGAACCCTACGGCAAGTATGTCGCTAAGGTCCTCCTCGACGAAACCACCAACGCAGAGACCGCCCGCAAGCGCGGCTCCAAGTACATCGTGGTTACCGCAGTCACCCCCACCCCGCTCGGTGAAGGTAAGACCGCAACCTCCGTCTCCCTCGCACAGGGCTTCGCACAGACCGGCCGCAAGGCAATCCTGGCGCTGCGTCAGCCCGCAATGGGCCCGACCTTCGGTATCAAGGGCGGCGCAGCGGGCGGCGGCTACTCCCAGATCGTTCCCATGGAGAAGCTGAACCTGCATCTGACCGGCGACTTCCACGCCGTCACCGCAGCACACAACCTGCTTGCCGCCATGATCGACAACCATCTGCACCACGGCAACGAGCTGCGCATCGATCCGCGCGCAATCGAGTGGCGCCGCGTTATCGACATGAACGACCGCTCCCTGCGCAACATCGTCGTGGGCCTGGGCGAACGCATGGACGGCGTGGTCCGCGAGACCGGTTTCGACATCACCAGCGCCTCCGAAATCATGGTGATTCTCTCGCTGGCAACCTCCTTCAAGGACCTGCGTGAGCGCCTGGCAAAGATCGTGATCGGACTGAACTACGACGGCGAGCCCGTCACCGCAGCCGACCTGAAGGCTGACGGCGCAATGTCCGTCATCCTGGCAGACGCTATCAATCCGAACCTGCTGCAGACCCTGGAGCACACCCCCGCACTGATTCACGCGGGCCCCTTCGGCAACATCGCAACCGGTAACTCCTCCGTGGTCGCCGACTACGTTGGTCTGGAGTACTCCGACTACGTGATTACCGAGGCTGGCTTCGGTGCCGATATGGGTGCGGAGCGTTTCTTCAACGTCAAGTGCCGCGTCTCCGGCCTGAAGCCGGACGCAGCAGTGCTCGTCGTGACCGTGCGCTCCCTGAAGTCCCACTCCGGCCTGTACAAGATCGTTCCGGGCAAGCCCCTGCCCGAAGGCATGCTGCAGGAAAGCCCCTCCGATGTGGAGAAGGGCGCAGAGAACCTGAAGAAGCACATCGAGATTGTGCGCAACTTCGGTGTTCAGCCGGTCGTGGCAATCAACGCCTTCCCGACTGACTTCGAGTCCGAGCACGAGACCATCCGCCGTATCGCTGAGGAAGCTGGTGCTCGCGTCGCTATCCACCGCGGTGTGGCTGAGGGTGGTAAGGGCACCACCGACCTGGCAGACGTGGTTGCTGAGGCATGTGACGACGTTTCGGATCTGAAGTACACCTACGATCTTGAGGACTCCATCGAGACCAAGATTGAGAAGGTTGCGACCAAGGTCTACGGCGCGGACGGCATCTCCATTGCTCCCGCTGCCGCTAAGCAGCTGAAGCGTTTCGCTGAGCTGGGCTACTCGCACCTGCCCGTGGTTATCGCGAAGACCCACTTGTCCATCTCTTCGGATGCAACCCTGAAGGGCGCACCGACCGGCTGGACCCTGCCCGTGCGCGAGGTTCGCCTGGCTGCAGGTGCTGGCTACGTCTACGCTATCTGCGGCACCATGCGCACTATGCCGGGTCTGAGCAAGAGCCCCGCAGCTGAGCGCATCGGCTTCGACGAGAATGGCGTGATGATCGGCCTGTCCTAAGGCGGCTGTTCTAGCTGATCTGACTAATCCAGCTGATTTATAGCTAGTGGAGGCGGCGCTCCTTCCCCACAGCGGGGGAGGGGCGCCGCCTTTGCTGTGCCCTATGCTGCTTTTGTGGAATGCTCTGCCTCGGATACATGGAAGCATGAGAGGCGAATAAGAGGTGCGCAACGCTTGAGGGCGGGGGAGCGGAGCTCTTGAAAATAGAGTGAAACTAGGTTGCAGCCAGGCTACAACCCGGGCTGAAACTAGGCTGCAACCAGACTGCAATCAGGGAGAGTGAAGGATTCTGAAACCCCTAGTGGAGGGGTCTTTCAACCTTTCATTGAGGCTTCTAGAGCGCCTGTTTTGAGGGTGGAATTGGTACTTGCTGGTCAATAATTGGGCTCTATGTATGCTTGAAGGTCAGGTTTTATTAAACAATCTATAGAGGTTGATTTTTAACCCGCTTATCACCTTGCATTTTGTGAAAATATAGTACTGACTAGGTATTTTGCTTTTTTGGGGCGGGTTCATTGAGTGCACTTGGTGAACCTAGTGGGGGGTGTGATGTTATTGTTTTGTAATAAAACCTCTACTTTAGGGGGTACTTACAGGGGCAAAACAGACCAATTGATTTTGCCCTCGCGCGAATAATCGTGCAGATTTTGAACGGTGAGTGGTACATTTTTTCCAGTTAATGAAGTTGCAAGTACTTGAAGATACTTTCACCTTAACCCTCTACTTCCGCGGAATACCGGGCTAAAACCGGGTATTGAGCCTTTAGGATTGCCGAGTGTGAAGCTTAAGTTAAAGGTGCACCGAAGTGTCAAAAGAGGGAAAATTTAAAATTATTTTGGGTGAAATAAGTCACACTAAAACTCGAAAAAAATGAAATTGGTACGTATGGATACCCTAAAAAACACCTGTTTTTATTACAGAATGATTACATTGAGGCGCGGGTCACTAAATCCGGCTCTCCGTACCAAATTGGGCGGTAAAACAGCCCCCAAAAAGTTCGCTACTATTGAGTCATCAAGTAATCGTGAGATTTCCAAAGTCCTCGGGTTGCTTGTGTTTGAGTGAGTGATAGATACCCCTGGGTGTCATGAGAAGCGACTGTGTATCGATGCGCAGTCGCTTCTCTGTTTAACTTTTGAATTTCAGTGGACTTTTGAATTTCGCTGTTTGAATTTCGCTGAACCCTCAGCCGGGCGGGGTCCAGTCGGAACCTAATCCGCCCGGAACCTAATCCGCGCTGAACCCAATCTGTACTGAGCCTAATCTGTACCGGGCGTGCTCCAGAATCTATTCCCTGTGCATCCCGCACATGCAACCCGTACATGTATCCCGCGCGTTCAACGCCGAATGCGCTGATAGGGGAGCGAACCGCATAGGCGCATGCTGTGCGGTCACAACCCCTACACTGGAACTATGACTACTTACCCCGAACCCACCCTCATCTTTGAGAACCCCGAGCTGACTGTCCGTGCGTTCAGTGTCTCCGAGATGGACAACAGCGTCTACCTCATCACCATGCGCGCCACCGGCGAGCAGGTACTCATCGACCCCGCAGACGACGCAGAAGAACTCTACGCTTTCACTCTCGATGCGCTCCTGAATGACTGCCCGCAGCTTGAACTGGCAGACGGCGAAGAACGCCGCGTGCGCGTCATGGAGAAGGAAGAGGACTTCAACTCCATCAGGCCCCGCGCTATTGGTCTGACCGGCATTCTGGTTACTCACGGCCACTGGGACCACATCCGCGCTATTAAGGAGCTCGACCGCCTCACCGGTGCCGTGACCTCCGCGGGTGCAGCTGACGCTGCTGAGATTAAGGAACTGGAAGACTACACCGTCGAAGAAGAACTGATCGGCGGCGAAAGCTTCGACTTCTACCTCTCTGACACTGTCATTCGCTCGCTGCACGTGCCTGGCCACACTCCCGGATCCATCGTCTACACCCTCGAAACCACCTGGGAAGACGGTACCCCCGCAACCCTGCTGTTCACCGGCGACACCCTCTTCCCCGGCGGCGTGGGCAAGACTGACTCCCCGCAGCAGTTCGGCGAGCTCTTCTCCAACGTGCTCGAAAAGCTCTTCGGCGGCTTCGAAGACGACGCCATCGTACTGCCCGGCCACGGCCGCTCCACCACCCTCGGTGACGAGCGCCCCCACCTGGAAGAGTGGGGAACCCGCGGCTGGTAAACCGCGCCTGACAGCCCACCTCATATAAGTACTGCACCCTCATGCCTTCACCGGCCGCATAATCCCGCTGGTGAAAGGCGTGAGGGTGTAGAATTTAAGTTCGAAGATAAGACGAAAGGATTTTCGATGACACCCCGCCCGGCACACGGTAGCACCGCACTCAAAGCGAACGATCTGACCAGTATCCGGGTTCAGGGTGCCCGCGAAAACAACCTCAAGAACGTAGACCTCACCATTCCGCGTGATGCGATGGTCGTCTTCACCGGCCTCTCCGGCTCCGGTAAATCCTCCCTCGCCTTCGACACCATCTTTGCGGAAGGTCAGCGCCGCTACGTCGAGTCGCTGTCCTCCTACGCGCGTATGTTCCTCGGACAGGTCGACAAGCCCGACGTAGACTTCATCGAGGGCCTCTCCCCGGCGGTGTCTATCGACCAGAAGTCCACCTCCAAGAACCCGCGCTCAACCGTCGGTACCATCACCGAAATCTACGACTACATGCGTCTGCTCTGGGCGCGCATCGGCCACCCGCACTGCCCCGAATGTGGCGAAGAAATCACCCAGCAGACCCCGCAGCAGATCGTGGACATTCTGCAGGAGTACCCCGAACGCACCCGCCTGCAGATTCTCGCGCCCGTCGTCAGCGCACGTAAGGGCGAGTTCGTTGACCTCTTCAAGGACCTGCTGACCCAGGGCTATTCGCGTGCCCGCGTGGACGGCGAAACCGTGCAGCTCTCCGACCCGCCCAAGCTCGCCAAGCAGTACAAGCACACCATTGAGGTGGTCGTTGACCGCATCGTCATTAAGGACGGTATTCACCAGCGCCTGACCGACTCCATCGAAACCGCGCTCAAGCTCGCCGACGGCCGCGTGCTCATCGACTTCGTGGACCGCGAGCAGGACGACCCCGAACGCACCCGCTCCTTCAGCGAAAACCTCGCCTGCCCCAACAACCATCCGCTGCAGATCGACACCATCGAGCCGCGCGCCTTCTCCTTCAACTCGCCGTTCGGCGCATGTAGCGCCTGCGACGGCATCGGCTCGCGCCTGGAAGTAGACACCGAACTGCTCGTACCCAACCCCGATTTGACCCTCGGCGAGGGCGCTATCGCCCCCTGGTCGCAGGGCAAAGCAACCACCGAATACTGGCTGCGCCTGCTCGCAGGCCTGGGGGAGGAGCTCGGCTTCGACCTGAACACCCCCTTCAAGGACCTACCCGCAAAGACCCGCGCCGCCATCCTGGACGGCAAGGACTACAAGGTTGAGGTGTCCTACCGTAACCGCTTCGGCCGCGAACGCCGCTACACCTCCGGGTTCGAAGGCGTGAAGGCGTACATTAAGCGCAAGCACGAAGAAACCGAATCGGACTTCGCCCGCGACCGCTACGAACAGTACATGCGCCAGGTTGCTTGCCCCTCCTGCGGTGGCGCGCGCCTGAACCCGACCATCCTCGGCGTGAAGGTCGGCGGCCAGTCCATCGCAGACATCACCGACCTGTCCCTGGCTGACGCGCTCACCTTCGTGCGCGGACTGCAGCTCAGCGCCCGCGAAGCCAAGATTGGCGAGCAGGTCCTCAAGGAAATCGATGCGCGCCTGCAGTTCCTGCTGGACGTGGGCCTGGACTACCTGACCCTCTCACGCTCCGCCGGTACGCTCTCCGGCGGTGAGGCGCAGCGCATCCGCCTCGCAACCCAGATCGGTTCGGGTCTGGTCGGCGTGCTCTACGTGCTCGACGAGCCCTCCATCGGTCTGCACCAGCGCGATAACCGCCGCCTCATCGAAACCCTCACCAAGCTGCGCGATATGGGCAACACGCTTATCGTGGTTGAGCACGACGAAGACACCATGCGCGAAGCCGACTGGATCGTGGACGTAGGACCCGGCGCCGGCGAGCACGGCGGCGAAATCGTGCACTCCGGCAGCTTTGAGGAGCTGCTGAAAAACACCCGGTCCATTACCGGCGACTACATGGCTGGCCGCCGCAGCATTGAGGTGCCCGCCTCCCGCCGCCCCGTGGACAAGGAACGCCAGCTGACCGTGCGCGGCGCCCGCGAAAACAACCTCAAGAACGTGACTGTGTCCTTCCCGCTGGGCGTGTTCACCGCGGTGACCGGCGTGTCCGGCTCGGGCAAGTCCACCCTGGTCAACGACATTCTGTACACCTCCCTGGCGAACAAGCTCAACGGCGCCAAGCAAGTACCCGGCCGCCACAAGAGCATCGACGGCCTGGAACACCTGGACAAGGTCATTCACGTTGACCAGTCGCCCATCGGTCGTACCCCGCGTTCGAACCCCGCCACCTACACCGGCGTGTTCGACCACATCCGCAAGCTGTTCGCAGAGACCAGCGAAGCAAAAATGCGAGGCTATACCCCGGG
Source organism: Rothia sp. 27098_8_27 (assembly GCF_041432805.1). Classification (NCBI taxonomy): domain Bacteria; kingdom Bacillati; phylum Actinomycetota; class Actinomycetes; order Micrococcales; family Micrococcaceae; genus Rothia; species Rothia sp. 27098_8_27. Next base: position 430,850 of record NZ_JAPWAJ010000001.1, on the reverse strand, counting down.
TCGATTCTCCTTCAACGTCAAGGGCGGCCGATGCGAGGACTGCTCCGGCGACGGCACCCTGAAGATTGAAATGAACTTCCTGCCGGACGTGTACGTGCCCTGCGAAACCTGCCACGGCAAGCGCTACAACCGCGAAACCCTCGAAGTACACTACAAGGGCAAGACCATTGCCGACGTACTCGAAATGCCCGTGGAGGAGGCAGCAGAGTTCTTCGCCGCATTCACCCCGATTGCGCGCCACCTGAACACCCTCGTGGACGTGGGCCTGGGCTACATTCGCCTGGGCCAGCCCGCAACCACCCTCTCCGGTGGTGAAGCGCAGCGCGTGAAGCTCGCAACCGAACTGCAGAAGCGCTCCAACGGCCGCTCCATCTACGTGCTGGACGAGCCGACCACCGGTCTGCACTTTGAAGACATCCGCAAGCTACTCGCCGTGCTGCAATCGCTGGTTGACAAGGGCAATAGCGTCATCACCATCGAGCACAACCTGGATGTGGTCAAGTGCGCCGACTGGATTATCGACATGGGTCCCGAAGGCGGTAGCGGCGGCGGCACCGTGATCGCCGAAGGTACCCCGGAGCACGTGGCGACCGTCAAAGGCTCGCATACCGGCGCCTTCCTGGCGGAAATTCTGAAATAGCGTAGGCAGCCCGACCCCGCGCCCGTGTGGCGCGCAGGGTCGGGCTGAGACCGTATTGCCACCCCGTCTCCCTGTCGATGACACTGCGGCGGGATGCGGTGACCGCATCTCAACCAAAAACTCAATGACGAACGAGAGGACCCCGTGAACACCGAAGATCGCGTCAAAGCAGCCCAAGCCAAGCTCACCGCCCTCGGTGCGCGTCGCGGTGCCGTGACCACTCTAGACCGGGCGCGGCACATCCTGCACACCCAGCTGGAGGCGGACTTCTGCCAGGCACCCGGCTCGATTAGCTGCGCCCTCGAAGAGCTACGCGACTACCCGGAAGCCGAGAGCCTGCCGCTACTCGCCACCGTGCAGCCGCCCTCCGAGAAGATGGGTGCCGCACGCCGCCGCAACGACGATATCTGGGAGTTGCGCGTCGCCAACTACGCGAGCGTCGGCATTCTCTGCGCCAAACATCCGCGCGTGCTGGACAAGGCCATCGACTACATGCTCGGCGACCAGTCGAACTGGCTCGGCGACTACGCGCAGCTGCGCCAGCTCAATGAACTGCTCACCCCCTACACCCAGCAGGTTAGCGGCACGAGCATCTACTACACGCCCGGCCGCGCCCTGCTGAACTCGGTCGTACCCGAGGGCGTGCAGGCGCAGGAGGTCAAGTGCGCCGTGCCCGGTGTGGGCATGATGCGCCGCGTTGACCCCGCCGAGCTGAAGGCTGCGCTGCTTGCCGAAATCACGGGCGAGCGCACCATCCGTAGGGAGGCAAACGCCTCCGCCGGTGCCCTTGAGGTTGACCCGGAGGACACCGAGGCGCGCGTAACCCGCCTGCGTGTGGAGCTGCTGGACGCTGAACAGTTTGAGCGTTTCCGCGGGGATAAACGCTACCCGAACGCGTTGGGCTTTAGCGTGACCCGCCCGGACGTGGTGGTGCTCGCCGCATACCCGGTGGATGAGAACGCATCTAAGGCATCTGATGCACCCGCAGCGGGGGAGAGCCCCGCGCTCGCAGACCCTATCGCTATGGTTGGCCTGAGTGATGATTCGCCGATTATGCGTCAGATTGGCATTGATGTGCTGCCCGCCTTCCGCGGTGCGGGTATTGCGAGTGCCCTGGTGCGTGATGCGGCACGCCTGACCCTGGCGGAAGGGTACCTGCCGTTCTACGGTACGAGCCCGTCGCACATGCTGTCGCAGAGGGTTGCGATGAATGCCGGGCTGGTGCCGACCTGGTGGGAGTACGTGTCCACCAGCCTGAACGACCTACCCATGGACTAGATTTGCCTACAGACTAGAGCCGCCCGCACTAGGCATAACAGGCACTAGACAAACAGCATATGGCGCGAAAGCCCCCGAGATCAGAGTCTCGGGGGCTTTTTGCTGCTGAGTTTCGCGTGCCGGGATTTTCGCGGGGTTCAGCGTCTAGAACTTTCTAAAGCTCCGCGCCGTTGCTGGCAATCACCTCGCGGTACCAGTGGAAGGACTTCTTGCGGTAGCGCGCCAGGGTGCCGGTGCCGTCATCGTTGCGGTCCACGTAGATGAACCCGTAGCGCTTGGACATCTGCGCGGTGGAGGCGCTAATCATGTCGATGCAGCCCCAGGTGGTGTAGCCGAGCACGTTCACGCCGTCCTCGATCGCCTCGCGTACCGCGTGCAGGTGCTGGCGCAGGTAGTCGATGCGGTAGTCGTCTTCCACGGTGAGCTCACCGTTCACCTCGACCAGTTCGTCGCGTGCACCCAGGCCGTTCTCCACGATGAACAGCGGCTTCTGCCAGCGGTCCCAATACTGGTTGAGGACCACGCGCAGGCCGGTCGGGTCGATCTGCCAGCCCCATTCGCTGGCGGGCAGGGTCGGGTTCGCCACGCCGCCGAGGATGTTGCCTTCGCCGCGCTCGCCTCGTGCCGGGTCGCCGGTCGCGCAGGTGGACATGTAGTAGCTGAAGGACACGAAATCCACGGTGTTCTTCAGGTCCTCGCGGTCCTGCTCGGTGATGTTCAGCTCCACGCCCTTCTCACGCAGGGCACGCAGGAAGTAGCCGGGGTATGCGCCGCGCACGTGCACGTCACCGAACGCGAAGTTCGCCTGCTCCGTCTGCATGGCGGCGAGTACGTCGGTGGGGTCGGGGGTGAGCGGGTAGGTGGGCATGGCGAGAATCATGCAGCCAATCTGCGCGCCCGGTGCCAGTTCGCGTGCCGCAGCGGTGGCGCGCGCGGAGGCGACCAGTTCGTGGTGCATCGCCTGGTACAGGTCGGCGTCGCTGAGCTGATCCGCCGGGGTGTTAATGCCGCCGGACATGAACGGCAGGTGCAGCATCGAGTTGATTTCGTTGAAGGTCAGCCAGTACTTCACGCGCTTGCCGTAGCGGGCGAATACGGTGCGTGCGTAGCGTTCGTAGAAGCCGATGAGTTCGCGGCTGGTCCAGCCGTTGTACTGTTCGACCAGGTGCAGCGGGGTTTCGTAGTGGCTGAGGGTGATGAGCGGTTCCATGCCGTGCTTTTCGAGCTCGTCGAGCACGCGGTCGTAGAAGGCGAGGCCTGCCTCGTTCGGGGTTTCTTCGTCGCCGCGGGGGAAGATACGCGACCAGGCGATGGAGAAGCGGAAGACCTTGAAGCCCATCTCCGCGAGCAGGGCGATGTCTTCGCGGTAGCGGTGGTAGAAGTCGATGCCCTCCAGTTTGAGGTTGTCCTCGGTGGGTTCCGCGGTGCGCGGGTATAGGCCGCCGGCGGGCAGCACATCCTGCAGGCTGGGGCCCTTGCCGTCTTCGTTCCAGGCGCCCTCGAACTGGTTGGCGGCGGTGGCGCCTCCGAAGAGGAATCCGTCAGGGAACGCGCCGAGCGGCTGCGGCTCGGTCAGCGCCGGGTCGGAGTTGGGCAGAGCGGTGGTTTGGGCGGTGATGTGCTGATCCTGATGCACGGCATCCTCCAAGGTGCTTTAGGTCTTTCTTCTACCCTAGCGGAGGGGGTGGGGGATTACTAGGTTTTGCGCCGGTTTGGGACGCTAGCGGGCGCGCAAAAGCCCGGCATCCTCACACGAAAATTCACGTGAGAACACCGGGCTTTCTACAGCGCTTTTACGTTGAGCTAGGCCGCCGCGGGGCCTGCGCTACTAGTTGGCGAAGCCGAGCGCGAACAGCCACGCAGTACCGACCGCACCCCAGACGACGAGGTTCACGATAGCCGCCATGAAGCCGATCTTGAACCATTCGCCCACACTGAAGTAGCCGGAACCGTAGTACACGCCCGCCGGGCCGGAGGCGTAGTGGGTGATGCCGCCAATCAGGTTGCCCATGAAGCCGAGGAACAGCGCCGCGAACATCGGCGGAACACCGGCAGCCACCGCCGCGCCGAGGAACACGGCGTACAGTGCCACAACCTGCGCGGTGTTCGAAGCGAACATATAGTGGATGAAGAAGTACGCCAGAATCAGGATCGCGAACGCCATGGGCCATGCCATGCCGCTGACGCTGTGCGCCGCCTGCTGACCAATCCAATCGACGACCTTGAGCTTCTTCAGGTGGTCCGCCATGCCGACGAGCACGGCGAAGAAGATGAGGGTGGACCATGCGCTAGAGTTCTTCGCCATGTCCTTCCAGGTCAGGACCTTAGTCACCAGCAGAATTGCGATGCCGAAGAATGCGGCGCTGGTCGCGTCAATACCGATAGAAGTGCCGGTAATCCACAGGACCAGCAGCAGCACGAAGGTGCCGAGCATAATCCATTCCTTGGAGCTCATGGGGCCCATTTCGTGCAGTTCCTGGCGGGCGTGCTCGGGTGCGTCCGGGGTCTTCTTGATGGTCGGCGGGTAAATCTTCGACATAATCCACGGCATGACAATCAGCGCGGCAAGACCGGGAACGATAGCGGCGAGCGCCCACGTGCCCCAGTCGAGGTTGATGCCGCGGTCGTGCGCGAACTTCTGCGCCAGCGGGTTACCCGCCATTGCGGTCAGGAACATCGCGGAGGTGATGGTGTTGACCTGCGCCTCAGTCATGAGCAGGTAGGAGCCGAGCTTACGACGCGATTCGGGGGTTTCGTTGGTGGAGCCGTTGACCTCGGAGAGGGAACGGATAATCGGGTAAATCACGCCACCGGCACGCGCGGTGTTGGAGGGGGTGGCGGGGGCGAGAACCAGGTCGGTGATTGCCATACCGTAGGACAGGCCGAGGGAGGACTTGCCGAGCGCACGCACGAACAGCAGTGCGATGCGCTTGCCCAGGCCGGTGATGAGGAAGCCGTCGGCAATGAAGAATGCGGCAACAATAATCCAGATGGAGGAGTTGCCGAAGCCGGTTAGCGCCTCGTTCTTTGCCGCCATGGTGCCGGTAATCATTGCGGCGCCAAGGCCGACGAGCGCCACGGACGGGGTCGGCAGCGGCTGCAGGATCAGGCCGAGGATGGTGCCGACGAAGATGGCGAGCATGTGCATGCCGCGCGGGTCGACGCCTTCGGGGGCGGGAACGAACCAGATGGCGAGGGTCGCTACGAGGATGATGGCAACGTGCAGGATCAGCTTGTTTCGCTGTTTGCGGGCTGCGCTCACCTCCTGGCCGTTCACCTCCGGATTGGATGCGGCAGCGGCTGCTGCTGTGTTGGTGGACTGTGTCATGTCCGTACTCCTTATGAAACGTACAGTTTGGTCCGTGGTGGGTGGGCCGTCACGGTGTGCGCGTTTCTTCTGCGTTGTCATGCTGTGTTGTGTACTTATGGCAACGTGTGGGATGCCACGTAGTTTTTTAATCGTAATGGTTTGGATTCACGGAGTGAAGAAAATTGGCATAAAAAATGTGAATATGGCTGGGGGTATCAGCGGCTGGGATTCCGCGGGGTTTCGGCGATGACTTTGCACAGCTTCAAGGGGGAATCGGCGTGAGGCGTAGCGGGGGAATGCCGCCTCCTGAACTGCTTCTGGGTCGCCCCTGAGCTGTCTCTGGGTTGCTTCCGCGTCGCTCCTGAGACGCCCCACCGACCACGCACCGTAAGTGACGGGCGTAACCGTAAAATAGGAACGTGCAGATTATTCGAGAGACCGGCCCCGAGTCCGGCGATATCCTCATTCACCACGAGCAGACGGTGCAGATGCTCCGCGAGGTGGCAACCGGCAAGCGCGAAGCTACCTTGCGCATGTATCAGCCGAACCCGACGGTCGCGTTCGGCCGCCGTGACGAACTGAACCCCGGCTTCGCGGAGGCCTCCGCGGCGTGTGCCGAGCACGGCTTTGAGGTGCTGGTGCGCAAGGTCGGCGGGCACGCCGCCGCCTACCATCAGGGGTGCCTGGTCGTGGACCATTTTCAGCCCGCCTCCGACGCCCGCAGCGGCAACACCCTACGCTACGAACTCTTCGGTTCCATGTACGCGCAGGCGCTACGCGAAGTCGGCGTGGATGCGCGCATGGGTGAAATCCCGGGGGAGTACTGCCCCGGCGAGTATTCGGTGCACGCGCAGCTTCCCGCCTCCGCAGGTGGCGGCCGCATTAAACTGGTCGGCACCGCCCAGCGTGTGGTGACCGGCGGCTGGTGGTTTAGCACCGGCATCGTGGTCTCTGATTCTGCACCCCTGCGGGCGGTCACCGCGGATGTGTACCGCGCCCTCGGCATGGAGCTGGATCCCGCCACGGTTGGCGCGGCGCAGGACGCGAACCCCGCCCTGCTCATGGAAGACCTGGAAGACGCCATCGTTGAGGTGTACGCCCAAAACGGCTTTCACTAGGTTGTTTTATTTCTGACTTTTACCCCTAACCCACCCCGAACTACCCCCACCTGAAGCGAAGGAGCATCCATGCGTTGGGCACAGATTAAAGACTCGAAGGGCAGCCGCGCGGTCTGCTTTTTCGAAGAGACCGTGTACGAGCTTCCGGCGAAGCTCAGCCCGCTACTGAATTTCTACAGCCGGTTCCGCCTGAACTTTGGCGACCCGAAGAACGCCGTAGCGATTCTGAAGGAGAACGGTGCGACCGTCATGGGTCACGGTGAGGAGCTGTGGAACTCCCTACCCTTTATTCGCCCGCTGGATAAGCCCGGCAAGATTGTGTGCGCCGGCCTGAACTACCGCGACCACGCCGCGGAAATGAACCTTGAGGTGCCCGAGCATCCGGCGCTGTTCGCGAAGTTCCCGAACGCGCTGATTGGCCCCGGCGAGCAGATCCGCATGCCCGCTGATGACGGCACCGGCAGCACGAAGGTCGACTGGGAGGTTGAGCTGTGCCTGGTCGTGGGCGCTCGCCTGCGTAATGCCACGGAGGAGCAGGCACTTGAGGCTCTGATGGGTTACACGATCCTGAATGACGTGTCGGTGCGTGACTGGCAGGGCCGCTCCTCGGAGTGGTTCCAGGGTAAGAACTGGGATGCGATGACTCCGTTCGGTCCGGTGATTGTGAGCCCCGATGAGGTTGACCCGGTTGCTGGCCTGGAGCTGGTCTGTGAGGTGGATGGCGTGGTGCGTCAGCGCGGCACGACGGCAGATATGGTGTTCACCCCGGCGCAGTTGCTGTCCTATATTTCGCGGTTCATGACCCTGGAGCCGGGTGACCTGGTGGCGACGGGTACCCCGGCGGGGGTTGGTTTGTCGCTGCATCCGCGTCAGTGGTTGAAGCCGGGGCAGACGGTGCGCACCCGCATTGAGGGCATTGGTGAGCTGGTGAATGTCTGCTCGGAGGCGGGCGCGCTGTAGTTATCCGGTAGCTCTGTGAGTAACCGCTATTGAACCCACCTGAACCCACGGAGGCGGGCGCGGCACCTGCTATTGGGTGCACCGCAAGGCACCCACAAATGAATATATATGCACCCCGCATGTGTTTTTGAGGCGCATGCGGGGTGCTTTTTTGCGTTAATAAAGCTCCCGGTGGGCGGCTTGGAATCCTTGGAATGTACGGTGAAGGGCGTCCTGCGCGGGGAGTGTGGTGCATGCATGGTTACACACTGTTAAACACATGCAAACTTTAAACTTTGACCTGAATTTTAGGGTTTGGGGTGGGTTTTGTGGGTCTATAGAGATGAAATAAGGGGGTGCTCCCCGGTGGTGATTGCGACTCGAAAATGGTTGATGGGGCTCACAGAAGCCCCTGTTTCAGTGACTGAGACCATATCTACCCCCGGTACAGAATCCCAAATTATGGGCATGTGTGAGAAATTCAACAGAAGGTTTTGGCGCGTCATTCCGGGAACTTTGAGGTTGAGGGTTTAGTTTCCCGTGCGCAATTTTCGTTTCTTTAAAGTTGCCCTCGCTTGACTAGGAGTAAAGCCTGGACACTGCGGTGCAAATTCTGAAAGCCTGAACATCTATCAATGCACACAGGTGTAAAGAAATATGAGTCTAAGCTTGAACCTTTATCAAAAAATCGGTGCCCAAAATCACAAACTCGTTTTGCGTTCACCCAAAAGACTATGTAGGGTATGGGGATTATCTGAGAGTTTCCTGAGAACTCCTGCCAGAAGATCAGGACCCACCCGGGCACACCCTCAGATGCATATTTCACTCACGTCCGTGTTTGTTCATACAAACGCACTCACTCAAATAAGCCGACACGAACGAAAGAAAAACATGACCGCAACTGCATCCAAAAACCCGGCACAGCGCCCGGCAAACCGCCGCCGTGCCACCATCGCTGCCTCCGCAGCACTGGCAACCGTCATCACCGGCGCGAACCTCCCCGCGACCTTCGGTGCAACCGCCCCCATCCGCAACGTAGCCGGTACCACCTGCGTCGACGCAGGCTACCGCACCGTGCCAACCCTGGCGAACCTCACCAACGTGGCGCCCGGTCCGACCTGCTACTGGAACCCCGACCAGAAGGCACAGAGCATCGCGACCCTCGCACCGGTTAACTCCTCCCTCACTAAGGCGCAGCTGACCACCACCGAGAACACCTCGCCCCTCAGTGGTAAGCTCGCCCGCGATTCATTCGCCGCCAAGAAGCTCACCGGCACCGAAGCCGTCGTAGCCAACAGTAGCGAAATCAGCCGCACCTTCCTCGAATACACCGGCGATGCGGGTAACCACCCCGTCACCACCGCCATCAACGCGGGCACTGTGAAGAAGGACCGCGCCCAGACCGTTGGCGGCCACGAGAATATCCCGACCCTCGCCGTGAACTCCGCGAATCCGCACCAGGAGTACGTCGAGGTCGTCTCCCGCGACAACCGTGTCAACGCCAACGCGGAGAACAAGCGCATCCTCACCGGCGGCGTCCCGATCCCGAAGTGGCTTGCCGAGGACCACGGCCTCTCCGGCGACCAGTCCGTCGCCCTCTATGACGAGGCGACCGGCATCTGGCGCTCCTACTTCAAGTTCGTCAAGGATGCAGACGCACAGACCTACACCAGCACCGCCCGCGTGCAGGTAGGTGGCGGCAACGCATCCACCCCTACCAGCGCCAAGATTCAGTACAACAATGTCGGCCGCGGCAACGCAGGTCAGACCGTCACCATCAACGCACCCGTGAGCATCGACGCGAAGTCCGGCAACGCCCGCACCTCCTACCCGATTGCTCGCGGCGCGAAGTTCCGCCTGGCAAAGAACGTACCCGGCGCGTCCATCGACGCGAACACCGGCGTTATCACCTACAAGATTCCCGCAGGCACCCGCGGTACCGTGGACATCCCCGTTGCGGTTGACTACCCGGCAACCTACCACGTGTCCTCCGGCGGCTACATGCTCGCTAAGCCGAACTTCGGCGGCGTGGGCGAAGACAACTACTGGCTGACCCTCAAGAACGGCACCTCCTCCGTGGTGGGCCTGGCGAATGAGCTCACCCAGATTGGTGTGGACGAGCTCAAGGCCGGCAAGATCAACCATATGGTCTCCATTACTGCCGCTGACTATTCCTCGCTGACGTCCTCCTTCCCGGCGAAGGGCACCGACGGCAAGATTGACGTGAGTAAGTACCCGAACGCACCCCGTGCCGGTCAGCGCGGCTTCCTGCCCGCGAACTTTGACGTGGAAGAGCACCTGCGTAACACCGGTCACGCCGACGACCAGCTCAGCCGCATGATTCTGACCGCGATGAAGGAGTACGGCTTCATCATCGCGGACCGTAACCTCTTCACCAACGCATTCAACCTGGAGGCGGCAAGCTCCTACGCGCCCTACGCCCGCCAGGGTAAGAACGTGTACAAGGAAGACCCGAAGCTCGCGGCAATGTTCGCGAACTTTGTGCCCAGTGGCTTCACCGGCAACCAGTTCCCCTGGCAGCAGGTGCAGTGGATGCCCGTGAACTACACCGAGTCCGCTGAAAACAGTGCAGGCCGCAACACCGCCAGCGCAGATACCAGCGTGAAGTTCAAGTACCCCTCGGATTCCTACGGCAAGACCGGCACCGGCTCCGGCGTGATCTACCAGCCCGCCGAGCACCACGCCACCGTCTACTCCGGCGAGACCGCAGTCGCGCAGAGCGTTCACCAGTCGCACAAGGCTTCCCCGAACTACCGTTACGCCCGCGACTACAACTTCCAGGAAATCGAGCAGACCCCGAACTTCAAACCCAGCCGCTGGGTCAACAAGGAGAAGGTCAACACTGCTGGCGGCCAGTTCTCCAGCGCGGAGACCGGCATCCGTTTTGCCTCCAACGGCAAGACCGGCACCTACTCGATTGATCTGAACACCCACGAGGTTACCGGCACCACCTGGGACCTGCGCCGCGATAACGGTACGAACATCACCGTGAACCGCACCGGCAAGGCGCCCGCACGCATGTCCGATGTGAAGGCGAAGAAGGGCTCCGCCGCGCAGCTGTACTCGATCCCGCTGAAGGTGCACGTGGTCGACAAGAACAGCCCCATCGCACGTGAGGACTCCGTCTCCCTGTACTCGGGTACCACCCAGAACGTGGCAGTCTTGAACAACGACGAAGCATCCTTCGGCGCATACAGCCGCGGCGAAACCGTGAAGAAGCTGGAGCTGCTCAACGAGCGCGGCCAGGTCGTCAGCTCCTACAGCGACGAATACGGTACCTACCGCGTGGTGACCCTGCCGAATGGCACCCAGGGTATTGCGGTTTCTGCTAAGAATAAGCAGGGCTTTGCACCGCTGGTCCGCTACCGCGCAGTGACCGACAAGGGCGTAAAGTCCGCTGAAGGTTACCTGCAGGTGGCAGTCGCTAACCGCTAAGGGCCCGTTAGGGTTCCGCCCGCGAGCTGATACACAGTGAATGCGTAGCGCTAGGCATTATGACCGCAATGTGATGAACCGCTCTAGGAGGGCGGTGGTCCACGACGTTGCCGCCACAATGACGATGCACCGACAGCCGCAACGGCATCGGAACAGCCGCATACAGCGCATCAGCAACACCAGCGAGTATCAGCGCACATAGGGGAGGGGCACGCTCAAGAAAGCACGCCGCACAGGCGTAACTTCCTTGACGTGCCCCCTTTCCTGTACATAAGGTGAAAATACTATGACTCAGAGCCAGCACACAGACCAGACCGAAACTAACACCACCTACACTGACCATGCCCACGAGCATGCATCGGACCATGCCCACGAGGCGCCCACCAACGCGCCCCTCCTCGAAGGGAGCGGCCCCAAGGACTGGGAGGAGCAGTTCGGCCCGTCCGTGGCGATCTTCTCGGCGCTCGCGAACCCGCTGCGCCTGGCCATTGCGCACCACCTGGTGCACCGCCCGCACAGCGTGAGCGAGCTGCACACCTGCCTGGGCATTTCTCAGCCGCTGGCCTCGCATCACCTGCGCATCCTGCGTGAGGCGCACGTGATTGACCGCGAGCAGCACGGCCGCACCACGATTTATCGCCTGAAGGACCATCATATTAGTCACATTGTGACTGACGTTCACGAGCATACGCGTGAGCATCATGCGGACTAGTCCGCCCTCAAGCTGAGCGTTGCCTGGGAGCCGTTGTAAGATGGTGTGTGTCCGTGCACCAGTACAGTGCGGAATAGTATGCGCACCCGCGGCGCCCCGAGCGGCCGCGAGCGCCTGAGTTAAGGAGACTTATGTCTGCCGCTGATTCTTCAGCAATTGTTATTAGCGTTTCTGGTGAGGAGCGCGAGGTCACCGCGAAGACTGCCGCTGAGCTGTTCGCTGACGACCCGAAGATCGTTGTGGCACGCGTGAACGGCGTGCTCGTTGATCTCTCCCACGAGCTGTCTGCTGGCGATTCCGTTGAGCCGGTTTTCATTCACGAACCGGACGGCCTGAACGTGCTGCGCCACTCTGCCGCGCACGTGATGGCGCAGGCGGTGCAGGAGTACCGCAAGGACGCCAAGCTGGGCATCGGCCCGTACATTACTGACGGCTTCTACTTTGACTTTGATGTTGCCGAGCCCTTCACCCCGGAAGATCTGAAGAAGATCGAGAAGTCGATGATGAAGATCATCAAGTCCGGTCAGCTGTTCCGCCGCCGCGTGGTCACCCACGACGAGGCTGTTGCCGAGATGGCGAACGAGCCGTACAAGCTGGAGCTGCTCTCCCTGACCCAGGGCCCCGGTTCTGGTGCGGATGCTGCCGAGGGCGCATCCGTGGAGGTCGGCGAGGGTGAAATCACCATCTACGACAACGTGCACCCGAAGACCGGCGAGACCGTCTGGAAGGACCTCTGCCGCGGCCCGCACCTGCCGAACACCAAGCTGATTGCTAACGGCTACGCCCTGATGCGTGCCGGTGGCGCGTACTGGCGCGGTTCTGAGAAGAACCCCATGCTGCAGCGTATTTACGGTACCGCATGGCCGACTAAGGACGAACTGGTGGCGTACAAGGAGCGCATCGCTGAGGCGGAGCGCCGCGACCACCGCCGCCTGGGCCGTGAGCTGGACCTGTTCTCCTTCCCGAAGAACATCGGTCCCGGCCTGCCGGTGATTCACCCTAAGGGTGGCGTGATTAAGCGCGAGATGGAAGACTACGTGCGTACCCGCCACATTCAGGAGGGGTTCCAGTACGTCAGCACTCCGCACATTTCGAAGGAAGACCTGTTCTACACTTCCGGTCACCTTCCGTACTATGCGGACGGCATGTTCCCGCCCATGGAGCTGGACAACGGCAACTACCGCCTGAAGGCTATGAACTGCCCGATGCACAACGAGATTTACCGTTCTCGTGGCCGTTCGTACCGTGAGCTGCCGCTGCGTTTCTTTGAGTTCGGCACCGTGTACCGTGACGAGAAGTCCGGCGTGCTGCAGGGCCTGACCCGCGTGCGCATGATTACCCAGGACGACTCCCACTCGTATGTGACGAAGGAGCAGGCACCGAACGAGGTGCGTCACCTGCTGAAGTTCATGCTGAGCCTGCTTGAGGACTTCGGTATGAATGACTTCTACCTTGAGCTGTCCACCCGTGACACTGAGGGTGATAAGAAGGATAAGTTCATCGGTACTGATGAGCAGTGGGAGGCGGCTACCGCGGTTCTGGAGCAGGTTGCGAAGGAGACCGGCCTGGAGCTCGTCCCGGATCCGGGTGGTGCTGCGTTCTACGGTCCGAAGATTTCGGTTCAGGCGAAGGACGCGATTGGCCGTACCTGGCAGATGTCGACCGTGCAGTACGACTTTAACCAGCCGAGCCGTTTCGGTCTGGAGTACCAGGCTGCGGACGGTACCGTGCAGGAGCCGGTCATGATTCACTCGGCGAAGTTCGGCTCGATTGAGCGCTTCTTGGGTGTGCTGACTGAGCACTATGCGGGTGCGTTCCCGGCGTGGCTGGCACCGGTTCAGGTGATTGGTGTGCCGGTGGCTGAGGCGTTCAACGACTACATGACCGAGATCGCGGATAAGCTGCGTGCGCACGGTGTGCGTGTTGAGGTGGATTACGGTTCGGACCGCTTCACGAAGAAGATTCGTACTGCGTCTACTGAGAAGGTTCCGTTCATTCTGATTGCTGGCGGTGAGGATGCGGAGCACGGCGCTGTTTCGTTCCGTTTCCGCGGCAACAAGCAGGAGAACGGTGTGCCTGTGGATGAGGCTGTGGCACGTATTGTGGAGCATATCCGCAACCGCGTGAACGAAGACCCCAAGCCCAGCACTGAGGCTGCTGAGTAGTAGCGGTTAGGATGCGGGTTTGCCGGCGATGCTGACTGCGGTTGACCGCGGTTAGCTGAGCCGGCGGACTTGCACCGAGTCTATATATAGAAACCACCCCCTTTGCGGCGACAAGCTGCGAAGGGGGTGGTTTTTTACATTTTATGGCGGTTAGGGAGGAGAGAGAAGGGCAGTTGGGTACAGAAAGTTGTGTTGCGGTGGAGTTTTTCCTAGTCAGGGTGAGTATCGTTATGCTAATGTAAGTGATGGTGCTAACGTTCGTTGCCGTTCGTAAGCGCCGGTAATTGTACGATTCGGATAAAGACGTCTGGATATGGTCTAGGTGCCCTACGCCAGCTAAATGCGTTATCCATGGTTTGAAGAGGAACGATAGTGACTACTCTTGAAGATGAAATTCGCGACGCCCGTCGTGAGATTAGCACCGATGGCTACTCTATCAGCATCGGTGAATTGACGAACATGTATACGGATGGGGAACTGATTGTTTCTCCTGACTATCAGCGTTTGTTCCGCTGGGACTTGCGTCAGAAGAGTCAGCTGATTGAGAGTATTTTGATTGGAATCCCGGTGCCGTCAATTTTTGTTGCTCAGGATAACCAGGGGCGTTGGGAGATTGTGGACGGCTTGCAGCGTATTAGCACCTTGTTGGAATTTCAGGGCGTTCTAAAAGCTGAAGAGTCATCTGACGGAGAAGATGAAAAGAATGACGAAAGTCCGAAAACTAAGTTTGCTTCTGTACTAGGAAAGACTGAATATCTCCCTTCGATTGATGGTGTTGCTTGGAGCGACGAGGTAAAGACTAAAACTACTCCCAAGGGTTATCTGAGTGACGCCCAGCGAAGGGACATAAAGCGTTCAAAAATCGATGTCAAAATTGTCAAGCGAGATTCTGACATCAAGACCAAGTACGATCTGTTTAAGCGTTTGAACTCTAACGGTAGCAGCTTGAAGCCGCAGGAAATTCGTACTGCAGTACTTGCTAGTCAATCTTCAGACATGGTTAAGTGGATTTCTCAGAAAGCAAATACTCCTAATTTCTTTAAACTCTTGGGTCTCAGTAAAAAAAGGGTGGATCAGAAATATAATGAGGAATTGCTTCTTCGCTTCCTCACGCTTTCACATATGTCTAATGAAAAAATTGCTGACATCTCTGATTTTGCAAAGGAAGTGGATGAATTTTCTCTCGATTTTGCTGTTAACTTTGAATCTAAGAAGGACGGGTATGGTCTAGTATTTGATACCACATTTAAGAGGCTGTCTGAATTCCAGAATATCTTTAATCCCTGGGATAATAAGAGTGGGAAGTATAGCAATAAGTTTACGCTTAGCGCATTTGAAGCTTTTGCTGCAGGTCTTGGGTTCTATATCGCCAATGATAAAGAATATAATGATAACTTTGAAGATATTTCAAAGAGTTTCTGGATTAATCCTAATACTGCTAAAACTACCGGTGTATCAACTGAGGCACGAATCAAGAGGACTGTTTTGGCTGGCCGGGAATTGTTGGCTAAGTAATCATAATATCTAGGAGCTTTGAATTCATGGGAAAGAAAATGTCAGACGAAGACTTTGTTAATCAAATAGACTCTTGTCGGGCATGGAGGAGACAAGAGCTAAGTAGAGTTAAAATGGACATTGAGTCTCTCAACGCAGAGGATGGATTGTATGAGCAGAATGTTAGATATGTACTTAGAAGATCATACCTAATGCTCTATGCTCACTGGGAAGGTTACATAAAGGAAGTTGGTCAGAAATATATTAAATCTGTAAGCAAAGAAAAGATTCAATATCGAAATGCCAGTGATGTTATAGTTGCTTCCTCCTTAAAGACTGCACTGACTAATTTGGGTGGAGCAAATACCCATGATGCTCATATTGATTTTGTTAATAAGTTTAGGGATTTATTATCTGATGGTAAATATGTTGATCGCAAATATGTGAAAATTAATGAGAAAATTATTGATGCGAAGTCGAATCTTAATTATGAATTATTTATTGATATACTCAAAAAATTAGATATAGTTGACAATATTGATGATAAAATGCTGCCATCGGAGATAGAGTCCCTAAAGACAGATATTGATACAAATTTGCTGAAGGTTAGAAATGAAGTTGCGCATGGCGAGAAGACAATGGGAATCCTTGGGATGAAGAAGAATATAGAAGAATATTTGAGTCTCCATGATCGAATTTCTAAGATTATGTATGATTTCTCAGAGTGGGTAATTGATGCTTGGCAAGAAAAGCGATACCTAAAGCACTGATATAGCAGGAGAATCGGTGAGTACAGATTACTATGTGTTCATCGATTCTTCTTCTTTTTGGGGAATTATGTGAAAAGACAATTGTAAGGTAATTACTAATTTGAAGGAGCTATTAAGCCGTATCGTTGGATGATGCGATCTATCTGCTTGCCACATTCTAAAATACTGGATCGCGTTGTACTCGTTGCATAGAAGGCTGGAGGGAGCGGTACATTATCTCTACTCTTCCCGTTGAAGATGAGGCTGTGGCACGTATTGTGGAGCATATCCGCAACCGCGTGAACGAAGACCCCAAGCCCAGCACTGAGGCTGCTGAGTAGTAAGGGTTTAGGCTTCTAACCTAGCCATATAGAAAACCACCCCCTTTGCGGCGACAAGCTGCGGAGGGGGTGGTTTTTGCGCGCTTTGAGGAGGTGAGGTGGGGAGTGCGTCTGGGTGCAAAAAGCTGTGTCGCGGGCTAGTTTTTAGCTCCAGAGTGCTAGCGTGGTAGTAAGGCGAACGTCCATAGTCATTCAGAAAATGGGTAGCTGGATGGTCCTGAAAATGATGTATCGCTGTTGGTTATTGAGGGAGCACGAGCGTATGAAGTCGAATAAGTATGTTCCTGTTGGGATGCTGTTCTTGATCCTGGCAATTATCTTGAACGTGGTGTCAAATGTCAGCGACATGGTGCTTGGAATCCTTTATGGCATCTCAATAGCAGTATTGATTATTGGACTATTTAATAGTCGAAAATAGGTACTGTAGCAGACGAAAACGGACCCGGCGGGTCATCCGATTGGATAGCCCTCCGGGTTTTTCGGGAAGTAAAGTTTGTCTACGAGGGAGTAGCAGGCTTTGCTGTTGAAGTGCATTTGAAAGGGATGAAGGTATGGCAAGCGTTGAGGTGATGAAGGAGCGAGCTCGTATTGTGGGTCGTTTCAACCTGTCTGCCCGCCGCAATCCGGAACACAAGGCACTTGTTGCGCTCGCTGCACAGAAGGCGGGAGGGGAGTGCCACGTTATCCCTGCGGGTCCCGGCGAAGATGAGGCTGACACGCTCGCCCGCGTACGCAAGGTTGCGGGCGATAAACCGGTCATTATCGTGACAGAGGCTGACGGGGAGCTTCGCGCTCGTCTCGTCAACGGAGGCAACAACTAGTTGTAAAGGTAAGGAAGGACTCGGCGGACACTAATATTAGTGGTCCGGCTGGGTCCTTTCTGTTTTGACGAGGACTGTTACAGCTGAAATTCGTATTGAGAAATATTCTGTCATGGCGTCTCTCTTGGAAGCGTAGACGATTCTCCGTATGCTAATGTGGATGATGGTATTACGCACCTGAAGTCGTGTGGCGCCATCACATATCCGTATTGGACAAAGAGGTTTGATTAGTAGGTAATAAGCACTGCGTGTGCAAATCATCCAGTCGTGTAACCTGCAATTTAAAACATGAAAGGTTTTTAATAGTGTCAAATTTTGTTGCTAACGAAGTAGTTGGAATACTTAAAGGTTACCCTCTTATTAAACTTTTACTTAAAATTCTCCCGCATATTTTAGTTTCGTTGTATGCGGGTGCGGTTTTTATTAGTTTCAGTGGGCTCCCTTGGGTGAAGTACACTGCTGATGGTCTTGGGATAAAAGTTATTTCTGAGGCACTTAATCTCCTTGGTATAAATGTATTAGTTGGACCTGTTAACGATTTTATATCCTGGGTTAAAGGTGGGCGTGAAATTTGGATTTCTGCGGTAATAATATTTGTCCTGATATCTTCGGCAAATTTCTATTTACAAGAGTCTACTCGGTACATCAAGGATTATAATCCCGAGAACGAGTACAATATTATTGTGCATATGATGAATCCAGCCAATCCAGTATATGCATTTATTTTTTCATTTTCGGCGGCCATAGATTGGGTGAAAATCATTGGTTTCAATTGGATATTTTTCTTGCTTCTAATTGTTCCACTTGTTATGATTGTCCATACCATTCTATCTTTTGTTAAAAGTGGGAAAAAAGACAAAAGCGGGTTTGGAAATAAGGATAATAATAAAGTACCTATTCTGCTTGTTTTAGGGGAAGTTTTTGTCCCTATTTTTGTGTCGTTGTTTTACGTCCCGGTTCTTCTATTCCTTCTTTTTACTGGAAATATAGATGCGGAAAGAAGTAAATAAATTTTGGTACTCTTAAACGTTTGAAATTTTAGGGACCCGGCAGGCTATCCATCAGATAGCCCGCCGGGTCCCTTCTTTATACCGCTGCTATGCGCTCAGCCCTTAGCGGGTGGTGCGTTCCAGCAGCTGCAGCACGTTCTGGTAGGTGTGGCCGGTCGCCTCCGTCATACCCTGCTCACAGGTGCGGTTAGCCGAAATATATGCGGCGAACTGCTTCTGCTCGCTCAGCTCCGCAGCCTCCGCCTCCGTAGCGCTCGCAGTCAGCTCCGGGTGCAGCATACCGCGGTCACCCGCATAACCACAGCAACCCCAGTGCTTCGGCACGTACACGTCGTCACTCATCGCGTTCGCAATCTTCTCAAACGCAGGCTGAGTACCCAGGTGAGTCATGGAGCAGGTCGGGTGCAGCGCAACCGACGGCAGGGGAGCAGACACAGTCAGCTTGTCCAGCATGTTGTCCGCGGCGAACTGAACCGCATCGTACATGCGCAGACGCGAGTAGTCCGGCTCACCCGGCTTCAGGCCGTTCACGATCTTGTGCTCCAGCGCCTTAATAACCTTCTCGCGCATCACCTCAAGGCCCTCAGTACAGGACGAAGCGTCACACACGACCGGCAGGCGGCCACCGTCAGTAGCCTCCCACAGGGACTTCAGCACACGGTCACTCATAATCGAGTAGCCGTCGGTGAAGCCCTTCGACTTCCACGGGGTGGAGCAGCACATCTCACCAATATTGTCCGGGATGCGGTACTTCACGCCCGCACGCTCGCACAGGCGGATGAACGCCTGGGTTGCGTTGACCGGGTCGTGCTTGCCGTCGCCGTCCACGCCGCCGAACATAGAGTTCACGCAGGCAGGGAAGAACACAATCTCGGCGGTTGCGTCCTTGTGCGGCTTACGTGCCGGGCCGCCGACCGGCAGGTCCTTCTTGTAGGAGGGGACCGTGTCGTCGCCCATGACCTTGCGGGCAATGTTGGTGGTGCCGTGCACCACGGGGAACGGCAGCTTCTTCGCCACAGTCAGGGCCTTACCGGCGACCTTATCCATGACGCCCCACTGCTGTGCGGCAACCTTCCAGCCGGTGGCGGCCAGCTTGTCCTGGTTCTCAGAACGCAGGCGGCGAATCAGGTCACCGGTGTTGATGTTCACGGGGCAGCGGGTCTGGCACATGCCGTCCACGGCACAGGTCTCAATGCCGTAGTACTCGTATTCCTTACCCAGACGCTCAGCGAGCTCGTGGTCGCCGTTCGCCTCGGCGGCGGCAATTTCACGGCGCAGCACGATGCGCTTACGCGGGGTCAAAGTCAGGTTGCGGGAGGGGCAGACCGGCTCGCAGTAGCCGCACTCCACACAGCGGTCGACTTCTTCCTCAACAGTCTCAGCGACCTTCAGGTCGGTCACGTAGTCGGTGTCCGGCTCAACCAGCAGAACGCCCGGGTTCATGAAGCCCTTCGGGTCAATGAGGCGCTTGATCTGGCGCATCACGTCGAAGAGTTCGTCACCGAACTGGCGGCTCACAAACGGCGCCATGATACGACCGGTACCGTGCTCAGCCTTCAGCGAGCCGTCAGCGGAAAGGATCAGCTGAACCATTTCTTCGGTGAAGTCGCGGTAGCGGTCCAGCTGCTTCGGGTCGCGGAACTGCTCGTTCAGCATGAAGTGGATGTTACCGTCCTTCGCGTGGCCGAAAATCACGGAGTCCTGGTAGCCGTGTGCGTCGAACAGCTTGGTCAGGTCGCTGCAGGTGTTGCCCAGAACCTCGACGGGCACGACCACGTCTTCCAGCAGTGCGTTAGTGCCGGAGCGGCGGTTACCCGCAACGGTGGTATACAGGCCGCGGCGTGCCGCCCACAGTGCGTTACGCTCAGACAGCTTGCTGGTCATCGACACCGGCGAAGCCACCGGCAGGCTCTTAAACATGGGTGCCGCAGCGGCAGCCAAGTCGCTCAGCTCCTGCTCGGAGTTGCCCTGGAACTCAACCAGCAGGGCGGCGTGGTCCTTCACGTCAATGGCGGCGAGCGCCTCCGCAGCCTGACCGGTACGCTGAGCCACACGAATACTGGTGGCGTCCATCAGCTCCACGGTAGCGAGCTTGTTAGCAACCAGTTCAGGCACGGAACGGGCCGCATCAATCAGGTTGTCGAACACCAGCAGGCCGGTGGAAATGTTCTTCAGAATCGGCAGGGTGCGGTAGGTTGCCGAAGCAACAAAACCGAGGGTGCCCTCCGAACCAATCAGCAGGTGCTGCAGAATGTCCACGGGGGTTTCAAAGTCGACCAGGGAGTTCAGGCCGTAACCCATGGTGTTCTTCATGGAGTACTGCTGGCGGATCTTCGCCATGGATTCGGGGTTCTCAAGCACGCGCTTGCGCAGGCGCAGCAGGCCCTCGTGAAGTTCAGGTTCGAGGGAGCGCAGCTTCTGGTCAGCGTCCGGTTCGGCGGTGTCAATGATGGTGCCGCTGGGGAGCACGAACACCATGGAGTCGAGGGTGTTGTACGTGTTGTACTTGGTGCCCGACGACATACCGGAGGAGTTGTTCGCAACCACACCACCGATGGTGCATGCGGACCAGGATGCCGGGTCGGGGCCGAGCTTGTAGCCGTAGGGTGCCAGGTAGTTGTTGACCATCATAATGGTCGCGCCGGGCTGCACGCGCACCTTCTTGCCGTCTTCAAGGACCTCAATCTTCTTGAAGTGGCGGCGGGTGTCGACCATCAGGCCGTCACCGCTGGACTGGCCGGAGAGGGAGGTTCCGCCGGAACGGAAGGTGAGGGGCAGGCCGAGGTCGCCGGCTGCACGGAAAATGTTGGCGACATCTTCGGCGGAATCGGGGCGAATCAGGCCAGCAGGCACGAGCAGGTAGTGGGATGCGTCGTGTGCAATAGCCAGGCGTTCCAGTTCGGAGACGCTGGATTCGACGGCTTCTGCGCGTGCATCGGAAAGTAGACGGTTGAGGGTGTCCGCGTAGGGGGACTTGAGTGCTTCGGACGTGTTTGACACGACGGTCATGATCTTGCTTCCTTACTGGTGACAGGTGTGCGAATGCTGTCCTTATTCCAGTATCTTCCTTTGAACGCCGTCTTTTCCGGTTAGCTATGGCTAAGCTTGGCGACTACTTGTCACCATAAAGGGGGTGGGATATACACCGTGCTGATGCGCGTTTTTGCCGCCTATTTGCTGGTTTTCCGGGGGAAATACGCCCGGGTCTGCGGAGGCGCACCCACCACATTCTGAACGCCGCAGCTGCTCTTAGGCGCGGCCGCCGAGGGTCGTAACATTCCAGCTAGCAGTACTATCAGAAGTCACCACACCACAAAACAGGGGAGAACCCGCCGAAGCACGCACCCCCAAATCCTCCACAAATACGCGGCCACCCGCAGGCACACTACGCTCCTTACGGTCCACACCCGCACAATACACCGTCATCTTCGCATCCGAACGGTTCTCCACCGCAACCGAACCGCCGCCCGATTTCGACACAGTATCGTGCACAAAACCGCGGTTGCCCTGCATCTGAATCTCGCCCACCTCCGCGCTCTGACTCGTCAGCGGCACGCCATCAGGAGCCTCAAACTTACCGGAAGAATCAACACCCGCCGCACGAACAGACACCATCCACTGCGCATCATCAGTCAGCTGCGACGTCGACGCCGTCACACGCGCCGAACTATACGGCACACTCACCGCACCGGCAGACTTAGCAGTACTAGAGGGACTTGGCGCAGACGCGCTCGCCGTATTACGAACCCACACGCCCGCACCCTCACCCGAGCCGCCAGCAACCACCTCAACCTGAGTACCAGAACCGTCAGAGACTGAAACCTTCATCGTGCCCTCCGGCTCACCGCGACGCTCAAACTCCACATACGAATAGGAGGCGGGTGCCACCGGGCCCTCAAAGACCGCCTCCTCAACCGAACCGCGACCGGTAAACAGGCGGAAACCCTCAGAATCCTGAAGCACCGGCGCCGTCGCGTGACTCGCCGCAGTCGGCGTAGACGAAGCCTCCGCAGAAGTAGAAGGGGAAGAGTCCAGGGAGGCGCATCCACCCAGGGTGGCAGCGAGCGCACCGGAGAAGCAGAGGCTCGCGCCCAGCTGACGGAAGCTCAGCTGACGGGAACCCTGCTGACGGAAGTTCGGCAGGCGGAAGAAGAAAGCGGTGGTGTGTGAAGACATGAGGCACTCCGATGTGCGGGGTAGCAACATAAGGTTGCTTTGATAGGTACAACACGCATTTTGCCAGGTTGGGTGCGCTCTGTGCAACGAAATAGAAACGCAAACGCAACGGCGCGGAGTATCATTCACACTATGGATAAGGCGGAACAGAACCAGGCAGAAAACACGGTAAAGAACGGCACAGCAGCCAATGCGTCGGCGGGCAATATCTCGGGCAATACCTCGCGCAATATCCCGGGCGATACCGCGGCGAGCAGCCCGATGAACAGCCCGGCTGAATCTGCCTCGGCGGAGGCTACCGCTCCCCGCATGGAGGCAGTGCAGGTTGATGCCGTGCAGATTGATAGCGCCCGCCTGGACAGCACCCACTCCGTCTACTCCACCGACCTGGACCCCGACGACGACTACGAAGAAGTCGTCGAAGAATACGCCACCACCGACGCGCCGGACGGCACGCACCGCGAGGAGCGCCGCATCACCCGCACCACGCATCACCCGCACGGCAAGGGCGACCCGAAAGCTGCCCCTCAGAAAGCGGGCACCCAGAAGGCAGGTACCCAGGGTAACCCTGATGGTGCCGCCGAGATTATTGACGCGGGCGAACCTGAAACGCACACCACGACCATCCGCACGGTCACCCGCACCGTCACGGACCCGCCGCGTCGCGCCCCGCGCACCCGCTTATTCCGCACGCTCAGCAAGTACCGCGGCGAGAAGAACCTGGCGGCGTGGGAGGAACGCTCCTCTCGACCCATGTTCGTGGCGTCCGTACTGTACTTGCTCGCGTTTGCCGCGCCCATCATGAGCACGCGCATCCAGGAGCCGTACGACGGGTACCTCAACATCATCCAGATGATTCTGTGGGGCCTATTCGCCGCCGACTACTGCATTCGCCTGTACTTGGCGCCGCGGCGACTCTACTTCATCACGCATAACCTGATGAACCTGGCGATTGTGCTGCTGCCGGCGTGGCGTATTGTCAGCTTCCTCGCCATGATTCACCTGACCACCAACCGCCAATATAAGAGGCTCTCAGAGCTGGCGGTGAAGCTCTTCGGATACACCGCGATCTTCATCATCATGTTCGCCCTGGCAATCTATTCGGTGGAGTCCTCCGAGCCGGGCGCGATGATCCGTGACCTGCCCACCGCCTACTGGTGGACGTTCACGACCCTCGCCACGGTCGGTTACGGCGACGTCTACCCGGTCACCGGTATCGGCAGGGTTATCGCCGTGGTCGTCATGCTGTACGGCGTGGGTATGGTCGCGGTTGCGACCGGTGCGCTCGCCAGCTGGATTATCGAAAAGATCGGTGGCAGGGAGGAGCAGGAGTACCCCGCAACCAAGGCTGACGTGGACGATCTTCGCCAGGAGATTTCTGAGCTGCGTGCCCTGCTGGCTCGTGAGTATGCGCGCCGTGAAGCCCACGACTACACGTTGCGTGAGGTCGTGGATGAGGACGGCGTGCACCCGGTTCCTTCGGAGGCGGAGGCGGCACGCCGCGCAGGTTCCAGGGCTGGTGGTTTCGGTGCCGCCTCGGGTTTCAGTGCCGCCGGTTTTGCAGCCGCGGGCTTTACTGCTCCGGGTGCTGCTGAGCCTGCCTCGGCTGCTCCGGCAGCTTCCGCAGAGGCTACCTCGAACACCGCACAGGGCGCCGCGCGTGCTGGTGAACCTGCCGAGTCTTCGACCTCTCATGAGGTTGCGGTGCGTGAGCAGGAGCCGGTCGCCCTGCTGGAGGAGACTCGCCAGACCTTCACGATTATTCGTGAGAAGTTCTCGTTGCGTTCCCGCAAATAATAGGGGCCTGCGAACAGTAGCTGGACTGCGGTAGCGCGGATATAAGTGCAGATATAACAGCTCAATTGAGGCTCGGCACTCAAACCCACACCGCATACCTCTTGAAGCGGTGGGTTTGGGTGCCGAGCCCACGCGAAGGCAAGACGAAGGCAAGAAAATTGCCACCCACGCCACCGTGCGGGATATTTTGCCTTGTCGAGGCAAAATTAGCCCCCGGAGTGCAAATCGGGGCTCGTGTGCGCGAAAAACCCCTCAACTTAAGGTCTAATGTGACCAAACTATCTTTTAAAAATGGCCGCCACTGGTGAAACTCCTAGCCAGAGCCTATAAACTATCTACCGTGCCGGTTATCGAACGCCCTGTAGCCTCAATGCGCTACGGGGGTGTCGTCGTATCCCCACCTCACTCACGGGGAGGCACCACTCAACTCACAAACTCACTCAAACACATACTCTGTTAGGACACTTTCGTGGCACCTAAGCCCACCCTGGGCGCGCTCGCTCTACTCGTCAGCGCGCTCTCCCTCACCGCGTGCGCATCCGCACCGAATAACGCCTCCGCAAGTGCGGTTGTTGACCCCGCAGCTTTTGAAACCGCCGAGCCCAGCGCTGTTTCCGCCCCCGGCGACGACAGCACCGGAATTAAGGCGGCGGTTATTACCTCGCATGACCCGTCGATTCACCCGACCGCGACCCAGCCCACTGAGACCCCCGCGCCGGACAACACGAGTAACCAGGAGCCTGCCACATCCGCCGCGACGGCTGTTCCCTCTTCTGTGCTCGCGACTCGTTCGACTGCGAGTGCTGACGGCACCTGGGTTCAGCAGGACGCTGCGGGCCTCGAGAACTACATGGACGCCGTCATTCACGACGGCATTATCGAGGTCACCTACCACCTGAACCACGAAGAGCTGGCAACCCCCTTCTGGGCTGGCACTTTCGAGGCGAAGACCGGCAACTTCAGCTACATTTCGCACGTGGACCATGCGAAGCTGAGCCACGCGCCGTACGCCTCCGATAAGGAAACCAAGGAATTCGTCATGGAGGACGGCGTGCTGAGCTTCCCCATGACCTTTGAGGGTGCCACCCGCATCATTCACCTGGAAAAACAGCACAGCTAGGCGCGCTGCCGGGGGAGTTATCTCATATCTGGCACGCATGACGGGCCGGGCGTTCCCGTTGCCGCGTGCGGGCTATAGAATGGGACTATGAGCGAGAACACGACCCCCGAGCATGGCACCGCAGCCTCGGTGCAGGATTCCTTCGAGCTGCCCAGCGCACCGGACCAGTTCCAGCGCCTGTGGACCCCTCACCGCACCGCCTACGTGAGCGGTGGCCAGAAGGACTACACCGAGAAGACCTGCCCCTTCTGCACCGCGCCCAGCCGCAGTGACGAAGAGTCGCTGATTGTGCACCGCGGCGAGCATGCCTTCGTGATTCTCAACCTCTACCCGTACAACCCCGGGCACCTGCTGGTCTGCCCGTACCGCCACATCCCGTTCTACGATGATGCGACCGAGGCAGAAACCATGGAGATTGCGCAGCTGACCCAGCTCGCCATGAAGGTTCTGCGCGAGGTGTCGCATAATGACGGCTTCAACATTGGCATTAATCAGGGCAAGGTGGGCGGCGCGGGCATTGCTGATCACCTGCATCAGCACATTCTGCCGCGCTGGAGTGGAGATACGAACTTCCTGCCGATTATCGCTCACACCAAGACCATGTCTCGCACGCTGGATGATATGCGTTCTGCTATTGCGGAGGGGTTTGCCCGCCTCAGCTAGATGGCGTGGCTCATCCGTCAGATAGTCCGGCTGAGCGGCTTGGTGAGTTTGAAATTTTGCACTAATTGCTTCAATTTGCCAGCTAGTGCATAGAAATTCTGCGTCATAAATGCGCAGATTGGGCAGTCGATGCGTATTTGAATGATGTTATGTCCATTGGATATGGCAAAGTTTTAAATGCAGCGACGCTGTTGGGAAGCTTCCGGCTTCCATGAACACCGCATAGCTCACCGAAAAATAGCGGTCACCGATCGCTTTCGGGCTTGGCAGGGTAAGCGCCCTGCCTCAACCACAGAGGTCAGCGCCTCAGCTGAGAACCCACCCCGCCGTGCGTGAACGCACGGCAACACTGCGGGGGTGCGGATCAGCGTGAAGGACGCTGGCCTCTTTTTGCATTTCGAGGGCGCTGCTTTTGCCCCTCGGGGATGTTGCGCCAGGATGCGCCGCCGAAGACGTGATACCCGGATGCACCGCGCCCCGCGAGAAAGAACTCGCCAGACCCGCTAGAGTGGAATGCTATGGACTACCCCAACCTGCTTGAGACTGCTTTCGACGAGATGCCTGCCGCGCCCACTGTAGCTACTGTGCCCGCCGCCGGTAATGGTGCCGCTGGTGATTCTGCAGGCGCGCCGCAGCTACTTATCTGGAGGCAGATCCGCTGGTCCAACCGCCGCCCGCTCATTGAGGTGGAACCGGTCGTGCCCGGCGGGGTCGCGGAAGGAACTCATAACCGGGTATCTCAAGCGGCAGGGGCACCTCATATGACAGGGGAGAGCACCCCTAACCAGGAAAGAAGCCCCGCGCAGCGTGGCGTTCCGAGCGGGGTTCGCATCCAGATTTCGTTGACTCCCGGCGCCTATCTGGGGTTGCGTATTCCGCGCGATAGCGAGGGGGAACTCTACCGTTACTGCGCCGGCTACACCACCGGCACGAGCAATGACGCCGCCCCCGAATCCGCGGGAATCCGCCGCGTACCCTGCCCCGAAGGCACCCGCATCCAGCGTGGCCAGCAGTGCCCGCGCTGCACCGCCCGCGACGAATTTACCGCCCTGCACCGCGCGCACCTGTACCCCGGAACGCTCACCGAATCCATGCGCGCCTATGCCATGCTGGAGCATCGCCTCTACATCGCGACTTTCCCGGACGGCACGCACAAGGTTGGCACGAGCTCCCTGCATTCGACCCCGCGCCGCCTGGATGAGCAGGCGGTCGCCACCGCCACCTACATTGCGCTTGCACCTGACGGCCTTGCCATTCGCCGCGCCGAGGACGCCGTGACCGCTCTCGCGAAGATTCCGCAGGTCAAGCAGGTGGCGAACAAGTACCGCGCCTGGACAAACCCGCTACCCGGCGCGCAGCTTCGTACTGCCCATCAGGAGGCGGTCGCCCGCGCCCGCGAAGCGCTCGCCGAACTGGCGCGCACCGACCCGGAGGTGCGGCTCACCGCCCTGGATGAGCCGTGGATTCCGTCGCTCGCCATGAACCGACCGTATGCGGCTCTGCGCGCGCAATCGCCCGAACCGCTGGCGCCTTGTGATTCTGGTCTGGAGAGCGGGGCGGCTGGTTTCTTCTGCACGGGTGCGGCGGGTCAGTTTTTGAGCGCCCACACCGGCGATGCTGACGCGGCGTTCCTGGTGAATACTGCCGCGTGGCGGAACGTGCTGGTGGAGCCTGCGCAGGAGTTCACGCGGGTGAGGGTGCAGGGTTCTCTGTTCTAAGCGGGTTCGCTGTTCTGATACCCCCGGCGCTCCGCCCTAGCCGGAGCCCTGCATCAAACCCCCGCACCCCCTGCGCCAAAACCCCAGTAACCCCGCCCCGTCCGGCATGAGCGAACGAGCCCGGCGGACCATTCAGCCGCTGGCGTGCGTGTACTAAAATGGTAAGCATGTCCAAACCCCTCATTCGTCTTCTCGGCCAGGGCGTACGCGCCGCGACTAAGCTTCGCGGCGGCGGTTCCGCCTTCCCCGGCCTTGTCATGGAAAAATTGCACCCCGACTTCGTCGCTGAAGAGCTCGCGAAGCTGCCCTACGGCGTGGTTGTTGTCTCCGGCACGAACGGTAAGACCACCACCACGAAGATGGCTGTGCAGCTGCTTGAAGCTCAGGGTCTGAAGGTTTTCACTAACCGCACCGGTTCGAACTTTGTGCGCGGTGTCGCTGCGGCACTGCTGGGCGAGATGACCCTCGGCGGCAAGCTTGACGCTGATATTGCTGTGCTTGAGTTGGACGAGGCGCACGCCGTGCACTTCGTGAAGGCCGTCAAGCCCGATTACGCTCTGCTGTTGAACGTTCTGCGTGACCAGCTGGACCGCTTCGGTGAGATTGACACGACCCGCCGCATGCTGGCGACCGTCGCCTCCGCAACGACCGGTACCGTGGTGCTCAACCGTGAGGATCCGCGTATCCGCTCCCTCGCTGAGAACGTGCAGCCTGGCGTGACCGTCAAGTATTACGGCCTGGATGAGTCCCTGCGCTCGTACTTCCCCTCGGATGATGAGATGCGCGGCGGCACCGTCGCGAAGGCGACCCTGCCCGACGCAGACGTCACCCTGACCGCGTTCTCCGGCACCTCCGCAACCTTCGACCTGGCGGGTGTGGAGCGAGTCGGCGAGATCAACCTCTACGGCATTTACAACATCTTCAACGCCGCTGGCGCTATGGCGCTGACCCGCGCCGTCATGGGCGAGAAGCTCAACGAAGATAAGCTCATCGCCGAGCTGGCGAAGATTACCCCCGCCTTCGGTCGCGGTGAGACCCTGAACGTGAACGGCCGCCCGCTGCAGCTGCTGCTGGTGAAGAACCCGAGCGGTTTCCGCCTGTCCCTGGCGAGTGCGAACGCTGACGACTACGCCACCATGATCACGATTAACGACCAGTACGCTGACGGTCGTGACGTGTCCTGGCTGTGGGATGTTGACTTCGACAGCTTGAAGAAGACCGGCGTGCAGATGGTTTCGGGTGTGCGTGCCTGGGATATGGCGCTGCGCCTGGAGCATGACGGCGTGAAGGTTGACAAGGTCAACGAGAACCTTGCCGATGCGCTCAAGGGCTTCATCGCCTCCAGCGGTAACGCGCCCATGCGTATTTTCTGCACCTACACCGCAATGCTGGCTCTGCGTGAAGAGCTCGCAAAGATCACTGACGTTGAGAGGGTTTCCTAATGACGGCAACTCACACTTTTGAGGGCACCCCCGCCTCCGGCCCCAATAACGGTAAGACTCTGCGTATTCTGCAGCTGTACCCGCTCGACATGAACATTTACGGCGACTGGGGTAACACTCTGGCATTGGCTCGTCGCGCGCAGGCGCACGGCTTTGACGTGCAGATTCTGGACCACAACCCCGGTCAGCCTTTCCCGGAAGATGTTGACATTATTCTGGGTGGCGGCGGCCAGGATTCGGGCCAGTCCGTAATTCAGGACGACCTGCACGCGAACGGTGACACCCTGCGCTCGCTGGCTGAGGACGGCGTGCCCATGCTCGTCATTTGTGGCCTGTACCAGCTGTTCGGCAAGGAATTCCGCACCCGTGAGGGTGAGGTGCTGAAGGGTATCGGCATTTTTGATGCGCACACGGTCGGCGGCGATGACCGACTGATCGGCAACATTGTTGAGGAGTCTGAGGAGTTCGGCACCGTGATTGGTTTTGAGAACCACTCGGGCCTGACCTACCTGGGTTCCGGCTGCACCCCGCTAGCTACCGTCACTAAGGGTGAGGGCAACAATGTGACCGATGCGTATGAGGGTGCGCGCGTGCACAACGTGATTGGCACCTACCTGCACGGTTCGCTGCTGCCGAAGAACCCGAAGATTTCGGACTACCTGATTGAGCAGGCGGCTCAGCGTAAGTTTGGCGAGTTCACGCCGAACACTATTGACGACTCGCTGGTGGAGAAGGCACGCGCTTCGGCTGCATCCCGCCCCCGCTAGCCTATTCCTGGCGGTGGCGTGCACTTTCTGAGGTGGTGTGCGCCTCCGCTACGGTATAGTTATGTGAGTACAGTACGGTGCGTGGGACGTTTCGCCGTGCCCGCACGGAGGTTTTGACTAAGGGAGATACGAATGTCCGGTCACTCTAAATGGGCGACTACTAAGCACAAGAAGGCTGCTATCGACGCTAAGCGCGCGAAGGCTTTCGCGAAGTTCATTAAGGCAATTGAAGTTGCAGCACGTATGGGCGGCGCTGATATTGCTGGTAACCCCGCTCTTGACCTGGCTGTGTCGAAGGCGAAGAAGAACTCCGTTCCTAACGACAACATTGACCGCGCAATCAAGCGTGGCGCTGGCCTGACCGGTGAGACCATTGACTACACCGAAATCATGTACGAAGCACGCGGCCCGCAGGGTACCGCTCTGTACATTGAGTGTCTGACCGATAACCGTAACCGCGCAGCGTCTGAGGTTCGCCTGGCTGTGACCCGTAACGGCGGCACCATGGCTGACCAGGGTTCGGTTGCGTTCCTGTTCGAGCGTAAGGGCGTTGCTGAGGTCACCAAGACTGACGGTCTGACCGAGGACGACGTTCTGATGGCTGTTCTGGATGCAGGTGCCGAAGAGGTTCTGGACGAGGGCGATATCTTCACCGTTGTGTCCGCAGCGACCGACCTGCCCGAGATCCGTAAGGCACTGGACGAGGCTGGCCTGGAGTACAACAACGACGACCCGGTCTTCCGCCCGACCATGCAGGTTGACCTGGACGCTGAGGGTGCTAAGAAGTTCATGAAGCTGGCAGACGCTATTGAAGAGCTCGACGACGTTCAGAACGTCTACTCGAACGCTAACGTTTCTGCTGAGGTCATGGCAGAGCTGGAAGCTGAGTAATCACAGCTGAGTAATCACTCGCATTCTGATATCTGATGCTTGAAGAAGCCGCTCCTTTAACCGAGCCGCCGTAGGGTGGCCGGTTGGGGGAGTGGCTTCTTAGCGTCTGGGCTGTATTGCCTGCGATACCGCATTTTGGGGATGCGCTGGGTACTTTTCGCGGGGCGCGCGGTGACTGTTCACGCGGTGATTGTTTACGCGGTGACCGTGCTCGTGGCACACCCCGGTGCCGGGTGCTAGGATTCTGAAGGGCTAGGATCTAGAGATTCTATAGGGAGTTTGTCGAAAGGGGAGATGATGGCTGCCGTTCAACCTGCCGCACGCGATAGCATGCGTGAGAACCGTACTGCCGCCGCTGTGGAGCGTGTGCCGGGTGCAACCCGCATCATGGGTGTTGACCCGGGTCTGACCCGCTGCGGCTTCTCCATGCTCGATATGACCGCCGACCGTAAGGCGCACTTCGTGAACGTGGGTGTTGCCGGCACGATCCCGGCAGAGTCTCTGGACCAGCGTATTCTCTGGATTTTCAACGCCGCCTCCCACTGGCTCGACACCTATAAGCCGGATGCCCTGGCGATTGAGCGTATCTTCGCTCAGGAGCAGGTGAACACGGTGATTGGTACGGCGCACGCTTCGGGCGCGGTGATTTCTGCGGCGGCAATGCGCGGCGTGCCGGTGTTCTTCCATACCCCCTCGGAGGTGAAGGCGGCGGTGACCGGTAGCGGCCGCGCCGATAAGGCGTCGGTGGGTCGTATGGTGACCCGTATTTTGGGGCTGGATTCCATGCCGAAGCCCGCCGATGCTGCCGATGCCCTGGCGATTGCGATCTGTCACGGCTGGCGTGGCGGCGGCATCGGTTCGGGTATCAACATGGCGGCCCAGACGCAGACTCACCAGGGTTCACGCCCGGCGCAGGCTCGCCGTGGCGGGTCGTTGACTCCGGCGCAGCGTGCCTGGATGGAGGCGGAGGCGCGCGCTCGCCGCTAGAGGTGCCGCCACTAGAGGGGGCCTTCGCGGGCCTGTGTGCCGTCTCCTGTTGGCTCGCATGTATTCGCTAAGAAGTTCGAATATATGCTTGATTTCAGAAGAAATATTCTAATATACTTGTAGTGTCTCCCCGTGAACTGGGGGAGTGCGTTCTGCGGGTGCCGGAGTTCCCGGTGCCCTCACACTGCCGCGAGCCTTATTCCTGGGCGCGGTGTTGAAAGGTGGAGAGAAATGATTGCATCCCTGACCGGTCGTGTGGCTCAGGTGGGCCTTGATCACGCGGTGATTAACGTGAACGGTTTCGGCATGCTTGTGTACGCTACTGCGCGTACTCTCTCCAAGCTGCGCACCGGTGAGGAAGCTACCGTGCTGACCACCATGATTGTGCGTGAAGAGTCGATGACTCTGTACGGTTTTTCGGAGCCTGCCGAGCGTGAAGTGTTCGATATGATGCTTTCGGTTTCCGGTATTGGTCCGCGTATTGCGCTGGCGGTGTTGAGCGTTCACACTGCCGCTGAGGTGGAGCGCGCCGTGGCGACCGGTGACGATAAGGCGTTCACGAAGGTTCCCGGTATTGGTCCGAAGGGTGCCCGCCGTATTGTGCTGGAGCTTGCCGGCAAGCTGATTCTCAGCGATGGCCAGACCGATGAGCTGCCGCTGAGCCAGGGCATTGTCTGGAAGCCGCAGGTGCTTGACGCTCTCACCTCCTTGGGCTGGAGCGAGAAGGACGCTTCCGCCGCTATTGACGCTTACGTGCAGCACAACCCTGCCGCAGAGACTGAGCCGGTGGGTGTGGCTCTGCGTGGTGTGCTCGCCTCCTTGGGTACTCAGAACACGGTGGGCCGCCACTAAGCGGCGCGCCCTGTTCGACGTATCCCACTCAAACTTTTGTGAAAGAAGAATTCTATGAGCCAGAATCCCTATGAGCCGCAGCCCGCGGCGTCCCTGGTTTCCGGCGGGTATTTTCCCGGTCAGGTGCCCGGCACTCAGGCATCTTCAGCTCCCGCCCAGCGCCTGGTGGCGATGGAAGAAGAGCCTGAAGAGAAGATGATTGAGGCGGCACTGCGCCCTAAGTCCCTGGACGACTTTGTGGGTCAGCGCCGTGTGCGTCAGCAGCTGTCCCTGGTGCTGGAGGCTTCAAAGATGCGTGGCCGTAGCGCCGACCATGTGCTGCTGTCGGGCCCTCCCGGTCTGGGTAAGACCACTCTCGCGATGATTATTGCGGCGGAGATGGAGGCGCCGCTGCGCATCACCTCGGGCCCGGCGATTCAGCATTCGGGTGATTTGGCGGCGATTCTGTCCTCGCTGACCCCCGGTGAGGTGTTGTTCCTGGATGAGATCCACCGTATGAGCCGCCCAGCTGAGGAAATGCTCTACATGGCGATGGAAGATTTCCGTGTGGACATTGTGGTCGGTAAGGGTGCGGGTGCGACCTCCATTCCGCTGGAGCTACCGCAGTTCACCCTCGTGGGTGCGACGACCCGTGCGGGCCTGCTACCCGGTCCTCTGCGTGACCGTTTTGGTTTTACCGGTCACCTGGAGTTCTACTCGGTGGAGGAGCTTGAGCTGGTGCTGCGCCGCAGCGCGGGCCTGATGGACATGCAGATTACCTCCGAGGGTTTCACCGAGATTGCCGGTCGTTCTCGTGGCACGCCCCGTATTGCGAACCGTCTGCTGCGTCGTGTGCGTGACTGGGCGCTGGTGAACGGCGTGGACCGCATTAACGCGACCGATGCCGCAACCGCGCTGGATATGTACGAGGTGGATTCGCGCGGCCTGGACCGTCTGGACCGCGCCGTGCTGGAGGCGCTGATTCACAAGTTCGGCGGCGGCCCGGTGGGTCTGTCCACCCTCGCCATTGCGGTGGGTGAAGAGACGGAGACCGTGGAGACGGTTGCCGAGCCGTACCTGGTGCGTGAGGGCCTGATTGGTCGTACCCCGCGCGGTCGTGTGGCTCTGCCCGCGGCGTGGGAGCACCTCGGCTTGGAAGCGCCGGAGATTCAGCTCTAGATCCGTATCAGCTTTAGGCCCGCACCAGCTGATAACACAGTAAGCCCGTGGGAGGTATCCGCCTCCTGCGGGCTTCTCTGTACGCCCGGTAGCTCTTCTGTAGGGACGGTAGCTCTTCTGCGGGCGCGGCAAGCTTTTCTACCGGTTCTGCA
The DNA here is from genome assembly GCF_041432805.1 of Rothia sp. 27098_8_27. Lineage (NCBI taxonomy): Bacteria > Bacillati > Actinomycetota > Actinomycetes > Micrococcales > Micrococcaceae > Rothia > Rothia sp. 27098_8_27. Next base: position 397,094 of record NZ_JAPWAJ010000001.1, on the reverse strand, counting down.
GGCGCTGTCGGGTTCCATTGGGCTCTTGCCGGGCTCTGCCGGTCTTTATCGGCGACATAAAATTACGCCGAGAGAGTCCAAAACTCAGGTTAACCTCACAAAAACGCTGGTTCGGGTCACTAAAGCTCATGCTCTCGCGTAGGATGGATACGTACTGTATCTACGATTCCACACCTTCTGGTACGCTCAACCCTCGCGGTGAGCGGCACGGGTGCGGATGTGAAAGTGAGACCATGGATCTTAACTTCCTCATCAACGTCATCATGACGATTGTCTTCTTTGCTGCAATTTTTTGGATTTTTACTTCCGCTAAGAAGAACCAGCAGAAGCAGCTTGAGGCGCTGCAGGCAATGCGACGTGCGCTCGTCCCCGGTGATCAGGTGATGACTGCTTCCGGCGTCTACGGCACCGTTGTCAGCACTGACTTTGAGAACAACAAGCTGCAGCTTCAGATTGCAGAGGGCGTTGTGATTACTGCGTCCATGAACGCGATCCTGAACCTTGTTGAGGATGAAGCCCCCGCAGCGCCCCTGACCGAGGACGCGTACAAGGCTACCGCATCCGAAGCTCCCGCTTCCGATACCTCTTCTGATACTGCTAAGTAATTCAGCGCGTATGAGCCCGGCGCCCAGTGAGCGGCGTCGGGTTTTCGCGTTACGGAATCTGTAGAACACTCAATACTATTCACACGAAGAAGGAACATTATGGCTAAGCGTTCACCGCTTGCAGCCGCGCGAGGGGCGCTCCTCTCGATGGTCCTGCTCATGGTTGTTATGGCTGCCGGTATTTTCGGCAGCACCTACTCGGGAGGTTCTTGGGCACCGAAGCTCGCCCTGGACCTTTCGGGTGGTACTCAGATGATTCTTTCTCCGAAGGTCAATGGCTCTTCGGATGAGAACGTCTCCCAGGAGCAGTTGAACCAGGCGGTTGAGATTATTCGTCAGCGCGTTGATGGTGCCGGCGTTTCGGAGGCAGAGGTTACCACCTCTTTCGGTTCGGGTAATAACGTGGTTGTTTCGGTTCCCGGAACGATTAGCGCTGAGACTCGTCAGCTGATTCAGGCGTCAGCAAATATGACGTTCCGCCCGGTGCTGCTTTCTGGTGCCGGTACTGCGGTGGCTGAGGATGCCCGCACTGCGGACGATAAGCTGCCCAAGCCGTCCGCGGAGCCGACTGATGGTTCGGACCGTAACTGGATTACTGCGGACCTGTACAAGCAGTATGAGGCGAAGGACTGCACCGCGGCACGTAATGAGGATGCCGATAGTGCTGACCCGACTAAGCCGATGGTGGCGTGTTCCACTGATGGTCAGGAGAAGTACATTCTGGGTCCTGTGGAGCTGAGCGGTAGCGATATTTCTACCGCAAGCCACTCGCAGGAGACGAGCGGTCAGGGCGTGACTACGGGCCGTTGGGCTGTGAACATTCAGTTCAACGATGCTGCTCGTGAGAAGTTCCAGAACATTACTTCTCGCCTGAACGCGATTCGTGCACAGAACGCAAATGATCCGCGTGCCCGCTTCGCGATTCTGCTGGACGGCAAGGTGCTGTCTTCCCCGGTGTCGCAGGCAGTGATTTCTGACGGTAAGCCGCAGATTACCGGTAACTTCACTGAGCAGGAGGCGAAGGCTCTCGCCGATCAGCTCAAGTACGGTGCCCTGCCGATTAGCTTCACGATTCAGTCGGAGCAGCAGATTTCTGCGACTCTGGGTTCGGAGCAGCTGCGTGTGGGTCTGCTGACCGGTCTGATTGGTCTGCTGCTGGTGTTCGTGTACTCGCTGTTCCAGTACCGTCTGCTGGGCTTTGTCACGATGATGTCGCTGATTGTTGCGGGCATCATTTCGTATGAGGCGATTGCGCTGCTGGGTTGGGCGTTGAACTACCGCCTGTCCCTGGCTGGTGTGGCGGGTCTGATTGTGGCGATTGGTGCTACGGCTGACTCGTTCATCGTCTACTTTGAGCGTATCCGTGATGAGATCCGTGCGGGCCGCACGATCCCGTCGGCGGTGAATCACGGTTGGCAGCGTGCATCCCGCACTATTTTGGCGTCGAAGGCTGTGAACCTGCTGGCTGCTGTGGTGCTGTACGTGGTGTCGGTTGGTTCGGTGAAGGGCTTCGCGTTCACTCTTGGTTTGACTGCGATTGCTGACCTTGTGGTCGTGTACCTGTTCACCCACCCGATGTTGACTCTGCTGGCGAATACCCGCTACTTCGGTGAGGGTCACCGCCACTCGGGCTTGTCGCCTGAGTCGCTGGGCGCTACGCCGCTGTACCGTGGTGCCGGTCGCCTCCGCAGCCCGGAGGAGAAGCAGCTGAGCATTGCTGAGCGTCGCCGTGCAGAGCGTGCTGCCGCTGAGGCTGACGAGTCTGCTTCTGATGAGAAGAAGGAGAGCTAAGCATGGCTACCGATGTGAAACCTAATGCTTTTGCCCGCTTCGGTAATGACCTGCATTCGGGTGCCCGCTCGTACCCCTTCGTGGGTAAGCGCCGCCTGTGGCTGGTGCTGGCTACTGTGCTGATGGCGGTTTCGGTTCTGATTCCGGCTGTTGGTGGCGGCTTCAACCTGGGTATTGATTTCCGTGGCGGTTCGGAGTTCGTGGTCTCGAAGACCGCGCACGTTGATACTGCTACGGGTGAGCGCATTATTCACGAGAAGGCGAAGGACGCTTCGGATGTTCGCGTAACCAATATTGCGCCGGGTACGATTCGTGCCCAGATGAGCAAGCTCAGCGATGATGAGACTCTGCAGGTGAAGGCGGCTCTGCAGGAGGGTTACGGCGTCTCTGAGAATGACGTGACCTCTTCGTTTGTGGGCCCGACCTGGGGTGCGGATGTGACCCGTCAGGCGTTCTGGGGTCTGGTTGCGTTTGTGGTGCTTGCGCTGATTGGTATGGCGTTCTACTTCCGTACCTGGAAGATGTCGTTGGCGTCTATTGCGGGTCTGTTCTTCACCGTGGTGGTGACGGTTGGCCTGTACGCAGCGTTCGGCTTCGAGATTACTCCGAGTGCGATTATTGGTTTCTTGACGATTCTGAGCTACTCGCTGTACGACTCGGTGGTGGTGTTCGATAAGATCCGCGAGAACACCGAGGATGTGCTGGAACGCCGCGACACGACCTTTGCCGAGCAGATTAACCTGGCGGTGAACCAGACCCTGGTCCGTTCGATTAACACCGCTATTGTGGGTGTTCTGCCGGTGGGCGCGATCCTGTTCATCGGCGCGTTCATCCTGGGTGCAGGTACTCTGCAGGACCTGTCCCTGTCGCTGTTCGTGGGTATTCTGGTGGGCATGTTCGGTACGCTGTTCGTATCTGCTCCGCTGTATGCTTCGCTGCGTTTGGGTGAGCCCCAGATTCGTGAGCACACCGCGAAGGTGGAGAGCGGCAACTTCAAGGACGCTGAGGATGCTGACGATGCTGAGGGTGATTCTTCGGAGGAGCCCGCCGAGGCTGCGAAGTCTGAGGAGTCTGCTGACAAGGCGACCGAGGACGAGAAGGCAGCCGAGAAGCCCGCTAAGAAGCCGGCACGTGCAACCATTGAGATTCACCGCGTGAACCTGAACGGTTAGCCAGCGTTCCGCCAGCGCTACTGGCGTTGCTAACGATAGGGGAGTCGATACCGAAAGGTGTCGGCTCCCCTTTAGCGTGCCCGTGCATCCACCCGGATATTCGCTCAGAAAACGCGCTCGGGTGTGTTAAAACGTCGCATAGTTTGGCGCGTTCCAGACCGCTGGGTAGGATAAGAAGTGAAGATACTGTGCGCTCGCGTTTGAGCCTGCTGATGGCTGGTTTGGCCGGTATAGCCCTCAATGATGAGGAACCTGAGTGTGCGGCTGATTATCTTGAGCCCGAAGGAGCCTGGAATGAGTGCAGAACCTGCCGTGAACGCTAACGCTGAGAATCCCGCAGGGACCGCCGAGAAGCCTGCGGTTCGGCCCGCTGGCCCGATTCCTCTGCCTGAAACTGATTCGTCTGATGCGAAGAGGAAGCGCGGCTCGCACCGTGTTATGGCTGCTAGCGGGCGTGTGCCTAACCGCCTCGTTTTTGGTGGCCGCAGCAGCACGATGGAAGCCTCCGACTCGCACGGCGGTACCATCCGTTTCTCCCCGATGATTGCGCCGGTCGTGCGTGCCGTGCGCCGCTACCACCCGGATGAGGACATTCAGGTGCTGCAGCGCGCCTACGAGGTGGCGAACCGCTGCCACGAGGGTCAGAAGCGTAAGAGTGGCGACCCGTACATCACCCACCCGGTCGCTGTGACCGCGATTCTTGCGGAGATGGGCGCGACCGGCCCCGTGCTCGCCGCCGGCCTGCTGCACGACACGGTGGAAGACACCGACTACACGATGGAGCAGCTCACCGAAGAGTTCGGTGAGGAGGTCGCCTACCTGGTCGACGGCGTGACCAAGCTGGACAAGATGACCTACGGCGAGAACGCCTCCATCGAGACGATTCGCAAGCTCGTGCTGTCCATGAGCAAGGACATCCGCGTGCTGCTCATCAAGCTTGCCGACCGCCTGCACAACGCCCGCACCTGGCGCTTTGTGCCGCAGGCCTCTGCCGCGAAGAAGGCAGAAGAAACCCTGAAAATTTATGCGCCGCTCGCGCACCGCCTGGGCCTGAACACGATCAAGTGGGAGCTGGAGGACCTGTCCTTCGCCGCCATGAGCCCGGAAATTTACGCCGAAATGGTGCGCATGGTCGGCGAACGCACCCCCGCGCTCGAAAAGTTCCTGAACGAGGCGCGCACCAAGATTACGGAGCGTCTGAAAGAGGTGGGCATCGACGCGACCGTGACGGGCCGCCCGAAGCACTACTACTCGATTCATCAGAAGATGAAGACGAAGGGCCGCAGCTTCGACGAGATTAACGACATCCTTGCCGTGCGCATCATGGTTGAGGAAGAAGCGGAATGCTACACCGTGCTCGGCCACGTGCTGTCCCTGTGGCCGTCGATGACTGGCCGTTTCAAGGACTACATTAAGAACCCAAAGAACAACAACTACCAGTCGCTGCACCTGACCGTGTACGGTCCGGGCAACCTGCCGCTTGAGATTCAGATCCGCACCTACAAGATGCACGAAGAGGCTGAGTATGGCGTGGCGGCGCACTGGCGCTACAAGGCGGCATCGCGCGGCGAGAAGGTCGCGGCTCGTGGCGGCGCGCCCGCGAAGGACCCGAAGGAGCCGGGCACCCAGACCTCGGCGATGATGAACGTCGGCATCCTGCAGTCCATTGCCGAGATTTCGAACTCCAACCCGGAGTCGGAGAAGTTCTACGAGTCGCTCGCTGACACCCTCGACACCGACGAAATCGTCGTACTCACCCCCAACGGTGAGGCGATCGCCCTGCCCAACGGCTCCACCCCCGTGGACTTCGCCTACGCCATCCACAGTGAGGTCGGCGACCGCACCGTTGGCGCGAAGGTCAACGGCCGCCTCGTGCCGCTGCACACTGTCCTGCCTACCGGCGCGACCGTGGAGATTATGACCACGAAGAACGAAGACGCCGGACCCAGCGAGGACTGGCTGAAGTTCGTTCGCTCCTCACGCGCTCGCACGAAGATCCGCCAGTACTTCGCGAAGGAACGCCGCCTGGAGGCGCTACTCGCCGGCCGCGAGATGCTCACCAAGAGCATGCGCAACAGTGAGCTGCCGCTACAGAAGATGATGAGCCCGGAGATTATGACTCAGGTGGCTCAGCTGCTGCATAAGAACGATGTGGCGTCGCTGTACCGTGCGATTGGTGAGCACGAGATTGCGCCGAAGCAGGTCATTGACACCCTGGTTGAGGTGCACCGCGGCGACGAGCCGGCACCCGAGGTTGAGGTCAGTGACTTTGATGAGACGCTGCTGAAGTCGACCCGCAAGGCGATTGGCGATAACGGTGTGATTGTGCCGGGTGCTGAGGGTGTGCTGACGAAGATTGCGCGTTGCTGCACCCCGGTCCCGCCGGATGACATTATCGGCATTGTGACCCGCTACAACGGCATTTCGGTGCACCGCCGTGACTGCCCGAACATGCGTAACGCTGACGAGGAGCCGCGCGTGACCACGGTTGAGTGGGCGTCTTCGCCGTCCGCTACGTACCGTGTGCAGATTCAGGTGGAGGCGTTGGACCGTAAGGGCCTGCTGAGCGACCTGATTCGTGCGATCTCTGAGTCGGGCGTGAACATCCTGGATGCGCGCGTGCACACTTCGGAGGATCGTACCGTGGTGGACCGCTTCGCCCTGGAGCTGGGTGACCGCTTCATGCTGGAGCACGTGCTGAACGTGGTCCGTAACGTGACGGGCGTGTACAAGGCGTACCGCCTGACCGGCGCGAAACCCTCGGAGGCGTAGGCTCTTTCATTCGCTGACTTACGCTGAGAAGCCACATGTGTTTCGAAAAGCCACTTCTTTGGTGGCTTCTCGAAACACATGTGGCTTCTCGCCGTTTGTAGGGGAGGGGCGGGGGCCTTTCGATAGGTTAGTGTCTTCGCCGTGGGTCTTTAACCCGCAGTGAAGACACTAACCTATCGAAACAACCAGTGGCTCGGCGATGACGAACCAGCGTACGCGTTTTTCTCCTCTTAGGCATAATGGGTGTAGCGGCAAGGGCTGCCGCCACATACACGAAAAGGTTTATGTATGGTCAATTCTTATACGTCCGGTTTCCTAAATTTCTTGAGTCACGAGCATAACCCTCTAAGGACGCACTCTTAGGGGGAAATCAACTAGCCGGGGAAGTAATCAGCTTGGTGGTAGTTAGAGCGTAGAGCGTGTAGACGGTAATAAGTATTCCCGTAATAGTTGCAAATTTATCGCAATAGCTGTGTTCTCGTGCTTATCTTGTCAGGGGTTCCATATATTTTGAGTGTATGGAGCAAGGGCATAGCTCCATGGGGTCTGTTATCTGAGCGAACCGAAGGAGAGATACTCATGGACCTGAGCGGTTACTACACCGGTGATGATTTTCGCGAGTTCTACGCAGGGCAGGACGCCTCAAATATTGACGATTTCTTCACTGAGAATGGTGAGTTTCTGATGGACCGGCTTCCTGAGCTGACGGAGCATGAGGCTTTGGCTCAGATTCGTTTTTGTGATTCTTGTGCGGCTTTGTGTCAGAGCGGTTACGCTTTGGATGAGGCTGAGGAGGCTCTCCGGGATATCTACACTCTGGCCGTTTGAACCCCGGGCTGTTTGAACCTGTTCTTTCTAGATTCAGAGCTGAGTCTAGCGTTTGTTTTTCTTTCTTTATGGGGCTGTAGGCTTCATATATTTTCTGTTTTCTATCCGTTTTTTCTATCCGCTTCTGGCGATCTGAAAGGTACTGTTGTGACGACCATTAACGATTATCAGGCTAAGTTTTATGCGCATGAGTTGCGCCGTAGCTATGCCGATAATGAGCTGGGTAAGCTGACGAGCCTGCTGTTTGATGCGCAGGTTGAGCCTAAGCCTCATCAGATTGATGCTGCTCTTTTTGCTTTGCAGTCTCCTCATATGAAGGGCGCTATTCTCGCTGATGAGGTTGGTCTGGGTAAGACCATTGAGGCTGGCATTGTGATTACTCAGTTTTGGTCTGAGCGTCGCCGCAATATTTTGATTGTGGCGCCGGCGTCGTTGCGTCAGCAGTGGAAGCAGGAGCTGTGGGATAAGTTCATGATTCCTGCGACTCTGGTTGATTCTAAGAATGCAAAGACTGTGATTGATGAGGCTCGTCAGGGTGAGCCGTCTGTCTTGGTCTGCTCGTACCAGTTCATGAAGAGCTTTGAGAAGCGTCTGGCTTCGTTGCCGTGGAATCTGATGGTGCTGGATGAAGCCCACTACCTGAGGAATTTCTACTTGCCGGGTAAGAAGCAGCCGAAGACTGCTTTGGCGGCTTCTAAGGTTGCTAAGTCAGCGCAGAAGGTTCTTCTGCTGACGGCTACTCCTTTGCACAATAAGCTGGAGGAGCTGTACGGCTTGGTGTCTGTGATTGATCCTGGGTTCTTTGATAGCTTGAAGGCGTTCCGTGCTCGCTACACTAACGTATCTGATGAGTTGTCTTACGAAGAGGCAATGGAAGATTTGCGTGAGCGTTTGAATATGCTGTTGAAGCGTCATCTGCGTCAGGACGTGAACCTGTACGTGCGTTACACGAACCGTGGTACTGAGACGTTTAAGTTTGAGCCGACGGAGCAGGAGAAGCAGCTGTATGAGATGGTGCAGTCGTTTGTTCATAACTCTACGTTTATGCGTATGTCGCCGGCGCGTAGTCTGATGACTATCCAGCTGTTTAAGCGTTTGGGTTCTTCGACGTTTGCGGCAGCGACGACTCTTGATTCTATGGCTAAGCGTTTGCAGAGTATTGCTTCGGCTGATGTTTTGACGGAGAAGGAGGTTGCTGCGGCTTCTCGTTCGTTTGCGGCTGTTGGGGCTGATGCTGATGGTGCAGAGGTTCTTGGTACCGACTCTGCCGGTACCGATTGCACCGCTACTGGTCCTACTAGCACCAGTTTTGTGTGTACTACGCCTGATGTGGATAGGGGCCCTTCGGATGACGAATGGCTGTTGAAGCTGTCGGATGATTCGGATAGCTTCTCGGACCGCGTTCTGACGGAGCATGAGATGGAGGAGCTTCGTAAGGAGTCCGCAGAATTGTCGCGTGTGGCGAAGTTTGCGGCGTCTATTAGGGAGAACGCGAAGGCCTACAAGTTGCTGGAGGCGTTGGAACGCGGCTTCGAGAGTATGCGTGCTATTGGTGCTCCGGAGAAGGCCATTATTTTTACGGAGTCGACCCGCACTCAGGATTACTTGAAGCAGGTTCTGACTACGGCTGGTTATGGTGATGAGCTGGTGCTGTTCAATGGTTCGAATGCCTCGAAGGAGCAGCGCAAGATTTACCGTGAGTGGCTGAAGGAGCATGAGGGTAGTGACCTTGTGACTGGTGTTCAGGCCGCTGATACGCGTAAGGCGCTGGTTGATAAGTTCCGTAATTCGGCTCGCATTATGATTGCGACGGAGGCTGCGGGTGAGGGTATTAACCTGCAGTTCTGTTCCCTGTTGGTGAATTATGATTTGCCGTGGAACCCGCAGCGTGTGGAGCAGCGTATTGGTCGTGTTCATCGTTATGGCCAGAAGCATGATGTTTTGGTGATTAACTTCTTGAACACTGAGAATGTGGCGGAATCGCGCGTGCTGTCTCTGTTGACTGATAAGTTCCAGATTTTCACGGGTGTTTTTGGCGCAAGTAATGAGATTCTTGGTGCTATCGCTTATGGTGCTGATTTTGATAGGAAGATTGGTGCTATTTTTGCGAATGCTAAGACGGCTGAGGAGATTGAGGAGGCATTCCGTGAGCTTGAGGAAGAGAATGCTGAACTGATCGCTGAGGGTATGCGTGAGACGAGCTCTAAGGTGTTTGAGAACCTGGACGCGAATGTTCAGGATAAGCTCAAGCATTACGATGAGGGTTCGCGTGAGCTGTTGGGTGTTTTTGAGCGTCTGCTGATGGAGTTGACGAAGCACGAGCTGGCTGACTTGGCTGATTTTGCGGATGATTCGCGTCGTTTTGTTTTGCGTGAAGTGCCTGCTCATGATGATGCTGAGAACGGCGATATTGTCCCTGGCACGTATGCGCTCAAGGAGGATTCGGATAATCACACTCGCCAGTATCGTTTTGATTCGCCGCTGGGTCGTTTTGTGGTGGATTCGGCGTTGAACCGTGAGACTCCGCAGCGTGAGCTGGTGTTCTCTGTGTCGGCTTCGGAGCGTCCTTCGAAGTACGCGCAGTCGTTGGTAGGTACTTCGGGTGAGTTGAGCCTGCGTGAGGCGACCTATACGGCATCGGTTGAGGGTCAGTTGGTGCAGGAGTCGTATCTGGTTGCTGGTGGTTTCACTGATTCGGGTGAGCCGCTGTCTGCTGATGATGTGAATGATTTGATGTCTTTGCGTTGCGTGAGTGAACACCCGATTGCGGGGTTGATGTTTGCGGATCGTATGGAATCTCAGATTCAGGAGCAGATGGAACGCCTGGCTACTGAGGTGAATGAGCGTAATGGCCGTTTCTTGGAGGATTTGTGGCAGATTCAGGATGCTCGTGCGCAGGATATTCGTGCGGAGGCTGAAGCGGAGAAGCTGGAGTTGCTGAGGAAGGAACGTCAGCTGGCTGTTGCATCTAGGCGTGAGGCTGACCTGTCGAAGCGTATGCAGATGCGTGTGGAGGCTCGAAAGCTGAATAAGCAGGTAAGTGAAGTGGAGCGTAGGATGCAGCAGAGGCTTGCCGATTTTGATGTGTACATGGAGGACACCCTGGATCGCATGAGGAAGTCTAAGGACGCGACGAGTTCGGTTCAGGACCTGTTCACGATTCGTTGGCGTGTTGAGCAGTAAGTAGGCTCTTTGCGGGTTGGAAGGCGGCTCGGTATAGGTGACCATGCCGGGCCGCCTTTTTGATGGTTTCGTTGGACAGTGTGGCGGTTATGTCGGAAACTAGAAGGGTACATTTTAGACGGTATGTCCCAAACCGAAATCTTTGTGTTGGCCTATCTTTGTAGTGTGCTGAATCGAAGAGTTTTAGGGCTCTGGCATGGGGATAGAGTTGTTCCTGTGACGGTCAGCTAGTCAATGTTGAGACTGGGCGGCAGCGAGTAGGTGCCGTGTTTTTATGGTTTGAGGCATATGTGATGGAAGGCTTATCAACGATGAGTGAAGTATCTGAATTCAGCAGTGTTCCGTTGTCTTCTCCGGATATGAGGGTGCGGTTGTGGGAACAGTTGCAGGTTTCGGCTCCGGAAGTTTTTGCCGATGGCAAGCTGAATGTGGAGGCTCTGCAGAACCTTCTGGGTGATGAGAATCTGGCGGGGGGGGGGGTGCTGAGAAGTTTGGCTTGACCTGGCCGGGTAAGCGTGAGGCGCAGCGTGTGGCGCAGTTGCCGACGTCTGCTGCTATTCATCCGCAGTTTTCGGATTCGGTGGATTGGGAATCGACCCGCAATGTGTTTATTGAGGGTGAGAACCTGGAGACTCTGAAGGCTTTGCGTGCGGCGTACCGTGGCAAGGTGAAGATGGTGTACATCGATCCGCCGTATAACACGGGTCATGATTTTGTGTATTCTGATCGTTTTGCGCAGACAGTGCGTGAGTACGAGTTTGAAACTGGTGCTCGTGATGCTGAGGGTGCGCTGAAGGCGGGTACGGCTTTTGAGAAGAACGCGGCGACTTCGGGTGCTTTCCACTCGAACTGGTTGAGCATGATGTACCCGCGCCTGGTATTGGCTCGTGAACTGCTTGCTGAGGATGGAGCAATTTTCGTTTCTATTGACAGTGGCGAGGTAGCACATCTTCGACAGGTTATCGATGAAATTTTTGGTGAATATAATTTCATTGGTGATTTCGTGTGGGCTGCTGGGCGTAAGAATGATTCAAAGTACATTTCACAGTCCCATGAGTACATTCTTTGCTATGCAAGGAATCTGTCTTATTTGAAGAGCAATAATATTGTTTGGAGGGTCAAGAAAAAGGGGCTTGAAGAAATCTATAAGAAGGTAGAGGTTCTTCAAAAGATGCACCCCGGAGATTTTGAAACCCAGACTAAGGAAATTCGTAAATGGTATAAGTCTCTTCCTGACGGAGATGAAGCTAAGCGCCATAAGCACTATAACTCGCTGGATGAAAATGGCATCTACTTTGGCGATAATATTTCGTGGCCTAATGGTGGAGGCCCCAAGTACGAAGTGCTCCACCCGGTAACGGGGAGGCCTGTAAAGGTGCCGTCTGGTGGTTGGAGGTTTCAGGAAAATGAATTCAAAAGGAAGCAAGAACAAGGAGGGATTTATTTCGGCCCGGATGAAACCACTGTTCCCAAGGTAAAAAGGTATCTAAAAGACACTGAGTTTGAAGCACTTTACAGTGTTATGTATCAGGACGGTCGAGCTGCAACTAAACGCCTTAAAGATTTAATGGGCGAAAAGGTATTCGACTACCCCAAGGACGAGACTGTTCTTGCAGATTTTATTCGCATGGTTACCTCTGGAAACGATTTGATTATTGATTTCTTTGCTGGTTCAGGATCCTTGGCTCATGCGGCAATGATTGTTAATGCTCAGGACGGCGAAAATAGGAGGACTATTTCTATTCAGATTCCTGAACGGGTGAAATCCACTAAGGGTTCTGAGGGCAATAAATTCTCGACAATTTCAGAGATTACTCGCGAACGCATTCGCCGTGCGGGCCAGCAGGTACGCGAAGAATACGCCGAGCAGATTGCCCAGCGCTCCGAGGACACCCCCCTCGATACCGGTTTCCGTGCCTTCACCCTGGGGGAGAGCTGCTTCAAGAGCTGGAAGATTGACAGCAGCATCGGCGCCGACAACCTGGACATGCTCTTCAACGAGCTAGGCGACAGCCTCAAGCCCGGCGCCGAAGCCCACCAGGTCCTCTTCGAGCTCCTGCTCAAAGCAGGCTACCGCCTGGACGAAACCATCGTCCCCTTCTCCTTCGGGTACAAGGAATTCTTCGCCATCGCGGCCGGCGTGCTGGCATTCACGCGCCCGCCCACCGAAGACGCTGCAACCATCCCCAGCCTCGAAGACTGGGAAAAGGCCATCAGCAAATTCCACGAAATCTACGGCTACGAACCCGTCCAGCTGCTCATGATTGAAGACGCGCTCTCCAACGAGAACAACTACGCCAACGTAGACAGCCTCAAACTGAACCTGGTGCAGCTCGCCAAGCAGCACGGCATCAACCGCGAAGACGTACTCTTCGCCTAGAAGCACCAGCGCACAGCTGAATAGGTTCCTCACGCGGACCCCGCAGAACAACCCGGCGGCGGTGAAAACACACCGCAAATCACCGCCGCCGAGGGTTCTCCCAAGAACCCGCAACCCCCGAACCACTTCAGCGACCACACTTATAGCGAACAAACTCCGAAAGACCCCTGCCCGAAAGAGTACTGTCATGCCTCACCCCGACCCTCAGGTCCCCACACCCAACCCCTTATACCGCGGCGCAGCAAGCCCCTCCACCAGCCCCACACCCCAGCGTAAAGGCTTCGTCTTCGACCCCTCACAGAAGCACCAGATGCGTGCCATTGACTCCACCGTGGCGCTCTTCGAAGGGCAGATGAAACACACCGGAACCAGCCGCAACATCATCCCCGCAGGTGCTGCCGCTGAAGAAGACTCCCTTTTCGCAGCACGCGCCGCCGGCGTCGTATACAACCAGCTCGACCTCGACCGTGAAGCCCTTTTCAACAACCTCATTAAGGTGCAGGAGAGCAACTACCTCGAGCATAGTGCGGAGCTCATAGTAGAAGATGGTATACCCCACTACGACATCGAAATGGAAACCGGCACCGGTAAAACCTACGTCTACCTGCGCAGCATCCTCGAACTTGCCAAGAACTACGGGTTCACCAAGTTCGTTATTGTCGTACCCTCCGTAGCGATTCGTGAAGGCGTCAAGACCAGCATCAACTCCATGCGCTCGCACTTTGAGAACCTATACCTGCAGCACGGCGTGTCCCTCCGCGAAACCTTCTACAGGGGCGACACCCCCGAAGCGGTCTACTCCTTCGCAACCGGTATCGGCGTCGAGGTTCTCATCACCACTATCAGCGCACTCAACACCACCAAAAAAGATGACCGTATCATCTATCGGGAACGCGATAGCCTCAACGGTCTGGCGCCCATCGACTACATTCGTGCTACCCGCCCCGTCGTCATCCTCGACGAACCGCAACGCATGAAAAGCAACAATAGTACCATCGCAATTTCAGAGCTTAACCCCCTTGCTGTCCTGCGTTACAGCGCTACCCACGATAAGGTCCGCAACCTCGTCTACCGCCTCGACCCGGTAGACGCCATGCAACAGAACCTTGTCAAGAAGATTTCCGTCGCTGAAGTCCTCATCGATGGCATGCCTACTACCCCTTACATTCGTTTTGCTTCTGTTGACGAGAAAAAGAGGCCCCTCAAAGCCATCCTAGAATTGGCCACAATAACTAAGCAGGGTGGCATCAAAAGCAAAGAAATTCCCTTCAAACAGGGTGAAGCTTTGGCGAATAAAGCCAAAAATGAGGCCTATGGTGACATTGCCATCAACCACATCAGTGTGGAGTACGGGGAAGAAAATGCCTTCATTGAACTGAGCGCCATCGAAGGTAAAAACCTGCTCCGTCCTGGCGAATCCCTCGGCGATGAAAACATGGACCAGGTGCACCGCGCCATGATTCGTGAAACCATTCGTCAGCATCTCAAGAAGGAATACATACTGCAGAAGGAAGGCGTTAAGGTTCTTTCGCTCTTCTTCATCTATAGCGTGCGCAGCTACCTGGGCGACGGAACCAATAACCTTGACGCCAACGGCGACTTCGCCCGCTGGTTCGATGAAATCTACGTTGAAGAAGTCGAACGCCTCGAGCAAATGACCGGAATCAGTAACTTCTGCTCGCACGACCCCCTGACTGCCCGCAGTGCTTACTTCGCACAGCTCAAAGCCAAGCGCGGCCAGACCCAGGGCGAATACGTGGACTCCACCGGTAAGAAGGAAGACGACGACGCCTACGAGCTCATCATGCAGGACAAAGAACGCTTGCTCAGCCACGAAGAACCCGTACGCTTCATCTTCAGCCACTCGGCACTCCGCGAAGGCTGGGACAACCCCAACATCTTCCAGATTTGCGTGCTCCGCACCATGAACACCGCGATGGAACGTCGCCAGACCATCGGCCGCGGCCTGCGCCTGCCCGTCAGCGTCAAGAACGGAACCCTCACGCGAATCTCTGACCCGAATCTCGCACGCCTGACCGTCATCGCCAATGAGTCCTACCGCGACTTCGCTGACTCCCTGCAGCGCGAATACCGCGAAGCCGGCGTGAGCATCGGACGTGTGCGCCGCACCGACTTTGCAGGCATCACAAACCACACCGACAGTGCAACCGAAGGCCAGACCCTCGGAGTTGCTCAGTCCGGTGAAATTTTTGATGCCCTCGTCAAGAACAGAATGCTCACGCAGGACGGCGAACCGACCAAGCAGTTCACCCCGAATCAGCTCGATTTCAGTCTCGGACTGCCCGAAGAATACGCACCCTACGAAGACGAAATCATCCAGATTCTCGTAAACAACCAGACCATCACCAAGTTCGTCGAAAACGAGAAGAAACGCGGCACCCGAAAGTTCAACCCGAACTTCCCCTACGAGCTCTTCAGCGAGCTCTGGGAACGCATCGCCGTTGACACCAGCTACCGTGTTCACCTTGACTCAAAGGATATTGCAGACATCGCAGTAACCCGCCTCAAGGAAGCCGCAAAATACATTCAGCCCCTGCAGATTCGTATCGCAGAATCAAACCTTGAGATACGACGCTCAGGCGTTAAAACCGGCATGGGCGAAGTAAAGGCAAGCCCCGCTTCGGTACACCTGGACCATCACTACCCCCTGCCGGACATCGTCGCGGAACTGCAGAAAGCAACCGACCTCTCCCGCAAGACCATCATCGACGTGCTCAAAGGATCCGAAACCTTGGACACGTTTATCAACAACCCGGGCGAGTACATTGTTGCTGCCCGCAAGATTCTGCAGAGCGTTGTTGAAGAGGTCGCTGTCTCGAGCGCCGTCTTCCGCCCGCGCATCGTTGACGACGAAACCTACATGGAGAAAACCGGATACGAACCGCGCTACAACGCTGCACTCGACCAGAACGAAAACAGCGACAACCTCTGGAAGAGCATCAGCGGGGGAGGCGAATACCTCACCGAAGGTGTGGCAATGCCCATCATCCCAACCGACGACATCTTCAACCAGCTGCGCGGCGACCTGAGCGACTACCCCCTGGACAAGCTCTACAAAGTGTCACAGCCCGAAAAGACGGACTACGACTACCTGGTGCTGGACTCAGACGTGGAACGCCAGTTCGCGCAGAAGCTTGAATCAAGCTCCGCCGTCAAGTTCTTCATGAAGCTCCCCTCGAACTTCAAGATCGACACCCCCAGTGGCAAGTACAACCCCGACTGGGCGTACGTTCTTGAAGATGAAGACGGAGAGAAGACCTTCTGCGTTGTGGAAACGAAGAGCACCCACAACGAGGCAGAACGTCGCGCCGGTGAGAACCAGAAGATTAAGGTTGGTGAGAACCACTACGGAGCAGTCAACCGCTTGATTCTTAGCGCAAAATACTCTTCTAACGGATCCAGCCTGAAAATCTTGCCGAAGGTTATCTACGGGGTGAAGACCCACAAGGATTCTCCTATTCCCCGGTAGCCGGTAATTATCCCGCCCAGGGGTAATCTGCTCAGAGGTAATCCGCCCAGAAGCCACATGTGTTTCGAAAAGCCACTTCTTTGGTGGCTTCTCGAAACACATGTGGCTTTTCGCCGTTCATGAGGGGAGGTGGCCCGTGCTTTACCCCCGGGTAAATCCCGCCCCGCTTATCGTGTCAGGGGTCCGCCCTACTCTGGTATCAGAAGCACCGAAGCCCACGCGCCGAGAGCACCGCAGCCTCCCAGCGCATCCCGAGAGAAAGGACCCCCACCATGGCACGTAGCCCCGAAGCCGAAGCCCGTTACAAGGCCTACCAGAAGAAGTACCACGCCGAACGCAACGCCCGCGCCCGCTACTCCTACGAGCGGCTCGAAAAGGCACACCGCGTCACCGTCAACGGCAAGGACCTCACCGCCGAACTCATGCAGCGCCGCGCCCCCGGTGTTACCGGCGAAACCCCCTGGGACAAGGACCTCACCGTCCACCCCTACAAGTGGCGCCGCCAGGGCATGCCCAAAGACCTCCCCAGCTACGTGAGCAACGCGTTCGGTGATGCAGCCCCTTACGAATCCTTCACCGACCCGCGCATGCTCTTTGACTGCACCCTCTTCGACAACATGACCGATGAGGAAATCGCCTACTTCAACGATGAGAAGCACTGGGTGATCGAGCGACCGGACACCGACATCACCCTCAAGAACGAACTGGAGGGTGAGCCCGGCGTGTACGGCTACCTCGTGCACGTGAACCGAGGACGCAAGGAGGTGAACAATCCTCCGGTGGGTCGCCCGCGCTACAAGCGCAAGGACGGCAAGGAACTCGTGTGGGACGACCCGCGCCTGGACGCGCCCTGGTGGCAGGAATGCGGCGATTACATCTACGTGTACCTGAATGAGAAGGAAGCTCGTGATTCCTTCAAGCAGCAGAAGATGCGCCTGAACGATTTGAACCAGGAGGTGCGCCTGTACCGCCTGACCAAGCCCATCAGCATCAGCGAGGCCCGAGCGTGGCTGAACTGCGACCACCCTCTGCGTGAAGAGAAGCACGGCGCTATCACCCTGGACGCCTTCGGAACCGGACAGTACGGCCGCCCCGGCGCGCTTCGCCTGCCGCAGCAGCCCGCCCCCGATGAGGACGAGCAGGACCGCATCGCCGAGGAAGAGTACTGGAACAGCCTCACCCCCGAAGAGCAACAGAAGACCCTGGACGACCTCGAATACTACCAGGCCCTGGAAGAGAAGCGCCGCCAGATCAACAAGGAACGCTGCGACGCCATGGAGCCGATGTACACGGAGCGTTTCAACATCGACACCTACATGGCATCGGAACTGGCGAAGGTCGAAGCAGAAGTAGAAGCCGACCCCAACGACGAAGAAGCCGCCGAATGGGCACAGACCCTGCGGGACGCAATCCCCAAGATGACCCTCGACGACAAGCTCAAGTACCTCGGCGAAAACATGTACTGGGAAGACCCCGACGGGTGCGAAGAACTGCTGCGCACCCTGAACATCATCACCCCGTACGAGACGCAGCTTCGCCTCGCATACGTACTGGACCCGAGCCAGTGGATGATCGAACACGCCGTCAACATCCACAAGGCAAAACTGAAGAACGGCACCGAAACCAAAAAGCTCAACTTCCGCCGCAAGGGCGGCCAGTACCACCTGAACGAAGAGCAGGAAGAATACGTTCGCAATATTCAGGTGAACGACTTCGCCTACGAAGGCGAACACCGCTCCAACGAACTCCTGCAGATGGTGTACGACAACGAATGGTACCCCTGCCTTGAGCCTGACCAGCACGAAGAAATCAACGGCTTCTCCTGGGACACCATCAACATGGAAGACTACCGCGCCGGCCGCCTGCTGACCTTCGGCGATGCTCTCCCGGATGGCGCCATCGCCCCTCCGCATGACCGTATCGAGTACCTGGCTGACCTGGTCAAGCGCGGCGAAATTGACGTGCCGACCTTCTGGAAGCGCGTTAAAACCAATTCGTACGTGGGCACCGTGGAAAAGTTCGGGCCTGACGGGGAACAGTCCTTCATCATCACGAAGAAGAACTGGCGCCAGTTCGTTAATTTTCGAGAAGAACGGCCGAACAGTGAGTCGGACTCCTTGTGGTACTGTCAGTTCCCCGAAGCACTTGGCAGTGATGACTATGAGGAGCACATGGAACGGAGCTACGTCTGGCGCACCGCAGACTGGGAAGCGTGGATCGACTCGCTGCCCGACGACTGGTTCGCGGTGAACACTGAGGCAGTTCGGGCCGCTCTCGACGAGTACGAGTATGGGGTCCTCGGAATCGACATTGTGATGGTCTGGGGCCGGGAGCTTAATCGCCGCCGCGGCAAGTAGCCCGCCAAGCTAAAACACCGGAGGGGCCGGCGTACCCGCGCAGTTGGATGCGCCGCCCCTCCCGCCCGCCGCCGTTCTGCCCGCCAAACTCGCCGCTGAGCGCGCGCTCGCCGGTGGGAGTACAGCCGTCGCATCGCGATTTATCGCGAAAAAAGCACCCCTGCCCGCTTAGCCTGTCAGGGGAGTAGCGTACAGTAAAACACATCACACACCCACACAATCGAATCCGATAAACAACCACACCCCAAGGAGTGAACATGCCGCACAACGCCGTATCACACATCCAGCAGCAGTACGCCGCACACCACCCGCGATGCAACACCTTCGCCCTGGACAAGCCCAAGAGCGCGGCCTACGGCTACACGGCCGCCTTCATCGCGTTCAACAACGCAGACGGCACGCCCACCAACGAGACGCTCACCCTCGACAGCATCCACGCCGCCGCAGAAGCCTGCCAGGTCATCGACATGGGCTTCGACTACACGCCCTACTACGACGGCGAGCCGGTCAACCCGCCCACCTGCCACCTCATCAGGGGCACCAACTTCGGCGAATCCAACAAGAAGTATGCGCTTTCCTCGCTCTACGGCACGGCGCGTATCTACCTGATTACCGCCGATGCACCCACCGTCAAAATCGACGGGTTCATGACGAAGCTGTCCATGTTCGTCAACAAGATGCGTAACAGCGAAACCTGGAACCGCGCCAAAGCATACATTCTGAGCACCTCACCGGCAGGGGAGGAGCTGCAGAGCTTCGCGTGCTCCTTCACCACCTTCGCCATGCCGCGCAAGTACATCGTGGACCACGAGAAGCCCTGGCGACCCGAGAAGGAAATCGTCGTCAACAACAGCCTGCAGATGGCATTCCGACCCGGCATTTTCTGGCCGAAGCAGTCCGCCGTGGACCCCTCGCGTCCGCTGACCGTGCGTGCCTCTGAAGGCCCCGCAACCTTCGACAGCCTCTCGGATCTTACCTGCGGCGGTGTTCCCGTTGAGAAGGCGGCGAAAGCCCTGGAAAAGCGGCAGAACATCAACACCTACATCTACCACTTCGCCTACCCGAAGAACCTGGGGGAGCAGCCGAACCTCGCCGTCATCAGCTACATGGTGGATGTGCTCGCCCTGCACCTGCGCGAACTGGACAAGCTGCAGCTGGCACCGAACGCACAGCCGCCGCTTGAGTGGACCATGGAGGACATGCTTTTCAGTTCGGCGTTCGTTGTTCAGGATCTTGCCGAGCAGAGTGGCGTTCCTGAGGGGTCGCACTTGCAGGTTCCTAGTGGCCAGCCGCGACAGCGTACACCGCAGGTCAGCCCGGAGCGTCCGGCACCTACCGCTCAGCCCGCACCTGCCGCTCAGCCCGCTCAGGAGGCGCGCCCGGCTCCCGCGCAACGCCCGGCGTCTGCTCAGCCGCAGCAGCCGAACCCGCGCCCCGCGTACTCTAACCCGCCGCGTCCCGCAGCGAACCAGGCGGCGGCAAATCAGGCGGAGTCCGCGTACCAGCAGACGCCTCAGCCGGCCCCTGAGTACCGCCCGAACCCGCAGGGATACCAGGCACAGGGATACCAGGACCAGGGCTACGCGGACGCCCCGTACCGCGCAGAATCCCAGTACCGACCCGATGCCCACTACCACTCTGATGCGCAATACCACCCGGGTGCTCAGCCTCGGGCAGGTGCGTACCAGGCGCAGGGTTATCAGGATCCGAACTATCAGGCACCCGGTTACCAGGCGCAGGGTTACCAGCCGAACCCGCAGCACCCGCAGGCGAACTACCCGTACCAGCCAGCGTCTCCCCAGTACCAGCAGAACCCGCAGCACCCGCAGGCGAACTACCCGTACCAGCCGACGCCTCCCCAGCACCAGCAGAACCCGGCGTATCAGCAGGATGCGCCGAGCCAGCAGCGTCCGGTTTTCCAGCCGACCCCCACGGGCACCCGCAACGCTGGAAACCAGAAGGGTTTCTGGGGTAAGGTCGCGTCATTCCTGAGGGGCGAGTAAAACCCGAAAGCAGCGTGGTAATCCGCCGTTATTCGCCCAGAAGCCACATGTGTTTCGAAAAGCCACTTCTTTGGTGGCTTCTCGAAACACATGTGGCTTTTCGCCGTTAATCGGGGAAGGGGTGGGGGAACTTTCGATAGGTTAGTGTCTTCACTACGGGCTAAAGACCCACGGCGAAGACACTAACCTATCGAAATAGTCAGTTACCCGCCGCCGGTGAAAATTCAGTAATGACTTAGCAAGTTCAGTCATGACTTGGCGTCTTTGGCAATGGTTAAAACCCCAGCCTGAAGTCACTAACCCATGGTCGAAGTCCGTAACCCATGACCGAATTTTCCGTCCGGTGTGTGGGAGGCGGTGCAACGCCGCACAGGAGGCAAGCCCGTCCGCACCTAATCTTCCGTGTGGCGGGGGAGTTTGGCAGGGGAGTCTGGCGGGGGAGCGCGCCTCCAGAAAACCCCTTGTCACCCAATATTTTTGTGTGTTTTCTCCGGCACGGGCGGTGCAGCCCCTTATCTTGTCAGGGGCGCCCCGTACCTTTGGTGGTAGAGAACAACGACGCGTTCTTGCCCACTCCGCCGAGCAACCAAAGGAGCCCCTCATGTACACGGTTGGTTACTACAATGACGAAGACTTCCGCGCTTTCTACTCCGGCCAGGACGCCGCCAACATTGACGACTTCTTCACTGACAACGGCGAATACCTCATGGCGTACCTGCCGGAGGTGACCGACCGCGAGTTCCGCGCCGGCCTCCGCTACGGTAACGGTTGCGACGCGCTCTGTCAGAGCGGATATGCCCTCGACGAGGCGGAAGAGGCACTTCGCGACATGTATGCGCTCGCCGTGTAGCCCGCCCGCCCACCTGTCACAGATGGGGATCCGGTCATGGGTTTACAGATTTGTGCCATAAGTTAGTGTCTTTGGTCGTAGTTAAAAGCTATGGTCGAAGACGCTAAGCCATGGCACAAATTCTGTAGGGCGCGGTGCCTCTGCGGGCGCAGAGATATTTGATGCATAAAGCGTTGATGTGTCCGAATAATGACGTTCAGATACTATTGCACTCAAAGCAATGCAAATAGACACAAAGATGCGGTAGGGTGGTAACTGTAGTGTTCCATAACGCATTGATGCGTTTGTTGGGCGCGCTACGGGGTTGTTTTCCTTCCGGCAGTCAGTTTGACCTGTGAAAAACGGCCCGACTAGTAACTAAACAACACACCATCACCGACGATAGGAGCGTACCTTCTATGGATTCGACCATTTTCAACCGCCGTACCCTGCTGGGTAGCGGTGCACTTGTGGGCCTTGGTGCCCTGCTTGCGGCGTGTGGCCAGCAGGCTAATAATGAGGCGGTAGCCAGCGCAACCGCGGCGCCGAGCGAGTCGGCTTCGGGTGCGGTATCCGAGTCGCCTTCGGCGAGTGCAACCCCGTCTACTGTCCGAGGCTACTCGGGCGGCTCTAAGGCCCCCGACGGCGAGTATCGTGAGGCCGACTGGCAGGGACCTGCACAGAATGTGCCCAAGCCTCCGGCACCGGAAGAGGGTTACCGCGAGAAGTCTATCTCTGGTTTGGAGAAGACAATTCGAGCCTGGTCGAATTGGCGTAATTACGCCGTCGAGACAGGAAATTTTACTGAAGTTCGACGTTACGTATCACAATCGCTGAAATCAGAAATAAATTTCTATGATGAAATGAGCAGCCTATATCAAAAAGGTGGTTGGATTATCGATGGACACAATGAATTTGTAGCAGATGGGGCACCCTATTCAGAAGATGGAACAACCTACATCTGGAGGGTCTACCGCAAGTGGAATTCCGTCATGTATGTTCAGCCGGACGGCAGCTGGGAGAGTCGAGAAAATCGCGAAGTAGATAACAACAAGTGGAATCTTTCTCTAATTTATGCAGACGG
Organism: Rothia sp. 27098_8_27; assembly: GCF_041432805.1. NCBI lineage: Bacteria > Bacillati > Actinomycetota > Actinomycetes > Micrococcales > Micrococcaceae > Rothia > Rothia sp. 27098_8_27. Next base: position 374,600 of record NZ_JAPWAJ010000001.1, on the reverse strand, counting down.
TAGCTGGCTTATCAACGGACTAAAGAAAGTCAGCAAGGAGCAATAATGCGAGGTCACAAGTTTGCGATTTTTCTAGCATCTTTACCACTATTTATATCCCAGACTGTGTCCTATGCAGGAGAAGCACCCTTCAATTCATATTCAGAGTGCGCAGCTACGAACCCAAACTCTGCCAGTGTCTGTGAACAGATATTTGTACCGAAGGATCAGACGGAGTCAGAGGATGTGGGCTTGAGAGACGATGGGCATGATACTTCCGGAGGTAGTACAAAACGCCAAGAGCAAGCTTCGATTGCACCCCAAGTCCATGAGTGGGAAAAGAGCCACAACCCCAATGGTTTTGATGTCTACTCCTCCAAAAATAACCCCGGTGTCCTTTACTGCGTAACCCCGGGAGGAAAAGTCGGTATCTATAAACACACCAACCTCAGCCCGGAAACTGATGCAGGATTCATGGACCGCGGTCATGCGTTAAGAAGCCCCACCAGTGCTAGTTGCATCCCCTCAGACATCAAGGCTGTTCAGGACACTAAATCCAAGGCAAACGACGGCCCCACCTGGGAACAAATGATGGCGCAAATCATTGAAGCAGCCCAGTCGCTAGAGCCAGGCAAGCCGACCCTGCACCAGTCCTACAACAACCCCGCAGGCACTGGCCGCGCAGAAGGCGACCCCAACGTCTACAAGGGCGACCAGATCAACTTCTACGTCGACGACGGAGGCCCCTACCGCCTCGAAGCAGACATGCTCGCAGGACACGTCGAAATTGAGCTCATGCCCTCCTCGTACGTCATCGAGTACGGCAATGGTGATACTGCCACTAATTACACGGCAGGCAAACCGGTTACCACCTACCCTCGTGAGCGTCCGCGTGAGACCGCTACCAGTTACGCCTACCAGCGTTCCGGTAACTTCCACGCCTATGCGACCGTGCACTATACGGCTCGTTTCCGTGTGGACGGCGGCCCCTGGCAAATGATGATGGTGACTCCGCAGGCGACCAGTGACCCGCTGCTGATTCGTGTCTGGTGGGTTGACGTGGGCCGCGTAGCCGGTGACTGCAGCTACGACGACACTCGCTGGGGCTGCAAGAACGACCCGACGATGGGTAAGAAGGATAACCCGAACCCGCGCCTACGCAAGGCCGATATCCGTACCGGTCAGCGTTGGCACCTGAACGACAATGGCGACGGGGACACGGAGTATTCGCTGCATCGCGACTGGCCCGATATGTAAACCAGTTCTGACCCGACATATAAATAACCGCTGCAGGCGGCCCCGAATGTTTGAACATTCAGGGCCGCCTGTTTTTGTGTGCCCAAAATTGTGCCATAGGTTAGTGTCTTCGCCGTGGGTCTTTAACCCGCAGTGAAGGCACTAACCTATCGAAAATCCATGAACCCGGTGCGCCCTCCATCTGCATCGGGTGGGGGCGCGAATATAACCCCCGCAGACATGCAGAAGCCACATGTGTTTCGAGAAGCCACGATAATGGTGGCTTTTCGAAACACATGTGGCTTCTCGGCGTTATTTAGACTGTCGGCTAGACCTTAGTTGCCGAAGCCCTGCAGGGTTGCTGCCCAGGCACGGCGCGCCTCCAGAGCTTCCTTAGCCTTGGCAATCTTCTTGGAGTCGCCGCCCTTCTCAGCTGCTGCGAGCTCTGCTTCCAGCTCGGCGAGGGAATCCTCAATCTGTGCGAGCAGGGAGTTCGCGCGTGCCGCCTTGGCGGGGTCGTTGCGCTTCCACTTTGCCTCTTCGGCGCCGTTGATTTCGTCCTGAATACGGCGCAGTTCGCCGTCGACGCGGCGCAGGTCGTTGCGGGGTACGCGGCCTGCCGCATCCCAACGGTCCAGGATCTTCTCGAAGGCTGCCTTTGCACCCTCAATGTCTTCGACGGGCAGGAGTGCGCGTGCTTCTTCGAGCAGCGCTTCCTTGACCTTGAGGTTTTCGGCGTAGACTGCGTCCTGCGCTGCTTCGGCTTCGTTGCGGGCGTTGAAGAACAAGTCCTGTGCCGCGCGGAAGCGTGCCCACAGCTTGTCGTCTTCGCGACGGTGGCCGCGGGGTACCTGCTTCCAGGCACGCATCAGGTCGCCGTATACGCGGGAAGTCTCAGACCAGTCAGTCGAGGTGGACAGCTCTTCCGCACGTGCAATCAGCTCTTCCTTGGCGCGCTTGATGCGTGCGTTGCGGTCGTCGAGCTGCGAGAAGTGTGCGCGGCGGTTGCGGTCGAAGGTGGTGCGGGCTGCGCGGAAACGCTTCCACAGCTCGTCCTCTACGCTCTTTGCCAGGTGAATTTCGCGCTGTGCCTTCTTCCACGCTTCGAACAGTTCGTTCATGCGGGAGTGGGAGTTCTTCCAGTGGATCTGGTCGGGGTCCTGGCCAGCAATCTGCTCGGCTTCCGCGACGATTTCTTCGCGGACGGCGAGGGCGCGTTCACGGTTTTCGGTGCGTGCCTGCTGCTGCTTTTCGCCGAGTTCAGCGATCTGCTCTGCGAGGGAGATGAGGCGCTTCTGCAGGCCGGAGTAGTCACCGACCATGTTGCGCACACCAATCTGTGCACCGATGGAGGTGATGCCCTTCTGCAGGTCTGCGGCGGGGGCGTTGTTGGCGAGGCGGGATTCGAGCAGGGCAACCTGCGCCTCGACGTTTTCAAACTTGCGGGCGAAGTAGCTGAGCGCTTCTTCTTCGGAGGCGCCGGGCAGCTGGCCTACGGCGTATTCTTCGCCGTCGACAATGACGAAGACGTGGCCGTCCTCGGAGACGCGGCCGTACTGGCGTGCCTTTTCGAGGTTTACAGTGTCGTCGGGTTTGGTAGTCACCGCTATAACTCTTTCACTCGGGGGTGCTGGGGGTGGGGCGCCTTTGCGCTGTTCCCCGTGGTGGGCACCCGTTTGGGTGTGCGTGTGCACCTCCTAAGCATAGCCTCTGTGGGGTGTGTGTGAGTAGTGTCTGGTCGTGTTGTGTTGTGGGCGAACCTGCCGGCTGCGGGTTTGCGCGGGTTTGTGTCGGGTGAGCTGGGGGAGTGGGTGCTGTGCTGGGGCGGGTGTTGGTATGATGGGTAGATATGCCCGGAGGTGTTCCGGGGTTTTGTTGTCGAGTTCTTTGTCAAGGAGTATCGCGTATGGCTCGCAAGGCTTCGCTGTCTGGTTTTCCCGAGTATCTTCCGGCTGAGCGGTTGGTTGAGAATCATGTTCTGGACACTTTGCGTGAGACTTTTGAGTTGCACGGTTTCTCCCCGATTGAGACTCGTTCGGTAGAGACTATTGAGCAGCTGCTGCGCAAGGGTGAGATTGACAAGGAAGTTTACGCAATTTCTCGCCTGCAGGAGGACGAGGCCGCTAAGGCTAAGGAAAAGCTGGCTCTGCACTTTGACCTGACTGTGCCGTTCGCCCGTTACGTGGTGGAGAACGCTGGCTACCTGAATTTCCCGTTCTCGCGTTACCAGATTCAGAAGGTCTGGCGTGGTGAGCGTCCGCAGGAGGGTCGTGCCCGCGAGTTCACTCAGGCTGATATTGACGTGGTTGGCGACGGTGAGCTGCCGTTCCGTTACGACGTGACCCTCGCGCTGGTTGTTGTTGATGCGCTGTCGAAGTTGCCGATTCCTGAGTTCAAGATGCGTGTGAATAACCGTAAGCTGGCTGAGGGCTTCTACCTGGGCTTGGGTTTGACTGATACTGCGGCTGTTCTGCGTTCTATTGACAAGCTGGAGAAGATCGGTGCTGAGCGTGTGGCTGAGGAGCTGCAGGCTGAGGCTGGTGCGAGCGCGGATGCTGCCGCTGCCGCCTTGGAGCTGGCGCAGATCCGCACTGAGGATGCTTCTTTTGTGGAGCAGGTGCGTGCGCTTGCGGCTAAGTATTCGGTGGAGCATGAGCTGCTGGATCAGGGTCTTGCTGAGCTGGCTGAGGTCATTGAGGAGGCGGCTCGCCGTGCGCCGGGTAAGGTGCTGGCTGACCTGTCGATTGCTCGCGGCCTGGACTACTACACCGGCACCGTGTATGAGACTGTTCTGGTTGGTCACGAGTCGCTGGGTTCGATTTGCTCGGGCGGCCGTTATGAGTCGCTGGCGTCGAACGGTAAGAAGACGTACCCGGGTGTTGGCCTGTCGATTGGTGTGACTCGTGTGGTGGCTCGTATCCTGTCGCAGGGTTTTGCGCAGGCGAGCCGTAAGGTGCCTTCGGCTGTGTTTGTTGCCCTGACGAATGATGAGGGCTGGTCCGCTGCGAATGATGTTGCGGATGCGCTGCGTGCCCGCGGTATTGCCTGCGAGGTGTCTGCGAATGCGGCGAAGTTCGGTAAGCAGATTAAGTACGCTGAGAAGCGCGGCATTCCGTTCGTGTGGTTCATTTCATCGGATGAGTCGGGTGCCCCGGTTCACGAGGTGAAGGACATCCGTTCGGGTGAGCAGGTTGCTGCTGATCCGGCTTCGTGGATGCCGCCGGCTGAGGATCTGCACGTTCAGATTGTGCGTGCTGAGGGCCTGTAAACATTAGGGGCCTGTCATCGTAGGGCCTGTAATGCCTACGGTGTTTGGCCGCGGTAATATCTGGCTACTGTAATAATTTGGTTGCTGTAGCCTGCATATGGATGTGTACCCGCCTGGTGGGGAGGATGTTGGCCTCCCTGCCGGGCGGGTCTTTTTGGTCGTCATCTTTTGTCGCGTGAATTTGTGCCATGGTTTAGCGACTTCTGTCGTAGTTAAAAACCATGGCAGAAGACACTAACCTATGGCACAAAATTTCTGGGATACACCCTAACCCTGTGGATAGTGAATATTTCCCTAAAAACAGCGAAGTTATCCACAGATTTCACGAACAGGCCCCACAACTTCGCAGCGACTGTCAGGATAAAGCCATGAATACCGAAAATATCCTGGAACCTCACACCATAGCCGAACAAGCTCCAACCACACGTGCCGCCGAGCTATATCCCCTCGTACTTACCCCTCGCATCCTCAACCCACGAGGTATTGGAGCCCGGCATATCCGTGCGATGGTAGCGGCAGGAACGTTGCAACGTATTCAGCGAGGAGCCTATATTTACACCCGCGATGCCCAGGCGCTTACCCCCGATGAGCGGCTCGCGGTACGGTGCATTGCCGCCCATCTCATGGGTCTTCAGGGGGTTTTCTCACACACATCAGCAGCTGCACTCTGGGGGCTAGATGTACTCAATGCGCCCTCAATCGTGCATGTGTACAGTACTGCCACTAGTCCGTCTGATAGAGGGCGCATCTGCAGGCACAGGCGAGGTTTTGACCCTAATGCGGTGACCGCAATACCCGGTACACCCGTCATGGCGACAACGGTGGCTCGAACGTTGCAGGATTGCGCTCGCACTATGCCATTTCGGGAGGCGGTGGTCCTCGCTGACTCCATCATGCGGCGGGGGCTAATGGAACCCCACGAAGTTATCGAGACTCTGCTGAACCTCACCGGGTACGGCGGTTCCTCCGGGCGCGCTCTGGCGCAGGCAGTGGATGCATCCAGCGAGTCGGCTGGTGAAAGCCTCACCCGGTGCCTACTCATGGAACACAGGCTACCCCTACCTGTAACGCAGTACCCGATTTTGTGCGAGGGCCGTAACTATCGGGTGGACTTCGCCTGGCCCGAGGCGCGGGTGATTCTCGAGTTCGACGGCGAACAGAAATATGTGGACCACCCCGGCAGGGACCGCTCCGAGGCAGCCCGCGACCGCGCACTGACCCGCACCGGGTGGACGGTCGTGCACCTAACCTGGGCTGATATTTTTCAGAAAGAGCGGGAAGTCATCACCCATCTTCGGGGACTGCTCATGCGATAAGACTAACGCTACAAATTTCGACCATAGGTTAGTGTCTTCTGCCATGGTTTTTAACTACGACAGAAGACACTAAACCATGGCACAAACCCGCATCCCGCCTCCGCGCCCCATTTTCTGGTGCCTGACTTGCCCCGACCCGCCATCGACCTGCCCGGAGGGGATACAATATATGAGGCGCACGCAGTGTGCGCATATCATCAACCGCGTGTACCCGGCTACTGTCTATAGTCGTGAGGTGCCCGCTATGAAAGGAATGTCTGTGCTTCGCACTCACACCAACGGCGAGCTGACCGCCGCAAATATTGGAGAGACTGTTACCCTGACCGGTTGGGTGGCTCGCCGCCGCGACCACGGTGGTGTCGCTTTCGTTGACCTGCGTGACCGTGAGGGTGTCACGCAGTGTGTTTTCCACAATGAGGCTGATTTTGAGCACCTGCGCAACGAGTATGTGCTGCGTGTGACCGGTCTGGTGACTAAGCGCCCGGAGGGTAACGAGAACCCGAACCTGGCGACTGGCGAGATTGAGGTTGAGGTGTCCGCCGTTGAGGTGCTGAACACTGCCGCTCCGCTGCCTTTCCAGATTGACGAGCACGTTGAGGTGGGTGAGGAGGCGCGCCTGCGCTACCGCTACCTGGACCTTCGCCGCCCGGAGCCGGCTCGCATCATGCGCCTGCGTTCGGACGCGAACCGTGCGGCACGCAACCTGCTGGCTGAGGACGGCTACATTGAGGTTGAGACCCCGACCCTGACCCGTTCGACCCCTGAGGGTGCGCGTGACTTCCTGGTGCCGGCTCGTCTGGCTCCGGGTTCTTGGTATGCTCTGCCGCAGTCCCCGCAGCTGTTCAAGCAGTTGCTGCAGGTGGGCGGTATTGAGAAGTACTACCAGATTGCTCGTTGCTACCGTGATGAGGATTTCCGTGCGGACCGTCAGCCTGAGTTCACTCAGCTGGACATTGAGGCGTCGTTCGTTGATCAGGAAGACATCATTGAGCTGGGCGAGCGCATCGTTGAGGCTGTGTGGAACCTGATTGATGTGAAGGTTCCCCGCCCGATTCAGCGCATGACCTACAAGGATGCGATGGAGAAGTACGGTTCGGACAAGCCTGACCTGCGTTTTGGTCTGGAGCTGACTGAGCTGACCGAGTACTTCAAGGACACCACTTTCCGCGTGTTCAAGGCTCCTTACGTGGGTGCTGTTGTGATGCCCGGTGGTGCTTCTCAGCCTCGCCGTACCCTGGACGCTTGGCAGGAGTGGGCGAAGCAGCGTGGCGCTAAGGGCCTGGCGTACGTCCTCATTCAGGAGGATGGCGAGCTGACCGGTCCGGTTGCTAAGAACATTACCGACGCTGAGCGTGCTGGCCTGGCTGAGGCTACCGGCGCGAAGCCCGGCGACTGCATCTTCTTCGCTGCTGGTGAGGCTAAGGCTTCCCGCGCGCTGCTGGGTGCTGCTCGTGTTGAGATTGGTCACCGTACCGGCCTGATTAAGGACGGCGAGTGGTCCTTCGTGTGGGTTGTTGACGCTCCCATGTTTGAGTCTTCTGCTGAGGCTACTGAGTCCGGTGACGTGGCTCTGGGTCACTCCGCGTGGACTGCTGTGCACCACGCGTTCACCTCCCCGAAGCCTGAGTTCATGGATACTTTCGACACTGACCCGGGTTCGGCTCTGGCGTACGCTTACGACATTGTCTGCAACGGTAACGAGATTGGTGGCGGTTCGATCCGTATTCACCGCCGTGACGTGCAGGAACGCGTGTTCGCTGTGATGGGCATTGGTGAGGAAGAGGCTCAGGAGAAGTTCGGCTTCCTGCTGGATGCGTTCAAGTACGGCGCACCGCCCATGGGTGGTATTGCGTTCGGTTGGGACCGTATTGTGTCTCTGCTGGCTGGCGTTGATTCGATCCGCGAGGTTATTGCGTTCCCGAAGACCGGTAATGGTTTTGATCCGCTGACTGCGGCTCCTGCACCGATTACTCCGGAGCAGCGTAAGGAAGCCGGCGTTGATTTCAAGCCGAAGAAGAAGGACGAGGAGTAATTCTCTAGTCTTTGGTCGTGCGCCCCGTAGGGGGTGCGGGCCTGTGCGGCGTGAACCCGGTGGGCGTTGAGTTGTGCCGGGGTTGCCGTTGAGGGTGGGCTGTGTATTCTGCTGGTGCAGGGTCGCAGCCCACCTTTTGTATCAACTGGTGTGCGTGCCGATTTGTGTACTAACCAAAGGGGGAGGGGAGCATGCGTATTCTGATTGCCGGCCCGAGCGGTAGCGGTAAGACGACGTTCGCGGCGCGGTTGGGGCGCCTCCTGGACATTCCGCACACGGAGATGGATTCGTTGCATTGGGGTCCGAACTGGACTCCGCGCCCTAGTTTTGAGGCGGATGTTCAGACACTCATTGAGCAGCCTGCGTGGATTACGGAGTGGCAGTATCCGCAGGTGCGCGGCCGTCTGCTGGAGCGTGCGGATGTGGTGATTTACCTGCGCTATAGCCGTGCGGTGGTCATGTGGCGTGTGGTTCGCCGGACGGTGCGCCGTGCGGTGACGGGTCAGAGGCTGTGGGCTGATAATGTGGAGCCGCCGCTGAAGAATATTCTGCGCGACCCGGACAACATGATTCGGTACACGTGGAGGAGCTACCCGCACGTCGGGGAGTTGCTGGCGGAGGCTCGCGGGCAGCATCTACAGAAGCGTTTTATTGAGTTTCGTACCCCGCGGGCGGCGAACCAGTTTTTGCGTGCCGTGCAGCTGCGCGGCGTGCTCTGAGGCTGTTGCTTCTAGAACTGCGGCTCCCCTAAACCAGCCGCGTCTAAACCAGCCGCCGAGAGTGGTGTCGAAAGAGATGTTTGAGCCCGGCGAGGGCCGGCTCCATGATGAAAGGTGAACGATGCGAGTAGTTATTCAGCGCGTGACCCGCGCGGCGGTGCGCGTGGCGGGTGAGACGGTCGGCGCGATTGACCAGCCCGGCTACCTGGTGCTGGTCGGTATTACGCACGGTGACGGTGCGGCGCAGATTGCGAAGCTTGCCGATAAGACCGCGAACCTGCGCCTGCTGGAGGGGGAGAAGTCCCTGCTCGATGAGGGCGCACCCGTGCTGGCGGTTAGCCAGTTCACCCTCTACGGGGATGCGAAGAAGGGCCGCCGCCCCTCCTGGTCTGCCGCGGCCCCGGGCCCGGTGAGCGAGCCGCTGTTCAACGACTACGTTCAGGCGCTGCGCGGCCACGGCCTGCACGTTGAGACCGGCGTGTTCGGTGCGGACATGCAGGTGGAGCTGGTCAATGACGGCCCGGTGACCCTGATTCTCGATAGTGAGACCCTCTAGGCCGGCGCTTTCGATAGGTTAGTGGATTGTCCCGGGGTTTAAAGCCTTGCCCCGGGGTTTAAAACCCACGGCGAAGACACTAACCTATCGAAAACCCGTGTGGTGTCACGCCGCGAGCTAAATCCGCAGCTGTATACCCACACCCCGTACCCGCCTCCAGATTGTGAAACGATAGAGTAAGACTATGGCTGATTCCCTCTTTGATCTTGAGTTGCCCGATGACGGGGACCGCGTGAGCCTGATTGGTGCGCCCGCTGAGGAGCCCGCCTCCTCGCGTGCCTCTGCGTCGCGTGCGCGCTCTGCCCGTTCGGCGTCTCGTGCGCCGTTGGCGGTGCGTATGCGTCCGCGCACGATTGATGAGGTCCTCGGCCAGGAGCATCTGCTGACTCCGGGTGCGCCTCTGCGCGTGTTGGCGGGGGAGAACGCCGGCCCGGCTGGCCCGTCCTCGGTGATTTTGTACGGCCCTCCGGGTACGGGTAAGACCACTCTGGCGCATGTGATTGCGCGCGCGCCGGGTCGTAAGTTCGTGGAGCTTTCGGCGATTACTGCGGGCGTGAAGGATGTGCGCGCGGTCATGGATCAGGCGCTGCTCGACCGCGACATGTACGGCACGACCACCGTGCTCTTCCTCGACGAGATTCACCGTTTCACGAAGGCTCAGCAGGATGCGCTCCTGCCCGGTGTGGAGAACCGCTGGGTGATTCTGGTGGCGGCTACGACGGAGAACCCGTCGTTCAGCATTATTTCGCCGCTGCTCTCGCGCTCGCTGCTGTTGCGGGTTCATTCGTTGGAGCAGTCCGATATTGAGCAGCTGATTGACCGTGCGTTGGCTGACCCGCGCGGTTTTGATGGTGCGGCGGTTATTGATGCGGATGCGCGCGCCCACCTCGCGGCGGTTTCCGGAGGCGACGCCCGCCGCTCCCTGACCTCCCTGGAGGCGGCGGCTGCGATTGCCTTTAGCGAGGCCGAAGCTGCGGGAAATGCCCCCGCAGAAACCGGTGCCGAAGAGGCCGAACCTGCCGCGCCCGTGCGCATCACCCTGGCGCACGCTACGGAGGCGGTGGACCGCGCCGCGATCCGTTACGACCGTTCGGGCGATCAGCATTATGACGTGGTGAGTGCGTTCATTAAGTCCATGCGCGGCTCTGACGCGGACGCCGCGGTGCACTACTTGGCGCGCATGTTGGAGGGCGGCGAAGATCCGCGTTTCGTGGCGCGTCGCATCATGATTTTGGCGAGTGAGGATATTGGTTTGGCTGATCCGCAGGCGTTGCAGGTGGCGACAGCTGCGGCGCAGTCGGTGGCGCTGGTGGGCATGCCGGAGGCGCGTATTATCCTCTCGCAGGCGGTGATTTATTGTGCGCTCGCACCGAAGTCGAACGCGGCGTATAACGCGATTAACCGTGCGATTGCGGATGTGCGTGCGGGTGCTTCGGGTCAGGTTCCGGTGCATTTGCGTGATGGTCATTATGCGGGGGCTAAGCAGTTTGGTCACGGCGTGGGGTATGTGTATGCGCATGATGAGCCGGGGCATGTGGCGGCGCAGCAGTACCTGCCGGATACTCTGCGCGGTACGGTCTACTACGAGCCCACGCAGCACGGTTTTGAGCGTACGTTGACGGAGCGTCGTGAGCGTATTCGCCGTATTTTGGATGCGGCTCCGGTGCAGGATACGGCCCGTTAGCTTACGTGGCTCCCATCGAGCCGTCTACTACTTTGAGTGCTGACCACCGGGGGAGTGGTGCGCCTCGGCAGGAAAGCAACCGTATAGAGCAAGCAACCGTATAGGGCTGAGCGCATACAGAAAGCGGTGCGTAGTACCTCGGTAGTACTGCGCACCGCGTCAGAGTTTTGAGTTGTGATAGACGTCTTGACTATCGGCCTTCCCGGAAGGGCGGACGCCAAGCTTGTTATGGTTTCTAGTCTAGGCGATATGGGGGTCTGATTCAAGCTATTCCCATAAAGACACAGGTTAAAAATAACGAAATGATTACAATCCCACATCTCGGCGCCGCAATTTTTCGGAGAATTCGCATCTAAATAGCGCTGACGGGTGCAAATATTTTCTGTGGGGGTCGTGTGGGTAAGTATTAAAAACCCACACGCACAGTGATTTGAACCAAAGATTTCCCAAAAGGCTGGTAAAGCCCGGGTGCATCCGGTAAGCTTGACGGGTCTGGCAATTACTATGCCCGCATTCGTGCGAGCGTCAGTAATGTAGCTGCGGGGTACTCTGCCCCGAGCTCTCCGCCCCACCGCCGTACAGCAACGACCGAACCGGTCGCGTACGGATCCCGGCGGGGTCAACCGAGGAGGCCAGTATTCAACAGACTGAGGCCCCACCCGTGAGGGTGCAGGAGCCTCACATATGAAAGGTAGATTGTGGCTAAGCACAACCGCACCCGCCGTACCGTGCGTCAGTCCCGTGCCCTGGGCATTGCACTGACCCCGAAGGCAGAAAAGTACCTCGAGCGTCGTCCTTACGGCCCCGGCCAGCACGGCCGTGCCCGCAAGAAGGCTGACTCCAACTACGCTACCCAGCTGAAGGAAAAGCAGCGTCTGCGCGCTCAGTACAACATCCGCGAGGCACAGATGCGCCGCGCATACCTCGAGGCAAAGCGTACCGAGGGCCAGACCGGTAAGAACATGGTCGAGCTGCTCGAGACCCGCCTCGACGCTCTGGTTCTGCGTGCAGGCTTCGCCCGCACCATTGCACAGGCACGTCAGATGGTTGTTCACCGTCACATCATGGTTGACGGCGTTCGCGTGGACCGCCCCTCGTTCCACGTCAAGCCCGGCCAGCTGATCCACGTTCACCCCAAGGCTGAGAAGACCACCCCCTTCCAGGCTGCGGCTGCAGGTGAGAACCAGGCAGTTCTGCCCGAGGTTCCCGCATACCTGAACGTTGAGATCGAGAAGCTGCACGCAAAGCTTGAGCGCAAGCCCAAGCGCGAAGAGATCCCCGTGATCTGCGACGAGCAGCTGGTCGTTGAGTACTACTCGCGTCTGGCATAATCTCGATTTTTCGAGAAGCAACCCGTCCTGCACCGTTCGGTGGGGGCGGGTTGTTCCCGTTTAACTCGCGGGTTTTCGGGGTATATACACTACAGGGCTGTGGCGCTGCGGAACCTGTGAATCTTCCGTCGCTGGGAGTTTCATGAGAGTTTAGGGGGCGCTTGAAGGATTTTTCGACTAAAATAGGGGATTGAACTGTGTATACAGTCCTGAACTGTATGCACAATCCGGCTGTACGCCACGGTGGCGTCCAGCTTTGTACGACTATTGATAAGCATCATGCATTGAGCGGAATGGGGTTATAGATGACCGGCGGAGATATTGCGGGCCTGATTGCAGCAGGAGTTTTTGCGATTCTGGTGGCTCTTCTTGCGCTACCCATTATTCGCCTGACCAAGGTGTTTGATGAGCTTATCGTGACGATTCGTTCGCTGAACCAGAGCACCGGCCCCCTCATCGAAGAGGTGACCCGCACTGTGGTGACCACCAATGAGCAGCTGGAGAAGGTTGACGACATCACCTCGAACGTTTCGGATGCGTCCGCGAACGTTTCTGCGCTGTCCTCGCTGGTGACCTCGACTGTGGGTCAGCCGCTGATTAAGGTTGCGTCCTTCTCGTACGGTGTGCGTCAGGCGTTCCGCGGCGGTAAGTCCGGCGATGCGCACGGCACCGCTGGTAACACCGGCAACACCCACGCTGGCGGCCAGTACGGTTCGGCACAGTCCTCTTACTCTGCAGGCGGTGAGAACTAATGGGTCTGCTTCGTTCAGCTCTTCTGCTCGGCGCCGGCGCGGCGGTTGGTTACTTCGCTTCCAGGCGTGCCGCCTCCGAACCTGCTCAGCGTACCCCCGGCAGCGCCCTGCTCATGCGTGAGCACGGTGAGCTTGCCCTCAACCCGGAGTCTCAGATGGGAAAGTTCTTCGATTCGCCGATTGGCAAGCCCCTGCAGCCGTATGCGTTGCGTGCTGTTGAGTTCGCCGCCCGCGTGCGTGAGGGCATGCAGGAGAAGGAGATGGAGCTCAACGCTAAGGTGGAGCGCCAGAAGCAGGATCTGCGTCCTGGCTCCCTGGATACGTGGGACCGCCAGATGAGCTCGGCTGAGATTGAGTCCACGAACCGCCGCCTGGCTGAGCGTGAACTCATTGAGGTGGAGGCTGAGATTGCCTCCTTGGAAGAGGCGCAGAAGCGAGCGCGTGAGCAGCGTATTGCGCGTGACCGTCAGCTCGGTGACGGCTTCTTCAACTAGGTTTTTAAAGGTGGTGCTTTTGTCCGTTAACCACGGTACGAGACTGGCTCGATTAGCCATTTTGCTCTCGGGCAGGCACCATAGGTCAGTAGACTAATTTAGAATTTCGCACAGATTACTCTAAGGAACGAGATGCTCTCACAGGAGATTTCCAAGCGCTGGATCGATTTCTTCGCTTCCCGCGGCCATACTGTGGTGCCTTCGGCATCGCTGATTTCGAACGAGCCCGGCGCTATGTTCACCATCGCCGGTATGGTGCCGTTCATTCCCTACTTCCTGGGCCGTGAGACCCCTCCGTTCTCCCGCGCGACCAGCGTGCAGAAGTGCATCCGCACCCTGGACATTGAAGAGGTCGGTAAGACTGCGCGTCACGGTACCTTCTTCCAGATGGCTGGTAACTTCTCCTTCGGTGATTACTTCAAGGAGCAGGCGATTCCGTTTGCTTACGAGCTGCTGACCACCCCTCAGGATAAGGGCGGTTTCGGCCTGGATCCGGAGCGCCTGTGGGTCACCATTTATGAGGGTGACGATGAGGCCTTCGACATTTGGCACAACAAGGTGGGCTTCCCGGCTGAGCGTATTCAGCGTATGGGCATGAAGGAAAACTACTGGTCCACCGGTCAGCCCGGCCCCGCAGGCCCCGACTCGGAGATCTTCTACGACCGTGGCCCCGCCTACGGTAAGGAAGGCGGCCCGGCGGCTGACGATGACCGTTACATTGAGATTTGGAACCTCGTGTTCATGCAGTACCAGCGTGGCGAGGGCATCGGTAAGGATGACTTCGAGATTCTGGGTGATCTGCCGAAGAAGAACATCGATACCGGTCTGGGCGTTGAGCGTCTTGCCATGCTGCTGCAGGGTGTTGAGAACTTCTACGAGACCGACCAGGTTCGCCCCGTTCTGGACGCTGCTTCTAAGCTGTCCGGTAAGAAGTACCACGGCTCTGAGTCTGCTGAGGACGAGGGCTACGAGGATGACGTGCGTATGCGCGTGGTGGCTGACCACATCCGCTCTTCGCTGATGTTGATTGCTGACGGCGTGACCCCCTCCAACGAAGGTCGCGGCTACATTCTGCGCCGTCTGATGCGCCGTGCGATTCGCGCGATGCGTCTGCTGGGCGTAACTGAGCCCTGCCTGCCCGTGCTGTTCCCGGCTTCGAGTGATGCGATGAAGGGTGCGTTCCCGTACGTTGCTGACGACTTCGAGCGTATTTCCCGTATTGCGTACGCTGAGGAGAAGGCGTTCCTGCACACCATTGAGACCGGTACTGAGCGTCTGGAAGAGGCTGTTGCTGCCGCTAAGAAGGACGGCTCCAACGCTGTTTCTGGTGCTGAGGCGTTTGCTCTGCACGACACCTACGGCTTCCCGATTGACCTGACCCTGGAGATGGCTGCTGAGGCTGGCGTGAAGGTGGATGAGAAGTCCTTCCGCGAGCTGATGGCTGAGCAGCGTCACCGTGCGCAGGCTGACGCTAAGGCGAAGAAGGGCGCGTTTGCTGACCTGTCCGAGCTGCGTAAGCTCGTGGATGAGCGTGGCTCCATCTTCACCGGTTACACCGAGCTGCGTACTGAGACTAAGCTGCGTGCAATCCTGGTGGACGGCGTTTCCGTGCCCGCCGCTAAGGCTGGCGACAAGATTGAGGTTGTCCTGGACGAGACCCCGTTCTACGCGGAGGCTGGTGGCCAGGCAGCTGATACCGGTGTTATTACCGGCAACGGTTTCATCATTGACGTTCAGGACGTTCAGCAGCCCGTGAAGGGTCTGAGCGTTCACCGCGCCGTTGTGCGTGAGGGTGAGGTTCACACCGGTGCCGATGTTGTGGCACAGGTTGATGTTCAGCGCCGCCGCGACGGTGAGAAGGCACACTCCGGTACCCACATCATTCACGCTGCCCTGCACCAGGTGCTCGGCAACGAGGCTACCCAGCGTGGCTCTTTCAACAAGGAAGGCTACCTGCGCTTCGACTTCGCGTGGGGCGAGGGCCTGTCTGAGTCCGCTAAGCGTGAGGTTGAAGAGGTTGCTAACCTCGCTATCCGCGATAACCACGAGGTGATTACTCGTGAGATGCCGATTGCTGAGGCTAAGGCTCTGGGCGCTATGAGCCTCTTCGGCGAGAAGTACGGCGACGTGGTGCGTGTTGTTGAAATCGGCGGCGAGTTCTCCCGCGAGCTGTGCGGTGGTACCCACGTTGGTTCGTCCGCTGAGATTGGTTCGCTGTCGCTGCTGACCGAGAGCTCCGTGGGCTCCGGCAACCGCCGCGTCGAGGCCCTGGTGGGTCTGGACTCCTTCAACCACCTGGCAGCTGAGCGTACCCTGGTGAACCAGCTGACCGGCCTGATGAAGGTTCAGTCTTCCGCTGATCTGCCGGAGAAGATTAACCAGACTCTCGCTAAGCTGAAGGCTGCTGAGAAGGAACTGGCTCAGCTGCGCCGCGAGAAGCTGCAGGCTGAGGCTGGCAAGCTGCTGGAGAACGCACAGACCATCGGTTCTGTTCGCGTTCTGGCGCATGACGCTGGCGAACTGGACGCTAACGGCGTTCGTGAGCTGGCTCTGGATCTGCGTTCGCGCTTCGGCTCCGAGGCTGCGGTTGTCGCTGTGGTGGGTGTGGCTAATGGCCGCCCCGTCGTCCTGGTGGCAACCAACGAGGGTGCTCGCGAGGCTGGCGTGAAGGCTGGCGCTCTGGTCCGCGTCGCTGCCGGTGTTCTCGGCGGCGGTGGCGGCGGTAAGGACGACGTCGCTCAGGGTGGTGGCCAGGATGCATCCAAGATTGGTGCTGCACTGGACGCTGTCCGCGACGCTATCGCACAGGCTCAGGCCTAAACATGGCAGAATTCCAGCGCGGAGTGCGGATGGGTGTCGATGTGGGTAACGCCCGCGTCGGCACCGCCCTCAGCGACCCCGACGGTATTCTCGCCACCCCGCTCAAGACGCTGCGCCGCGACGCGAAGAAGAACTCTGACCGCCGTGTTTTGCGTAAGCTGATTGAGGTGAACGAGGTGGTGGAGGTTTTCGTCGGGCTTCCGAAGACCATGCGTGGTGGGGATTCTCCCTCCACGGAGATGGCTCGGGAATACGCTCAGGCTCTGCGCTCCGAGCTGGATGCCGAAGAGAAAACACACATTAACATTTGGCTGGTGGATGAGCGACTCACCACCGTGAGCGCTCACCGTGCACTGCACGAGGCTGGGGTTTCCAGCCGAGATTTCAAGACTATGGTTGACCAGGTGGCGGCTGTGAACATTTTGCAGTACAGCCTGGATGCCCTCAAGGCGGGGCAGTCCGTAGCCGGGTACAAGGTGAGCGATCCGGCCCACGAAGAAAACCGACCGTCCGAGTCAGAAGGGACCACGGTCGGTGCCGTCAACGAAACGGAGAACCTTCAGTGACCGAACAGAATAAACATCCCGAAGAGAGCGGGCTCGACCTCTTTAGGCCGACAGCCGAGGATGAACGTAAGGGCATCACCGGCATCACGATGGAACAGGAAATCGTGTCGGTGGCTACGTTGCGTGCGCGTAAGCGCCGCCGCCGCGCCATCATGCTGAGCGCTATTTCCTTGTTTGTGGTGGCTCTGGTCATCATTTCGGGTGCCTTGATTACTCGCTATGACCCGTTCAAGACTCGTGACTACTCGGGTGGCGGCAATGGTACGACCGTGACCTTCACGATTCGTTCCGGCCAGTCCACCGCGCAGGTGGCGCAGGAGCTTGAGGCGGCGGGCATCATTGCTGATGCTGATAAGTTCGTTGAGGTGTACACCAAGGAGAGCAAGGGCAAGTACCTGCAGCCTGGCACCTACGAACTGCAGCAGCACATGAGCAGCTCGAGCGCGATTACGACCATTATCGAGGCGAACAGCAACGTACTGTACCTGGCGATTCCGCAGGGTAAGCGCGTGAGCGAGACCATCGATCTGATTGTTTCTGGCTCCGATGGCGCGTTCACCCGCAAGCAGGTTGAGGACGCGGTCAGCAACTACACCCAGTACGGTGTGCCGAGCAACTTCCCCTCGATTGAGGGTTGGCTGCACCCGGGTGAGTACCGCTTCCCGAAGGGCACCGACATCAAGAAGGTCATTCAGACCATGGTTGATAAGACCAAGGCTGACCTGAAGGAAGCCGGCGTGAGCGGCGATCAGAAGATCTTTGAGGTTCTGACCATCGCCTCCATCGTGGAGCTTGAGGCTCAGCCGAAGGACTACGTGGCGGTTGCAGGCATCATTGAGAATCGTCTGAACAACCCCGATGGTGAGACTTCGGGTCTGATCCAGTCGGATGCGACCGTGACCTACGGTCTGGGTGTCCGCTCGTACCACCTGACTGAAGAGCAGAAGGCCGATAAGAGCAATAAGTACAACACTTATGCGAATAAGGGTCTTCCGAAGGGTCCGATTGGTTCCCCGCAGCTGGCTTCGATTAAGGCTGCTGCGGCTCCTGAGAAGAACCCGTACTACTACTGGGTGACTGTGGACCTGGATTCCGGTGAGACTAAGTACTCCCGCACGTATGCTGAGCACCAGCGTTACGTTGAAGAGTACAACCAGTGGTGTTCTAAGCACCCGAACCGCTGTAGCTAAGTTGTAGCTCATTGGTTTAGCTGGTAGCTACGATTTGGTAGCTTCGGCGTGAAGGTTCCTTGCTGAGGCGGGTACCGCCTCCACGAGAGTGGGGGAGGTGCCCGCCTTTGCTGTACCCGAATATTGGTTTGTCCCTTAAAATGGGTAGAGTGCGCCCATGAACGCGGGTTCGTGGCGTGCGTGTCCGCAAGCCCGCAAGCCCCGAGCGTTGAGTGTTGAGAGCGTTCCCCAGCGTTGAGAGCGAGAGAGTATCGATGAAGACTGAACCGTACCGTGAGGCCCCGTATCTTCGCCGCGCCTACGTGCTGGGGCACCCTATTGCGCATTCGCTGTCGCCTGCGCTGCATCGTGCCGCGTATGACTTTTTGGGTGAGCAGAATTTGGGTTATAAGCGCCGCGATACTCTGCCTGATGATTTGCCGGCGATTATGCGCGGGGTGCGCCACCCGGACGGTACGGAGGACGCCCCGTATATTGCGGGCCTGTCGGTGACGATGCCGTTGAAGACCGCCGTCATCAAGTATTGCGATGAGCTGAGTGAGACTGCCCGAGTGACCGGTGCGGTGAACACGGTGTATCCGCGCGGTGAGAAGGTGCTGGGCGATAACACGGATGTGATCGGCATCGTAAACGCGCTGCGCCACGCCGGTTTGGAGCCGGAACCGCTTAAGGATTCTGCCGCGATTGTGGGCGGGGGAGCGACCGCTATTTCCGCCCTGACCGCACTGCATCAGCTGGGGTATTCCCGTGTGAGCGTGTACGCCCGTTCGCTGCATAAGCTCGGTAGCGTGCAGGAGGCAGCGGACCGCCTGGGCGTTCAGCTGGAGCAGGTTTCCCTTGCTGATTTGCCGCAGAACCTTGCGGAGCGCGGTCATCACCCGGTGGTGTCTACTCTTCCTGCCCATGCGGCGGATGAGTGGGCGAGCCAGCTGAGCGGGCTGAAAGGTGCCTCCGCAACGCACCAGCCGGTACTGCTCGATGTTGCGTATAACCCGTGGCCTTCGGTGCTGGCGAGTGCCTGGGAGGCGAACGGTGGCACGGTGGTTTCTGGCCTGGAGATGCTGCTGTATCAGGCGGTGGAGCAGGTGCTGCTGTTCACCGGCCGTGAACTGCAGCCCGCCGAACTGCTGGGTCTAATCAATGCGATGTGCGCGGCGGTTGATCTTGCGCCTCGTGCTTCCGTTTCGTGAAAAAAGCGTGCTTTCACTCGCTCAGTAAACAGGCATTTTATACACTATTTATACACGTGAAGAATTATTATTCCTTCCTCCTGCGCTGCGGTGCGGGTGCGATGAAAAGAGGTTAACCTATGGCTCTGCGTTGGCTCACTGCCGGAGAATCCCACGGCGAGGCGCTCGTCGGCATTATTGAGGGCGTACCCGCCGGTGTGGAACTCACCAGCGACATGGTGCGTGACGCCCTGGCTCGTCGCCGCCTTGGCTACGGCCGCGGTGCCCGCATGAAGTTCGAGGAGGACCGCGTGCGCATCCTGGGCGGTGTGCGTCACGGCCTGACTCAGGGCGGCCCGGTCGCGATTGAGATTGCGAACACCGAGTGGCCCAAGTGGACTGACGTGATGAGCTCTGACCCGGTGGATCCGAAGCTGATTGAGAACCGTGCGCGTAATGCTGCGCTGACCCGTCCGCGCCCCGGTCACGCCGATTTTGCGGGTATGCAGAAGTACAACTTCTCTGAGGCTCGCCCGGTGCTGGAGCGCGCCTCCGCGCGTGAAACTGCGACCCGCGTGGCTCTTGGCGTGGTTGCCGCCCAGATTTTGAAGGCTCTGGGTGTTGAGCTGGTTTCTCACACCGTGGCTGTGGGTGGCGTGCACGCTCCCGAGGGCGCCCCGGTGCCTTCGCCCCGCAACGTTGACCAGCTGGACGCTGACCCGCTGCGCTGCTTCGACAAGGCAACCTCCGACGCGATGGTTCAGCGCGTGGACGAGGCTCACAAAGACGGCGAGACTCTCGGCGGCGTGGTTGAGGTGCTTGCGTACGGTATGCCTCCCGGACTGGGTTCGTACGTGCACTGGGACCGCCGCCTGGACGCGCGCCTTGCCGCAGCGTTGATGGGTATTCAGGCTATTAAGGGCGTTGAGGTTGGCGACGGTTTCGCGACCGCTGACCGCCCGGGCACTGCCGCTCACGACGAGATTTCCATTGGTGAGCACGGCGTTACCCGCGATACCAACCGTGCAGGTGGTATTGAGGGCGGCATGAGCATTGGCGACCTGCTGCGTGTGCGCGCGGCAATGAAGCCCATTGCGACCGTGCCGAAGGCTCTGAAGACCATTGACACTTCCACCGGTGAAGAGGCTCGCGCCCACCACCAGCGTTCGGACGTGTGTGCCGTTCCCGCCGCCGGCGTGGTGGCGGAGGCTATGGTCGCCCTGGTGCTCGCTGAGGCTGCACTGGAGAAGTTTGGCGGCGACTCGATTGGTGAGACTCGCCGCAACATGGATTCCTACCTGGACGCCATTCCGGCGTCTCTGGCGTGGGAGTCTAACGTGGCTGGTTGGGACGCGTAGTGCCCCTTCCGGCGGAGTCTGAGGGCCGCGGCGCTAAGGGTCGCGGTTCCGGGGAGGTTTCTGTGGAGCAGGGTGTTCGCCCGGTCGCTTCGAGCCCCCTTGCGCGTATTGCTGCGGCAACGCAGCGTGCGCGAGGGGGCGCTTCGCCGCGCCCGGAATCCGGCGCAGAATCCGGTGTATCTGAACCCGGTGTACCTGCTGCGGCTGAGCAGAGTGTTGAGGCTGCGGGCGCTGGGGCTGTTGAGGTTGCTGGCGCTGGGGTTCGTGAGACTGTTGCGCGTGAGGCTACCGCCTCGGTTTCTTCTGCGTCAGTTTCTTCTGCGCGCCCGGCTTCTCGCGTGCCCACCCCCGCTGACCTGATGCGTTCTGGCGCCCGCCCCCTGCCCGCCGCCGCTACGGCGAGCACGCAGGGTGTGCGCCTGTACGCCTCCTCGGTGTCTGAGGACGCCGACCCGGCGCTCGGCCTGGACGAGGACCTGCGCCTGAAGCTGCTCAGCGCCCTGCAGGGCATGGGCACCGCTGAAGAGAAACCCCGCAAGGAACCCGCGAAGGCGGAAGCGCCCAAGCCGGCGCCTCCGAAGCAGGCTCAGCCTGCAGAAGCGGCGGGGGAGAGCGCTACCGCTTCTGCTCCCGTGCAGAAGGCTGAACCCAAGCCTGTACCGGTCACGCCCGCAGCCCCCGTAGGTGTGCCCGAAACCTCCGTAGCTGTGCCCGCGGCTGAACCCGCCAAGCCGGTCCGTCCGACTCCGGCGCTGTTCGGCAAGGTTCAGGTTGCCGCGCCCGCAGTACCCGCTGCGCCCCCCGCGGAAGAAGAGAACCAGGCAGGGGAGAAGCCCTTCGACGCTTCCGAACTGCCCGCAACCCCCGCTGAATCTGTGGCACCCGCAGAGCTCACCGCACCCGCAGAGTTCACCGTCCCCGCAGAGGCGCTCGCAGAAGACGAGTCCGCCTGCGGCGCTCGCATCCACCCGCAGCAGGTGCGTGAAATGCACGAGAACTTCGCGGAACGCTCCCGCCCCATCGTGCTCATTGGTCCCATGGCGGCAGGTAAGACCTACATTGGTACGCACCTGGCGCGTTTCTACGGCTACGAGTTCCTCGACGCCGACCAGCTCATTGTTGAACGCTACGGCGAAGTCTCCGAAATCTTCGAGATTTTCGGTGAGGCGTACTTCCGCGAGCTCGAACGCAAAACCATCGAAGAGGTCCTCACCTCGCCCGTGTACCGCAACACTGTGTTCTCCCTGGGCGGTGGCGCGCCCATGACCGACTCGGTCGCGGAGCTGCTCAAGGACGAATGCGTAGTGTACATCCTCGTTGATGCTGACACCGTCACCCCGCGCATTACCGGCAACAAGACCCGCCCGCTGCTGCAGCCGAACCCGGTCGAGCGGTGGACCGAAATTTTTGAGCGACGCCGCAGCCGATACGAAGAGCTGGCACACTTCACCCTGGACGCACGAGGCGGCCGCCCCATCACCGAGATGACCGCTGAAATCCAGGCGTACGTGACCGCAACCCGCGCCTCCCGCGCGCAGCGCCCCCAAGCATAACCCCTCACCTGTGAAAGGACACATGATGAGCACTCAGCCCACCCCCACTTTCGGTGCCTCCGGCGCGGAAGATATCACCCGCATCCCGGTGACCGGCAGCTCCCCGCGTGAGAACTATGAGGTTCTCATCGGCCACAACCTGCTCGGTAAAATCCCCGAAATTCTGGGCAACCGCGCCAAGAAGGTGCTCGTGATTCACCCACGTGCCCTGCGTTCCACGGGCGAGCTGGTTATGGAGGACCTGCGCGCGATGGGTTACGAGTCGTTCAGCGCCGAGATTCCCGATGCCGAGGAGGCCAAGCACTACCAGGTGGCGGCGTTCTGCTGGCAGGTGCTCGGTCAGAACGACTTCACCCGCACCGACGCGATCATCTCCGTGGGCGGCGGCGCTATTACCGACGTTGCCGGATTCGTCGCGGCAACCTGGCTGCGCGGCGTGCGCGTTATTCACATTCCGACCACCCTGCTCGGCATGGTGGACGCTGCCGTCGGCGGTAAGACCGGCATCAACACCGCCGAGGGTAAGAACCTGGTCGGCGCGTTCTGGCCGCCCGCCGCGGTGCTCTGCGAAATCGGCACCCTGCGCACCCTGCCCGAGCATGAGCTGCTGACCGGCATGGGTGAGGTCGTCAAGTGCGGCTTTATCGCAGACCCCGAAATTCTCGACCTGATTGAGGCGAACCCGAACGCCGTACGCGACTCGCAGTCCGCCGTGATGCGTGAACTCATTGAACGCAGCGTGCGCGTGAAGGCGGAGGTCGTCTCCGAGGACCTGCGCGAATCCGGCCGCCGCGAAATCCTAAACTACGGCCACACCCTCGCCCACGCCATCGAACGCAACGAACGCTACCAGTGGCGTCACGGCGCGGCAGTGTCCGTCGGCATGGTCTACGCCGCCGAACTGGCGCTGGCAACCGGCCACGCCGATGAAGAACTCGTGGCACGCACCCGCCGCATCCTCGAATCCCTGGGCCTGCCCACCTCCTACAAAGCAGACGCATGGCCCCAGCTGCTCGAAGCAATGCGCCGCGACAAGAAGGCACGCGGCAACCTGCTGCGCTTCATCATTCTTGACGGTTTGGCTCGCCCGCGCGTCTACGAGGTGCCGGACGACTCGATCCTGTACATGACCTACCAGGAGATTACCGAGTAGGTGACGGGTCCCGTACATTTACCGGATGCACCCGCCACGCGGCTGCCAGCATATGCACACCAGCATGCGGCAGCCGGGTGGGGTGCCACAGAAAAACTGTGGCGTCCCTGCTAGGCAAATTCGTGCGCATCCTGTAGAATGTACGGGACATATTTTTGCTCATTGAAAACTTAGCGCCTCGCCGGGTACCACTACGGCGTGAGCGTCGATGACACGAAGGAGAGCCCCATGGCATCCACTACCGATATTAAGAACGGCGCCGTCCTGAAGATTGACGGCAACCTCTGGTCCGTCGTAGAGTTCCAGCACGTTAAGCCCGGTAAGGGTGGCGCGTTCGTCCGCACCAAGCTGCGCAACGTTACCTCCGGCAAGGTCGTCGACCGTACCTTCAACGCTGGCGCTAAGATCGAAACCGCAACCGTTGACCGCTCCGACTACCAGTACCTGTACCAGGACGGCGACGACTACGTCTTCATGGACATGAAGACCTACGACCAGATCAACGTTCCCGCAACCGTTGTCGGCGACGCAGCAAACTACATGCTCGAGTCCCAGACCGCAACCATCGCAATGCACGAGGGTAGCCCCCTGTACATCGAACTGCCCGCATCCGTGGTCCTCGAAATCACCTACACCGAGCCCGGCCTGCAGGGTGACCGCTCCACCGGCGGCACCAAGCCCGCAACCGTTGAGACCGGCTACGAGATCCAGGTTCCCCTGTTCCTGGAGACCGGCACCAAGGTCAAGGTTGACACCCGCACCGGTGAGTACCTCGGTCGCGTGAACGACTAATGAATTCGCGTACTAAAGCCCGATTGCGCGCCCTCGAAGTGCTCTTCGAGGCGGATCAGCGCAACGAAGATTATATTGAGGTACTCCGCCGCCGCCGACTGTACACGGTAGCGCAGATTTCTGCTTACTCTGAGGAAATTATCCGTGGCGTCCGCGACCACGACGAAGAGATTCGCGAGTTTGTGGAGACTTACGCCCGTGATTGGTCCTTCGAGCGTATGCCCGCCGTGGACCGTGCCGTGCTGCGTATTGGCACTTGGGAGCTTCTGTACAATGACGAAGTTCCGGATGCTGTCGCAATTTCTGAGGCTGTCGGTCTGGCGCGTGTGCTGTCCACGAATGAATCTCCGAAGTTCGTGAACGGTCTGCTGGATAAGCTCCGTCAGGTGAAGCCGACCCTGCTCGCGTAAGACGTCCCGCCGCGGCCTGCCCGCCAGCCTGTAGCTGGTTGGTTTGCTGCCGTTGAGGATGCGCCCGCAGGGGAGCGTACGTGAAACCCCCGCCGTACTGTAGTTCGCTACAGGACGGCGGGGGTTTTTCTGTGTCTAGGTTGCGTTTGGTTGGTGCAGTTCTGCGTGGGGTTCCGTATTGGGTGCGGATGCGCTTGCTGGGTTTGTTAGCAACAGTTGAGGCTTCACCGGAGCCCGTGGGCGGGGGAGTGCCCCCTCTGCGGCGCTGAGCGCCTTGAGGACGGAGCCCCCGCCCTGCGTGCCCGGTATGCGCCTCTATGCATACCTCAGATATGCCCTTGTCTGCACCTATATGAACGGAACATTGCCAAAATGGACAAATAGCGAGCCGGGGTGTGTGCTCCGTGGATATATGTTAGGGTAATGGCATCAACCGATAACATTCCGCTGAATTCCACACGTTGTTGCGTGGATAATTCTGCGGTTTACACAACCACACACCAGAAAAGAACTAACAATGATGTTCAACCGTACTTCTATTGCCGCGCTCTCTGCGGCAATGATGCTGACCCTGTCTGCTTGTTCCGGCGGCGCGCAGGTCAGCGCAGAACCGAGTGCTTCCACTTCCGCGAGCACTGAGTCGGCAAGCGCTGAGGCTTCCGCAACTCCCACTCCTTCGCCCACTCCGACGGGTTATGAGCCCGTGCTGATTCGTGCGAACGTTGATTTGGATAACCCGTCGAAGGAAGCAGCAGATGCGACCCTCAAGGCTGCATACGATGCGTTGGAACAGTACCGACTCATTTGGAATGCATGGATGCATGGGAGCATGGAGCACACGAGCGATGAAGAGCTGCTCCGATACGTGCATAAAAACTTCCTGGAAGACACAAAGGAGGAAGTGGAGAATATTCAAAAGTTCACAGAAGAAAACCACGGTCCTATCAAGGGCGAAATTGCCTTCAATAACATCGATCCAGTCACCTATGGAACCATGAACGACGATGGTTCTGTCTCATACAACACCGGCGCAACCATCACGTTCTGTGAAGACTGGAGCAACGTTCGCTCTGCTGAGGGTAAGAAATTTAAGGACCCGCAGCTAACGCGACGGGTCTTTGTTGTTCGCCGTTCTGAAGATAATGCGTTTGTTGTTATCAAGTCTGAGACCCTTCATAACGGTTGCGGAGACGAAGCAGACGCTACGAGCGAGGCGACCGCAGTAGCTCAAAGCGAGTAGCTGATGTGTCCTGTACAATGTGCTTCGGCTGCTTTTGGGCAAGGTGCCCACTAGCGGAATGAGTACAGAAAACCCGGCTAACTTGTAGTTTGCTACAGGTTAGCCGGGTTTTTATGTATCCGGGGAGTGCCAGAATGGGGAGAGCCCCACCGTTCGTAGTGCACGGTGGGGCTCTCCCCTTTATCTCATTAGCTCTCTCGCAAGCCAGGTTAGGCGTTGTCCTCCAGCACCTCGAAGCGGGGGAGCGTACCCACCAGCTTCTGAGTCTCCAGCGAGACAGTCACCAGGCGCTTGATCAGGTCCACGATGTACCGCGGGTTGTTGACGGCACGGCAGTAATCGTTCGGGTCATTCGTAATGAGCGACTTCTTATCAGTCGTCACCTGGTAACGGTCGATAACCCATCCCAGAGCGGACTTACCGTTCACCTGGTACTCGTGGGCTTCCTCGGGGATACCTTTGAGAGTTAGGCGACTGTTGTATTTGATGAAGGTTTTGTCTTCCTCGGGGTTGAACTGCAGCTCCTGCACCCGGTAGAACTCGAAGCGCTCCTCGAAATCCTCGGGAACGGGGGAGGAGACCACCTCATCGAGCGGGTAAGGCTCCACGCTCTCGTAGCCCAGGTGCAGTTCAGCCAGGGCGCGACCAACACGCGAGTACTCCCAGAAACCCTTTACCAGCGGGATGCGCGGAAGTACCTTATTCAAATCCGCCGCGTACTTCTCACGGTACTCCGGGTGGTGCAACAGCGCGTAGATGTAGTAGAAGATATCCTCCTTCACGATACTCTCGTCACCATAGGTGCTGTGGTATGCCGCCAGGGTGGCGTCGGTCATGTTCTCCTTGCGGGTGTAACCATCCACGACCTCGCCTCCGCCGAAGTTAAGATTGAAACCTCCATCATCGGCCATGACTGGTTCGTAAGTGTACAGCGCCACCCACTGAGCTTTTGAAATTAATTCATAGTCAGGAAGGATGCTGACCGTCAGTACACTAAACTCTAAAGTTGAACCGCCTCCAGTAAAACCAAATACCAAGTTATTGTGTTTTGGTGTGGGGAAAAATTTTGAGAAAACGCCTGGGCGCTCAATGAGATTTTTCTCAGAGTACAGATATTGTTTGCAGAATGGGCGGTACATTGACTCCCGTACGCTTTCAGGTACAAAGGGGATAGCCTTGCGTCCTTTCCGGCGAGTTTTTAACTTATCGCTCCAGCTAATCTTTGTTTCATCTTTACTGTAAATTTCAGTCTCAAGTTGCTCGTGATAAAAACTAAGCATACGACTTACATTGGACTCTACAACTTCAGAAGAGAAATTGTAGACCCAAGGGTCGCGGTTAGTCTTCATTCCATTAGAGTAATTCTCAAAGACTGCAGGCGTATTTGCTTTACCCTTATAATCTTTATCTGCGATAGGCTGATAAGTTTGATAGCGCTGTTCATCACGTTGATTAATCCAGTCGGCAGCCTCGTTGGGAACGATGACCTCCCACTCGGTATTCGCGATAGAACCTTCCTGAGAGATAATGTTGAGCTTCTCCTCACGGCTCAGGTAATCGCCAATATCGCGGTAGTGCAGCACGGCCTCACCCGTGTGCGAGGGGTCCTTCACAAGTACGCAGATAGCAATAGATGTGCGGGAACCCGAACCAAAAATTTTACCGCCCTCGCGTTGCGATTTTTCGCCTGAGGTGTACTGATGACCGCGCAGGTTATAGACGTAGATTTTTGAAAATTCATCCACAAAGCACTTGCGCAGGCCATCTGCAGTATTGCCATCAATGAATGAACCGTTTGATACGAAAGCAATTACTCCGCTATCCTGCACTCTGTCAGATGCCCATCGAATTGCGCGAACGTAAGAATCATAGAGGCTCTTCTTCTGACCAGAGGAAGAACGTGCAGCATAAGTACTTTTAATGCGATTATCCAGGTGCGTGTACTTCTTAGTCGAATCATTCTCCTCGTAAGCCTCCTTGTCTCCAATCGAGTATGGAGGGTTCATCACAATCACCCGAATATCCTGCTGAAGCTCACGCTCCGCACGTTCGCTATTGGCGCGGAACGCAGGGTTATCCAGCTGATGTGCAGACTCGGAGAGCTGGAAAGTGTCGGTCAGGACCATGCCGTTAAACGGCACATACTCCGTCCCCAGACCGTGCTCCTTCGCCACCTCACCGTACACTGTCTCAATGTTAATTGCCGCAATGTAGTACGAGAGCAGCACAATCTCATTCGCGAACAGCTCACGGGTGTACTTACGCTCCAGGTCCTCCGGGCGAATCAGACCCAGCTGCAGCAGGCGGGTGATGAATGTACCCGTGCCCACGAAGGGCTCAATAATGCTCACGCCCTCATCAGACAGTGACTTGTCGAAGGACTCCCGCATAGCCACATCCGCAGAGCGGAGGATATAGTCCACCACCGGAACAGGGGTGAAGACAATACCCAGACGCTTTGCAACCTGGGGAAAAGCATTCTGGAAGAACTTATCGTAAAGATCCTTAATTACGTGCTGCTTCGCCTCCGCGTTATCAAGGCCCTTCACACGGCGCTGAACCGACTCGTAGAACGCCGACAGCGACTCACGCTCCTTTTCAAATGCCGCGTTCGCGTTCAGGTGGTCCACCACGTTCTGCATGGCAAGCGAAATCGGGTTCAGCTCGGTAAAGCGGTGCCCAGCAAACATAGCGTCAAAGACAGGCTTCGTAATCAGGTGCTGTGCCAGCATCTCAATAGCCTGGTCCTCATCAATCGTGGGGTTCAAGGTCTGCTGCAGACCCTCTACAAACTGAGCAAAGATGGTGCGTAGCTCGCTTTCGGGGCTCGCCTTATCCAGCAGGCCACGAATCATCTTGATATGGCGGTCTGCGATGGTCGCAATATCCTGCGCCCAGTCACCCCAATACTCGCGGGTACCCACCTTATCCACAATCTTGGCGTATACGCCGTCCTTCCACTCCTGCGCGGGGAAAGTCAGAGTCATCTGCTCACCCAGAGTAATGGAATCATCCGGCACCTCAGTATCGTTCGCGCCGATGCTGTCCTTCTCCTTCTTCGGAGCCAGATCAACGGTCTGCACAATAATCGACTCGGGGTTGGAGGCATTCAGCTCAATCTGGTGAATCGTTGCGTCCATACGCTCATCGTGCGCCCGGAGAGCCTGAAGCACCTGCCACACCACCTTGTAACGCTTGTTATCGCTCAGAGCCTCAGCGGTAGATACACCCTCAGGAATAGCAATCGGCAGAATAATATAGCCGTATTTCTTACCCTCGGCACGGCGCATCACGCGACCCACAGCCTGAATGACATCCACCATCGAATTACGGGGATTCAGGAAGAGCACCGCGTCAAGATTCGGAACGTCCACGCCCTCAGTCAAGCAGCGAGCGTTCGTCAGGATACGACAAATTTTGCCCTCTTCGTTCGGCTCCTGCTTGAGCCAGTTCAGGAGCTCGGCACGGCTCTGCGCGTTAAAACCGCCATCAATGTGGCGAACCTGCACGCCCAGGTCATCGGTCAGGTCGTCGTTCTCAGGGCTACGCAGGTTAATGCGCACGAGGTCCTCAAACTCGCGCTCAATCTTCTGGGAATCCTTAATCGAACGGTTGAACGCCACGGCACGTTTCATGGGAGCGATGTCATTGCCGAAGGAAGCCTCCAGCTCACCGCTACGGCGCTTAGCGAGACCGTTCCAACAACCCACCAGCTTCGCCACATCATCAATGGCAAGTTCGTTAGATTCGTCAGCCAGAAGGTTCTGGAAAGAGGCCGCAACCTGCGACTCAGAAACACCCAGCACCAGCACCTTGTAATCGGTCAGCAGGCCCTTCTCCACGGCCTCACCAAAGCCAATACGGTAGAACACCGGACCGAAGGTGTCCATGTCATCCATGGAACAGAGCACGGCGGCCTTCTCGCTTGCCTGGAACTTCGTGTCCTCATTAAAAATCTTGGGGGTAGCCGTCATGTAGACGCGCTTGCGGCCCGCCACACACGTATTGTCGTGAATCTTCACGAAGTTCGACTCCGACTCATCCGCCAGAGTCACACCAGTCGTGCGGTGTGCCTCATCGCAAATAATCAGGTCAAAGTCGCCGACACCCGCAGCCTGAGCCGCAGACACAGCATCAATGGAATGGTAGGTAGAGAAGACCACCTCGAGGCCCTCATCCAGCGGGTTAGCATTCATTGCCTTCGCCAACTCGGCACCGTCCGTCGTAGCGGGCAGCTGCAGGTCCTCAACACGCAGATCAGCCAGATCAGCATTAGCGCCACCGCGCTTCCTCTCGCGGCCCACCTTCGAATCGGAGCACACCGCATAAGCATGGAACGGACCCTCAATCTCGTTCGAGAACTCCGAAATGGACTGCGACATAAGCGCTAGGGAAGGCACCATAAAGAGCACACGCGCGTGACCGCCATTCTGCTCGGCAAACTTCTCAGCCAGGCGAATAGCGGTAAAAGTCTTACCGGTACCGCAAGCCATAATCAGCTGGCCGCGGTCGTTCTTCTGCAGACCAATCAAGGTATTCGTAATAGCTCGGTCCTGGTGCGGACGAAGCTCCTTATGCGGCTTGTGACCAACCTGCTGCTCGCTCGGGTCATCCAGAGAATAGGTCGACCAGTCGATATTAGAATCACGGAAATTCTGCAGGCCCATACGCTGCACAGGGAAGCGCTGCTCCTCCAACATCTTCTCCGCATTCTTCGACCACTTATCGGTCGTGGACACAATAATGCGGTGCGTAAACGGTTCACGACCGGAAGCCGCAATAAAGGAATCAATATTTTCCTTAGCAATCGTGCTCTGCTCATCGTAGAACTTGCACTGAATAGCGGTTACGCCGCCGTCAACATTTTCAGCCACCAGGTCGATACCAATATCGCCAAAGCCCTCGCGGCCATCCCACTCATTCCACAGATGCACACCCTTGTACAGGCGGCTCTGGATGCTGTCCTGGGTCAGGAACAGCTTAGTCAGGCGCTCCAAACGGTCGCCCTGTTCGCGGGTATTACGAGCAGTATCTCGAAGCTGATGAATCAAGCCATCAAAGTCCATCGACGTCTTCGTCGAAACGTCGGCAGGAGTGCCGGAGGCGGTCATGAACTCTCCTAAATAGTGTGAGTTGATAGAGATGTAACCTTTTCATCTTATATTGCGGCGGGTCAGATAGCCGTCTCCAATGGTCATTGGGGCTCTCCCCGGTCCAATGTGTGGTGAACTTACCGAGGGTACGCGCCGGTCAGGAAGTCTTTCTATGCGTTGCATGCAAGTGAGCGGTCTCTCGCCGAACCTGAACGTAGCCTGTGAACTGTGGTACCCTACTAGAAGCACAAAACCTTTAAATCCGTCCCGTGAGGCGGGGAAGGAGACGGCTATGCCTGGGTCAGCTGTACCCACATCCGGCGCGAATCAGGGGCGAAATCTAACCGCAGCCCCCCATTCGGCAACCCCTCAAAGCACCTCCGAGAACGCGACCACCGTCGGCCGCACCATCCTCAGCGAGGACGAAATCCGCCGCGCCCTCACCCGCATCGCCTACGAAATTATTGAAACCAATAAAGGCGTAGAAAACCTCGTACTCATCGGCATCCGCTCCCGCGGCGTGCCCCTCGCCGTACGACTCGCAGCCCGCATCCAAGCCATCGAGCCGAACTTCAACGCAGAAACACGAATCGGCGCCCTGGACATCACCGCCTACCGCGACGACCAGCGAACCGGCGGCACCACCTCCCCAGACACCACAGGGGAAAGCATCATGCCCAGCATCGGCATTGAAGGCAAAACCGTAGTCCTCGTTGACGACGTCCTCTACTCCGGTCGCACCGTACGCGCCGCCCTCGACGCACTCAACGCCCACGGGCGACCCGCCCTCGTACGCCTGGCAGTCCTCGTAGACCGCGGACACCGGCAACTACCCATCCGCGCCGACCACGTGGGCAAAAACCTGCCCACCAGCGCCAGCGAAACCGTGCGCGTCGTACTGACTGAAACCGACAACGCAACAGACCGAGTTGACATTATCCAGCTGGGAGGGCTCTCATGAAGCATCTGCTCGACACCCGCGAACTAACCCGCGAAGAAGCCATCGAAATCCTTGACGTCGCCGACTACATGGCGCAGGTCAAAGCCGAAAACCGCACCCTCAACGTGCTCAACGGCAAGACCGTCGTCAACCTCTTCTTCGAGGACTCCACCCGAACCCGCCTCTCCTTCGAAGCCGCAGAGAAGCGCCTGGGCGCCGCCGTCACCAACTTCTCCGCATCTGGCTCCTCCCTGTCTAAGGGCGAGTCGCTCAAGGACACCGCGCAGACCCTCAAGGCGATTGCCGCGGATGCGTTCGTGATCCGCCACTCGGCATCCGGCGCGCCGCAGCGCCTCGCCGAGGCAGGCTGGACCGACATCCCCGTACTCAACGCGGGCGACGGCACCCACGCACACCCCACCCAGGCACTGCTCGACGCCGTATCCCTGCGCCAGTACAAGGCAGAACGCGACGGCCTCGACAGCCCCCGCGGCACCGACCTGTCCGGCATGCGTGTGCTCATCGTTGGCGACATCCTGCACTCGCGCGTGGCACGCTCCAACCTCTGGCTGCTGCACACCCTCGGCGCACAGGTCGTCTTCGTCGCGCCGCCGACCCTGCTGCCGCTGAACACCGCCTCCTGGATTGAAGAAGCTGGCGTAGAAATCTTCCACGACTTCGACGAAGCTATCGCCACCAACCCCGACGCCGTCATGCTGCTGCGCATCCAGAAGGAACGCATGAACGCCGCGTACTTCCCCTCCGCAGAGGAATACACCGAGCTGTGGGGCCTGACCGCCGAACGCTTCGCAGCCCTGCAGGCACAGCCGCAGCCGGTCGCAATCCTGCACCCGGGCCCCATGAACCGCGGCCTGGAAATCTGCACCGAAGCCGCCGACGCCACCAACTCCTGGGTCCTGCGCCAGGTCAGCAACGGCGTGGCGCTGCGTATGGCGGTGCTCTATCTGCTTCTGACCGACGGCTCCAGCGCCAAGCTCTACGCCGGCGACGAATCCTAAACGACCTTCCTAACGAGAGGAACCAACACCATGAGCAAGTACCTGATCAAGGGCGCAAGCCTCTACGGCGAAAAGGTCGCCGACATCCTCATCGAGGACGGCGTGATTAGCCGCATCGCAGAGAACATTGACGCCGCAGACGCACAGGTCGTCGAGGCGGCAGGCCAGGTGGCGCTGCCCGGCCTGGTCGACATCCACACCCACCTGCGTCAGCCCGGCTACGAGGCATCCGAAACCGTCGAGACCGGCACCCGCGCGGCAGCCCTGGGCGGCTACACCGCAGTGTTCGCGATGGCAAACTCCATGCCCGTGGCAGACACCGCCGCAGTCGTTGAGCAGGTTGACCGCCTCGGCAAGGAATCCGCATGGTGCCGCGTGCAGCCCATCGGCGCAGTGACCGTGGGCCTGAAGGGCGAGCGCCTCTCCGACATTGGCGGCATGGCGAACTCCACCGCGAACGTGCGCGTGTTCTCTGACGACGGCATGTGCGTGTACGACCCCGCCGTGATGCGCCGCGCCCTCGAATACGTCAAGACCTTCGACGGCGTCATTGCGCAGCACGCGCAGGAGCCGCGCCTGACCGAAGGCGCCCAGATGAACGAAGGTAAGGTGTCCGCTGACCTGGGTCTGACCGGTTGGCCCGCCGTCGCTGAAGAGGCAATTATCGCCCGCGACGTGCTGCTGGCTGAGCACCTGGACTCCAAGCTGCACATCTGCCACCTGTCCACCAAGGGCTCCATTGAGGTTGTGCGTTGGGCTAAGTCCCGCGGCGTGAAGGTGACTGCGGAGGCAACCCCGCACCACCTGCTGCTCACCGACGAGACCGCACGCACCTACGACCCGATTTTCAAGGTGAACCCGCCGCTGCGCACCGAAGAGGACGTCATGGCGCTGCGTCAGGCAGTTGCTGACGGCATCATCGACGTGATTGGTACCGACCACGCACCGCACCCGGCAGAGACCAAGGAATGCGAGTGGGCGTGCGCCGCGAACGGCATGACCGGCCTGGAGCAGGCACTGTCCATCATCCAGATGACCCTGGTTGACACCGGCATGATTACCTGGCGCGACGTGGCACGCATCCTCTCCGAGCAGCCCGCGAAGATTGGCCGTCTGGAGGCCGAGCAGGGCCGCCCGCTTGCCGAAGGCGAACCGGCAAACATTGTGCTGGTCGACCCGAAGGCAACCCGCGTCATCAAGCCGGAGGAGCAGGCAACCAAGGGTAAGAACAACCCCTACCGCGACATGGAGGTGCCCGGCTCGATTCGTGCAACCTTCTACGCTGGCCACCCGACCGTGCTGAACGGCGAGCTGGCAACCCCGCGCCGCTAACCCGCGAGGCGAACGTACGTGGTGACCGTGCCTGGCGGTGGTAGGTTCACGCCTGCCACCGCCTCGCCGGGAGCACCGCCCCCAACCTCACCAACCCAGGCCGAGATCATCGACCGAGACCCCCAACCGAAAGAGAGAACCTTCGTGGGAAAGTTCCTGACCGCCGTCATCTGCATCGCCCTGGTCGCCCTGTGCATCTACGGCATGTGGCACGGATGGCGCTCGCGTCTGGCACGCCAGGCGAACATGTTCGGCTCCCTCAAGGAAGTTCCCGAACGCTACGAGGGCATGACCGCTGACGCCGCTTTTGAGGGCGAGTACGTCAGCACCACGATTTTCGGTAACTGGCTGGACCGTGTGGGTTTCGATTCGCTCGGCTTCAAGAGCAAGTCCACCCTGCTGATTTACCCGGACAGCATCATCTTCACCCGTAACGGCGCGAAGGACCTGTGGATTCCGGCGAAGAAGCTCGCTGTCATCACCACTGACCGCGGTATGGCAGGCAAGGTTGTGGAGAAGAACGGCCTGGTCGTGATTGGTTGGACCCTGGACGGTCACCGCGTGCAGACCGGATTCCGCACCCGCTACGCCGAGGATAAGCAGGCGGTACTGCGGGAGCTGCGCCGCATCGCCCCGAACGCGGTGGATGCGCCCGAGAAGTGGACGGCAGAACCGGAAGCCTAAATCCCGGTGTAATATCCCTGCGCACCCACACCCATAGATTTTGCCTGAGGTCAGGCGAACACCCGCCGAAGGCACCATAGACTACCCCGGAACCTGCACGGTAGAGGCCGTACAGGAAGCGGGGGAGAACACCAGAGAAAAGGAAGAAGAGCATGACTGACATGACACGATCCGGCGCCCTGCGTACGGACCGCGCGCTGCTCGTCCTGGAGGACGGCACCGTCTACCGCGGCTACGGCTACGGCGCAACCGGCGCGTCCCTGGGCGAGGCGGTTTTCTCGACCGGTATGACCGGCTACCAGGAAACCCTGACCGACCCCTCCTACGCGGGTCAGATTGTGGTTCAGACCGCTCCCCATATCGGCAACACCGGCGTGAACACCACCGACGCTGAGTCCCGCAAGATTTGGGTTGCCGGCTACGTGGTTCGCGACGCAGCACGTGTGGCATCCAACTGGCGTTCTGAGCGCACCCTCGACGAAGAGCTCATCGAGCAGGGCATCGTCGGTATTCAGGGCATTGACACTCGCGCCCTGACCCGCCGCCTGCGTTCGAGCGGTTCGATGCGTGCGGGCGTGTTCTCCGGTGAGCACGCAGAACGCCCCGAAGCTGAACTGCTGGAGGAGGTGCGCGCCTCCGAGCCGATGGCTGGCCGTAAGCTCGCTGACTCCGTTTCGGTTGATACCGCCTACACCGTTGAGCCGCACCAGTTCAACTGGTTCGCACCCCCGGTCGCAACCGTTGTCGCCCTGGACCTGGGCATTAAGTCGATGACCCCGCAGCGTTTCGCTGAGCGTGGCGTGCGCGTGCACGTGCTGCCCGCAAGCGCAACCCTCGAGGACATCTACTCCCACAACCCCGACGGCGTGTTCTTCTCCAACGGCCCCGGTGACCCGGCAACCGCTGACGAGCAGGTTGAGCTGCTACAGGGCGTGCTGCGTAAGGGCACCCCGTTCTTCGGCATCTGCTTCGGTAACCAGCTACTCGGCCGCGCCCTGGGTTTCGGCACCTACAAGCTGCCCTTCGGCCACCGCGGCATCAACCAGCCGGTCATGGATAAGACCACCGGCAAGGTTGAAATCACCGCGCAGAACCACGGCTTCGCTGTGGACGCGCCGATTGGCGACTACGTGACCGCACCGAACGCCGAGTTCGGTCAGGTCATGGTCTCCCACGTGGGTCTGAACGACAACGTGGTTGAGGGCCTGACCTGTAAGGACATCCCCGCGTTCTCCGTGCAGTACCACCCCGAGGCTGCTGCGGGCCCGCACGATTCCGCCTACCTCTTTGACCGTTTCATCGACCTGATGGTCGCAACCAAGACTGCAAAGGAAGCATAAATGCCTCGTCGTACTGACCTTAATAGCGTCCTCGTCATCGGTTCCGGCCCCATCGTCATCGGTCAGGCAGCGGAATTTGACTACTCCGGCACTCAGGCGCTGCGCGTGCTGAAGGAGGAGGGCGTGCGCGTCATCCTCGTGAACTCGAACCCGGCAACCATCATGACCGACCCCGAGTTCGCGGACGCCACCTACATTGAACCCATCACCCCCGAGGTGATTGAGAAGATCATCGAGAAGGAAAAGCCGGACGCAATCCTGCCGACCCTGGGTGGTCAGACCGCGCTGAACGCGGCTATCTCCCTGGATGAGCGCGGCGTGCTCGCCAAGTACAATGTTGAGCTGATCGGCGCGAACATTGAGGCGATTAACCTCGGTGAGGACCGTGAAGCATTCAAGGGCGTGGTGGAGCGCGCCGGCGGTGAGTCTGCACGCTCGGTGATTGTTCACTCCATGCCGGAGGCGCTGGAAGCCGCTAAGGAGCTGGGCTACCCGATGGTGGTCCGCCCCTCCTTCACCATGGGTGGTCTCGGCTCGGGTATGGCGTACAACGAGGAAGACCTCTACCGTATTGCTGGCGCCGGTATTCAGTACTCGCCGACCAGCGAGGTCCTGCTGGAGGAGTCCATCCTCGGCTGGAAGGAATACGAGCTGGAGATGATGCGTGACACCAACGACAACGTCGTGGTCGTCTGCTCCATCGAAAACTTCGACCCCGTGGGCGTGCACACCGGTGACTCCATCACCGTGGCACCCGCACTGACCCTGACCGACCGTGAGTTCCAGAAGCTGCGCGACATCGCGATCAACGTGATTCGTGAGGTTGGCGTGGACACCGGTGGTTGTAACATCCAGTTCGCGATTGACCCGAAGACCGGCCGCATCATCGTCATTGAGATGAACCCGCGCGTGTCTCGTTCCTCGGCGCTCGCGTCGAAGGCTACCGGCTTCCCGATTGCGAAGATTGCGACCAAGCTGTCCCTGGGTTACACCCTGGATGAGATTCCGAACGATATCACCCAGAAGACCCCGGCGTCCTTCGAACCGACCCTCGACTACGTGGTCGTAAAGGTTCCGCGCTTCGCGTTTGAGAAGTTCCCGGCTGCTGACCCGACCCTGACCACCACCATGAAGAGTGTTGGCGAGGCTATGGCTCTGGGCCGTAACTTCACTGAGGCTCTGCAGAAGGCGATGCGTTCGCTGGAGCAGAAGGGTGCGTCCTTCTCGTTCAAGCCGCTGAACCTCTCTGAGGCTGAGCTGGCCGAGCTGATTGAGAAGACTAAGGTTCCGACCACCCAGCGTATCTACCAGGTGCAGCAGGCCCTGCTGGCCGGTGCTACCGTGGAGCAGCTGCACGAGGCTACCAAGATTGACCCGTGGTTCCTGGATCAGCTGGTGCTGCTGAATGAGGTTGCCGGCGTGGTTCACGCTAAGCGTGACAACCTTGACCCGGAGACTTTGAAGCTGGCTAAGCGTCACGGTTTCTCGGACGCTCAGATTGCTGAGATTATCGGCTCTTCTGAGGATGTTGTGCGCGGTGTTCGCCACGCTCTGGGTATCCGCCCGGTCTTCAAGACTGTTGACACCTGTGCAGCCGAGTTTGAGGCGTTCACTCCGTACCACTACTCCTCCTACGACCTGGAGGATGAGGTTGCGCACCACGAGAAGCCCTCGATTATGATTCTGGGTTCGGGCCCGAACCGTATCGGTCAGGGTATCGAGTTTGACTACTCCTGTGTGCACGCTTCGCTGGTGCTGCGCTCGCTCGGTTACGAGACCGTCATGGTCAACTGCAACCCTGAGACTGTTTCGACTGACTACGATATTTCGACTCGCCTGTACTTTGAGCCGCTCACCCTTGAGGATGTGCTTGAGATTGTTGAGTCGGAGCGTCGTACCGGCGGTCTGATGGGCGTGTTCGTTCAGCTGGGCGGTCAGACCCCGCTGAAGCTGGCTCGTGCCCTGAAGGATGCGGGCGTGCCGATTCTGGGCACCACCCCCGAGGCTATTGACCTGGCCGAGGACCGCGGCGAGTTCTCCCGCGTGCTGGAGGAGGGCGGCCTGATTTCGCCCAAGAACGGTACCGCGTTCACTTTCGAGGGTGCTAAGCGCATCGCTGACGAGATTGGTTACCCGGTTCTGGTTCGTCCTTCGTACGTGCTGGGCGGCCGTGGCATGGAGATCGTCTACGATGAGGCGAACCTGGCACGCTACCTGGAGAACGCTACCGAGGTTTCGCCTTCGCAGCCTGCTCTGATTGATAAGTTCCTTGAGGACGCTATCGAGATTGACGTTGACGCCCTGTTCGACGGCGAGGAGCTGTACTTGGGCGGCGTCATGGAGCACATTGAGGAAGCCGGTATTCACTCGGGTGACTCTTCCTGTACTCTGCCTCCGATTACTCTCGGCCCGGATATCATCGCGAAGGTGAAGGACGCTACCGAGAAGATTGCTCGCGGCACCGGTGTGCGCGGCCTGATTAACATTCAGTTCGCGTACGTGTCTGAGAACCTGTACGTGATTGAGGCGAACCCGCGTGCGTCTCGTACTGTTCCGTTCGTGTCGAAGGCTACCGGCGTGCAGATGGCTAAGGCTGCTGTGCTGATTGGTCTGGGTAAGAGCATTGCTGAGCTGAAGGCTGAGGGCTACCTGCCGTCGAACATGGATGGCGCATCCCTGCCTGAGGAGACCGCGATTGCTGTGAAGGCTGCGGTTCTGCCGTTCGCTCGTTTCCGCACTCCCGAGGGTGTTGTGGTGGATTCGCTGCTGAGCCCGGAGATGCGTTCGACCGGTGAGGTCATGGGTCTGGATAAGCACTATGACACCGCGTTCGCGAAGGCTCAGGCTGGTGCTGGTTCGCCGTTGCCGACCTCCGGTAAGGTGTTCATTTCGGTGGCTAACCACGATAAGCGTAACGTCATTATTTACGCGAAGATGCTGGAGTCGCTGGGCTTTGAGATCGTTTCGACCGGTGGTACCGCTGAGATTCTGCGCCGTAACGGCTTGAACTCGGTGATTGTGGCTTCGAAGTTCGCTGAGGCGAATGGCGACCACTCGATTGTGGATATGGTCCGCAATGGTGATATTGACCTGATTCTGAACACCCCTGCCGGTGGTGCTGCTCGTAGCGATGGTTACGAGATTCGTGCCGCTGCGGTTTCGGTGGGTTGCCCGGTCATGACTACCATTTCTGAGTTCGCTGCGGCTGTTCAGGCGATTAACGCTCTGCGTGAGCACAGCTGGGACATCATGAGCCTGCAGGAGCACGGCGTTCAGCTGGCTGCCGCTGTGGATGCTCGTTCTGAGGGTGGCGAGGCGTAATGTCCGCTGCTTTTGGTGATCGTCTGGCGAAGGCGATGGCGGAGCGCGGCCCGCTGTGTGTGGGTATTGACCCGCATCCGAACCTGCTGGAGCAGTGGGGTCTTGAGGATTCTGCTGCCGGTCTGGCTGCTTTTACTGAGGCGGTCTATGAGGGTTGCGCCCCGTTTGCGGCGGCGTTGAAGCCTCAGGTGGCGCTGTTTGAGCGTCACGGTTCGGCTGGTCTTGCTGTGCTGGAGGCGCTGTTTGCCCGCGCTGCCGCTGATGGTGTGCTGATTGTTGCTGACGCTAAGCGCGGCGATATCGGTTCGACCATGAAGGCGTACGCGGATGCGTGGCTCGGCTCGTCTTCGCCGCTGGGTACCGATTCGGTGACTTTGAGCCCGTATCTGGGTTTTGAGTCGCTGCGTCCGGCGCTGGATTTGGCTGATGAGAATGACCGCGGCACGTTCGTGTTGGCGTTGACCTCGAACCCCGAGGGTAGGAGCGTTCAGCACGTGGGCGCGTCGGAGTCTGGTCATCCCGGTGAGTCTGGGGGCGCTGTGGCTAAGCGTATTATCGCTGCGGCTACCGCTGAGAATGCTTCCCGCCAGTGGGAGCAGATGGGCCCGTGCGGCCTGGTGGTTGGCGCGACCGTTGGTCAGGCGCTGGTTGATTTGGGTATTGACCTGAGCGTGTTCAACGGCCCGATTCTGTCGCCGGGTTATGGTGCGCAGGGCGCTTCGGCGGCTGATTTGTACCGCGTGTTTGCGGGTGTTGAGTCGCAGGTGCTGGTGAATTCCAGCCGTGGCGTGCTTGCTGCTGGCCCGTCGGTTGAGGGTTTGGCGCAGGCTGCGCAGGCGGCTCGTGATGACCTGCTGGCGGCCCGCGGCGCATAGTTCGCGTGTTGCGTGAGGGGCGTGTGCTCCGGGTGGATTCTGTTGAGGGTCTGCTCGGGGTGCGCGCCCCTTTTGCATACCCCCTGTGTGTGCCTGTTTTATCGCATTTTTTCGGTACATCCGCATGCATAATTTTGCCGCCGCCCGCTCGCGCCGATGCAAGTTTGCTCACCTCTGTAGTGGGGGAGTGTGTTTCCGTCAAGACTCACGCC
This sequence comes from Rothia sp. 27098_8_27, assembly GCF_041432805.1. Lineage (NCBI taxonomy): Bacteria > Bacillati > Actinomycetota > Actinomycetes > Micrococcales > Micrococcaceae > Rothia > Rothia sp. 27098_8_27. The sequence continues at coordinate 334,166 of NZ_JAPWAJ010000001.1, read as the reverse complement.
CGCGGTTCCGCTTTTGATAGGGCGAATACTCCGCTATGCTATAGAGGTACTCCCTGATATTTACGTGCTGACGTGCGTAGACGCATTGTTGGTGCGAGGGTGAGTGCCGCGGGTGGAACGAGGGTTCTCGTGCTATCCGTGTTACATTAGTTGATAAGTAAAATTCTATAACTCGCAGAAATGGGGGACCCAACCATGCCGCTGACTCCGCTAACTGAGGATGCGCGCGCCTCCGCCCGCGAGAAGGCAGTACTTGCCCGAGCACACCGCCAGGAAATTAAGCGTGCACTGAGTGAACGTGAACTTTCCGTGCGTCAGGTGCTCGATATGGTCGATTCCGACCCTGCACTGGCTAAAATGCCGGTGGGGCAGATGCTGCGCGCACTTCCGGGCATTGGTGCCGTTCGCGCTGAACGCATCATTGAAGAACTTCATATTGCACCGACTCGCCGCCTTGGCGGCCTGGGTGTACACCAGCGTCGCAAGATGGTGGAGTACTTCAACCGTAATTCGCGGTATTTGAACCGTGCACGTCGTAAGACTGCTGGTCAGTCTTCCGAGTCTTCTCAGTCCTAACACATCGTGCCTTCAGCCGATGAAGGCGCAGTAAGGAAGCTATGTCTCAGCCGACTCTCACCGTACTGGCTGGCCCCACTGCTGTTGGCAAGGGTACGGTGTGCCAGTACATTCGTGAGAACTACCCGAACGTGTGGTTCTCTGTTTCCGCTACTACTCGTGATCCTCGCCCCGGTGAGGTTGACGGTACTCACTACTATTTCGTTTCGATGGAAGAGTTTGACCAGATGATTGCTGACGGTCAGATGCTTGAGTACGCTGTGGTACACGGTAAGAACAAGTACGGTACTCCGCGCGCTAAGGTCCAGGAGGCTCTGGACGCTGGCCGCCCGGTGATTCTTGAGATTGACCTGCAGGGTGCTCGCCAGATTCGCGAGACCATGCCTGATGCTCGCCTGATTTTCTTGGCTCCTCCGAGCTGGGATGAGCTGGTGTCGCGTCTGGTGGGTCGAGGTACCGAGAGTGAGCAGGAGCAAGCTCGTCGCCTTGAAACCGCGAAGGTTGAGTTGGCTGCTGAGAAGGAATTTGACGTCACGGTCGTCAACGACTCTGTTGAGCGTGCGGCGAAGGAGATTGCTGAGCTGATTGGCGCCGCCTAATCTGCATGCTTTGCGTTTGCGGTGGGGCTAGAGTTTCTTCCGACCTGTAGTTCTGCCGCGAGGCGTTGTGAAAGGTGGGGGTTTCGAAGAGTTTTCTTCGGGCCCCCACCTTTTTATATAGGCTGACACCTTTTGTCCAGGCTGGTACGTGCGTTTTAGCCGTTGAGAGGGTAGAATAGTTCTTTAGTTTTGACCGTGCCCTCAGTGCGCCCGGTTTGCGCCATAGCGCGAACGGTGTACGGGGGTGGTCGGTACGTACATTCCATCAAGCTATTTGGAGTTTTTAGTGGCAAACGAAATCAAGGAACACGAGGACTACAACTTCGTTGACGGTGTCGCTCCCGAGGGCATCGTGAGCCCCAGCGCTGACGCGCTGATTGAGAAGGCGGAGTCCAAGTACGGCCTGGTGATTTTCGGTGCCCGCCGTGCACGCCAGATTAACGCGTACTACGCTAACCTGCAGGACAATACTGCTGCGCACGTTGGCCCGCTGGTTGACGCTGAGTCGAACGAGAAGTCCCTGTCGGTGGCAATGCGTGAAATCATTGCTGACCGTGTTGTGGCGGAGCACCGCCCGGACGCTAAGTTCGACGAGGACGGCTACCCGATTCCCGAGGATCTGTCCGCTGTGATTGATTTCAGCGCGGCTGAGTTCTCTGGCGCTATCGAGGAGGAGTACATCCCCGCAGGTAGCGAAGAGGTTATTGCTATCGAAGAGGTTATCCTCGACGAGTCCGCTGAGTAATCTGCTTCTACAAGGATTCTTTGACGTACCATGCGCATTATCGTTGGTATTGGAGGGGGCATTGCTGCGTATAAGGCGGCGATGCTCCTTCGTCTTTTTGCGAAGAATGGCGACGAGGTGATCGCCATGCCCACCCCGAACGCGACGAAGTTCGTGGGTGTTCCCACCCTGGAGGCGCTGAGCGGCAACCCCGTCTCAACGGATGTGTTTGACCGCGTGCCGGAGGTGAACCACGTGCGTCAGGCCGAGCAGGCTGACGCTGTGGTGATTGCCCCGGCGACCGCTGATTTGCTGGCTCGTTTGGCGGCTGGTCGTGCGGATGATCTGCTGTCCTCTACGGTGTTGACGACGCACGCCCCGGTGATTTTGGCGCCGGCGATGCACACTCAGATGTGGGAGCATCCGGCGACTCAGGCGAATGTGCAGACGCTGCGTTCGTGGGGTTATCATGTGATTGAGCCAGCGATTGGGCGTTTGACGGGCCCGGATTCTGGTCCGGGTCGCATGCCTGAGCCGGAGGATATTTTCGCGGTCGCACTGGACGTGATTGCGCGCTTCCCGAAGGGTCAGGTGCACCCGGTGTACACGCCCGGTTACGCGCCGACTGAGCCCCTGTACACGGGCACGGAGCAGGAGCGTATGGCGGCGGCGCGTGCGGCGACGCTGACCTCGGCACTGCTGGGGCAGGTTGATGCAGGCCAGGGTGAACACAGCCAGGCAACTGGCGCATCCGAATCGCTGCGTGGTCCTCTGGCTGGTCGCCTCGTGGTCATTACCGCTGGCGGCACCCGTGAGGCGCTGGACCCGGTACGCTTCCTCGGCAACCGTTCGACCGGCAAGCAGGGCGTGGCGCTCGCGGAGGCGGCACGCGACCTGGGCGCGACCGTGCACCTGATTGGTGCGAACCTTGAGGTTCCTGCGCCGGAGGGTGTGCAGGTGACCCGCGTGGTGAGCGCCCTGGAGCTGCGTGAGGCGACCCTTGAGGCGAGCGCGGCGGCGGATGTGCTGATCATGTCTGCGGCGGTGGCTGATTTTAGGCCCGCCGAGTTTGCCGAGTTCAAGATTAAGAAGAGCGCCGATTCTGAGGATGCGCCGGTGATTCAGCTGGTGCGCAACCCGGATATTCTGCGTGAGGTCGTGGTGCGCCGCCAGCAGGCTCGTGAGGCGGGGGAGAGCACCCTCGGCCCGAAGCTCATTGTTGGTTTTGCGGCGGAGACCGGTTCGGCGGAGAAGACTCCGTTGGAGCTGGGTCGTGAGAAGCTGCAGCGTAAGGGTACGGACTTCTTGGCGGTCAATACGGTGGGTGTGAATCGTGGTTTCGGCACGGACGATAACACGATTACGCTGCTGTCGACTCTGAATGATGAGGCGCCGGTGTTCTCCGGTTCGAAGAAGGAACTGTCGGTGCGTCTGCTGGAGCATGTGGCGGCTTTCCTGCCTGAGCTTTCTGCCTAAGGCAACCTGGCGCATCCGCGTAAAGTTTCGGAGTGTTTATAGTTCGCAGTGTTTATAGTGTGGAGCCCGTGCGGTATTTCCTGGGGAGGTATCGTGCGGGCTTTGCTGTACCCTTACGGCTCTGCCGCCCGCCTCTTTCTGTAGACCGCCGCTTTTTGTAGACTCCCTTGGGGGAGCATTATGTGCAAGCACTTGTGATGCGGGTTTCTTTCTTCTGGGGTTCCTTCCGGGGTTCGCCGGGGGAGCGTCTCATATTTCTGTCATAGTGGTGAAATTTCTGACCGTACCCCTGAACCGTCAGATAAAGGTCTTGTATCATGGCATAGAGAGTATTTCGCGTTGAAGGGGAAGAAGCACCATGCCCGAGAATCAGAGCAAGCCCGCCACGGTACAGTCCGCACAGAGTGAGGAGCGCCCTCAGATTCTGGTGATCACCGGTATTTCTGGTGCAGGCCGTAGCACCGTCGCAAACGTACTGGAGGATGAGGGCTGGTACGTTATCGATAACATCCCGCCGCAGATGCTCGGTTCCCTGGCTGAGCTGGTGACCCGTGACGGTGCGCGAGTTCCGAAGGTGGCGCTCGGCATTGACGTTCGCGCCCGCGCACTGTTCTCCGATCTTCCCGCTGCGATTGAGACTTTGCGCAAGTCCGATATTGACTTCTCCATGCTCTTCCTTGACGCCAAGGACGAGACCATTATTGCCCGCTACGAGGCTCAGCGCCGCCCGCACCCGTTGCAGGGTGAGGGCCGCGTCCTCGACGGTATCCGCGCTGAACGCACTCTCTTTGAAGGTCTGCGCCTCGCTTCTGACCGCACCATTGACACCACCGGCATGAACGTTCATGAGCTGGCTCGTACCGTGCGTGAAATGTTCGCTGAGGGTGCGGATAAGAAGCTGAACCTGACCGTGATGAGCTTCGGCTTCAAGTACGGTGCGCCGTCGGACGCTAATTACATGGCTGATATGCGTTTCATCCCGAACCCGCACTGGGTTCCGGAGCTGCGCCCCCTGACCGGTCAGGACGCCCCGGTACGCGACTACGTGCTGGAGCACGCAGGCACCGAGGAGTTCATCAGCAACTACCTTGCGGCTCTTCGTCCCGTGCTTGAGGGCTACCGCCGTGAGGGTAAGTACTACGCCACCATCGCAATTGGCTGCACCGGTGGTAAGCATCGTTCCGTGGCTGTGACGGAAGAACTGGCTCGTCGTCTCTCTGCTTTCGGTGAGCTGAACGTGAATGTTCAGCACCGCGACAAGGGCCGCGAGTAAGTTCCGCCCGGCGCGTCCCAACCACCGCGTCGTGATTCATTAGCCGCCGTCCGGCCCCGCACACCGTGGGGCCGGCATACCATTCCTTCCGGGTATGTGAGGTATTACTATGTCCACCCATTCGACCAGTTATGACACTCAGGGTATTCCGCGCCTGCCGGCTCTGCCGACTCAGGCGTTGCGCCTGTTGAAGACCACGCACCGTTCGCCGAAGGTCACGGCGATGGGCGGCGGCCACGGGCTGTACGGTTCCCTGTCTGCGCTGCGCCACGTCACGCCTGATTTGACGGCTGTTGTGACGGTTGCTGACGATGGCGGTTCGTCGGGTCGTTTGCGTGAGGAGATGGGTATTCTCCCTCCCGGAGATTTGCGTATGGCGCTTTCTGCGCTGTGTGATGACACCGATTGGGGTCGCACGTGGCGTGATGTGATGCAGCATCGTTTTAGCGCGCCCGAGGGTTACGAGGGTGAGTTCCCGCTGGATTACCATGCTCTCGGTAACCTGCTGATTGCTACTCTCTGGCAGCTGCTGGATGACCCGGTTGCCGGCCTGGACTGGGCGGGTGCCCTGCTGAATGCACGCGGTCGCGTGCTGCCGATGGCGCTGGACCCGATGGTTATTTATGGCACTGTGTTGCGTGAGCATAACGGTGGCGGTATTGAGCGTGTGAAGGTGGTCGGCCAGGTGAACCTCTCGAAGGAGGAACGGGTTCACGATATTGGTCTGACCCCTGAGAATGCTCGCCCCTGCCCGGAGGCGCTCTCCGCTATTGAAGAATCCGACTGGATTGTTTTGGGTCCGGGTTCGTGGCGTACGTCGGTTCTGCCGCATCTGCTGTTGGATGCTCAGCGTGAGGCGATTATCCGCACGGAGGCGCGCCGCTGCGTGGTCATGAACCTCTCCGACGATAAGGAGACGGTCGGCTTCACCCCGGCAACGCACTTGGATTTGTTGCGCCAGTACGCCCCGAAGCTTCACCTTGACGCGGTGATTGCTGACGCTGACATGCAGGCTGATCACCGTTCCGAGCTGGAGCGTGAGGCTTCTGCGATGGGTGCGAAGGTTGTGTGGGCGCATCTGCGTTCGAGCGCCCAGCCGAATGTGCACGACCCGCTGAAGCTTGCGGCTGCGTATAACGAAGCGTTTGAGCTGAGCTCCTAGAATCACCGTTGCGGCTGCTATTTTGGTGTGCCCTTTTTACCGAATTTATAGACTTTAAACACTACGCCTAGAAGGACCTGTTCATGGCATTAACCACGCTCGTCAAGGACGAACTCGCCAACTACGAGGCAACGAAAGTCTCTGCTCGTAAGGCAGAAATCTCTACGATTCTGCGTTTTACCGGAGGCCTGCACATTGTCTCGGGGCGAATCGTGGTGGAGTCTGAGGTCGACCACGAGGCAACCGCCCACCGCATGCGCCGCACCATCGCGGAGATTTACGGCCACGACTCTGAGCTGACCAGCGTCAGCGGTGGTGGCCTGCGTCGAGGCGGCCGCTACATTGTGCGTGTGGATCACGGCGGCGAGGCGCTGGCTCGCCAGACCGGTCTGCTGGATTTGCGTGGTCGCCCGGTGCGTGGCCTGCCGCCGGCCGTGGTGAACGGCTCCCTGCAGGACGCCGAGGCGGTCATGCGCGGTGCGTTCCTGGCGCACGGTTCGCTGACTGAGCCGGGTCGTTCCTCCTCACTGGAGATTACCTGCCCCGGCCCGGAGGCGGCGCTCGCGCTGGTGGGTGCGGCTCGTCGCCTGGACATTATCGCGAAGGCACGTGAGGTGCGCGGCACCGACCGCGTGGTGGTCCGTGACGGCGAGACCATTTCGCAGCTGTTGGAGCGTATGGGTGCGACTGGCACCCTGACCACGTGGCGTGAGGCGCGCACCCGCAAGGAGGTTCGTGCGACCGCGAACCGCCTTGCGAATTTTGATGATGCGAACCTGCGCCGTAGCGCCCAGGCGGCTGTTGCGGCGAGCGCCCGCGTGGAGCGTGCCCTGCAGATTCTGGGTCATGAGGCGCCGGATCATCTGCGCTATGCCGGTGAGCTGCGTGTGCTGCATAAGCACGCGTCGTTGGATGAGCTGGGTCGTCTGGCTGATCCGCCGATGACGAAGGACGCGATTGCGGGCCGTATTCGCCGTCTGCTGGTGATGGCTGATAAGCGTGCTTCGGAGCTGGGCGTTCCGGGTACTGAGCTGCCGCGCGAGGACTAGGCGAGGACTAAATTCTGGTCTTGCGCGGGGCTGACTGCGCGTGTGGCTAGGTGTGTGGCTGAGGTGTTTGTGACGGTTTTATGACAAACCCGAACCCGCCGTTTTTGAATAAAAACCGCATATTTTTCAAAAATGAGCCTGTGGATGGCTTCTTTCTCGCTGTACGAGGGGAGTTATCCACAGGTTCTTTGTTCGCGCTCGTGCGTTCGCGCGCGTGAGCCTAGGGTAGGGGTATGACGAGCATGACCCCCAACCACGAGCAGAACCACCTGCAGAGCCCGAGCGCTGTGCCGAACAACGGCGCAGCGCAAGACAACGCACCCCAGCAGGGCGGCGCGCAGCGTAGCGCCCGCTCCCTGATGAACAGCCTCTACCGTAGCCCGCGCGCCCGCAAGAACGGTGCGCCGGATGCTGAGGACACAGTGCCGCTGGCAATCTCAACTGAGGTAACGCCGGTGGAGACAGATACCGAGGCGTCGCAGGGTGAAACCTCTCAGCCCAAGACTAACCAGCCCGCACCTACCAGCCAGTCCGGCACTAGCCAGCCCGAGGCATCCCGCCCGGAGTCGAACGGCTGGGCTGACTGGGACCAGCAGCCCGACTGGAACGAAGTGGACGACTGGGCGGAATGGGAGCAGGCCGATCAGCCCGGCACCACCCGCAGTACCCGTTGGGGCTTGTCGCCGCGCGTGCTGCTTCTCGTGGCGGTGTTGGCGCTGGTTGCCGTGGTGTGGGGTGTGACCCAGTTTTCGGCGGCGCCGCGTGCCGAGCAGTTTGCCTCCCCGAGTGCTTCCGCTGAGTCGGTGCAGGCGGTGGGTGCCCAGCAGAGCCCCGGCACCCAGTCGACCGCCCAGCCGAGTGCTAACCCGAGTGAATCCGCGCAGGGTGGCGCCTCCGGTGAGGCTACCGTGCGGGTGCACGTGGCGGGTGCCGTAAACAACCCCGGCGTGTACACCCTGCCCGCGCAGGGCCGCGCCGTGGATGCGATTGCCGCCGCCTCCGGTGCCGCAGCGGATGCTGACCTGGACCGTGTGAACCTTGCCGGTGCGCTGAGTGACGGGGTGCAGATTTATGTGCCGCATCGCGGTGAGACGGCTGCTCCGGCGCAGATTCAGCCCAACGGTGGCACGGCGAATGCGGGTCAGGCTAACGCGGCGAATGGTGCAGCGCAGAACGGCGCTTCGCAGGGTGGCACGCAGCCTCAGCCTGCGCGCACGCTGACCGCTTCGGGGAGCGCACAGAAGGGCTCAACTCCGGTGAACATTAACACCGCCACCGCTGAGGAGTTGCAGAGCCTGCCGCGTATTGGCCCGGCGATGGCTCAGCGCATTATTGCTTGGCGTGAGGCGCACGGCGGTTTCCGCAGCGTGGATGAGCTGGATGCGGTGCCCGGTATCGGCCCGTCGATGCTGGAGAACCTGCGTCCGCTGGTGACGGTCTAATGCTTGCATGGAACCGCCGGGAGCCTACGCCGCAGGGGCGCCCTTCGCGAGGCAAGCAGGCATCTGCGCGAAAGCCTGCTGCACTGCAAAAACCCAGCGCACCGCAAAAGCGCGCGTGGCAGACAGGGGAGCTCTTTCCCGGCTCCTCGCGCCTCATCCGGTCTGCGGCTACGGCGTATGACCGTGCCCGCTACCGCTGGAGCATCGGCGCTGAGCGGTGGCGTACCCGCCGTGATGACCAGGAGCTGCGCGCCCAGGGAAGCCTCATTCACCTGGACCTTCGCCTGAGTTTTACGGTGCTGGCGCTGTGGGCTTTTACCGCGGCGGCGCTGACCGTGGGCACGTGGCGGGTGGTGCATCCGCTGGCGTGCGTGCTCATTGCTCTGCTGGGGTGCCTGGCGATTCTGTTGTTCTTTCCGCCGCGTGCGGTGATGCCCTACAGCCTGCTCTTTCGCACGACCGGTCAGCTGGTTTTTCTGGCGTGTATCGTGACGGTTCAGGCGGTGCTTTTGTGCGCTACGGGGGTGGATGCATCCCGCGCCACCCTGCAGCAGGCGCAGGGTGCTTCGCTTCGTCTGAATGGCACGGTGGAGCAGGTTCGCCGCGTGGATCCGCGTACTACTCTGGTGGTTATTAAGCTGGAGGAAATTCAGGGGCGGAGCGTGCGTGCGCTGGTGAATGAGCGGGTGCGTGTGTACCGGCGTGACGGTTCGGCGAAGAGCGCCGCGCAGCGTCTGGAGGCACGTTCGGCGGCGAGTTCGGCGACTCAACAACAGGGGAGCGGCACCGTGCGCTCGCAGGCGATTTATCCAGGCATGAAGGTGACCGCCCTCGGCACGGTGGAATTCAACGGTTCCACGGCGAAGCTGAGCGGCGCGACTATTTTTCCTGCGCCCGCCTACGGTGCCGGATCGAACGCTGTCACCCGGACGGCGGCGGAGCCGTACCTGTCCAAGCTCAAGGAGCAGCTGCGCACCCGCGCCTTGGACACTCTCGGCACGGAGTCGGCGGCGCTGGTTTTGGGTACCGCCTACGGGGACGATTCGCTGATGAGTTCCACCGCGCGGGAGGAGTATAAGCTCAGCGGGCTCAGCCATATTACGGCGGTGTCCGGGGCGAATATTGCCATTGTGTTTTTGGGTGCGTACCGGCTGGTGTTGGCGGTTCGCCCGTACCGCCTCGCCAGCGCATACCTGCTATTCCGTTCCTGGATGCAGCGGTTGCGGGGGAGAGGCGCGGCTCGTTCTCGCCGCCCCGCGTACCCCCGGAATCCCGCCCAGCCCCAACAACCTACCCCGCCAAATGCCCACGCCCTGCCGCCGCTCGTGTACCGGCTGAGCACCTTCGCCATTCCGCACCGCGTCATGGTGCTGTGCGGGGTTGCGGCGGTGCTCGCCTACGCCATGCTGCTGGACTCTGAGGGTTCCGTGATTCGTTCCCTCGCCATGGGCCTGCTCGGTGCTTACGCGATGCTGCGCGGTTCGGGTCGCCAGTCTTTGGCGGCGCTGCAAACAACGGTGCTGATGTGTCTGCTTGCCGCCCCGCACCTCGCCGTGGATATGGGGTTCGCCCTGTCGGTGACGGCGACCTCCGCGTTGATTCTGCTGGGCCCGCCGCTGATTCGTCTGCTCATGCGCGTCATGCCGGTGTTCTGCGCGGAAATGCTCGCCGCGCCAATCGTGGCGTCCCTGTGGTGCACTCCGCTGATTTTGGCGATGAGCGGTAAGGTGCCGCTCTACTCGGTTCCTGCGAACCTGGTTGCGGCTCCTTTGGCGCCGCTGAGTATGCTCGCCGGGCTGGTTGCGCTCGGATTCATGCTCCTGGGTCTGCCCACTGCGGCGGATCTGTGCCTGCGTGCCGGTGGTCTTGCCGCGCAGGGCATCGAGTGGGCGGCACACACTGCCGCGCACGCGCCGGGTAACCCGTGGGAGCCCGGTTCGAACGTGCCGGCGGTGGTGTGTAGCGCCCTCTGCGTGCTGGCGTTGAGCGTTGCCCTCTGGTGGGTGGATGCGCGCCGCTACCGTGCGGTCACGCACCGGCAGTATTTGCGGGTGGTACCGCAAACCGCGCCCTCCTATCAGCGCCCTAATCAGCCCGCCCGGTCTTAACCGACTAACCCTGACCGACTACCCCTAACCACCGCTAGGAGGCATCTGAGAAGAAAACGCTATGATGGATACTCGAGACTCTACCCGCGCAGCACCCCGTGCGCAGCGGGGCCGAGTTCAGCCCGTACCCTGCAGATAAAGGCGAGTGATAAGCGTGTCCGAGCGTAAGCGTTCAACCCAGCGTGGCGGTTCCCGAGGCTACGCCCGCCGAGGCGGCCCCGCCCTCGACACCGCGTGGCGTACCGTCACCCCGGCACCCGCCGTCATGCTCTACGGCCCGGAGGAGTACTTCGCCTCCCGCGCTGCGGCACGCCTGCGTGAGCTGTTCCGCAGCATCCACCCGGAGGTGGACCGCGTTCAGATTAACGCCGCCACCTACACGGCGGGGGAGCTGATTCTGCACGCTTCGCCCTCTCTGTTTGGTTCGGCGAAGATCATTGAGGTTGAGAACGTAGCCTCCATGAGTGACGAGTTTTTGACCGATACGCTCGCTTACCTGAACGCCCCCGAGCCGGACATCATGCTCATTCTGAACCACTCGGGCGGTAACCGCGGCAAGAAGCTCATCGACCTGGTGCGCTCCCAGTTCGTGCTCATTAACTGCAAGGCGCTCAAGACCGACCGTGAGAAGAGCGAGTTCTTGGCGGGAGAATTTGCCGCCGCTCAGCGCCCCATTACCGGTGGCGCTCTGGCGTTGCTGACTGCCTCCGCCTCCGACACTGCGGAGCTTGCCGCCGCATGCCAGCAGCTGCTCTCAGACGTACCCGGCGAAATCACCGAGGAGGCGGTGAACCGCTACTACGGCGGCCGCACCGAAGTCACCGCGTTCCGCGTGAGTGACGCCGCGATTTCCGGTAACGCCCCGGAGGCTCTGCGTCTGCTCCGCCACTCCCTTGCCACCGGTACGGAGCCGATTCCGATGCTGGGTGCGCTCGCCATGCGCATCCGCAATATTGCGCGCGTGCACCACGTGCGTATGAGCGCTAACGAGCTGGCGCGTGAGGTGGGTATGTCACCGTGGCAGGTTGAGCAGGCTCAGCGTGACGGCCGCCGTTTTACCGGCGCCCAGTTGGCGCATATTGTGCAGCTTCTGGCTGATGCGGACGCGCAGCTGAAGGGCGAGTCGCAGGACGCCGTGTATGCGGTGGAGCAGGCTGTTTTGGCGATTGCTCTACCTCCGCGCCTGTAGTGCATAATAGAGCCCATGCTCGAAATTCTGAAGAAAATTTTCTTTGCCCTGCTGCCCTTCCTGCAGAAGGCGGCAGAGGATGCCCTCAACGACGCTACTGCGTCTAAGGGTGACTCCGAGTCCTCCCAGAAGAGCGAATCCCACAAGGATGATTCTCGTCAGGGTGAGGCTCGTACCTCCGGCTCTTCGGCGCCTAAGCCGAGCGCCCCGAAGTCTTCCTCGGTAAAGTCCTCGGCACCTAAGCCTTCCGCACCGGCTTCGACCGGCGCATCCGACGGTTCGGATTACCCGGGCGATTACCGCGACATGATCAACTTTGAGTACTCGCCCTCCCTGGACGGCGACGCTGACCCGGGTGAAATCGTGTGGACGTGGGTTCCCTTCGAGGAGGACCACTCGCAGGGTAAGGACCGCCCGGTGATCCTGGTGGGTCGTGACGGTGAGTACCTGCTGGCGCTGATGATGACCAGCAAGGACCACAATAACCGTGAGCACGCCGATTCGAACTACCTTGATATTGGTTCGGGTCCGTGGGATCCGCAGGGCCGCGCTTCTGAGGTGAAGCTGAACCGTGTGATTCGTGTTCGCCCGGATTCGATGCGCCGTGAGGGTGCGATTATGCCGGAGGATACGTTCCGCCTGATTGAGCGTGCGTGGACTCGCCATAACGGCTAACGTCCTGTGCCGGTAGTTTCACCGGCGACCGGTGCCGATTATCTGCGCCGGATGTGGAGGCTGCATGTAGCGGTTTTCACAGTATTTTTCTCTCCGCGGGGGTCTGTCGTGGAGGCTGTTCATCTGGTATTATGTGTGGTTGAGTGTCCGATGGTCATCGGGCACTGCTGGCCGGTTGCCATAGGCATCCCCACGCCGCTCAGTCGATGATCGGCCAGCGTCGCCCTCACCGACCAATAAGACAAAACAGAAAGTTTAATTGTGGCTAACATTAAGTCTCAGAAGAAGCGTATCCTCACCAACGAGAAGGCTCGCCTGCGCAACAACATTGTAAAGTCCGAGCTGAAGACCGCGACCCGCAAGGTCAAGGCTGCTGTTGAGGCACAGAACAAGGAAGCCGCTGTTGAGGCTCTGCGTTTTGTGAACCGTAAGCTGGACAAGGCTGTTTCCAAGGGTGTTCTGCACAAGAAGACCGCTGCAAACAAGAAGTCCGGTCTTGCTGCGCTGGTAAACAAGGCTTTCTAAAACTTGCGGGGTACGTGAGTACCTCTCTGGTTTAAGGGCAGAGACCCCCTGTGTTCCCCCTCCTCTAAGGGGAACGCAGGGGGTTTCTTTTTCGTGTATAGTTGGGGTTAAGGAGTTAAACGACCCCTCTGAAACCCTGAGCCTCACCTATTGGTGCGGCAATAACGCTCGGGCGGCCGCGGCTTTATGCTTCGGTCTAGAAGACATCGGGGGCACCACCGGTTAGCTCCTCATAACTTTTGTGAAAGGCATCCTGCTAAGTGGCGGGGTGCCTTTTGCTATGCCCGCATGCTGTGGTTTTATGGCACATATTTCGGGGAGGTGCCCGCCCGGTGACGAAACCGCTTGCGGGTCGCGTGGAAGCCCGTATAGTGGGAACTACCGGCGGTACCGCACACCGCCCGTGCCTATCACGAGCGCCCTAAGCGGCGTCGCACATAGTGCCGGTGTGGGCACACATTTTTGCATATTATCAGGAAGTTCCCCATGAGTAACGAGACCACAGAAGAAGCTTACGATTATCGTGAAGACCCTGAGTATTGGCGTGCCCCGTTCGATTTTACAAAGCCCACGTTTGACGTAAATACTCCGGAGGGGTGGATGCGTGCTGAGTTGAACGGGCGTTATTTTAATGCTCCGGCGGCACGCCCCGGTGCCGAGTATGAGTGGGGTCTGGCAGAGATTAAGCGTAGGTATGAAGCTAAGGAATTCCCCTTCGACGATAGCGAAGTAACCCTTTTGTATCGTGAGAAGGTAGCTAATGGTGAGTTGCCGGATGTTTATGCTGGCACTCCATACGATTTGGCGCTTCTGCCTTTCTAACATAGTTTCCCCTTCCGCCCGGGGTTTTGGGCGGCATAACCGAATATAGAACATATTTTTTACAACACCACCCACTACACAACCACCGATGGTTTACCGGGAACTTTCCATACACCCCCATGTACCCGGTGAACCGACCACGAGCTAAGGACAACGATGAGCCAGCCGAACTTCCCTCCCGCCCGACTTTTTGACGCTTTCGCCAAGCCCGCCTCCACCGAACAGCCCACGAAGAAGGGACTGCTCGGCAAGCTGGGCCTGGGCGAGTCCTCCGAGGAGGACAACTACACGACCGTCATGCTGGTCGGCTTCAACTCCGCGAAGGAACCCCCGGGCAACGGTGAGGACGCCCTCGACGTGATTCACCGCGCGTTCGACCCGTGCGATGAGAGCCCCGGCTTCGACATGGACGACTTCTACGACTATGGTTCCGTCGCCCCGCAGCTGCAGAACAGCGACGACTCCGATTCCACGGTTCTGGTGTGGCCCAAGATGTTCTACAACATGGTCACTATCCCGGAGCGTCGCCTGCGCCTGCTCGTGGTGACCGGCCCCGCTCCCAGCCTGTGCCTGCGGCGGTTCATGACCCGCTTCTTCAAGTACGTGAAGAAGCTCCACGTGGACCACGCGATCTTCGTTGAGACCTTCGAGGATGAGGTGGCGCACACCCGCCCGTACCCGTACACGCTGACCACTCACGACGAGAAGCTGGCGGCGATCCCCGGTATTCTGCACGAGGACTACACCGGTTCTACCTCGGTGACGATGGCGATGTCTGCGCTCGCCGCCGAGCACGGCCTGCGTTCCTCGGTCATGTTGCGTATGAGCATCCCGGGGTATCTGAGCTTTGACCAGCAGAACCCGCGCGCGGTCGTGAGCCTGATCGAGGCTCTGGAAGTCATCCTCGGTATTAAGGTCGAGTCTGAGGAGTACGACCGCCTGCGCGCCCACGCTGATGAGTGGGAGGCGGAGCTCGCCGAAGAAATGGCGAAGGACTACGAGAAGGTTGAGCTGGTGCGTGAGATTGAGCAGAAGATGGATTCGACTCTGCGCACTGTCTCCGGTGAGGTGATTGCCGAGGATATTGAGGGCTACCTGGATTCCCTCAGCGGCGCCTCCGAGGGCGTAAATCCTGCCGATGATGGTGCGGATTCTGCGGAGGATTCTTCGGAACGCTAGGTCCGTTCGCACATATGGCGCGGGTATGGGAAAATGATAGGTAACTATGCCCATACCCGCAGCCAGCATCTCGAAAGGATGATGTGATTGGCACCCATGTCGAAGAACCCGCCCGTTCCGGCGGCGACCGACCCCGCGATTATTCGCAACTTCTGCATTATCGCCCACATTGACCACGGTAAGTCCACCCTCGCAGACCGTATGCTGCAGGCCACCGGCGTGGTTGCCCCGCGCGATATGAAGGCGCAGTACCTGGACCGCATGGACATTGAGCGTGAACGCGGTATCACCATTAAGTCTCAGGCTGTGCGCATGCCCTGGGATGTTGACGGTACCTCCTACGCGCTGAACATGATTGACACCCCCGGCCACGTGGACTTCACCTATGAGGTGTCCCGCTCCCTGGCTGCGTGTGAGGGTGCGCTTCTGCTCGTGGACGCCGCCCAGGGTATTGAGGCTCAGACCCTGGCGAACCTGTACCTGGCGATGGAGAACGACCTGACCATCATCCCGGTGCTGAACAAGATTGACCTTCCCGCGGCTCAGCCCGATAAGTACGCTGAGGAGCTGGCGAACCTGATTGGTTGCGAACCGGACGAGGTTCTGCGCGTATCGGGTAAGACCGGTGAGGGTGTTGAGGCTCTGCTGGACCGTATTGTGGAGGCGATTCCAGCCCCGCAGGGTGACGCATCCGCCCCGGCGCGTGCCATGATTTTTGACTCGGTGTACGACTCATACCGCGGTGTGGTCACCTATGTGCGTGTTGTGGACGGTAGCCTGCAGCCGCGTCAGAAGATTAAGATGATGTCCACCGGCGCTGAGCATGACCTGCTTGAAATCGGCGTGATTTCCCCTGAGCCTGTCCCCTCGAAGGGCCTGGGCGTGGGCGAGGTGGGTTACCTCATTACCGGTGTGAAGGACGTCCGTCAGTCCCGTGTGGGTGATACCGTCACCTCCGCCGTGAAGCCTGCTCAGGAGTCCCTGGGTGGTTACGAGGATCCCAAGCCGATGGTGTTCTCTGGCCTGTTCCCGATTGATGGTTCGGACTACCCGGCGCTGCGTGACGCGCTGGATAAGCTGAAGCTCAACGATGCCGCGCTGATTTACGAGCCGGAGACTTCTGCCGCTCTGGGCTTCGGTTTCCGCTGTGGCTTCCTGGGTCTGTTGCACCTGGAGATTGTGCGTGAGCGTCTGGAACGCGAGTTCAACCTGGACCTGATTTCGACCGCGCCGAACGTTATTTATGATGTGGTGGATGAGGCTGGCAACGCTAAGCGCGTGACCAATCCGAGCGAATTCCCCGAGGGTAAGGTCGCGACGATTCGCGAGCCCATGGTGGCGTGTACGATTATTGCCCCGAGCGAGTACATTGGCGCGATTATGGAGCTGTGCCAGGCTCGCCGCGGCCAGATCGGCGGCATGGATTACCTGTCCGAGGATCGTGTGGAGATGCGTTACCGCCTGCCCCTGGCAGAGATCGTGTTCGACTTCTTCGATCAGTTGAAGTCCCGCACCCGCGGCTACGCCTCGCTGGACTGGAAGTTCGACGGTGAGGAAGAGGCTGACCTGGTGAAGGTCGACATCCTGCTGCAGGGTGAGAAGGTGGATGCGTTCAGCGCCATTACTCACCGCGATAAGGCGTACTCGTACGGCCTGATGATGACTTCTAAGCTACGTGAGCTGATTCCTCGCCAGCAGTTTGAGGTGCCGATTCAGGCGGCTATCGGTTCGCGTATTATTGCCCGCGAGAATATTCGCGCGATGCGTAAGGACGTTCTTTCGAAGTGTTACGGTGGCGATATTTCGCGTAAGCGTAAGCTGCTGGAGAAGCAGAAGGAAGGCAAGAAGCGCATGAAGATGGTCGGTCGTGTGGAGGTTCCTCAGGAAGCCTTCATTGCGGCACTGTCTTCGAGCGAGGAGAAGGAAAAGAAGAAGTAGCCTTTCGCTGCTGTAGCTTTTCCGGCTGTGTGCTGACCTGTTGATTGTGGAGAACCCGGCTGGTGCCTCGTGTACCGCCGGGTTCTCTGCACGCTGTCTGTTGATGTTACCCGCCCGCTGATGCTACCCGCGTAGCCGCATGCGCGGTGCCCCTATTTGATTCACTACTCGTACACCTAGTTCCAGGAGGCAGAATGCCCGCCCAGCCCACCGGCGCCCCCGCACCCCGCGACGGGCGCATCCCCGCCACCAGCGCGGCAGGATGCGAAACCCGCGACTTCAGCCTCTACGTACACATCCCCTTCTGCTCCGTACGCTGCGGCTACTGCGACTTCAACACCTACGCCACCGAAGACTTCGGCGACGGCATCGGCCTCGGCACCTACGCCGACGACGCCATCGCAGAAATCCTCTTCGCCGCCCGCACCCTCGAAGCATCCGGCATCGCAAAACGCCCCATGTACACCGTCTTCTTCGGAGGCGGCACCCCCACCAAACTGCCCGCCCGCGACCTCGTACGCATCCTACAGGCAGCCATCGACGTATTCGGCCTCGTCGAAGGGGCAGAAGTCACCACCGAAGCGAACCCCGACTCCGTCACCCGCGAAGACCTGCAGACCCTCAAGGACGGCGGCTTCACCCGCGTCTCCTTCGGCATGCAGTCCGTCGTCCCCGAGGTGCTACAGGTACTCGACCGCACCCACACGCCGTCGAACGTACCGAAGGTCGTCGCCTGGGCTAAGGAGGTCGGCCTGCAGGTGTCCGTGGACCTGATTTACGGTTCGCCGGGGGAGAGCCTGCACCAGTGGGAGCGCAGTGTTCGCGCCGCAATCTCATACGAACCCGACCACATTTCCGCGTACTCGCTCATTGTAGAGGACGGCACCAAGCTCGCCGCACAGATCCGCCGCGGCGAATACACCATGCCCGACGAAGACCTCATGGCGGACATGTACCTGCTCGCCGAGGAGCTACTCACCGAAGCCGGATACAACTGGTACGAGGTGTCCAACTACTCGCGTAGCGAGGACACCCGCAGTGACCACAACCTCGCCTACTGGCGCAACCAGGACTGGTGGGGCATCGGCCCCGGCGCGCACTCGCACGTGAACGGTACCCGCTGGTGGAACGTGAAGCACCCGGTGCCGTACGCGCAGAAGGTGCGTGCGGGGGAGTCCCCGGCGGCGGCACGTGAGGTGCTGGACACCGCCACTCGTGCTTTTGAGACGATTATGCTCATGATCCGTGTGCGTGAGGGCTTGGCGATGCGCGAGCTGCTCGCCGTGCACGATGAGGCGCAGCTGGGCGCCTCCCTGCGCTGGTTGGTTTCTCAAGCTCTGATTGAGCCTGATGCTTTGAGTCCTCAAGCTGAACCTGACCCTGAAGCCCACGTGCGACTAACCCTCAAGGGCCGCCTACTGGGCGATGCTGTCACCCGCGAGCTGCTCCCGGAGGTCTCTGAAGAGCACGAAGGGCGCTAAGAAGCATTGGCCTGACAAGGGGCTTTTCAATCGAGGCGACGTTCCGGTTCTGGTCTGTCGCAGCTTCACTTGATGCTTTTCTCTGACGCTGCCTGCGAAGGGCGTGCACCCCGGTATTGCCGTAATATTTCGGTGATTTCGGGGTGTTTTTACGGGTCTCAAAAAACTTTTAAAAAATTTTTCGGGGCTGTTTGGAGGGACTTTGGGGGAGCACCACACCTTACACCGGCGTGCTAATTGTTCGCATTTGTGCTGGACTAGCCGAAAGAATTTTCCACTCTTTCATGCCACTTTTGGAGTGCGTATTTTTCGATTACTTTCCTGTGAAAAAATTTTCCCAAAACACCCAATTTCAAGTTGTGGTTGAAGGTTACGCTGTGCCATAATAGGTCATGGCAGGACGGTATATGTCTAACAGCGTGTTCTCGTCTTTGCTGAAGTTGAGTGAATACGGTTGTGGGCTCCTGGTAACAGGGGCCCACGATCGTTTAACAACGATTATCTACAGCGCCATTCGGTAGAGTTTGCAGCAATTCACGCGCACTAGGCAAAGAAGCCCCACTTAAACGTAGAACGCCCCGCACACAACGTGCGGGGCGTTCATCGTAAAAGCTATCAGCGCGGTTCTGAGACAGCGCGGTTTAGGACCGTCAGTTCTTAGGACTCTGCGGATTCTGCGTTCTCGGTGGAGTAGAAGCGGTCCAGCAGGCGCGGGTTAATGCGGTAGCTGTACGGCTCACCGCGGTTCACCTCAATACCGGCACGCAGCGACGCAATAGCCATGAACAGCCACACGAGCGCACCCAGAACCATGGCAATGTTGCCCATGCCGGGCAGGAACGACACAACCCACAGCGCCACCAGAGCAATGGAGGGCAGGAGGGTGAAGTTCATTGCCTCGCGAGCCTCCTG
Source organism: Rothia sp. 27098_8_27 (assembly GCF_041432805.1). NCBI lineage: Bacteria > Bacillati > Actinomycetota > Actinomycetes > Micrococcales > Micrococcaceae > Rothia > Rothia sp. 27098_8_27. The sequence goes on along the minus strand of NZ_JAPWAJ010000001.1, from coordinate 315,036 downwards.
CTCAGCGAAGGGCGCGTTATTGCGGCTGACGTAGAAAACCGCAGCGGAAGGGATGATGCCGAGAATACCGCCGAAATGCGCGAGAGTCGCACGGTTGCGGTCCTGAATCACGCTAATCTTACGGGTTTTCTGAGGCCCGGTTGCCGGGCGAACATCGTTAGTCACGAAAATCCTGGTTCGATAGAAGTTTCTTGTGGTGATCACCTAAGCCGGTGGATCTGCCCTCCGAGGAGGTGAATCGTTTGAGCGGTGGTGACCTAAGAGTGTAGTGATGTTGCGGCAAAACCCACAGGGGCAATGCCACACGCTCAACTATTGTACCGCTTTAGGGGACGAAACCCACAGGATAATGCCCTCGGGGGAAAGGTTCTGAGCAAATTCACACCTGCGCCCGCAGACGGGGGCGCAATGGCGGATTTCGGGTGCGGTTAGGCACCCGGCTCTGTGAGAAAATCGATGAGCGATTCGACCGGACCGAGCAGTGTCGGATCCAGGTCAGCGTAGGAGTCAACGCGGGAGAGAATATGCTTCCACGCCTGCGCCACATCCGCCTGCGTTTCGTGCGGCTGACCCAGACGGCGCAGCGTGCCCTTCTTGAAATCCTCACCGCGCGGAACCTGCGGCCACGCCTTCAAACCCAGCACCGAGGGCTTGACCGCCTGCCAAATATCGATGAATGGGTGACCCACGATCTTCACGTGCCCGGCGGCACCCGGCACAGCCAACGCCTCCGCAACAATGCGCTGCTCCTTCGTGCCTTCAATCAGGTGGTCGACCAGAATACCCAGGCGGCGGCCCGGGCCCGGCGCGAACTCACGAATAGCACCGGCGAGATCATCCACGCCGTGCAGCGGCTCCACAACAATGCCCTCAACGCGCAGATCGTGGCCCCAGACCTTCTCCACGAGTTCGGCGTCGTGCAGGCCCTCAACCCAGATGCGGGAGGCGCGTGCCACTCGAGCCGGGGCGTTCTTCACCGCAATGGAACCGGAACGAGAAATCGTGCGCTTCGGCTCCTTCGCCGCCACCGGGGCGACAATCTCAACGGGCTCACCCTCAATCAAGTAGCCCGGACCCAACGGGAAGTTCTTCACGCGACCCTTCGCGTCCTCGAGTCCGAAGAACAGGGCGCCGCCGATGCGTTCAGCCTTCACGACCTCACCCACCCAGCCGTTAATATCCTCAATCAGCAGGCCGCGGCGCAGCGGCACCTTACGCGGGGCCGGCGCCTGGCGGCTCATGCGGGCGGCGTTTAGATCCTGGGCACCCCAGCCGTAGGGGGAGTGGTGGGTACTCAACGTATTCTCCTTTGGGGCGGTAGGGGCAGCAGAGCCAGTAGGGGCGGTGACAGCGCCGGAACCATGAGACAGAACAACCAGACGGAACCGTAAGACAGAACCGGCGGGGGAACTAAAACGGGGTTCGGGGCGCACCGCAGATTAAGCGGATAGCGGGAGCGACCCCCTTTCAGCCTAGCCATTGTATCGGGTCGGGGGTAGTATCCCCTAGAATTGATACGACCATTGTTGGCGGTGCACTCATCGAGCACCGCCATCGTCTCGAGAGGAAGGAAACGCATGAGCCACTACGATACTCTCGGCGTATCGAACGACGCCAGCCCCGAAGAGATCAAGAAGGCGTACCGAAAGAAGGCACGCCAACTGCACCCCGACGTGAACCCCTCCGAGGACGCAGCCGAAGAGTTCAAGCGCGTCACCCTCGCCTACGAGGTGCTCTCCGACCCCGAAAAGCGCCGCAACTATGACACCACCGGCGACGAACAGGGCCGCGCAGGCTACCCCGGAGGCGGCGGCTACCCGGGCGGCGGATTCAGCGGCTTCGGCGGTTTCGAGGACCTGCTGAACATGTTCACCGGCGGCGCGGCAGGTGCCCGCGGCCCCGCATCCCGTATGCGTCAGGGCCAGGACGACCTGATTACCGTCTCCATCAGCCTGCAGGACGCCGTGTTCGGTGTTGAGAAGACCATTGAGCGTCGCTCCGCCGTGACCTGCAAGTCCTGTAACGGTGAAGGCACCGCAGAGGGCACCCAGCCCGAAACCTGCACCACCTGCTCCGGTCACGGTTTCATGCAGCGCCGCGTGCAGTCCATCCTCGGTACCGTCATGCAGCAGGTTGAATGCCCCGACTGCCACGGCTACGGCACCGTCATCAAGACCCCCTGCCCTGAATGTCACGGTCAGGGCCGCGTACGTGAAGACGTGCCGCTGACCTTCAACGTTCCCGCCGGCGTGCACGACCAGGCGCGTATCCGCCTGCGCGGCAAGGGCGAGGCAGGCCTGTACGGTGGCCCCAACGGCGACCTGTACATTGACCTGAACGTTAAGCGTGACAAGTACTTCAGCCGCGAGGGCGACAACCTGGTCACCACCGTGAACATCCCCATGGTCGCGGCGGCGCTGGGCACCACCATCCCGCTGAAGACCTTCGACGGCAACCAGGAAGTTGCGATCCCCGCAGGCACTCAGAGCGGTGACGTGATCACCCTCAACGGCCTGGGCGCAACCGTGCTCGGCACCGAGCGTCGCGGCGACCTGCTGGTGCGTATCCAGGTGGTTACCCCCACCGACATGACCGAAGAACAGCGTGAACTGCTGCGCCAGTTCGCCGCCCTGCGCGGTGAATCCCTCACCGAAGGTTCGCAGGTCAAGCACCGCGGCGGTCTCTTCTCCCGCCTGAAGGACCAGTTCAAGTAGGATCCCTACACCAAGCTCAGGATGCGGCGGGTGCGGTACTCAACCCGCACCCGCCGCATTCCTGTCAGCACTGCTGTCAGCGCTGCGCTGTACGCGCCCGCGCTAAGCAGCACACCTATTTCACACGCCACCCGCACACTACCCACGCTTTTAAACCGCACCTCAAGGAGAACCATGAGCGCCCCCATCTTCTACATCAGCACGGAAGAATACGACGCACTCACCCCCGGCGCCACCTGCGCGCTTAGCGGTTCCGAAGGCAAGCACGCCCTCGTCAAGCGCCTTGAGCTCGGCGAACGCATCGACCTGGGTGACGGCACCGGCCGCCGCGCACTCGGTACGGTCGCCTCCATCAACGCGGACGGCGTGAGCGTGCTGGTGCAGGAGCTACGCGAGGAACGTAGCGTGCCCTCCATCTACCTGGTGCAGGCGCTCGCGAAGGACGGCCGCGACCTGCTCGCCATCGAAACCGCGACTGAGCTGGGCGTGTACGGTGTGCTTCCGTGGAGCGCGGACCGTTCCATCGTGCGTTGGAAGGGGGAGCGCGCCTCCAAGGCACACACTAAGTGGCAGAACACCGTCACCGCTGCGGCGAAGCAGTCGCGCCGCGCGCTCATTCCCGAAGTGTACGACCTGTACAGCACCGCCGACCTGGTGGAACTCATTGAAGAAGTTGCCGGGGAGAGTTCTGAGCAGTCCGCCGCCGTGTTCATCCTGCACGAGCAGGCGACCGAACGCCTCAGCGCCCTGGCACGCAAGCTTGTAGAGGCAGAGAACCTGCCCGAAGAAATCTACCTGCTCGTCGGCCCCGAAGGCGGCATCAGCGACCGCGAAGTGCAGCTCTTCACCGACGCCGGCGCGCAGCTGGCACTACTCGGTGACGAGGTGCTGCGTTCCTCCACCGCCGGTTCTGCCGCCATGTGCACCCTGAACGTGGTGCTGGGCCGCTGGTAGAGCGTCGCTGACAGAACCTAGCCGGTGCGTGGTGCATCACGCGCATCTATACTTGTAAATACATCACTAGCCAAGGAGCCCATATGACTACCTCCCGACCTCTCTCGACCGCGCGCACCGTATCCTTCAAGAGCGCCGCAGAAATGATCGCCGTGCTCGGCCCGCAGGACGCGCACCTAGCAATTATCGAGGACTACTTCGAGCAGATTAGCCTGCGTCCCAAGGACCTGGACGTGCTCATCACCGGCCCCTCCGAGGCCGTCAACACCGCCGCAAAGCTGCTGAACGAGCTGCGCGTACTCTCCAGCCACGACACACAGATTACCGTGCAGGTCATTCACCGCCTCATGGGCATGCTCGGCGACGAACTGAGCAACCCGGCGCACTCGCTGTCCACCAGCATCCTCTCCACCCGCGGCACCACGATTCGCCCCAAGACCATTAACCAGAAGAAGTATGTGGACGCTATCGACGCGAACACCGTCATCTTCGGTATCGGCCCGGCGGGTACCGGTAAGACCTACCTCGCCATGGCGAAGGCTGTGCAGGCGCTGCAGAGCCACGAAGTGAACCGCATTATCCTCACCCGCCCCGCCGTGGAGGCTGGCGAGCGTCTGGGCTTCCTGCCCGGCACCCTCAACGAGAAGATTGACCCGTACCTGCGCCCGCTCTACGACGCACTGCACGACATGCTCGAACCTGAAACCATCCCCAAGCTCATGGAGGCGGGCACCATTGAGGTCGCACCGCTGGCGTACATGCGCGGCCGTACCCTCAACGACGCATTCATCATCCTTGACGAGGCACAGAACACCACCGCCGAGCAGATGAAAATGTTCCTGACCCGCCTGGGCTTCGGCTCGAAGATGGTCATTACCGGTGACATCACCCAGATCGACCTGCCCGGTGGCGCCGCCTCCGGCCTGAAGCAGGTGCGCAACATTCTGCAGGGTGTGGAGGATATTCACTTCAGCATCCTGGAATCCTCCGACGTGGTTCGCCACACCCTGGTGTCGAACATTGTGTCCGCCTACGATCAGTGGGGCGAAGACCAGAAGGCAATGGAACGCAAGCGCAACCGCAAGGTCAAGCGCGCCACCATCGAGGCCGCAGCCGAGAAGCTGCTGGACCGCGCCGGTATCAACGGCGGCTCCGAAAAGAACGCCGAGCAGAACCCCAACAACGCACAGACCATCCCGGAAGGACGCTAAACGGTGGCAGAGATCGAATTCGACTGTGAAGAACCCGCAACCGGTGCCGACCCGGTAACCGACGCCTTCATCCGCGAATCTTTCGAAGCGGTAGACACCGAGGTGCTCACCCGCCTCGTCGAGCACGCCTTCAAACGCATGCACCTTGCCGATGACACCTACCTGTCCATCGCCATTGTGAACGAAGACGAAATGGAACGCGTGCACATCGAGTGGATGGACCTGCCCGGTGCAACCGACGTGATGAGCTTCCCCATGGACGAGCTGGAACCGGGAACCCCCGAAAACCCCTCCAGCGGCATGCTCGGCGACATCATCCTCTGCCCGCCCGTCGCCGCACGTCAGGGCGCAGACGCGGGCCACAGCACCCTCGATGAGCTGTGCCTGCTCACCACCCACGGCATTCTGCACTGCCTCGGCTACGACCACGGCACCGCCGAAGAGGAAGCTGAAATGTTCGGCATTCAGCGCTCCATCCTCGAAGAGTTCCTGGGCCGCCCGGCACCGGTCGAAACCCGACACTAGGGGAGCGGCGTGGACATTCTACTCACAGCCCTCCTCGCCGTTCTCGCGCTCTGCCTGACCGTGGTCGCGGCAATCGCCGAAACCGCATTTACCTACCTGCCGCACAACGAGGCTGAGGAGGCAGTGGAGGCACACCCGGACACCCTCGGCGCCCGCGTCCTGCAGCGCACCCTCGACGGTGACTCCGAAGCGTACACGCACCCGCTGCGCCTGACCCGCCTCATTGCGGCAGCCGCCGCGGTGCTCGCCACCATGACCTGCCTGCTGAACCTGGTTGAGGTGCACGCGCTCGCCGTCGTGCTGACCCTCGTGATTGTTGCGCTGGTGGGCTACCCGGTTCTGCATGTGCTGGCGCGTGCTCTGGGTCGTAACCGCCCGGTCGCGTCGATTCGTGTGCTGGCTCGCCCGGTGCACTACCTGTCGGTTCTGCTGAGCCCGGCGACCGGTCTGCTCGATAAGCTCAGCGTGCGCCTGGCGCCGGAACGTTCGGCTGAGGCCCCGGTGGGCGTGTTCGATGAGGAGGAGTTGCGCGAGTTCCTGGACCGCGCCTCCGACGCTGAAACCATCGAGGACGACGAGGCGCAGATGGTGCAGTCCGTCTTTGAGATGGACGATACCCGCATCCGTTCGCTCATGGTTCCGCGTACCGACATGCTCACCGCTAGCCGTGACACCCCTCTGCGTGAGGCGCTGAGCCTGTTCCTGCGTTCGGGTTATTCGCGTATGCCGGTGATTGGTGATTCGAGCGATGAGATTCTGGGTGTGCTCTACCTGAAGGACGCGATGCGCGCCTTCATCCTGCACGGTGAGGCTCCCGAAGGTACCGCCCTGCCGACCGTGGTTGAGCTGATGCGCCCGGCTCGTTTTGAGCCCGAGTCGAAGCGCGCCATGGACCTGCTGCGTGAGATGCAGCGTGAGTCCACGCACGTGGCGATTATTGTTGACGAGTACGGCGGCACCGCCGGCCTGATTACCCTTGAGGACCTGATCGAGGAGCTGGTCGGCGACATCTCTGACGAGTACGATCACGAGCGCCCCGAGTACACGCTGAACGATGACGGCACGTTCCGTCTCTCTGCCCGCCTGGGTATTGATGAGCTGGGCGAGATTTTCGGCCGTGAACTCGACGATGAAGATGTTGATACGGTGGGCGGTCTGCTCGCTAAGCATCTGGGCATGGTGCCGATTGTCGGTTCTGAGATTGAGATTGACGGTATTCATATTCGTGCGATTGGTTCGTCGGGCCGCCGCCACCAGGTGGATATGTTGCAGGCGTGGTATGAGCCGCCTCGTGATGAGCAGCAGAACGCTGAAGGTTCCGCTACGTCTTCCTCGGAGCCTCATTCCGCGGAGGTTGCTGACATCCTCACCGTGGATACGGAGCCTCCCGCTGTGGCTGAGCCGCACGCGCATCCGGATCTTCCGGGAGATATTGCAGAGGCTGAGCCGGCAATCGATCAGCACGGCAACCGCTAGACATCGAACATAGACGCCGCAATTTCCCTAACACACTTTGAGTTGGCCGCCCCGCCCCGGAAGGCGCAGGCAGATGAAGCTGGCACCCCATACACCCCGCACGGGGTTTGACAAGGAGAAACACAATGGACCAGGAGTACACCCCGCTCGATTTGAGCACTCTGGACTTGAGCACCCCGCTGCCGACCTACCCGGCGGATTTCCGTTCGGGCTTCGCGTCGCTGGTGGGCCGCCCGAATGCGGGTAAGTCTACTTTGACGAACGCTATGGTCGGTCAGAAGGTGGCTATCACTTCGAACCGTCCGCAGACGACCCGCCACACGATCCGCGGTATTGTGCACAAGGACGAGTACCAGCTGATTCTGGTGGACACCCCGGGTATTCACCGCCCCCGCACTCTGCTGGGTGAGCGTCTGAACGACCTGGTGGCGAGCACTCTTTCGCAGGTGGATGTGCTGGGCTTCTGCATTCCGGCGAATGAGAAGATTGGCCCGGGTGACCGTTACATTGCGTCGCAGCTGGTGGCGTCGAGCAATAAGCCGGTGGTTGCTATTGTGACGAAGGCTGACACTGTGAGCTCTGAGGAGCTGCGTGAGCAGCTGCTGGCTGTTGAGGCGCTCGGCGAGGAGGTCATGAGCGCTGAGCGTGCGGCTCGTGCTAAGCGTGCCGCGCATCGTGCGAAGCAGAAGGGTAAGGGCCCCAAGGGTAAGGGCGGCAAGAATGATGCTGTGCCTTTCGCGAAGGGTTCGGGTCCTGCGGCTAAGCGCCGTGCCGGTGAGGTTGCTGAGCCGATGCCGGTTGACGGTAAGGGCGGCTGGGCTGCGATTATCCCGGTGTCTGCTGTGAAGCATTTCCAGGTGGATGCGGTTGCTGACCTGCTGGCGCAGTACACTCCGCTGTCGCCGCCGCTGTACCCGGAGGGTGAGCTGACCGATGAGCCGGAGGCAACCCTCATCGCGGAGCTGGTGCGTGAGGCTGCCCTGGAGGGTGCGCGCGAGGAGTTGCCCCACTCGATTGCTGTGACGGTTGAGGAGATGGAGTTCCGTGAGGGCCGCCCGGCGGATAACCCGCTGCTGGATGTGCACGTGAACCTGTTTGTGGAGCGTGAGTCGCAGAAGTACATCATTATCGGTAAGGGCGGCTCGAACCTGCGCAAGATTGGTACGAAGGCTCGTGAGCAGATTGAGGCGATGCTCGGTACCCGCATTTATTTGAATATTCATGTGAAGGTTGCGAAGGAGTGGCAGTCTGACGCGCGTGCGTTGAACCGCCTGGGATTCTAGTAGCTTTCCTGAGCGCATCGCCTGGAGACTTTGCCCTGCGAGGTTGCCTTCGGAGGCGGTCGCGCATCCTTAGTTTTCACCCGGTGGCTTGCAGAAATATGTGCATGCCTCCGGGTGAAACTTTTCACTCTCATTCGGCGCTCATAGGGAAGAGTGTTACTCTGAGAAAGCACTTGCTCACCGGCAGAAAGAGAAAAGGTATGCCCCAGGCACCTCGTTTACGAAGCACCGGTCGTCATATGCGCACGACGGTGATGACTTCAAACCGCAATAAGTGGATTGCTCTGCTTACTGCTTGCATGCTCGTCATTGTTGTTGGCTTTGGTGGCGTGTTGGCTCTGCGTATGCGCAATAATCTGCATACTCAGGAGCTGAACATCAGCAATTACAAGGACGGCCTGGAGAACGGCGCCTTGGACATTCTCGTGATTGGCTCCGATACCCGTAAGGGTAATAACGGTGCGTACGGTGATGAGGATGACCGCAATTCTGAGGCTCGCGCGGACGTGATGATGCTGCTGCAGATCAGCAAGGACCGTAAGAACGTGAGCGTGCTGTCGTTCCCGCGTGACTTGATGGTTGACGTGCCGCAGTGTACTGATCCTGAGAGCGGCACCGTGTACCCGGCTGAGGAGAACGTTCAGATTAACGAGTCTCTGTCTCGCGGTGGTGCCGGTTGTACTGTGGCGACCATTAGCAAGCTGACCGGTGTGAATATTGACCACTTCATGTTGGTGGACTTTAACGCTGTGAAGGAGCTGTCGAAGGTTGTTGGCGGCGTTCAGGTGTGTGTGGACGCTCCGATTGATGACGAGTACAGCGGTCTGAAGCTTCCTGCCGGTACTTCTTCGGTTGAGGGTGAGCAGGCTCTTGCGTTCTTGCGTAGCCGCCACGGCTTCTCGGACGGTTCCGATATTGGTCGTATTCAGGCTCAGCAGGGCTTCTTGTCTTCGCTGCTGCGTAAGGTGAAGAGCGAGGGTACTCTGTCGAATCCGGGCCGTCTGATTAACATTGCTGAGGCGATTACTCAGAACGTGACGGTGGATAAGAACCTGGGTAATATCAGCACTCTGGTGGGTGTTGGTGCGACTCTTGGTGGTGTGGACCTGTCGAATGTTGTGTTTGCGACGGTGCCGACTGAGCCGTGGAGCCAGGATGCGAACCGCCTGCAGGTTTCTGCGGATGCTGCGAACGTGTTCCAGCGTCTGCGTGACGATAAGTCGCTGAAGGAGGAGAAGGCTCCGGAGGCGCCGGCTACTTCTGCCGCTCCGGTTCAGCTCGATCGTACGGTTCCGGTGAGCGTGTACAACGCGACCGGTCTGGATGGCCGCTCGGCTACGATTGCTTCGGTGGTTGAGGGCCTGGGCTACTCGAATGTTACTCCGGGTACTTCCGCTAGCCCGACGAACTTCACCACGGTCTTCTATTCGACCGGTTACGAGGCGGAGGCGAAGGAAATCGCCGCAAAGCTGAACGTGACCCGAGTGGTGGCGACTGAAGAGGTTCAGGGCGTGTCGGTGACAATCGGTACTGACTTCCCGTCCGGTGAGGCGATGGAGAAGCAGGAGGCTGCGATTGCGGGTAACGCGACCGGTCAGACTGCTGATCAGAACAAGTGCCAGACTGCTTTCGCCTACTAGGTTCTAGCTAGGGCATAGCGCAGATACATGAATTTTGAGTGAAGGGGCGTAGCGCCAGAAATGGTGGCTGCGCCCCTTTACCGTTAATTCTTTCCAGATGATGGACGGCTTCCCGGGTGCCCTGCCGCCGCCTCCGACCCCTGTGATAGCGTGGAGGCATGACTATTGACGGTGAGAGCATGCGCGGGGTTACCCGCCAGGCAGTGAACCTGCTGCTTATTCGCCGGAACGGGGCACACTAGAATCTGCCGCAACCGTTCCGGCTTTTTGACGCGGCATCTCACCTTTGCATCCTTTCTGATGCACCGCCTTGACCACGGCTGCCGGGAACCGATACCCGGCACGGTACGAGCCCCACAATTGGGGTAGAGCGAGACGGACCAACCAACAGGAAATTCATCATGAAAAACCACCAGAAGCCCAGCCCCATGCCGGTACACAAGTACCGCCCTTTCCACGAGCAGATTGTTGTTGACCTGCCGGACCGCACCTGGCCGGATAAGGTCATTGAGAAGGCTCCGCGCTGGTGCGCAGTGGATCTGCGTGACGGCAACCAGGCGCTGATTGACCCCATGGACACCGACCGTAAGCTTGCGATGTTCAAGCTGCTGGTGAAGATGGGTTACAAGGAAATTGAGGTTGGTTTCCCTTCGGCGTCGCAGACTGACTTTGATTTTGTGCGCACTCTCGTTGAGGACGGCCACATTCCTTCGGATGTGACCATTCAGGTTCTGGTGCAGGCGCGTGAGCATCTGATTGCCCGCACTTTTGAGGCGATTGAGGGTGCACCGCAGGCGATTGTGCACTTCTACAACTCGACCTCCGTGCTGCAGCGTCGCGTGGTGTTCAACCAGGATCAGGAGGGCGTGCTGGATATCGCCCTGCAGGGTGCGCGCCTGTGCCGCAAGTACGAAGAGCAGATGATCTCTGATACTAAGGTCATCTACGAGTACTCGCCCGAGTCTTTCACCGGCACTGAGCTGGAGTACGCGGCTCGCGTGGTGAACGCTGTGGCTGAGGAGCTGGAGGTTGGTCAGAACGGCCGCGAGCTGATTGTGAACCTGCCCGCTACCGTTGAGATGGCTACCCCGAACGTGTACGCCGACTCTGTCGAGTGGATGGACCGCAACCTGAACCACCGCGAGCACATTGTGCTGTCGCTGCACCCGCATAATGACCGCGGTACCGGCGTGGCTGCTGCTGAGCTGGGTTACTTGGCGGGCGCTGACCGTATTGAGGGTTGCCTCTTCGGTAATGGCGAGCGCACCGGTAACGTTGACCTGGTGACGTTGGGTCTGAACATGTACACCCAGGGTGTGGATCCGCAGATTGATTTCTCTGATATTGACGGTATCCGTAAGACTGTTGAATACTGCAACCAGCTGAAGGTGCACGAGCGTTCGCCGTATGGTGGTGACTTGGTGTTCACCGCGTTCTCTGGTTCTCACCAGGACGCTATTAAGAAGGGCTTTGAGGCTCTGGAGCGTACCGCTGCTGAGGCGGGTAAGACCGTGGATGAGGTGTACTGGGAGGTTCCGTACCTGCCGATTGATCCTCGCGACCTGGGTCGTACCTACGAGGCGATTATTCGTGTGAACTCGCAGTCCGGTAAGGGCGGCATGGCGTACCTGCTGAAGCAGGATCACGGCCTGGATCTGCCGCGTCGTGCTCAGGTTGAGTTCTCGAAGATTGTTCAGGCTCGTACTGACGCTGAGGGCGGCGAGATGACCAGCCAGAAGCTGTGGAACATCTTCGCGGATGAGTACCTGCCCGCAACCGACACGGAGAAGCGTTGGGGTAAGTACCGTATTGAGTCGATTAACATTGATTCGGCTGATACCGGTGCGACTACTCTGCGTGTTGGTCTGAACATTGATGGTCACACGTACACTCGTTCGGCTTCGGGTACCGGTCCGGTGGATGCTCTGCAGAACATCCTTTCGGGCGAGGGCGTGGATATTCGCGTGATGGATTACTCGGAGCACACCATGTCGTCTTCGTCGACTGCTAACGCTGCCTGCTACGTTGAGGCTGCTGTTGGTTCTCGCGTGCTGTGGGGTATCGGTGTGGACAACTCGACGACTCGTGCGGCGTTGAAGGCGATGATTTCGGCTGTGAACCGTGCGCTGCGTGATGAGCGTCAGGCGTAGGCGATAGCCGTACATGCTTTGTGCAAGGTTTGCGGGTGACCGCTGGCTGATGACCGTTGACCGTGCATGATGTGGGGGCGGGATGCATACTGGGAGTATGTATCCCGCCCTTACGCGTTAATGTGCGCAGGTGTTGTGTGCATCGGCGTGCTGTGGGGCGAATAATCTGCTGGGAGGAACTCTCATGAAAAGCTACGCGATGGTGTTTAGCCCCGTTGATGCGGCGGGCACCGATTCTTCTGTCCGGGCCTGGAATTATGAGCTGCGCGGTGGTGATGATACTGCTCTGCCTGCCGGTTCTGCCGAAGTGTGGGAGGCTGGCTGGGTGGGTTCGACCGGTCCCGGTATTGAGCAGGATCAGTGGCCGCGCAGTACGTTTACTGGTTTGCCGATGCAGCATATTTTTACGGTGAGGTTGCCGGGGGAGTACCTGCCGGATGCGCAGAAGTATCCGGGTGTGGTGGCGTTCTCTTTCTTCGCCGGTGATGGCCAGTTCGCTGAGGATGAGGCGACTGAGGGTGTTGCTAATGCTGCTAGTGATGACCCGTTTGAGGTGCAGTATGCGCAGGCGCGGGTGCATCCGTATCAGTTGTTGTTGCGCGATATTTTGGATGCCGAGTTTGCGGTGCTGTACCTGAGCGAGGAGGAGTTCTCGTCCCGTACGGAGCCGCCGCAGGATGTGCGCCGGCCCGGTGAGCATCGCGGTGAGGAGGAGAGCTTCAGCGCCTGGGCTTTGGCGGATCGTCAACAGCCGCTGGACCGTAAGCCTGCTCTTGTGGGGTGGGTTCCGACGGATGACCCGAATGCCGGTAAGGTCCCCAGTGATGTGCTTGAGAATGTGGACTCGCAGACTGGTTATTTGAGTCCTTTCGATTGGGATGCGGAGGATTCGGCGTGGTTTGAGTGGGCGAAGCCGCTGATTGCGGTGGGTACTCACCTGGGTGGCACTCATTTTTATGCGCAGGCTCTGCCGGAGGGTCTGACGGCTCGTTATATTGAGTTCGATGAGTTTGATGTGCTGAATTTTGGGTGCGGTAGCGCTGTTTTTGATTTTGAGACTGGTGTTTTTGACTGGTCGTGCGGCTAGTGTGCTTGCGCCGTTGACGCACCTTCGACGCGCCGGAGAGCGCGCATTTGAGGTGTTTGTACGGCTTCCTCGAGCCATGGATGAGCCGTAGATAAGCCCCGGTTGCACCGCGGTGTACCGCTTGAACCGGCACCCTGAGCGTTTCACAGTGTGGACGGGGCGGTTTGCGGAAGTTCCACATCACCTTCGGCGAACCGCCCCGGGTGGGTGCGCCTCCTGTATCCTTGAATGCGTGGAATGGATTCAAGCAATTATTTTGGGCTTCGTTCAGGGCCTTACCGAATTTCTGCCGATTTCATCATCGGCGCATCTGAACATTGTTGGTCAGATCCTGCCGGAGAGGGCTGACCCGGGCGCCGCGTTTACCGCAATCACCCAGCTGGGTACTGAGACTGCGGTTCTGATTTTCTTCTGGCGCGATCTTGTTCGCATCCTGAAGTCCTGGTTCGGATCCTTGACCGGCCGCGTACCGCGCAACGACCCGGATGCCCGCATGGGTTGGCTGATTATTCTCGGCTCCCTGCCCATCGGCGTTTTGGGTCTGCTGCTGGAAGACTACATTGACACCCAGTTCCGCAGCCTGTGGGTTGTGGCGACCATGCTGATTGTCTTTGCGGTGTTCCTGGGTCTTGCGGACCGTTTTGGTCGTGAGCAGCGTGAGCTGAAGGACCTGACTTTCCGTCACGGTATTCTGTACGGTTTCGCGCAGGCGCTGGCACTGATCCCGGGTGTTTCCCGTTCGGGCGGTACGATTACTGCGGGTCTGTTCATGGGTTACACCCGTGAGGCTGCGGCTCGTTACTCGTTCCTGCTGGCCATGCCTGCCGTGTTCATGTCTGGCCTGTACAAGACCTTCAAGGTGGTCACCGGCGAGGAGGCGACCGGCTACTACGGTATTCCCTCGACTTTCGTGGCTACTCTGGTTGCGTTTGTGGTGGGTTACCTGATGATTGGCTGGTTCTTGAAGTACGTGTCTTCGAAGTCCTACGGCATTTTCATCTGGTACCGCATTGCGCTCGGTATCCTGATTTTCGTTGGTCTGGGCACTGGCGTTCTGAACGCTACTTCTTCGGCGTTCTAAGGCTTTAGCCCTCAGCGTGATATGACATACCCGTCCGTGAGTTTCTCACGGGCGGGTATTCTTATTGGAGTAGATTTTTTGGCACCCGCATGCCTTGAGGTTGGGCGGCGGGTGTGGCGCGTCCACCGGTTGTGGGCGTTTTTACGGAAAGGAAACCCATGCGAGCTTGGGATGCCCCCGCCTCTGTGACTCTGCCCGGTCAGGCTGCGCTGCCGCGTATTTTTGATACCGCGGCTGGTGAGATTGTTCAGGTTCAGGAGGATAAGGCGGCGAGCCTGTACGTTTGCGGTATCACCCCGTACGACGCGACGCATATGGGTCACGCCTCCACCTATGTTGCTTTTGACTTGCTGCACCGCGCCTGGCTGGATGCGGGCGTGCCGGTCACCTACGTTCAGAACGTGACCGATGTGGACGACCCGCTACTGGAGCGTGCGACCGCGACGAATGTTGATTGGCGTGAGCTGGCTGAGGATCAGACTGAGCTGTTCCGCACCGACATGAAGGCGCTGAACGTGATTCCGCCGGCGCACTATGTGGGTGTGGTGGAGTCCATTGAGTGGCTGTTCCCGCTGATTGAGGATTTGCTGCGCCGCGGCCTGGCGTACCGCGTGCCCGGTTTCACGGACGAGCAGGGTGTGGTGCATCCTGACGGTGACGTGTACCTGGATTTGAAGGCTGTGCGTGAGCTGCCCGCGAACGCTGAGGGCTACTCGTGGGCACCGGGCGAGGTCTGCCACTTGAGCCGTGATGAGATGCTGGAGATTTTCGCTGAGCGCGGCGGCGACCCGAACCGTGCCGGTAAGCGTGACGCACTGGATCCGCTGCTGTGGCGTGTTGAGCGTGAGGGCGAGCCGAGCTGGGATGCCGGCGAGCTGGGCGCGGGCCGCCCCGGCTGGCACATCGAGTGCACGATGATTGCCCGCCGTTTTGTGGATGGTTCGCTGACCGTTCAGGCTGGCGGTAACGACTTGACGTTCCCGCACCACGATTTGGGTGCGGGCCATTCGTGGGCTGTGTCTGCACGCCCGCACGCTAAGCATTACGCGCACACCGGCATGGTCGGTTTGGACGGCCACAAGATGAGCAAGTCCCGCGGTAACCTGGTGCTGGTTTCGCGTCTGCGTGCGGCCGGTGAGGATGCGAATGCGGTGCGCCTGGCGATTATGGGTCAGCATTACCGTTCGGATTGGTTCTGGACTGATGAGCTGTTGGAGCACGCGAAGGCTCGCCTGGACACCTACCGTCATGCGGTGTCGGTGGCTGAGGGTCGTGAGGGTGCGAGCGATGAGGCGGCTGTTGAGCTGCTGGCCGCTGTGCGTGAAGCACTCGGCGAGGACCTGAACGCTCCGGCGGCGTTGGCGGCTGTGGATGCGTGGGCTGTGAAGGCTCTGGCGGACACCACCGTCGGCGGTGGCGCGCTGGTGCGTGACATCCTGGCGGCACGCCTGGGCGTGGTCCTCTAGGGATAGCACCCTACGAAACGTTGAAGCGCAGGAGCGGCGCGACGGTGTGAAAGCCGTGGCTGCCGCCCTGCGCTTTTCTGCGCCTGCATGTGATGCGCTCGCTTTCTACCGCACCGCTGGCTGACAGCACAAGAAACCAGCTTCCCGGTTATCACGCCCGCGGGGTAATGCGCCACAGCCGATTTGCAGACTCCGCTAAAATAGAAAAGGACTTTTTCCGTCCGCAGTTCGCCGCAAAGCGCGAACAGCACAGACTGACCCAAACCCGAGGAGAATCACCCCGTGAGCAGCGGCACCCCCACCCCCACCGGCGCAATCAACCGCCGCGGCCCCTTCCGCCCCGGCGAGCGCGTCCAAATCACTGACGAACGCGGCCGCATCACCACCATCACCCTCGCCGAAGGCGGCGAATACCACTCCCACAAGGGCTTCCTCAAGCACGACGACCTCATCGGCGCACCCGAAGGCACCGTCATCCCCAACACTCACGGCATCCTCTACCAGGCGCTGCGCCCCCTCTACAAGGACTTCGTGCTCTCCATGCCGCGCGGCGCAGCCGTCGTCTACCCCAAGGACGCCGCCCAGATCATCGTCAAGGCAGACATCTTCCCCGGCGCACGCGTCGTCGAGGCCGGCGTCGGCTCCGGTGCGCTGTCCATCGCGCTGCTGCGTGCAGTCGGTGACTACGGTTGCGTGCACTCCTTCGAACGTCGTGAAGAGTTCGCAGACGTCGCCCGCGGCAACATTGAAACCATGTTCGGTGGCCCCCACCCGGCGTGGAAGCTGAGCATCGGCGACCTGCAGGACACCCTGCCGCAGGTTGAAGAGCCCGGCAGCGTCGACCGCGTCGTACTCGACATGCTCGCACCCTGGGAATGCCTGGACGCTGTAGCGGAGGCGCTCGCACCCGGCGGCGTGCTCATCTGCTACGTTGCGACCGTAACCCAGATGTCCCGCCTGGTTGAGGGCATGCGCCTGGACGGCCGCTTCACCGAACCCGAATGCGACGAAACCATTGTGCGCGGCTGGCACGTGGAAGGCCTGGCGGTCCGCCCCGACCACCGCATGGTTGCACACACCGCGTTCCTGGTCGTGGCTCGTCGCCTCGCTGACGGTGCGGTGCGTCTGGCGCCGAAGCGTCGCGCGTCCAAGACTGACTTCTCTGAAGAGGATATGAACGCGTGGATCCCCATGAACGTGGGTGAGCGTGAGGTGACCGATAAGAAGATTCGCCGCGCAGCCCGCGATGCGAAGAACCTTGCCGCTCACGCCGCACGCGCGAACGAGATTGCGCTGGAACAAAACGGCGGCGCGCAGAACAACGGCGCAGCAGCTGAGGCGACTGAGTCTGCCGAATAATTTGAACCACCTTTGACCTGCGGGGGCACGGGCGTTGCCTGGAGCCCCCGCAGTGCACTCACCAGGCTACTCACTGTGCCCACACCCACCCCCGCACCGAGTAGCCGCCGATGAGGACGAACAGCTAAAGGAGCTACCGTGTCCACCCACGAATCTGCAGATCAGGCAGGAACCCCCCAGTACGGCACCGCCCACAGTGCAGCCAGCGCGGCACCGCACTACTCGGCTGCTTTCGGGTCGACCTCCCTGCCCGGCAGTCAGCCCGTCAGCGCGCAGGAGTATGACGCCGTGCTGCGTCGACTCTCCGCGGCGGAGGCAACCCGCGACAATATGAGCCGACAGATTCGTGGTGCGGGGGAGAAGAACCGCAAGCTCGTTGAGGCAATCACCAGTATGCGCTACCAGGTGGAGCGTCTGCGCGCCTCCCTGTCGCAGAACGTTATGCCGCCGCTGAATTCGGCGATTGTGCTGGCGGTGCATGAGGGTCAGACCATGACCTACGAGCAGGTTGCCGACGATAAGACCCCCGCCGAGATTGACACCTACCTTGATGTTCAGGTGAGCGGCCGCATGATGCGTATTCCGGTGTCCCCGCTGATTGACCTGTCCACGCTGACCCCCGGCATGACCGTGCTGCTCAACGACAAGACCGAGGCGGTGCTTGCCCTAGACACCGAACCCTTCGGTGACGTGGTGACCGTGCGCGAGGTGCTGGATGAGCAGCGCGTGCTGGTTGATACGTCCTCGGGTGCTCAGCAGGTGGCGCGTGTGGCTGGTTCCCTCGACATTGAGCAGCTGCGCACCGGCGACGCGGTCACCCTCGACACCCGCACCCGCATGCTGACCTCGCAGGTTCCCGCTTCCCGCTCGCAGGAGCTGGTCCTGGAAGAGATTCCGGACGTCACCTACGAGCAGATTGGTGGCCTGGGCGCGCAGATTGAGCAGATTCGCGACGCGGTGGAGCTGCCGTACCTGCACCCCGAGATTTTTGAGCGCTACCACCTGGCACCGCCCAAGGGCATTCTGCTGTACGGTCCTCCCGGTAACGGTAAGACCATGATCGCTAAGGCTGTGGCGAACTCCCTGGCGGCTCGTGCGGCTGCGCTGAACCCGGGTTCGGCTACTCGCGGCTACTTTTTGAACATTAAGGGCCCCGAGCTGCTCGATAAGTTCGTTGGTGAGACGGAGCGTCAGATTCGCGATATTTTCGTTGCCGCCCGTGAGAAGGCGGAGGCGGGACACCCGGTCGTCGTGTTCTTTGACGAGATGGAGTCGCTGTTCCGTATGCGCGGTTCGGGTCGTTCTTCCGATATTGAGACGACCATCGTGCCGCAGCTGCTTGCCGAAATTGATGGCGTGGAGTCACTGCAGAACGTCATCGTTATTGGTGCGACCAACCGTGAAGACCTGATTGATGCCGCGGTGATGCGCCCGGGTCGACTCGACCTGAAGATTCGCATTAACCGCCCGGATGCCGCCGGTGCGGCAGAGATTTTCGGCCTGTACCTGACCGAGGACCTGCCCCTGGACGCTGCGGAGGTCGCAGCCGCCGGTTCGACCCGCGCAGCCCTGACAGCGATGATTGCGGCGGCGGCAGGTCAGCTGTACGCGCGCACCCCCTCCACCGCGTACGCTGTGGCGACCGTGGATTCTTCCATGGTCGTTGGTTCTGGTGCGAGCGCGAACCTGTCCACTCACACGCTGTACCGCGGCGATTTCGCTTCGGGTGCGGTGATTCGCAATATTGTGGACCGTGCGAAGAAGGCCGCGATTAAGGAGCAGCTGCAGGCGCTGACTGCCGGTGCGGACGCCTCGAGCGTGGGTATTGGTACCCGCCACCTGCTGGAGGCGGTACGCGCCGAGTTTGAGGATCAGGTGGACTTGCCGCCGTTGCCCGATATTGAGGATGCGCTCACCGTTGCCGGTGTGCGTGGCCGCCTGGTGTCGGTGGAGCCGCCGCGCTAAACCGCGCGCCCGCATGAGCCGGGCGGCGCGCGCCCACTAAGCTGTGCGCTCAGCCCACACCCCGCGTTTATCCCGCATCAACCCCAGTATTACCGCAGGTCCAAAGCCTTTAGATGGTATAGAACTTTTCAGGAGAACCCCATGAACTCCACCCCCAGCTACGGCGTGCACCGCATTATGGGTGCCGAAACCGAGTACGGCGTCATCGCCCCCTCCGCGCCGGGCACCAACCCGACCGTGCTGTCCGCACTGGTAGTCAACACCTACGCCAAGCTCGCCTTCCGCCGCGGCGCCGCCTTCCGCGAGCAGCTGCAGCGCCGCGCCCTGGCGGATGAGCTGACCGCCGAGCAGGCACGCCAGGCAGAGAACTACTCGACCGCCACCCCCGAGGGTCAGTGGCTGGGCGAGTCCGAGTCGCCGCTGCGTGATGCCTTCGGTCAGGTTCAGGACGCATCCACCGCCCACTCAAGCCAGATGACGCACACCCGCACCGAGCTGACCAGCGAAGATATCGCCCTGGAGATTATGCGTGAGGCGGGCGTTCAGGCACCGGGTGAGCCCGCCGAGCCGCGTAGCGCCCTGGATGCGCTCGCCGGTGTGCACGGCCGCGGTGGTTTCCCGGAGCGTCTGGATTGGGACCGCGTGACCATGAACGCGATTCTGCCCAATGGTGCGCGCCTGTATGTGGATCACGCGCATCCGGAGTATTCGTCGCCGGAGGTTCTGACCCCCGCCGACGCGGTGCTCTATGACGCTGCCGGTGACGCGCTGGCGTATGAGTCGCTGGTGGAGCTGGGCAACCACGCGCAGGATTTGCCGCAGGTGAAGCTGTACAAGAACAACACCGACTCGAAGGGCCAGTCGTACGGCGCCCACGAAAACTACCTGATTAGCCGTGACGTTCCGTTTGAGCAGGTTGCGGATGCGCTCCTGCCGTTCTTTGCGACCCGCGCGATTTTTACGGGTGCGGGCCGTGTGGGTATCGGCACGCACGGTGAGGTTCCGGGTTTTCAGATTAGTTCGCGTGCTGATTTCTTTGAGCGCACGATTGGTCTGGAGACCACGATTCGCCGCCCGATTGTGAATACGCGCGATGAGCCGCATGCGGATGAGGCGAAGTACCGCCGCCTGCACGTGATTCCGGCGGATGCGAACCTCTCGCACTATTCGAACCTGTTGAAGTTTGGTACGGCGGCGCTGGTGATGAACCTGATTGAGTCGCATAGCGAGCAGCACCCCGTGCTGCCGGGCGTGCGCCTGTCTGATCCGGTGGCGGCGATGCACGCGGTCAGCCACGATTTGTCGCTGTCGGTTCAGTTGCCGCTGGCACCGTCTTCGGCGACCCTGCCGAACCCGGTGTCCACGAGCGGTTCGGCGAGCACCCTGCAGATTCAGCGCGCCTACTATGAGGCCTCCCGTGCGCACGAGGAATCGAACCCGGCGGGTGTGGATGCTGCGACCGCGCAGATCCTTGATCTGTGGGGCGAGGTTCTGGATGCCCTGGAAACCAACCCGCTCTCGCTGGCGGATCGTCTGGATTGGGTCGCGAAGTATGCGCTGGTGCGCGGTTATGTCGCTCAGGGCGTAGATTATGCGAATCCGAAGTTGAAGGCTTTGGATTTGCAGTACGCTGATATTGACCCGTCGAAGAGCCTGTATCACCGTCTGGTGTCGCGTGGCCGTATGCGCACGCTGTTCTCTGCGGAGCAGATTGAGCGTGCGACGACTGAGCCGCCGCGTGAGACGCGCGCGTTTTTGCGTGGCACGTTGATGGCGCGTTGGCCGGAGGAGATTCTGGGTATTAACTGGGATACGGTGTCCTGCCGTGGCAGGTATTCGAAGGATCTGACTCGTTTTACGATGATGGAGCCGACCCGGTACGGTGCCGCCCAGGTGGAGCCGCTACTGGATGAGGTGAACCATTCGGATGAGCTGCTGAACCGCCTGCGCTAGTAGCACCCCCTAAACCCACATAAACTCACATTCTTCCCCGGGGTGAATACCCCCATTCGGAAGAGTAAAAACCACATAACCCACAGTTAGGGTGCAGGAGAATCCGGGTACCAAAACCCTTACACCCCGCACCCGACCCCACTAGAACTTATTTGTCCACAACCGAAAACCCCTTGAGGAGAGAATCATGAGCCGCGAACGCATCAGCGCACAGCAGACCGAAACCACCGCAGCCGAGCAGGAGCAGGAACTGACCCTCGCCGCCTCCCACGTTGTCTCTGACGTGAGCGAGGTCGACGACCTGCTCGACGAAATTGACGGCCTGCTCGCTGAGAACGCTGAAGACTTCGTCACCGGCTTCGTCCAGAAGGGCGGCGAGTAACCGGCGCACCTGCGCGTCAGGTCAGCATCATGGAACACCGTATTTTCGGCATTGAAAGCGAATTCGGGCTCAGCTACGTCCCGCACGGGCTCGGTCGGCTGAGCATCGAAGAGTCCGCCGCCGCCCTTTTCAAGCCCGTCCTGGATCAGTGGCGTTCAACGAACGTCTTCCTGCCCAACGGCGGTAGGCTCTACCTTGACGTGGGTTCGCACCCCGAGTACGCCTCCGCCGAATGCGGCAGCATTGACGAGTTGCTCGCGCAGGAACGCGCCGGTGAGCTGCTGTTCGCTGATCTGGCGCGTACCGCCCGCAAGCGCCTGCTCGCAGGTTCGGAGGGCCGCCCCCTCGACGGTGAACTGTACCTGTTCAAGAACAACGTGGATTCGGCGGGCAACTCCTACGGCAGCCACGAGAACTACCTGATCAGCCGCAAACTGCAGTTCAACGACCTGATTGCCCAGCTCGTGCCGTTCCTGGTGACCCGCCAGATTCTGGTTGGTGCCGGTAAGACCCACCCGAATGGTGGTCCGGTGCCCGGTTCGACCGACCCGGCGTCCAGCACGGGTGTGCCGTCGTATTCGTTCTCGCAGCGTGCCGACCATATTTGGGAGGCGGCATCCACCTCAACTTCGCGCGCTCGCCCGCTCATTAACACCCGCGACGAGCCGCACGCGGACGCTTCGAAGTTCCGCCGCATGCACGTCATTAATGGTGATTCGAACATGGCGGAGCCGACGACCCTGCTGAAGATTGCCAGCACCGACCTGGTGCTGCGCATGCTGGAGGACCGCTTCCCGGTCACGAGCCTGGATATTGTGTCTGTTCCGGCGGCTCTGCGCGCTATCAGCCACGACCTGACCGGCACCGCAACCTTCGAAACCACGGACGGTAAGCACTACACGGCGTTGAGCGTTCAGCGTCACTACCTGGATGCGGCACGCCAGTACGTGCAGCAGTACGGCGCGCACCACCACCACGTGGATTACGCCCTGGACCTGTGGCAGCGCACCCTGGACGCTATCGAGTCTGGCGACTACAGCAGCATTGACACGGAGATTGACTGGGCGATTAAGAAGAAGCTTCTGGATGCGTATATTGCCCGCGCCCGCGCGGCTGGTCAGCCTGCCGATTATGCGAGCGCCCGCATCCGTCAGCTGGATTTGGCGTACCACGACATCGACCCGGAGCGTAGCGTCTTCCATGCGCTGGTTCGTCGCGGTGCGGTCAAGCGCATCCTGCCTGAGGGGGCTGCGGAGGCGGCGAAGACTCAGCCGCCGAACACTCGCGCTCTGCAGCGTTCGCGTTTCATTAATGCGGCGGTTGCGGCGGGGGAGCAGTTCACCGTGGATTGGGTGCATTTGAAGCTCAACGCCTACCCGCAGCACACGCTGGTGTGTAAGGACCCGTTTGCTACCGGTAGCGATGAGCTGGAGGAGGTGCTGAGCCTGTTGGCGTCTAAGGCGCGTCAGCATCAGGAGGCGGCATTCCCGCCGCCCTGCTAATAAACAGCACTGCTAAACAGCATTGCTAGAAACGCTCTGATGAGGGGAAACCCACCGGCGGTCGGGGTTGTGGGCCTTCGGGAACACCCCGGCCGCGACACAGCCTGAACACAGCTACGTGCCGTAGCATAAAACAGCTAAACCTATACCTGTAAACTGTTCTGTGGCACACGGGCACTCACACGCCCCACTCTCACAGAAAACCCCAGAGGATAACACTATGACCAAACGCTCTAAGCTCACTATTTTCGGTGCCAGCGCGGCAGCTCTCGCGCTTGCACTGTCTGCATGTGGCGCGCAGTCCAGCAGCGACCTGTCTAAGGTGCAGTACACCCTGAAGAACGCGACCGCTGAGCCTGAGGCGTCCTTCGCGACTCCCTTCGCCGCTTCTAGCCCCTCCGCGTACGTGATTGAGGAAGGCAACGGCGACTCCATCAATGATGGTGACTACGTGCTCGTTGAGGCTGCCGTGTTCAATGGCACCGACGGCAAGCTTAACGGTTCCACTTACTCCAGCGAGCCGATTCTGCTGCCGATTAACGATCAGCTGAAGCAGGCTGCACCGCAGGTGTACGAAACCCTGAAGAAGATTAAGGTTGGCGGTTCTTTCTCGTACACCACCAACGTTCTGCAGCAGCGCAGCACTGCGGGCGTGACCACTACGACCGCTTCGCCCGGTGCCGCAACTAACGTTGAGGTGTACACCGTGAAGACGAAGCTGCCCAAGTACGCAACCGGTAAGGCTGTTGAGGCTGACCCGTCGCTGCCGTCCTTCACTCTGGATGAGTCCACCGGCAAGGCTGAAATCAAGCTGCCCGATAACAAGCCGGAGGTCACCGAGCTGACCGCTAAGACCCTCATTGAGGGCGAGGGCGCCGAGGTCAAGGAAACCGATACCGTGTACGTGCGTTACATTGGTGTGCAGTACTCCGACGGTAAGGTCGTCGACGGCAACTATGACGCCGCCACCCCGATGGGCATCTCCCTGCAGGGCGTTATCAAGGGCTGGACTCAGGGTCTGAAGGGCAAGAAGGTCGGCTCCCGTGTTGAGCTGGTCATCCCGGCGGACCTGGCGTACGGTAACGACACCGGCGGTTCCAAGCCTTCGGGCACTCTGGTGTTCGTGGTTGATATTCTGGGCGCGGAGGAGAACCCGCAGACCCTGCAGCGTGCTCAGGCGGCTTCTAGCGCAGCTGCTGCGGAGGCGAGCGCCTCGGCAACCGCAACCCCGGCAGCGTCTGCTTCGGCTACCGCGCAGTAGCCCGGGACCCATATTTTCGGGACCCACGTTTTTACGTCACATTTTTATACCGCGCTCGCCGCCTATACGGCTTAGGCGGCGGGCGCACCCACTATTTCGATGTATGTCGAACCAATCAAAGGAGACACCCATGTCTTTCGGTCAGCGTAACCTCGACCGCGAAAAGCCCGAAATTGATTTCCCCGAGGGCGACGCCCCCACCGAGCTGGTCATTACCGACCTGATCGAGGGTGCAGGCGCTGAGGTTGTTCCCGGCTCCCGCGTGCTCACCCACTATGTTGGTGTGGCTTTCTCCACCGGTGAAGAGTTTGACGCGTCCTGGAACCGCGGCGAGCCGCTGCCGTTCCAGGTGGGCGTTGGCCAGGTTATCCGCGGCTGGGATGAGGGTCTGCTCGGCATGAAGGTCGGCGGCCGTCGTCGCCTGGAGATTCCCTCCGACATGGCGTATGGTGACCGCGGCGCTGGTTCGGTCATTAAGCCCGGTGAGTCCCTGATTTTCGTGGTGGACCTGCTGGACGTCCGCTAAGGACTAGCAAGGTTCTCGCGTTTTTCGCGTAAGAGACGCGTAGCCCGGTGCTTTCTCCCGATTGTGGGAGGGGCACCGGGCTTTTGAGTACCCACATGCAAAGTAAGTGCCGCGGAACACACACGGTATGATGGAATCATGTCCACCGCAGCTCAGCTTTACATGACTCTTCACCGCCTCGCCACCGCCGCCGAGGCACCCGATACCGCAACCCGAACCCAGGGCATCAGCCGCAACGAGCTACTGACCCTGCTCGGCATTAGCACGCGCGCTAACGGCTCCCTCAGTGAGGCCCAGGAACGCGCCTTTGAACGAGCCAAGCAGACCCTGCGTGATGCCGGCGCGCGCATTACCCACGTGACCACGGATCTGGGGGAGCGCTACCGCCTCGAACCCAGCGACGCCGCTAAGCTGCCCGCTTGGAACCCCACCGCTGAGGAGTTCCGCCTCATCAACACCATCCTGCGCGGCTGGGAAGGCACCGAATTGCAGGATGACGCCTACCGCATCCTGCGTAAGATTGCGCTGACCAGCGAGAACCTCACCGATGAGGCGCTCGCCGCCGCGAAGATTCTGGAGCCGAAGACCGGCAAGCGTCAGCGCGCGAAGAACCTGTACACCTACCGCGAGCCCCTTCAGCGCATTTACTTTAGCGATAACCCGCACCTGAATGAGCTGTTCACCGCCTATGCGGAGCGTAAGACAGTCACGTTCACCTATCAGACGGCTGCCGGTGCGACCCGCGTGCAGGAAAAGGTCAGTGTTGCCGGTATTGGTTACCGTTACGGCACCTGGTATTTTGTCGGCTACTACACTGAGAGCTCGGAGCGTAAGGAGTACACGTTCCGTGCCAGCCGTATTCAGAAGCTCACGATGCTCTCACGTATCGATTCGACCCCCATCAACGCGACGTTCAACGCTAAGAACTGGCTTGAGGGCATTGAGGGCTACGAAGAGTACCTGATTGTTGCCGAGGTCAACGCCGATTCCACGCTGTCGGAGCCCTTCACCGTGCCCTCGTACGGCACGATTGATAGCGCTGTGGCGGCGACCAGCTACAGCTGCGTGATCGAGCCGCCCGAGGAATCGGAGGATGCCTCTACCCGCCAGCGTGACAGCTACGCCGCCCAGCAGCAGCTGTTGCGCACCCTTACCGACCTGCACAGCGGCGCGGTCGAGGATCCCGGCACCTGGGCGGATATCAACCAGCGCAACCGCAACAACTCCCTCGACGACCTTGTTGACCTGCTCCTGGGTCTGCACCGTGCCGACCGCTGGGCGAGCGCCCACGATGAGGCGCCCATGCCGTTGAATCAGCTCAACGCCCTCTACAGCGTAGACACCGAGAAGAACCGTGCCCTCGGCAAAACTATTGCCGAGATTTTCGCGCGGGTAGACACCGTTCCCTTCGATTCTGATCCCAAGGACCCGGACGCCCTCAAGCCCACCTACATTAACCTGCTGCCGGACTTTGGCGGCGCCACCCCGAACACGCTACTGAACTACGCGCGCCTTACCGACACTGAGCTCGCCATTCTCGTCTTCACCCTCTCTGCCGCAGATATTCTGCACCCGGCGGATGCGCGCCTGGGCAGTATCCGTGCGGCGCTCGCCGCCGCGTACCCGAACGTGCCCGTCTATGCGCAGCACCTGTGCTTCGCCCCCGAGGAGCCTCTGTTGCAAGAGGCGACTGCCGCCTTGAGTAGCGGCAACGCCGTGACCATTGGTTACGGTACCTCTGAGCGTGCCGCTGACCGCCTGGTGGACCCGTATGCGTTGGTGTTGCACCGCGACCACATGTATCTGCATGCGTGGTGCCGTACCGCTGAGGAACGCTACTATGCCGCGCGTGGTGAGCAAGTCCCCGAGTACGTACCCGAGGCTTTTGCTCACGCGGCCACCGGCGAGACTGCCGACAGTGAGGCAGGGGAGAAGGAACCCAACTTCTGGCGTAACTTCCGCCTCAGCCGCATCAACCACATTCACGAGGCGGGCGCGGGTCGCACCCACCCGGTCACCGGTGACACCGTCCCGCATTGGCACGCGCAGCAGCACAGCACTCAGACCAACCCCTTCGCTGAGTTGCGGATTCACCCGACCGAGCACATTCCCAGCGGTGAGCCGCTCGATACTCTCACCGCAACGTACATGCGCCGCAGCACCCACCACGTGAAGAAGGCTTCACGCACCCAGTACGTGCGCATCCACTACTACAACAACGCCCACGGTGCCGGCGATAAGAACATCCTCGATACCGTCATCGCGCACCGAGGTGCCCTCGAACTGGTCGGTCCCGCGCACCTGCGCGCGGCGCTGCTTGACCAGTTGCAAACCCTCAACGCGAGTAGCCGCAGTAGTATGCCGGCAGGTGTGCCCACAGAAAAATAGAACTTCACCCACAAGCAAAAACGCCCTAAAAACCCATCTAAGGGGCCAAAACATTAACCTAAAACTTGTATAATGGTGCTCATGTCTTGGTGGTTCTGGATTTTGCTATGGGGCGCGCTCATTATCTGCTCGCTCCTCTATTTGGCATGGTTCACCTACAAAGCACTCACTCGCGGTTTCACACTCCTTGACGAAACCGTAACCTGGGTCGAGTCAATCGAGGGACAATTCGACGCAGCGCAAGCGAACGCAAGCCGAAAACTCCCGCGAGACACCACCCTCGGGGTATTCACACCCATCACCGAGGCATACAATAACTACGAACAAGGTAAGCAGACACGCAGGTCTGAGCGGATCAAGCGACGGGTCTCCCGACGAGATCGACTCGGCCAACCTCAAAACATCGGAGACCTGCTCTAACAGAAAGGCACACCACCATGGGCCAGATTTTCAGCCACCCCGCGACCATCATCGTCGTTATCCTCCTCATCGTCCTGCTCTTCGGCGCACCCAAGCTGCCCGGCATGGCACGCAGCCTCGGCCAGTCCATGCGCATCTTCAAGACCGAAGTTGAGGGCCTGAAGAACGATTCCAAGAAGGACCCCCGCGAGAAGGACGGCGAAGAGGTCGTCACCGCTGAGGTCGTAGACAACGGCAAGGACGGCAAGACCGAAACCAAGTAACGGTCCCGCCACCGACGCACCAAACCCGTGCCAGCCCACCGGCCGGCACGGGTTTTGCGGCACCACCCCATAAACACCCCACCAGACCCCCTCAGCCGAATCACACACGGCACCGACACCCAGAGGACACCACGTGGCAACACCCGACCAGGACGTGCGCAACCGCAAAATCAATCCTGAAGCACGCATGGAACTCAAGGAACACCTGCGCGAATTCCGCGACCGCCTCATCAAAGCGGCTATCGCAACCATCATCGCAGCCATCATCGGTACGGTCTTCCTCTACCAGCCTTTCATCGATATGATCTCTGCGCCCCTGCAGCAGATCAACGCAGAAACCGGCCGCAACGCAAACCTGAACTACGGTAGCGTCGCATCTCCTTTCGACCAGCTGCTGAAGGTCGGTATGTACATCGGCTTGGTGATCGCCTCTCCCGTCTGGCTCTACCAGGCGCTGCGATTCCTGTTGCCGGCACTGCACACCAAGGAGAAGAGGTATCTCTTCGGCTTCCTCACCGCATCTATTTTCGCGTTTGCCTGCGGTGTCGCCATTTCGTACTTCACCCTCCCCGGCGTGGTCTACGCGCTGCTGAAGTTCACCCCCCTCAACGACAGTAACTACATTGACGCGGGCGTGTACATCTCCTTCATCTTGAAGTTCGTCGTTACATTCTCTTGCGCCTTCATCATCCCCGTGATTCTGGTCGGCATTAACATGCTGGGTCTAATCCGCGGTAAGACCATCCTGAAGTCTTGGCGCTGGGTTGTTGTGCTCGTTGCAGTGATTGCAGCGCTGACTGCACCCGGTAGCGACATCATGATGATGTTCGTGCTCATGGCGCCGCTACTGATCTTCTTCTTCGCAGCAATCCTCATCTGCATGATTAACGACAAGCGCCGCGACCGCAAGCTCGCAAAGCTGGCGCAGGGTGCAGACGAAGCAAGCCTGAACACCGCAACCAGCGCCGAAGACCTGGCGAAGATGGGTTACTTCGAGGACGAGAAGACTTCCTAAATTGAATAGCTCGCTTTGAGCAACCTAACCGAAAGGGGCGGGGTACAGAGAACCTGTATCCCGCCCCTTTCGCGTCCCCGGAAAGCGTCTCGAGGCGCACAGACGAAGAGGCGCACAGACGAATTTTTACAACGCCCGCCGGTACATCCCGGCAGAAACTGAGCATAAATTGCGCCGAAACTGTGCCGCCGGTGCGCTCGCTGTTCGCCCGTACCGGATTAGTGCCCATCCGGGATGCTTTCGGAAGGTGGGCGGTGGGCGAGCGGTTACACTGGACATACTATGAGCAAGCACCACGCACAGCACACATCCGACGCACACACTTCTAACTCTTCTAACGAGCAGACCGGCACCGACTACGCTGCCGCCTACGCCGCATCCCGAGAGCGCGCCGCATACGCGAAGACCGCCCTCGGGGCTTTTGAGGCGTCCCTTGATTTTCCGCTGGATGATTTTCAGCGTCAGGCGTGTGCCGCTGTGGAGGCGGACCGCTCCGTCCTCGTTGCCGCGCCTACGGGTGCCGGTAAGACCATTGTGGGTGAGTTCGGTATCTACCTGGCGTTGCGCCGCGGCATGAAGGCGTTCTACACGACCCCCATTAAGGCGCTGAGCAACCAGAAGTACCACGACTTTGTGCGCGCGTACGGCGAGGACTACGTGGGCCTGCTCACCGGCGATACGAGCATCAACACGGAAGCACCCGTGGTCGTGATGACCACCGAGGTGCTGCGCAACATGCTCTACGCCAACTCGACCACGCTGACCGGCCTGGGCTATGTGGTGATGGATGAGGTGCACTACCTGGCGGACCGTTTCCGTGGCGCGGTGTGGGAAGAGGCGATTATTCACCTTCCCGAGCACGTGAACGTCATTTCTCTGTCGGCTACGGTGTCGAACGTTGAGGAGTTCGGCGCGTGGCTGGATACGGTGCGCGGCGGCACGGACATTATTGTTTCTGAGCACCGTCCGGTGCCCCTGTGGCAGCACATGATGGTCGGTCACCGCGTGGTGGACCTGTTCGTACCCGAAGACAACTCCGCGCAGGGTAAGAACCAGGAGCCGGAGGAGAAGCTCTCCCGCAAGCAGGCGAAGAAGGCACAGAAAGCTAAGCAGCGCGGCGCAACCGTGGAGGCGGGCGCCAACCCTCTGCTTGCCGGTCTGCGCCTGAACCCGCAGCTGAAGGCGCTACGCCCCGGCTTCCGTTCCGCACCGGGCCGCGGACGCTACGGCGGCAAGCGTGAACGTTTCCGTCACCGCCGTGAAGGCTGGCTGAATGAGACGTTCAGCAGCGGCGAGCGCGGCCGCTCGGACCGTCGTGACCGTTTCAGCAATGATTGTTTCAGTAACGACCGGGACTTTGATGCGCGCGGTGAGCAGAAGCCTCTGCGTCCGCAGCGCATCACCCGCCCGGAGATGGTGCGCGCCCTCGACAAGCAGGGCCTGCTGCCCGCCATTTGCTTTATCTTCTCCCGAGCCGGTTGCGACGGCGCGGTCAGCCACTGCGTATCCGCCGATATTACGCTGACCACCCCCGAACAGCAGCAGACCATCCGCGCCTACATTGCAGAAGCAACCGCTCACCTGGACACCCGCGACCTGAACACCCTCGGCTACTACGAATGGCGTGACGGCCTGATTCGCGGTATCGCCGCACACCACGCCGGCCTGCTGCCCCTATTCAAGGAGGTCGTCGAAACCCTCTTCGCCCAGGGCCTAATCAAGCTGGTCTTCGCCACTGAAACCCTCGCACTGGGCATCAACATGCCCGCACGCACCGTCATCCTGGAAAAGCTCACCAAATACAACGGCGAATCCCACGTAGACATCACCCCCGGCGAGTACACCCAGCTGACCGGACGCGCAGGCCGCCGCGGCATCGACATCGAAGGCCACGCCGTCGTCATGTGGCGCCCCGGCATGTCCCCAGAACACGTGGCAACCCTCGCCTCAACCCGCACCTACCCGCTGAACTCCTCATTCCGCCCCACCTACAACATGGCGGCAAACCTCATCGCCTCCTACGGCGCCGAACGCACCCGCAAAATCCTGGAATCCTCCTTCGCGCAGTTCCAGGCAGACAAGTCGGTCGTGGGCGTCGCCTCCCGCGTACGCAAAAACGAAAGCGCTCTAGAAGGCTACCGCGAAGCCATGGCATGCCACCTGGGCGACTTCACCGAATACGTCCAGCTCAGCCGCCAGATCGCCGAACTGGAAAAGAAGGCGTCCAAGAGCAACGAACGTCACGCACGCGCGCAGGCACACCACAGCATCCAGCAGCTGTTGCCCGGCGACATCATCTACATTCCGCACGGCCGCTCCCGCGGCTACGCAGTCGTCATCACCCGCTCCGACTCGCACGCCGACCCGCGCATCGGCATCGTCACCGAGGACGCGCACCAGCGCACCGCCTCAACCCGCGATTTCGAAGGCGCCGTCGAACCGGTCTCACGCATCAAAATCCCCAAGCGCCTAAGCCTCAAAACCGCCAAGGAACGCCGCGACACCGCAAGCCGCATGCGCCAGGCACTCTACGACGGCCGCGCCCCGCGTGCGCTCGCACAGCAGAACATCCCGGCTCGTCAGAACAGCATTGACGCGCAGCTGGAGGCTCTGCAGGCCCAGCTGCGTAACCACCCGTGCCACGGCTGCTCCGACCGCGCAAACCACATGCGTTGGGCTGAGCGCTGGCAGAAGCTCAACTCTGAAACCGAAGGGTTGCGCCGCCAGATTGCCCGCCGCACCAACACAATCGCGCAGGTCTTCAACCGCATTGCGCGTCTGCTGGAAAGCTACGGCTACGTCGAACGCACCGAGGATAACGAACTATCGCTAACCACCGGCGGCCAGGCGCTGCGCCGCATCTACGGCGAGCGCGACCTACTGACCGCCCTGTGCCTAGACGCGCACTTCCTCGACGGACTGGAACCCGCCGCCATCGCGGCAACCGTCGCCGCACTAACCTACCAGGGCAAGCGCGACGCCGTAGAATACCTGGCTCACTACCCGCACCCGTCCCTGCGCGCACCCATCGCAACGATTACGCAGCGCCTCACCGACCTGAACGCAGCCGAGGAACAGTTCAAGGTCAACCCGACCCCGGCATGCGACTTCGGCCTGGTCGAACCCATGTACGCCTGGGCGAACGGCGCACACCTCGCAAAGGCAATCGAGGACACCGGCCTAGCCGCTGGCGACTTCGTACGCTGGGCAAAGCAGGTACTGGACGCCCTGGACCAGATCGCGCACATCCGCTCGCTGGACCCGGTCATCCGCGCCCGCTGTGAAGAGGCAATCGAGGCGGTACGCCGCGGCGTAGTCGCGCTCGACGTCTAACCCGCACCTCCACAAAGTGCTACACCCTGCTCGACCAGCTCGGGCCACCACCCCCGCGACTGTGCATTGTTCTGCATCATCTAAGTTCCGCCTCATCTAAGGACGAACGAACTACCACAGGCAGCGGGGGTGCTTCTATACTCGAAAGAGACGCTCAGTTGAGCTACGCGAGCACAATTGAAGTGCCCGCCCCGTGTGCGCTTTCGGCGCGCCTCAAAGGTGAAAGGAATCTAATGTCTACCCGTATTTTTGTAGATGGTA
Organism: Rothia sp. 27098_8_27; assembly: GCF_041432805.1. NCBI lineage: Bacteria > Bacillati > Actinomycetota > Actinomycetes > Micrococcales > Micrococcaceae > Rothia > Rothia sp. 27098_8_27. Next base: position 282,821 of record NZ_JAPWAJ010000001.1, on the reverse strand, counting down.
GCGTGTACAGCCCGGTCGACCCGTACGCAACCGCAATGCTCGTCGAAGACGGCTTCGTCCGCTGGGTTGGTTCCGACTCCGGGGCACGTTCAATTGCCGACGAATCAGCCACCATCACCGAACTCGACGGCGCCCTACTAACCCCCACCTTTGCACGCGCACTAGCACCGGTAGCAGGCAAAGAAGCACCCGAAATCCTCGACTACCTGCAGACATACCGCGCAGCCGGCTACCACACCCACACCCTACTCGCCGGCATGGAAGACGTACCCGACCTCGTCTCCGCACTCAGCTACTACAGCGCCGAACACGGCGTACCCGACATCCGCCTCATCCTCAACGCCACCGGCGTAGAAACCGACGAACTCATCAGCGCCATCAAGGCGCTACGCCCCCTCACCGAAGGCGAACGCGCCATCAAGGGCCTGCAGCTAGTCGGCATCTTTGTCGCACCCACCGAGGCACCCGCAGCAGCACAGGTAGCCGAAGACGCAGCACTCCTGCTCTCCATCGACGCATCCACCAGCTTCACCACCGCGGCCAACGCCGCGCTCGCCGTACGCGAGAGCCGCCCCTGGCTCTCCATCCGCCTCGACGCAGCAATCAGCACCCCGCAGGACCCCATCACCGACGAACACCTCACCCAGCTGGCAGAAGCACGCATCAACCTCGGCCTAAGCGTCTGCGAACCCGAAGAAGACGAAGCCACCAACGACACCGTCCAAGCACTCCTCGCACATGCCGGGGGAGAAGCACGCGAAACCGTCGCCTCAGTCGCACGCCGCGCAAACGCAACCGGCACCTCCATCGCCCTCGGCTCCGACACCCAACTCTACGCACCCGGCGCCTGGCCCCTCATCCGCGAACTCGTCAACGACGAACACGGCATCTCCGCACGCAGCGCCTTCGCCGCCCTCACCCGCGGCGTATACCGCCTAGCCCACGAAGAAAACCCCTTCACCGGCCAGTTCGCACCCGACACCCCCGCATTCGTAGCACAGTGGCGCGTAGAAGCCCTCATGGTCCAGGCACCCGACTCCCGCGTAGCATCGTGGAGCACCGACCCCCGCGCTCGCATTCCGCTGCTTCCGGTGCTGGATGAGGATTCGCCTCTGCCCATTCTGGAATCTATTTACACTGAAAATAACTAATTTTTTAGCTTATCAACACCTTTTTAGGCGGTTTTAGGGCCGTGGAAGCCCCCGATGATTCAGTTGCCCGCATGTTTACCCGGTATACTGGATACCTACACTGCCTGTTTTATATGTACCTGTGAGGGAGTAATATGCGCGTTCTAACTGTCATCCCGACGTATAACGAGAAGGAGAACCTGCCCATCGTGGTAGAGCGTCTTCGCAAGGCAGCTCCCGAGGTGGACATTCTCGTGGTGGATGATAACAGCCCCGACGGCACCGGCCAGATTGCTGATGAGCTGTCTGCTAAGGATTCCCAGATTCACGTTCTGCACCGCACCGTTAAGGACGGCCTGGGTGGCGCGTACCTCGCTGGCTTTGATTGGGGCCTTGAGGCAGGCTACGACATTCTGATTGAGATGGATGCTGACTGCTCGCACCAGCCTGAGCAGCTTCCTTCTCTGGTTCGTGCCGTGGAGGCAGGCGCTGACCTGGCTATTGGTTCGCGTTACGTTCCCGGCGGCAAGACCAAGAACTGGCCGGCTCACCGCCAGGTTCTCTCTCGCGGCGCTAACCTGTACACCCGTATGGTGCTGGGCACCTCCATCAAGGACATTACCGCTGGTTTCCGCGCGTACCGTCGTGAGGCCCTGCAGCGTCTGAACCTGGACGGTATTGACTCGAAGGGCTACGTGTTCCAGGTTGATCTGGCGTGGCGTTCTGAGCAGGCTGGCCTGAATATTGTTGAGGTTCCGATTACCTTCGTTGAGCGTGAGATTGGCGCTTCGAAGATGGACGGCAACATTATCTTTGACTCCATGTCTAAGGTGACCCGCTGGGGTATGGCTAACCGCATTCAGAAGCTGAAGAAGGCTCTGGGTAAGTAATCGTCCCTTGTTCTGAGACTTATACGAAAGACCGGGGCAGATACGTAAAAGTATCTGCCCCGGTCTTTTCGCTTTCTGTAGCGCTCTTTCGGCTCACGTACCGACGGAAGCCAGCACCACAACAAAGGAAAGCCCGCTAAGAGCACGAGTGGCGCTTAGCGGGCCTTCTTACAGCGCGGGCTTCTACAGCGTTTCTACGGTGCTTTTAGAGCGCGTAGTGCTTGCGGTAGTATTCCAGGCGGTCTTCCAGAGTCTTTTCCAACTCTTCGATGCTGCGGCGTTCCATGAGCATATCCCAGTGGGTACGTGCGGGCTTCTCTTCTTCAGCGTCTGCGGTGGAGTCGCCGTTGACGAGGTATGCTTCCTTGCCGGACTTTGCGGTCCAGACAGAGGGGATTTCTGCTTCTGCCGCGAAGGTCACGAAAACGCGGTCACCGTCTGCGGTACGGTATTCGACGCGCTGGCGGGGCGCGGGCTGTACGTTCGATTCGGTTTCCATCGACTGGGAACCCAGGCGCATACCGCGCAGGCTACGATCGCTCATTTTTCCTCCAGTGTCGTCGGGTGCGCTCTTTGGCGCTTTAGGCATAACGTTGGGCGGGGGAGAGCTATTCCCTCGAACGTTTACAAAACATCCATTATATCGGTAATAGTCTCCACCCGCCCAACGTGGTGGTATTTATTCGGCGTGATTTTTGGTGATTCACGCCTTTTTATGCGTAGATTTCGCGTTTAGCCGTTGATGCCGTAGCTTCCGGGTGCCTGCGGTGCGCTCTTGGGTGCCTCTGCTGCGGGCTTCTTCGGTGCGTCCGCAAGGTCGGATGCGGGCAGGGTGCCGAATGCGTTGCCCAGGCCGCGCAGTGCATCGCCGAGTTCGGTCGGGATGAACCAGAGCTTGTTGGCGTCGCCTTCGGCGAGCTTGGGCAGGGTCTGCAGGTACTGGTAGGTGAGTAGCTGCTGGCTGGGGTTGGATTCGTGGATTGCTGCGAAGACCTTCTGCACGGCTTCGGCTTCACCGTTTGCGCGCAGGATTGCGGACTGTGCGTCACCTTCTGCACGAAGGATTTGCGCCTGCTTTTCACCCTCTGCACGCAGGATTGCGGCGCGGGATTCACCTTCTGCGGTCAGAATGTCGGACTGCTTCTGGCCTTCTGCGGTGAGGATTGCGGCGCGGCGGTCACGCTCTGCACGCATCTGCTTCTCCATGGAGTCCTGGATGGATACCGGGGGCTGGATTTCCTTGATGTCCACGCGGGAGACGCGCAGGCCCCAGCGGCCGGTGGTGGAGTCGAGTACGCCTCGCAGCTCCGCGTTGATCTGGTCGCGGGAGGTGAGAGTCTGCTCCAGGTTCAGGCCACCGACGACGTTACGCAGGGTTGCGCTGGTCAGCTCGTCCACGGCGCGAATGTAGTTGGTGATTTCGTAGGTTGCAGCCTGGGGGTCGGTGACCTGGAAGTACACAACGGTGTCGATGCCGACCACGAGGTTATCTTCGGTAATCACGGACTGCGAGGGGAAGGAAACGACCTGTTCACGCAGGTCGATGAGGGGCAGCACGCGGTCAATCACGGGGATGACGATGTGCAGGCCGGGCTTGAGAACGGCGTGGAACTTACCCAGTCGTTCGACGATGCCGGCTCGTCCCTGCGGGATGACGCGCACGGTCTTTGCGAGCATCGTCAGCACGAAGAGGATGAGTAGGACCGTCAGAATAAGGCTGATAGGCATTGTTTCTCCTTATCGGTGAGTTATATGGTGTGTTTTCGGGGTATCTGAAGTGGCTTTTGGAGCCGGTATTCAGATGGGTCTTAGTTTGTTGGTCTTAGTCATGGGGGAGAGGCTCTACGATTGCGGTAGCACCCTCAATGGCTCGTACCCTCGCGTGTGATCCTGCTACGAGCGTTCCGGATGCGGTGCGCGCCGTCCAGGTGTCGCCAGCTAGTACAACTAAACCGGTTTCACTAGTCACATCTTGAGTGACGCACACCTCAGCGCCAACGAGTGCTTCAGCATTAGTGACAGCTCCGGTGGCTGATTTATTGAGCTTTTTCAGCAGCGGCGGGCGCAGACCAAGAACCAGAATCAGGCAGATCACCACGAAAATAACGGTTCGAATCAGCATGTTATCCACGAAGGGCGATATTGCTGCGGTGATGCCTGCGCTAATCGCCAGCATGAGAAAGAACAGGTCGAGGCTGAGCATTTCTATGACGGCGAAAACGAGGGCGAGTGCAACCCAGAGTGTCCAGGGTGTCTCAAAGAGCCAATCCACGAGTTTTCTCCTTTGGTGTACATCAACCGGCGTGGTTGATGTTGGATCTGCACACGAGGCGACGACACCTTCGTGATGCGGGGTATATCCATTATTTCAGGTGGATTGAGTGCTGGCGACAGTTCTGGTGACCGAGTGAGGTTAATACATGAACTGTTAAGACTTTATTTAGATACGGGGAATCTTTGGTTCATTCTAGACCTCCCTAAAAAGCCGATAATATACATTATGTAAAGTAGACCTATTTTTCACTACCCCACCGGCTACTCACCGGTGCTTTCAGCTTCATGCACCTCAGCTTCCGCGACCCGCAAGCTACGCGCTCAAATGTTCCGAACCTTCGGGCTCCTCAATATGTCCCTCAGCGCCTCCCGTTAAACGACAAGCACCCGAGACGAGCTCACACCATTCGGTGCGCCCCATCTCGGGTGCCTATCATCAGCTACTGCGCTTCTTTATTCTGCGTGCTTTTCGCTGAACTCTACCCATGCGTTGAGCACACGCTCCGCTGCGCCGGATGCAATAGATTCGCGCGCATCAGCCAAAGCCTGGGTGAAACGGGTCTCAAAGCTCTCCCCGTTGACCGGGCGGTACGCGACCAGGCCAGCCGCAGCGTTCATCACCACAGCGTCGTGAATGGCGCGCAGCGGGCTCTTCGGGGACTCGCCCTCCCCCGCCAAAATTGCACGGAAAATGCCCGCGTTGTACTCGGCGTCGCCGCCTCGCAGCTGCTCCAGCGGTGCATTCTGCAGACCATACTCGGTCGGGTCAAAACGGTACTCGGTCAGTTCGCCGTCGACAGCCTCCCACAGGCGGCTCGTAGTCGCGATGGTCAGCTCGTCCAGGCCGTCATCACCGCGGAAAATCAGGGCGTGATCGCCGCGCTCCGCAAAGACGTGAGCCATCTTCTCAGCCATGACCGGGTTAGCAACGCCGATAGCCGAGGACTTCACGCGAGCCGGGTTCGTCATGGGGCCCAGGTAGTTGAACGCGGTCGGAATGCCCAGCAGGCGGCGGGTCGGGCCCACGTGGCGCATTGCCGGGTGGAAAGTCATCGCAAATAGGAACGTGATGCCAGTCTCGCGAGCGCATTCGGCGACTGCGGAAATGGGCATGTCGAGGCGGATTCCGAGGGCTTCGAGGACGTCTGCGGAGCCGGATTTGGAGGTGGAGGCGCGGTTGCCGTGTTTGACGACGGTGGCGCCGGTGCCTGCGATGACGAGGGCTGCCATGGTGGAGATGTTGACGGTGTTTTGTTGGTCGCCGCCGGTGCCGACGATGTCTACGGCGTGGGGGTTGATGTCGACGGTTTCGGCTTTGGCGATCATGCCGGCTGCGAGTGCGCCGAGTTCTTCGGGGGTTTCGCCTTTGGAGTGGAGGGCGGTGAGGAAGGATGCGAGAATCGGCTGTTCGGTTTGGCCGGTCATGATGTGGTCCATTGCCCAGGCGACTTCGGTGTCGGTGAGGTTTTGGTGTTTGACGAGCTGGTTGAGGATGTATTTCCAGGTGATTTCGTGCGTAGTCATGTGTTAAGTGTAAAACCCCCGCCGCGTATCTGCATGGTTGGGTGCAGTATGCGAGACGGGGGTTTGTTAGGCGTGTTGCGCTTTAGTGGCGTATGGTGGGTGCCTTCGGTTTAGTGGAAGGAGTCACCGCATGCGCAGGAGCCTGCTGCGTTGGGGTTGTCGATGGAGAAGCCCTGCTTTTCGATGGTGTCTTCGAAGTCGATGGTGGAGCCGTCGAGGTAGGGTGCGCTCATCTTGTCGACGATGACTTCTACGCCGTCGAAGTTGCGGACTGCGTCGCCGTCGAGGACGCGCTCGTCGAAGTAGAGCTGGTAGATGAGGCCGGAGCAGCCGCCGGGCTGGACGGCGATGCGCAGGCGCAGGTCGGTGCGGCCTTCCTGTTCGAGGAGGGTGCGGACCTTGGTCTGTGCTACTTCGGTGAGGTTGACGCCGTGGGTCGGCAGTTCGGTGGTGGTTTCACTCATTGGTGTTGTCCTTTTGTTTTGTTGGTTGCCCGTGTGCGCCGCGTGTGGGTGCGTGTGGGCGTTTTAGCCTTCACGATACGCGCCCAAGTGTTTGATGTACAACCTAGGGTGTGCATAGTTCGCCGGGGGCGTGAGTGTTGGTGTGGGGGCTTGACATGTAATTCTGCTTCTAGGATACCGAAAAAGTGGGGGTTGGGGTTTGTGACCCTTCTCCCCCACTTTTTGTGGATGTTCCTAGCGAGCACCGAGTGCGCTGAGCAGTAGCGCTTCCGCGAGGATTGCGTTCTTGAAGTCCGGGATGTAGAGGGACTCGTTGGCGCTGTGTGCGCGGGTGTCGGGGTCTTCTACGCCGGTGACGAGGATCTGTGCCTGGGGGAAGAGGTCCTTCAGGTCGGAGATGAACGGGATGGATCCGCCCATGCCGGTCTGTACGGGTTCGACGTCCCATGCGGCGCGCATTGCGTCGAGGGCGGTTTGTGCGCCGTCTGCGTCGACTTCGGTGGCGAAGGGCATGCCGGAGTCTACGGCGGTGTAGTTCGCCTGGGCGCCGTGGGGTGCGTGTGCCTTGATGTGTTCGGCGAGTGCGCGGTGTGCGTTTTCGGGGTTGTCGCCGGGCGCTAGGCGGGTGCTGATGCGTGCGCGGGATACGACGGCGAGGGTGTTGGAGGAGGTTGCGATGGAGGGGATGTCCATGCCGATGACGGAGATTGCCGGCTGGGTCCACAGGCGGGAGGCAACGGATCCGGTGCCTGCCAGGGGTACGGTGTCGAGGATGCCGGAGTCGTTGCGGAAGTCTGCTTCGGCGTATTCGAGTTCGGGTTCGGGGGCGCGGTGCAGGCCTTCGACGGCTACGGCACCGGTGGCGTCGTGCAGGGTGGCGAGTAGCTGCGCCATGAGGGTGTGGGCATCGAGCATGGGGCCGCCGAACATGCCGGAGTGGATGGCGTGGCTGCCAACGCGTACCTCGATGTCGCCGGATGCGACGCCGCGCAGGCTGGTGGTCAGTGCGGGTACGCCGGCACGCCAGTTGGCGGAGTCTGCGACCACGATGTAGTCGGCGGACAGTTCCTCACGGTAGGTGTTGAGGAAAGAGACGAAGGAGGGTGAGCCTGCTTCTTCTTCGCCTTCAATGAAGAGCTTCACGCCGAGCTTGAAGTCCTCACCGAGAGTTTCGTTGAGGGCTGCGAGCGCGGCGAGGTGCACGAGGATTCCTGCCTTGTCGTCTGCTGCGCCGCGGCCGTATAGGCGGTCGCCCTTGCGGGTTGCGACGAAGGGTTCGGTGTCCCACAGGTCGAGGTTGCCGGCGGGCTGCACGTCGTGGTGGGCGTAGAGCAGGATGGTCGGGTAGCCTTCTGCGGCGGGGCGGGAGGCGATGACGGCGGGCATGCCCTGCTTTTCGGTGCCGTCGGCGGTGGTGTAGGTAGCGCGTTCGATGCGTACGTTGTTGAAGCCTGCCTTGGTTGCGAGCGCGGCGACTGCCTCGGCGCTGCGGTCTACCTGGGTGAGGTCGTGCGATTCCCAGGCGATGGAGGGGATGGCGACGAGCTCGGTGAGGGTCTGAAGGGTTGCTTCGAAGTTTTTGGTGATAGCGTCGCGTAGGGCGCTGTGGTGGGTGAATTCAGTAGTCATGTTTCTACCTTACCCCTACCTTACCCGCCGCCGCCGGGTGGTTGGGGTTGTTTCAGTTGCTGGTGTGGGCTTGTGGGGGCGGGTTTGGTGTGTGCCGTTCGGGTATGATGGGAGGGTGTTTGGTCGTAAGAAAGAGAAGGCTGAAGCGGAAGCTGTTCAGCCGCAGGTTGTAGAGGAGCCTCAGGCTCCGGTTAATCCGAAGTTCACCCCGAAGAAGGGCCGTCCTACTCCTTCGCGTAAGGAGCAGCAGGCGGCTCGTCGTCAGCCTCTGGTTGTTAATGACCGTAAGGAGGCGAAGGCTCGTGAACGTGAGGCAATGGCGAAGGCTCGTGAGCGTCAGAATGATGCGTTGATGGGTGGCGATCAGCGTTACCTGCCCGCCGTGGACCGTGGTTCGCAGCGCCGTTATATCCGTGACTACATTGATGCGCGCCGCAATATTGGTGACGTCATGTTGTTTGTCATGCTGGCGTTCTTTATTTTTACCCTGTTTATCCCCGGTTTCTTTGGTTCTGCTGAGGCTGCGGATGGTTTCCAGCGTATTACTACGTACGTCCTTTGGGGTCTGCTGCTGCTGTGGATTGGTGATTCCTGGATTCTGTGGCGTGGCCTGAAGAAGAAGGTAATTGCGAAGTTCGGCGAGATGGAGCCTCGTTCCGGTATGTATACGTATAACCGTGTGATGGTTCCGCGTCGTATGCGCCGCCCGGTTCCGATGGTGAAGTACGGCGAGTACCCGCACTAAGTCGTTTGTGCCCTGTAGTGTGGCTCCCTGGTGGCTCTGTGGCTCTGGGGGTTGCGCTTGTTGGGTGTGGGGAGAGGTCCTGAGTATTCTCGGGCCTCTCCCCTATTTTTTATGCCCGCTAATCCTCCATACGCGAGAAGCCACATGTGTTTCGAGAAGCCACTTCTTTGGTGGCTTTTCGAAACACATGTGGCTTCTGGACATATATGTCGCGGCTGGATACCGGTACGACTAGGCTTCGATTCGAGAGTAGAGAATCTGCCATTTACCGTCGCGGTGTTCGAGGGCGAACGTGTAGATTTCTTCTTCCTTGTCGCTGCTCCAGGTTTCTTGGCGGCCGTCGGGTTCCACCTCGGTGTGTTTGTCCCATTCGTGGAGGGTTTCCAAGTAGTAGGTTTGATGGTCGTCAGTCCTGGGTATGCCGGCGGGTTTGAAGTATTCGATGCCGTCGATGACCCATCCGCCGCGCTGGTAGAGCGCTTCTATTTCCTTGTAGATTTTGAGTTCTCCGTCGTTTGAGGTAGAGAGGAATTCGCGTGCTTTGCTGTAGTCGCCGGTTTGGACGCCGTAGTTAATCCACTGGTTCCAGGCGTCCATGGTTTTGAGGAGGCCGTCGGCGGTCTTTGCACGGTAGCCGTCGTCGGGCGCGTTGGGCTTGGGGACGTTTTGGGCGGGGCCTTTGGCGTCTGCTTTGCGGTATTCGCCGCTACCGGCATTGTTGCCGGCGCTACTGCTTGGGCTACTGTTGGCCGCGGCTGCGCCGGATGCGGTGGATCCGTCTCCTGCAGTTGTGATGTCGTGTGGGGCGCAGGCGGCGAGGAGGGTGCTGAGGCTGATGAGTGTGCCGCCGGTCAGCATTGAGCGGCGGTTCAGCGTGTTGGGGTTCATGGTTAGTCCTCCACATCGTTGTAGTGCATGGTCTCCCACTTATCTCCATTATGCGCGAGCGCGCGCTGGGAACCTGTCATTGTTCTTACCCTCTGGGTGTGTGGCTTTCTATCTTGTGGAAAGATTACGAGGACTTCACTTTGGTGGTTGATTCAATCAACCATCGCTCGCCATTATGACGCAACTTAAAATCCCACATATTGTTATTTTGCTCGCTATTTTCCCGGGTTTCCCAACTACCATCCGGCTGAACGTACATCGCATAATGCCAATCACGATAAACACGCCAAGCATAGGTTTCCCCATCCTCACACCAGGGTGCACTGTCAGCAATTGAATAATTTCCTTATTAATACACATCATCCATTTAAATGCTTAATTTAAAACTAATGTTAATGGAAAAATATAGGGGTCTCGATTTTCCGGTTCAAACATCGAGACCCCTTCCACAATACTTATTTTTTAGAGATATAGTTCACAAGACCACTATTCTTATTGATTTCATTATTCTCAATATCTTTATTATTTTCTTTAAATTCTTGCAATGCCCTATTAAATCTCCTGTACGACCTCTCGTACAAGTCCTTAAAATTCTGCTCCTGATACATATCTAGATACATATCTAGAATCTCTCTAGCATCCTTCGAATTTCGACGTTCAGCTATATTTTTCAACTTATTCTTCTCTTCCTTCTTTTCTTCTTCCTTCTTTTCTTCTTCCTTCTTTTCTTCTTCCTTCTTTTCTTCTTCCTTCTTTTCTTCTTCCTTCTTTTCTTTGGGCAAATACTTTTTCTTATAACTTGGAGGCATTAACTCAATCAGTTCGATAAACATAGCATATATGATATGCCACAGATATCTTTCATGCTTGCCACGCTCCTCCCTACTGGGAATATTTTCTGGCTTTACATAACCAATTAGATCAACATACATCTTTGCAACCAAAAAATATGCCGCCCTATTATGATATTCCGAAAATATGTCTCGATGTTTATCAATTGAATCAATCTGATTAATTTTACTTGTCGTTAGGCGCCCAAAGTTACGAGCTGCCATATGTGGAACTTTAAGGTACACAGAACTGAATGACTTTAACAGAATATTTGCATCAACATATTTAGTATTAGGAGCGTAGTGCCTAGACTCACCAGATAGACTCTCATAAAGAAGCTTGCCGGCACTAATTCCCTTAAAATACTCTTCCAGGTTTTTATGGAATTCCCCTCTTGACTCAAACTGGATAGCCTTAACTGGATTTTGGGTATTAGTTGATCTAACAATATCAAGAACTAATTCATCATCTTCACTAACTACAATCCTCAAAGGTACATGAATCAATTCCTTAATATCTTCAATTTCTTTTAATATGGCATTAATTTCTTTCAGACATGCGTCATTAGCCTTCTTATATTTTTTATATTTGTCGCCACTAATCTCATTATTGCAAAACATTTCAAATAATTGAGAGTCTGTTTTTCCTCGAGCATCCAGCGGAACACTATCTTCAATTTTCTTCTTTTCATCCAATGCGGCACGGTAGTAGTCACTTAATATATAGCTAGTTTGGCATCCATTAACAATATTATAATCATATATGGACATGAGACCCTCATCCTTATTCACTTCTGCTCGATTCGCAGTAACTGTAACACCATTATTTTTTGCAAAGAAGTTCCGCCTTCCACTGTCAGAATCCAAGGCTTCTTTAATTGATGAATTGACATTTGTGTTTCCTTGGAAGCTACGCACATTCTTGTGGAAAACATTAATATTAATGTTATCCTCATCGTCATGGATTATCTTTAGATACTCACCTAATGGAAGGTAACCAATATAAACTTCATCAACTCCCCCACCTCCGGTTGACACTTGATAAAGTCCATCATATTTGAACTTTGTACTCTTTTTATCTTGTGTTACTTTTCTATATATAGACAGAAGATGTTCACCATCAATTATTTTAGATTCGCCATACTCACAACTATGAATATTACGTAACACCTTCTTAGCAGATTCATACCTAGGAAGAGCCCTCTTATCCACAGTATCATCAGTGAAGCTATCCGCCGCAGAAACATAGTATGCATATATTTTGGGCTTATTTTTTGGCTTTAGAATTTCCTCAACCATATTCTTCAATTCAATGAATTTTTGAATCCGCTGAGAAAACTTATCTAGATGCTTTTCATCTTCATTAAGAATGGCATCTATTCCCGATGTAAATGACGCGAAATTTGCAATAAAATTTTTGTTATCAAGAATATTTTTTGCCTGAACAAAAATATACTTTACATCAAATTCATCGTCACTGTATTTTAAACTACGGACATCAATTTCATCATTTACTACAACTCCATTGACAATAATTGATATTGCATCTACTCCTTGATCATCCCCTCCCCCACTATGAACACTTATTGGATCCAGCCGGTTATCTATGCTATGCATGGCAGACAGTAGATATCCTGTAAAATATTCAAATAATTTATCTTCATTTGATTCAGTAATTTTAAATTTATCAATAATTTGATTAACAGCGCTCTTTAGTAAAGTACTTTTTTCATATCGTTCGGTAGCTGTCACTTCGGTAGCTGTCACTTCGGTAGCTGTCACTTCGGTAGCTGTCACTTCGGTAGCTGTCACTTCGGTAGCTGTCACTTCGGTAGCTGTCACTTCGGTAGCTGTCACTTTTATTCTCCTTTGGATTATCGTGAGTGGTGCAATCGTCGGTGCTGCACCACTCTGATAGTACTATCGCTCCAGGTCAGGGTGCAATCCACAACACACAAAACGCTAACAGAATCTCAGGTAAAAATTCAGCCCCCCTCCCTCAGATACCAGCACAACCACCCCTTACACGTTGAGAGGGCACGCAAAAAAAGGGGCACCGCCTCCACCCCCTAGGGTAGAGAACGGTGCCCCCTTTCAGCACGCAGAGTCAACACGCCAAGTCAGCGCGCCGGGAAGCATAACGCCCCCGCCTGCAAACCTTCTAGCGGCGAGCGCGGCGCAGCTTCACCAGGCCACGGTTAATGTGTGCCGCCCAGAGCGGACCCTCATACAGGAACGCGGTGTAGCCCTGCACCAGGTCGGCGCCAGCGTCCAGGCGCTCCTGCACATCCTCAGCGGTGGTCACGCCGCCGACGGAGATGATGGCCAGGTCGTCGCCGATTTCGCGCTTGAGCAGTCGCAGCACCTCGAGGGAGCGGGGCTTCAGCGGCGCACCGGAGAGGCCGCCTGCACCAATTTCCTTGACCTTGGTCATGTCGCTGGTCAGACCCAGGCCGTCGCGGGCGATGGTGGTGTTGGTGGCGATGATGCCGTCCAGCTTCAGCTCCTTAGCGAGGGCTGCCACCTCGATCACGTCCTCATCGACCAGGTCGGGTGCGATCTTCACGGTCAGCGGTACGTGGCGGTTGGGGCATACGCGGTCTGCCTCTTCACGCACTGCGGCAAGCAGCGGGCGCAGCGACTCGATAGCCTGCAGGGTGCGCAGGCCGGGGGTGTTCGGGGAAGAAACGTTGACGACCAGGTAGTCTGCCTGCGGTGCCAGGGTGCGGGTAGAAATCAGGTAGTCCTCGATAGCGTTCTCAAGCTCAACGACCTTGGTCTTGCCGATGTTCACGCCGATGACCGGGCGTACGGCGCCGCGGTATTCGGTTTCGAGGTCTGCGCGGGCAGCAGCAACACGCGGACCTGCCGCTGCGGCACCGTCGTTGTTGAAGCCCATACGGTTGATGACCGCCTTATCTTCCACGAGGCGGAAGAGGCGCGGCTGGGGGTTGCCGGGCTGCGCCTGACCGGTAATAGTACCGATCTCGACGTGGCCGAAGCCGATACCAGCCAGCGCGGCAATACCCTTACCGCCCTTATCGAAGCCAGCAGCCAGACCAAACGGCGAGGGGAAAGTAATGCCCATGACGGTGGTTGCCAGTTCCGGTGCAGGCTGGAAGTACTTGCGCAACGCGCGGGTGATGCCGACATTGCGCAGGGTCTGAACGCCCCAGAAGCCGACGTGGTGTGCCTTCTCGGGGTCCATGCCCTTGAAGAAGATGTTGAAGAAGGTCGGGTAGATGCGCATTTGTTCTCCCTAGTGTTGGAGGGTGTGGGTGGTTTATGGGGCTATGAGCCAGGACTGTATGCCGGGCTGCTACTTGTCGTTGGCAACAGCGTCGACTGCGCCACCGTAGCGGCGGTCGCGGCGCGCGTACTCTTCGACAGCTTCCCAGAGGGTGCGGCGGTCAACGTCGGGCCAGAGCACGTTCATGAAAATCATCTCGGCGTAGGCGCTCTGCCAGAGCAGGAAGTTCGAGATGCGCTGCTCACCGGAGGAACGCAGGAACAGGTCAACGTCGGGCAGGTCGGGCTCGTCCAGGTACTTCTGGATGGTCTTTTCGGTAATGTTGCCGGGCTTGATCTTGCCCGCCACAGCGTCCGCTGCGATAGCTGCCGCCGCGTCGGCGATTTCTGCGCGGCCGCCGTAGTTCACGCACATGGTGAGGGTGCAGACGGTGTTGTCGATGGTTTCGCGTTCGCAGTGTTCGAGCTCTTCGATGACGTTCTTCCACAGCTTGGGTCGGCGGCCAGCCCAGCGGATGCGCACACCCCAGGTCTTGAGGGTTGCCAGCTGACGCTGCAGCACCTCGGTGGAGAAACGCATGATGAACGCGACTTCGCTGGGTGAGCGCTTCCAGTTTTCGGTGGAGAAAGCGTAGGCGGTCACGTACGGGATACCCATTTCGATAGCGCCCGCCACAACGTCCAGCAGTGCCGCCTCGCCGGCGCGGTGGCCCTCGGTGCGGGGCAGGCCGCGTTCGTTTGCCCAGCGTCCGTTACCGTCCATGACGACGGCGACGTGCTGCGGAATGAACTTCTTCGGGATCGGCGGTGGGGTTGCCCCGGTGGGGTGTGCGGGCGGGGGTACGGGCTGGGTGCGTGCCATGTGTGCCTTTCTTCCCTGGCGGGTTCTCCCCCGGGGTCGTTTGCCTAGATATGCGCCAGATATAAACCTGGCGTGCTGTTAGCTATTTTACCGTGATATAGCGCGCATGGGCGGGTGCTTCGGGGGTTATTTTGTGTCCTGGTTGGCCCATGTTTGACGCGCCGGCGTGCATCTTTTACGATGCAGGAATTTCTGCTTCGAGGGCGCTCGCCGTTTTCAGGGGGTTTTCGAGCAGGTTCTGGGTGGTTTTCAGGTAGAGTCCCAGAATTTTGGAGGCAACCGGAACCGGTGCTACGTCAATAGTCGCCCAGGCGCGCGGATCCGCCGATGCGGTAGCGAGCGCATAGCCGAGCTCTTCGGCGCGCAGGCCGGTTAGGGGCGTGTCGGTGGCGGGTGCGCATTGGGGGCAGAGAACCGTATGGTGCCCGTAGGTGTGGGCGGTGTGGAAGGCAATGTACCTGCCGCTTCCGCCTGTAGCGACGGGGGCGCTACTGTCTGCCCCGTTATCACCCCGGCTATCGGCGCTCACGAGCGGGTTACCGCATCGGGTGCAGTTCTCACCGATGAGCGGCCAACCGGCGGCATTCATGCTACGCGCCAGGTAGCGGGTCAGGATCCTCTGCGGCACGTGCTGCCCGTGCGCGAGCGCGGCAAGCGCCCCGTGCGTGAGGGTGTATATGTCGGCGGTGCTGTCGGTGTCTTTAGTGAGTGCTTCTGCCAGTTCGGCGATGGTGGAGGCGCACGTGTACGCATCGTAGTTCGCCATAATCGGTGCGGTGTAGGCGTGCAGGGTTGCCGCCTGGGTGATGGTGTGCAGGTTGGTGCGGCCGCGGCTGAAGGACAGGTCGGTGTGCATGAACGGTTCGAGTCGTCCACCGAACTTGGAGGTGGGTTTGCGTACGGCTTTGGCGACGGCGTGGGTGATTCCGCCGTCGCGGGTGAGCATGATGATGATGCGGTCGGTTTCGCCGAGTTTTTGGGTGCGGAGGATGAGGGCGGCGTCGCGCCAGGTGCGGGGTTCGCTCACGGGTGTCTCCGTTCTCGGTGCATGCTCGGTGTGTATCAGGCGGGTGGGTTTTCGGCGGGCGCTGAAGGCAGTAAGCGCTGAGGGCAAGATCTACGCGGGTGTTGTGGGTACGGTTCGACCCCTGCCGTATTACCCCGCGTAGGGGTACCGGTCAGGGGTCGGTCCGTAACGTATGGGCGAGGCGCTATTTAGTCCTCGTACTCAATATCGTCGTCGATGTCGTCTTCATCGTCGAGGATTTCTTCAAGGTCATCCTCGTCTTCATCACCATAGACGCTCAAGGGAGTGACCTCGTTGTACGCCTCGAAGAGGGCATCTTCGTAGGCTTCGAAGGCGTTGGCGATTTCTACGTATGCCTCATCGACGGCAGAGTCGTGCTCGCCGGTTCGGTTGACGACGGCGGTCAGGTGCGCCTCCAGCGCGTCAAGGAGGCGGGTGAGTTCGGTGCGAGGATCAATGCTCATGCCATTTATTCTACTACCTACAGGCCGATGGTGTGCGCCGGGCGGTCATGCGGCGGTTTAAACGCGGAACTATGAACGGGTGCGGCAGGTAAATCAGCGGGTAAATTCGGTGCCGTGAAGAGAACACCAAAGCCAGAGCGGTAAGCCCAGGTTGGTCGAGTCAGGCTCGGCAAGCCAGATTGGTCAAGCCAAGCAGCACGCGGCGCATCAAACCCCGCATAAAAACCTTACAGACACAGCGAACCCGCCGTCCCCAGCTTCCCCACTCCTCAAGAGAGCAGGTGCCGGGTGCGGCGGGTTCTTCTGTCGGTTAGCTCAGCTTAACGCTGCGCCTACTGAATGTTTGCTTCTTACGGGTTGAGCCCGAGAGAATGAGAAGCCGGGGTTTTAGAAGCCCAGGGAAGCTGCGGATGCGCGGATTGCCTCAGCGGATGCCTTCAGCTGTGCCAGCTCAGCCTCGTTCATGGGAACCTCGAGCACGCGCTGGATGCCCTCACGGTTCACGATGGTGGGCAGGGACAGTGCAACGTCCTTGAAGCCGTACAGCTCGCCTGCAATGGTGGTGGAGACGGGCAGCACTGCGTTCTGGCCGCCGAGGAATGCCTCAGCGATACGTGCACCGGAGATACCGATTGCGTAGTTGGTGGAACCCTTGCCCTCGATGACCTTGTATGCTGCGCGCATAGCTTCGGTTGCCAGTTCTGCACGGACCTCTTCGGTGAAGACGAGCTTGCCGTCCTGCTCCCACTCGGTCAGGGGAACCATACCGATGTTTGCTGCAGACCAGACGGGGAACTCGGAGTCGCCGTGCTCGCCAACAACGTTTGCGTGGACGCTCTTGATGGAGACGCCAGCCTTGTTAGCGATCAGCCAACGCAGGCGGGAGGAGTCCAGAACGGTACCGGAGGACAGCACGCGGTTTGCGGGCAGGCCGGTAATCTTCTGAGCCACAACGGTGAGAACGTCACAGGGGTTGGTGACGAGCATGATGATTGCGTTGGGTGCTACGGACAGAATGTTCGGCAGCAGCTTCTCGAGGATTGCGACGTTTGCGCCTGCCAGTTCGAGGCGGGGCTGGCCGGGCTTCTGGCGAGCACCTGCGGTGATGATGACCATGTCGCAGTCGCGCAGCAGCTCGATGTCGTCGCCACCGGTTACGGTTGCTTCGTGTGCGAACATTGCGCCGTGTGCGATGTCCAGTGCTTCAGCGTGTGCGCGCTTGCCGTCGATGTCGTACAGGACGATTTCGTCTGCGGAGCCGCGGACCATAGCTGCGTATGCGGTTGCGCTACCGACGCCGCCTGCACCGATGACGCCGAGCTTGGTGGGGTTGTTGACACCGTTCATTGCTGTATGCCCTCTTTTCGTGAGAGTTATCCGTGTGGTGCGAGAGGATTCTCGCGTGGTCTATAAGGAAGCGGGTGTGTGCCTCGGGGTTGAATTTCCTTGGGCGGGCGTCCTTCCCCGGTGAGCTTGCTTCGTTATGTTCTATTATGCCGCAGATTTTGCGTTTTGTGTTGGGTTATTTTGCTTTTTTCGATGGGTGCTGGTGACTTTATGGGCTATGAGGGGTGTTTTTCACTCACAAAACCAAATAATGACGTTCTGACCTTTTGAGCAAGCTCACATGCCGCTAAAGTAGCCCTCCACGTCCACGGCACCGCCGGAAGCCTCAAAATCAGCACGAACCGCATCCGCCAGCTCGTCGTCGACTAGGAAGTCCAAAGCCACAGACGCCAAACCGAACGCCGCGTCCAGGGCAGCATCCACCGCCGCCGGGGTGTCCGCACAGTGCGCGAACTCCACCGTATGCATGCCGGTACCCTCGGGCGCAATCTGAATCAGCGGGTGAATACCGGGCACGCGCAGGCTCACATTACCGAAATCAGTCGAAGCCGCCAGGGTGTCGCTGACCGTTCCGGGCGGGTACGGGTGGCGACCCACCGAACGCTGAGCCGAAACCCAACGCTTCAACAGCGGGCGGTTCGTACGCACCGGCATGGTCATCGGCGAAGAATCCCACGTCACCTCCGCACTCACGCCAGCCATGAGCGCCGCACCGCGCAGCACCTCCTCAACCCGTCGCGACAACGCACGCAGAGTCGGCGCGTGCTTAGAACGGATATTAATGTGCAGGCTCGCGGAGGCAGGAATCAGATTCGGGGCATCCCCGCCATGGTCAATAATCGCGTGAATACGGTCAGAACCGGGAATCTGCTGACGCAACAAACCCAAACCCTGATACGCCAGGTTTGCCGCATCCAGGGCGTTACGACCCATAAACGGGTGCGAGGAAGCGTGCGCACTCACGCCCGTATAAGTCACGCGACATTCACGGCGACCCAACCACGCCTGATCAGCCACATCCATAAAGTAGGGGTGCACCATAATGGCGGCATCCACCCGCTCGAACGCGCCGGCGCGCGCCATCAGCTCCTTACCGGCGTCGGACTCTTCGGCGGGCGTGCCGTAGTAGAGGACCCTACCGCTGAACGCCTCGGGTCCGGTAACGAGCGCATCCGCCAGGGCAAAGAAAGCACCCAGCCCGGAGACCGCAATGACGTTGTGGCCGCAGCCGTGACCGATGCCCGGCAGCGCGTCATATTCGGAGAGAATCGCGATGGTGCGGTGTTTGGTGGGGTCGTAGTCGGCGCTGGTGAGCTCCACCTTGAAGGCGGTATCCAGGCCGAAGGCGGGGTACTCGATGCTGAGGTTCGGGTAGGCTTCGCGGACCGCATCAACGAGCGTGCGGGAGGCGAAATACTCCTCGTAGGCAGTCTCGGGGTGAGCGTGAATCGCCTTAAGAATTTCGGTCAGAGAGTCCGCGCGCGTGGCGACGGATTCGGCGAGGTCGCGGCGAATATGTGCCAGTCCACTATCTTCGTCGAGGCGGTGACCGTGATGCGCGCCGTGCCCCTTTCCATGACCGTGGCGGTTGCCGTGGCTACGTTCCTGCTCGGGCTGACCGTGGTCAGCATGTTCCTGCTCGGGATGCGCGTGCCCGCGCTTGCGGCGGTGCTCAGCGGCACGCTTACGCCGCTCGGTTTCGAGGGCAAGAATCTCGGAGTACTCGCTACCGCGCACGCAATCAGCGTCGGGCGCGTCATAGTGGCGGGTTATTGCGGCGGGTCGGTTCGGTGCCGTTCGACCGGAGCTGTCAGAAGTGGGCTGGGTGTGGGCGGCGGTGCCCTGTGCGTTCGCGTCAGTCATACTTCTACGCTACCGTCTGCGCTCGCCGGGCGCTAGATGCTCGGGCGTGATGGAGTCGAAAACACCCAAAAAGAAATTTGTGTCACATAAAAGAAAATTTGTATATATCCTAGGAATCTTTGATTCATAGGAGTAGCGTTAAGCACATGGGAGCGACAATCCAGCCGCACCCATCACCATCCGGCGCTAGCGATGCGAATGCCGGCAGGACAGTTCACAACCGGTCCAGACCATGTCGTTTGGGCCTCTGTCAATACCGTGACAGACCCATGGATGCGAACCGTACCAGCAAGCACACACCGCAGTGAGCGCCACAACCACGCTAAGGAGCTCCATCCCATGAAGGCAGCACGCTTCTACGACCGCCACGACATCCGCATTGAAGACATCCCCGCACCCGAAGCCGCTGCGGGCGAGGTTCTGGTCAAGGTCGCATGGTGCGGCATTTGCGGTACCGACCTGCACGAATACCTGGACGGCCCCATCTTCTGCCCCCAGCACGGTCATCCCCACCCCATTTCTGGTGAGGACTCCCCCGTCACCCTCGGTCACGAATTCTCCGGTGTTGTTGAGGCACTGGGCGAAGGCGTAGACGACCTTGAGGTTGGCGACCACGTTGTCGTCGAGCCCTACATCATTCGTGATGACGTTTACACCGGCCCCGACTCCAAGGACTACCACCTGTCCAAGGACATGAACTTCATCGGCCTGGCAGGTCGCGGTGGCGGTCTGTCCGAGAAGGTTGCTGTCAAGCGCCGCTGGGTTCACAAGATCCCCAACACCATTCCCCTGGACGAAGCTGCACTGATTGAGCCCCTGAGCGTTGGCTACCACGCTGTTGAGCGTGCAGGCGAGTTCGAAGAGGGCGCATTCGCACTGGTTACCGGTGCTGGCCCCATCGGCCTGCTGACCTCCGCAGTTCTGAAGGCTAAGGGCGCTAAGGTTATTATCTCCGAGCTGTCCCCGCTGCGCCGCCAGAAGGCTCTGGACTCCGGCGTTGCTGACTACGCTTTCTCCCCCGCAGAGGTTGACGTCCTGGCTGAGATTCACAAGCTGACCGACGGCCGTGGCGCTGACATCGCGTTCGAGTGCACCTCCGTTCAGCCCGCACTGGACCTGATCCTGGATGCTCTCAAGCCCACCGGTAAGGTCGTCATCGTCTCCATTTGGGGTAAGCCCGCTTCCTTGGATGTTCAGAAGGTTGTGCTCAAGGAGCTCGATATCCGTGGCACCATCGCATACGTGAACTCCCACCCGGAGACCATCAAGCTGGTTGAGTCCGGCAAGATTGACCTCAAGCCCTTCATCACCGGCAAGATCGCTGTGGAAGACCTGATTGACAAGGGCTTCGACACCCTGATCCACCACAATGAGACCGCTGTGAAGATTCTGGTCACCACCGACCCGGAGCGTCTGGCTGAGTAATCTCTCTGAACAGTACTGATTCGTTCAGTTTCAGCTGATCCAGCTGTTCTTCTAGCTTCCTTAGCGTAGCTAGTGTGGGGTGAGGTTCCATTCAAGGAGCCTCACCCCACTACTTTTTTGTGTGCTTTTTACCGGGCATACAAAAATCCCCGGTTCCGAAGAACCGGGGATTATCTGTGCGCGAGGGGGGACTTGAACCCCCACCCTCTAATACGAGGACTAGCACCTCAAGCTAGCGCGTCTGCCTATTCCGCCACCCGCGCAGGTGACTTTCGAACGTTTTCCTTTCGGTGCCGTTCGAAGCAACACGTAATACTATACGGGCTTTCTGGATACTCCGCAAATCGAAAGAGTATGTTCTGCATCACACATTATAGGTTGGTTGGTTCCCCACACCCCCAGCGATCTTCTCGCACCGTAAGTAATATGACCGGCACGCCCACTCAACTGCCATATTTTCGGTCATAACGACTAGAATAAAGAGCATGAATAATGAGAACCTCTCCCGCGAAGAAGCCGCAGAACGTTCGGCTCTCATCAGTGTCGACACCTACGACGTGCATGTCGACCTGACTAACGCCAAGGACCCCGAATTCGAGTCCTACCCCACCGTCACCACCGTCCGATTCTCCTGCAACACCCCCGGTGCAGAAACCTTCATCGACTACATCCACCACAGCGTCGACTCCGTTAAGCTCAACGGCACCGAACTGACCCTGGCTGATGTCGTCGACGGCGCACGCATCACCCTGCCCAACCTGCAGGCAGAAAACGTGCTCACCATTCACGGTCGCTCCTACTACTCCCGCTCCGGCGAAGGTATGCACCGCTACTTCGACCCCTCCGACGGTCGCGTCTACCTGTACACCCAGTATGAGCCCTCCGACTGCCGCCGAGTCTTCCCGAACTTCGAGCAGCCCGATCTGAAGGCAGTCTTCAACTTCCGCATCACCGCGCCCAAGGACTGGGTCGTCAGCTCCAACGGCGTACTCGAAAGCCAGGTCGTAGACCCCACCGACGACTCCATCACCAAGCGAGTCTTCTCCCCCACCGCAAAGATCTCCACCTACATCACCGCAATCGTCGCCGGCGAATACTTCACCGCAACCACCACCTACAAGCCCAAGAGCAAGGTCAACAGCGGCGACATCCCCCTGGTCGCATACTGCCGCCAGTCCCTCAAGCCGCACTTCGACTACGACCACATCTTCATGGTCACCAAAAACGGCCTGGACTTCTTCCAGGACCTCTTCGACTACCCCTACCCGTACCCCAAGTACGAGCAGGCATTCGTGCCCGAATACAACATCGGCGCAATGGAGAACCCCGGCCTGGTCACCTTCACCGAAGACTACATCTTCGTCTCCGGCGCAACCGAGGACGACCTCGAAGGCCGCACCAACACCATCTGCCACGAAATGGCACACATGTGGTTCGGCGACCTCGTCACCATGAAGTGGTGGGACGACCTGTGGCTCAAGGAATCCTTCGCAGACTTCATGGGCACCCTCGGCGCTAAGGAAGCCAACAACTTCAACGACGCATGGGTCACCTTCGCGAACAACCGCAAGGCTTGGGCATACATGCAGGACCAGCTGCCCACCACCCACCCCATCGTTGCTGACATCCCCCACCTGGAAGCAGCATCGCAGAACTTCGACGGCATCACCTACGCAAAGGGCGCATCCGTGCTCAAGCAGCTGGTCGCCTACGTCGGCTTCGACACCTTCATCGAGGCAGCACGCGTGTACTTCAAGCGCTTCGAGTGGGGCAACACCTCCCTGAACGACTTCCTGCAGGTACTCAACGAGGTGTCCGGCCGTGACATGCAGGCATGGGCTAACGCATGGCTGCAGACCTCCGGCGTGTCCGCACTGGGCACCAAGCGTGTCTACGGCGAAGACGGCCAGCTCACCGACCTGATCCTCACCCAGGAACTGCCCGCACAGCAGCCCGCAGGTCTGGGCCGCCCCCACGTGGCAAAGCTGGAAACCTTCGCGCTGACCGACGGCAAGCTCGTCTCCACCGGCCTGCTCTCCCTCGAGTACCCGGCAGAGCCCGTTTCCGAGCACCGCGTGGAGCTCACCGAGGAGCAGAAGAAGCTCGTCGGCGAAGCTGACCTGCTCATGCTCAACGCAGAAGACCACACCTACGCCAAGGTTGCTCTGACCGACGAAGACGGCCTGCAGGCAGCTATCGAAGGTGTCTCCACCCTCGAATCCGCGCTCTCCCGCGGCCTCATCTGGGGCTCCCTCTGGGAGAACGTGCGCGATGCACGCCTGCCCGTCACCACCTACGTCGACGCAGTCGTACGCAACGTCTCCAAGGAACCGAGCGCATCCCTGCTGGGCACCATGGTCAACAACGCACAGGTCGCTATCGCAACCTTCTCCGCACCCACCGGCCGCGAGCGTCTCTACGACGCTCTCTACGACGCATTCGCAGCCGCACTGGCGCAGGCTAAGCCCGGCTCCGACGAGCAGCTGATTCTGCTGCGCGCCCTGATTTCGGTCTCCACCAACGCGACCAAGGGTGAAGAGCTCTGCCGCGATATTGCCCGCGGTGCTTTCGAAGACACCACCGGCGATATTGCTGACGCAACCGGCATTCCTTACGACCAGAACCTGGGTTGGAGTGCACTGGGTGCGCTCGCAAGCCGCGACCTAGTGACCGTTGAGGATCTGGACCGTGCGGCGAAGTACAGCCCCTCCTCGATTTCTTCGAATGGTTACGCGTACGCGATTGCTGCCCTGCCCTCTGCTGAGCGTAAGGCAGCCGCGTACAAGACCATCATGGAAGACGAGTCGCTGTCGAACGACGCTCTGGCTTCGACCATTAACGGTTTTGCTCGCGGTCCGGTTGAGCTGCGTGAGTCCTACTACGACTCCTACTTTGAGGCTCTGCTGCCCATTTGGGCGTCCCGTTCGATTGGTATGGCGACCCGCATTGTGCGTGGCCTGTACCCGAAGGCTCCGTACAACACCGGCTCCACCGAGGGTCTGGGTGTTGAGGGTAACCCCTCCGTTGCGTTGGCTCAGCGTTGGCTGGAGGCGAACCCCGAGGCTCCTTCGGCTCTGCGTCGTCTGGTTCTGGAGGCTCAGGATCACGGCCACCGTTCGATTGTGGCGCAGAAGTTCAATGCCTCCCTGCAGGACTAAGCTGCATGGTTTGAGGGCTTGTGGCGGGGTGTGAGCCGGTATCTAGGCTAGGTTCCGCTCTCCCCCGCTAGGTTCTCTAGCCTCTTTGAGAGACTGCCGTTCGGCACGCTCCCGGTAACGTACCAGGACGTGCCGGGCGGTGGTCTTTTTCTGGCTCATCTATAGAATTCATAGCGGCGGTATGCCGTCCAAATATTTCCCTCATACAGCGGTTCATGCGCTGGCATGGGCGCTTACTGGCGGGGCAGTTTCGCGGGGTAGTTTCACTGGGGCACAAAACTATGTGCACCCGGTGCTAAAAGACAGATAAATGTCACCCGTTTTTGTAAGCTGTCCACCCTGAAAGCATGAGAGAATAGACTAGGTATCCGCTCGCTTAGACACATCAGAAGGAGTTTTCAGTGGTCGATTACGCACTCGGTGACCGCGGTAGCGTTGACATTGTCACCGATGATTACTACGAAGCAGAAACCCTCCAAATCTTTGAGGAACTGCACATCGACCGTGAACGTATCTGGTACGGTGAAGCGCGCCTCGTTCCCGAACCGGATAACCCCTACGAGCCCAATAGCATCGCCGTCTACATTGACGAATTCAAGGTAGGCCGCATGAGCGCGGCAGACTCCGCCGCGTACTGGGATTCTATTACCCGCGTGGTCGCCTCCGGCTACGAACCCATCGCGCACCTGCAGCTTTCCGCCGTTGCCGTGCGTGCTGAAGGCGGCGGCATGCACGTGAAGAGCACCGGTGTGCTCTCCCTGTCCGCACCCGGTTCCCTCTTCCCCCTCAACGACGCACCGACCCGCGCGACCCTGCTGCCCCAGGGCCCGTCGATGAAGGTGCTCGACGAGAAGGAACACTCCGAATACCTGCACAGCATCCTGCCGCCCAGCGGTGAAGGCCGCGTGATCCTGACCCTGGAAGCGAACCAGCTCAAGACCTCCGACGGCCGTTTCGTTGACAGTGTTGAGGTGCGCCACGACCGCAAGCTTGTGGGCCGCCTGAGCACCCAGATGTCTGAGCAGCTGACGCCCGTCATCCGTTACGCTTTTGAGAACGACCGCCTCACCAGCGCGTGGGGCACTATTCGCGGTAACACCCTCGAGCTGTCCCTGACCGTTCAGGCTGCACGCCCCGCCGATATTCCGCAGGAATGGTATGAGACCCTGCCCAACAACGTTCCGGCTCTGCTACCCGTCGGTGAAGAGTACGATGTGCCCGCCGCATTCGTCCCCACCGAAGGTGAACGCCACTACCTGGAGTCCTCCGCACAGCAGGCACCGAAGAGGCGCCGCGGCTTCATGAGCTCCCTGACCGGCGGCTCCTCCGCACCCGAGCCGGCTCGTAGCGAACTCGCCGCAGAGAAGCCCGTCATCGAGTACAGCATTGAGGAAGAAGAATACTACGAGCCGAACGAGCGTGACCGTCTGCTGAACCTGATCAAGGGTGCAGGCCTCGCCGTTCTGGTCGCCGGCCTAATCTCGATACTGTGGACCCCGATGCTCGGCATCCTCATCGCTATCCTAGGTGGCGCTGTTGCGGCAGTCGCTTTCTACTTTGGCCGTCAGCCCTACCACGAAGGCTACGAGGACTACGACGAGTACGAGGAAGAATATGAAGAGACCGACGAGGCTGAAGAAGACTCGAAAGCATAAATTCCTCTGCTACAGGGCGTAAAGATACAACGCAACGATACAAAAGGGGCGGCTACCCCACCACCGCGGTGAGGTAGCCGCCCCTTTTGTGTGCCCCAGCAGCCCTCTAAACGCTAACGAGGCGCTTCCAAGTGTCTGCATCCCGGTAGCTTCCCGGAAGCAGTTAAAAACCAGCGGGGGTGAAAGCTCATACAAGCTTTCACCCCCGCAAGGAGTTAGACCTTAGTCCTGACCGTAAGTCGCCATGAACTGATCCATCGTGTCATTCTGCAAAGCATGTGCCAACTGAGCATTTGCCGCCTGGTTAACCAGAATGATTGACTGACCGTCATAGGACCAACCCGGGCCAGCGTTCGGCAGAGTGGTCATGCGCATCGTAGTGTCACCGCTGGTCAGCACCGGAGCCGCAATCTGAGCAATCTGCGCCGCATTCAGACCCTGGTCCACGCGCATATAGTCGGTCAGAGACTCGATAGAAGACTGGAAAGATGCCACGTTGCTCAACGCACCCTTAGCCTTCATCGTGTTGTACAGACCGCGCAGGAACGCACGCTGGTTACGAACACGCTGGTAGTCACCATCAGCGAAAGAGTAACGTTCACGAACAAAGCTCAAAGCGCCACTGCCGTTGAGGTGCATCAGACCCGGGGTAAAGGTCCAGACATTACTGGTGAATGCGAAGGGAACCTGGACATCCACGCCACCAATGGCATTCACGAGAGACTTGAAGCCCTCAAACTCAATCTCAGCCACGTGGTCGATTTTGACGCCAACCAGGTTTTCGATGGTAGCAACCTGTAGGGAAACACCGCCGTAGTTCAGCGCCGCGTTCACCTTAGCCGTACCGTAACCGGGAATATCAACCCAGGTGTCACGCATAATCGAGATGATGTACACACCCTTGCCGTCAGCCGGGATGTGCATCAGCATGATGGTGTCCGCACGGGAACCGCTCACCAGAGCTGCATCAGCACCAGTACGGGTATCGCTACCGAGCAACAGGATGTTCTTGCCGGGTCCCTTAATGACGCCGTAATTGTATCCGTTGTCCAAGATACCGTCACCATCTGCGTCGTGCTCGCTGGCGTTAGCTGCAAGAGCCGCAGCAGCATCGGAGCCGTTAGCGTTGGTACCGTTCTTGCCGGTATCCGAGTTGGTCACGGTCGGAGCCTTCAGCTCCGTCACGTTGAGCTTCTTAGCCTCGCCAAGCTGCTCCTTAATTTTGCTGAGATCTTCGTCCACCTTAGTGATGGAATCAAACTTCTCGGTCTTGCTATCCCAGGTGTGGCCAGCACGCCAAATAAAGAAACCAATACCGAGGGTAATAACCAGCAGAAGAATCAGCAGGATCAGCAGGACACGCTTGACCCATTTCTTCTTCTGCGACGGTTCAGAGTGAGCGTCGCTCATTAAGTTGTCCTTTGTTTGAGGTGGTGATACGCGAGGTGCGTAGCGCATCCAGCGAAGTCTCTAGAATACAGAGAGCCGGAAAATAACCCGCCGATATGGGGCGGTGCTGGAGGGCACAGAAAATGCACAGCTCGCAAAATACTTTCCCATTGTAACGCCGTCAGCGGGTCTACGCACCAGTGAGCGAAAGGTTTTACATTACAACTTTCCTCACGTTTGTGCGAGTTATTTTGCTATGTGCCGCAGAACGCACAATGCCCCGCCTCCCTGAAAGCCAAGGAGAACGGGGCATTGATTTCGCTAAAAAGCAAAACTGGGAAAGAAGATTTACTTCTTGCCGAAGTTGCCGAAGCGTGCGTTGAAGCGCTCGACGCGACCTGCGGAGTCCATGATGCGCTGCTTACCGGTGTAGAACGGGTGCGACTCGGACGAGATTTCAACCTCGACGATCGGGTACTCGTTGCCGTCTTCCCACTTCTCGGTCTTGTCCGAGGTCATGGTGGAACGGGTCAGGAAGACCTTGCCGGATGCGAGGTCGCGGAACAGAACCAGGTTGTAGTCCGGGTGGATTTCTGCCTTCATTGATTACCTTCTTCTGCTACTGGATTTTGCCAGTAGCCCTTATATAGATGGAGTAGGTTTTTCGATGTGCAGCTATCGAGAAAATCTCAGAGCGCATCACCATTGTGCCCGCATAGGGCGTGCACAACCCATTAAGGGTACCACCTTCACGGATTAAATCCCAGTACATTCCCTCACAGGCACCAACCTACACAACGCAAGGCACCCGAAGAAGGCGCTCGCGCTGGTTAAAAATCAGGTGAGAACTCAGGTTATGAGCGCGGGCGGGTCTCCCAGAACGCCACGGCACTCGCCGCCGCAACATTCAAAGAATCCACACCGTGCGACATCGGAATCATCACCGTATCGTCACACGCCGCCAAGGTGCGGGGCGACAGACCGTGCCCCTCCGTGCCCAGAATCAGCGCAAGCTTATCATCCCGGCGGGCAGACAGCTCCTCCAGGGTCAGCGAGTCCTCTTCCAGCGCGAGCGCGGCGCTCTTAAAGCCCAGCTCGTGCAGGGTCTGCAGGTCGGCAGGCCACGACTCCAGGCGAGCCCACGGCACCTGAAAAACAGTACCCATCGACACGCGAATCGAGCGGCGATACAGCGGATCAGCGCACCGCGGAGTCACCAGCACAGCATCCACGTTCAGCGCGGCAGCCGAACGGAAAATAGCTCCCACATTCGTGTGGTCCACGATATCTTCCAAAATCGCCACGCGAGAGGCACCCTGCAACAACTGCTCCAGGGGCTGCGGCGCCGGACGAGCCATCGCTGCCAAGGCGCCACGATGCAGATGAAAACCGGTCACCTGCTCCAGCTGCTCCTCACTACCCACATACGCGGGAGTGTCAGAATGGGCGCACAGAACATCCGCCAAATCATCAGCCCACTTCTCACTCATCAGGAAAGAAACGGGCTGATGACCGGCAGCGAGCGCACGACGAATCACCTTCGAAGACTCCGCAATGTAAATACCCCACTGCGGCTCCATGGCGCTACGGAGCTTCACATCGGTCAGCTGCGTGTAGTAGCGCAAAGCCTGCTCGGGTGCCTGCGCCAGAGCCGTGACCGATTCGATGGCGTAGACACGCTCGGCACGCTCAGCAATCTGTTCGGCGCTCAGCTGCTTCGGGGCACGGCTCATGCGCGCTTGAACGCGGAGTAACGACCCGCGGAGGTGACGGTCAGAGCCAGGTCCATATCGTAGGTTGCTGCGAGGTTCGCCTCGGTAATGGTGGACAGGATCGGGCCGGCGGCGACCACGCCACCGTCACGGACCAGCAGAGCGTGGGTGAAGCCCGCCGGGATTTCCTCGAGGTGGTGGGTGATGAGCACGGTAGCCGGTGCGTAGGGGTCAGCGGCAAGCGCGGTCAGACGCTCAACCAAGTCCTCACGGCCGGAGATGTCCATGCCTGCGCCGGGCTCATCCAGCAGCAGCAGTTCGGGGTCGGTCATGAGGGCGCGGGCAATCAGTGCACGCTTGCGCTCGCCGTCGGAGAGGGAGCCGAAGGTGCGGTCAGCGAGGGTGTCGACACCCCAGTCAGCCAGCAGCTCGGTGGCGCGCTCGTCGTCCATGACGTCGTATTCTTCCTTCCAGCGGCCGGACACAGCGTACGCTGCGGTCACGACAACGTCGGAAACCTTCTCGTTGGCGGGAATCTGGTTTGCCGAAGCACCGGAAGACAGACCAATGCGCGGGCGCAGGTCGAACACGTCAACAGCGCCGAGGGTCTCATCAAGGATTTCAACCTCGCCGCTGGTCGGGTGCAAGCGGGCTGCCGCAATCGAAAGCAGAGTGGACTTACCGGCGCCGTTGGGGCCCAGAACGACCCAGCGTTCACCTTCGTTCACAGTCCAGGAAACGTCGTTGAGAATCTTGCGGCCGCCGCGAATCACGGAGACATTCTGAAGGTTGAGTACGGTGCTCATGGTTCTTCTTCCAGTGAGTTAGATGGATGGGATGCGCCCCCACCCCGCAACCCGTGCCGGGTTATCGGAGCGGTTGGCGCATAGTGCGCGGGTACCCCACATTGGGTTCCTCGCGCGAAGCCTTAGGGCTATAGGTGCCGCCGCGTCAGGGGCGGCGCGCCTCATCAAATGTACCTTGTCAGAGGGGCGGGCGCATCCGCAACGGCACCTATAGCGGCTGAAGTTATTAGTCGATGAAGCCGCGTGCGCCGCCGACCAGCTCAACGTGGCCGGTCTCAACGTCTGCGGTGACCATCTTCGCGATTTCCTGCGCGAACTCGTTGACGGTGTAGAGCTTGCCGGCGGTCTCGCGGCGCTGCTCAATAGCGCCGGGGTGCAGGCGGTTCAGCAGGGTTGCGGTGACGGTGCCTTCAATCATGTCAGCGGACACGACGACCAGGGAGATACCCTTCTCGGAAAGTGCGGGGATCTCGGCGATCAGTGCGTCTTCGCCTGCGCGCTTGGACTCTGCGACGGGCTTGTACTCGTCCATGGTCTCAACCTCGCGGATGAAGTGCGCCTGGTGGCTGGTCACGAACACGATGCGTGCGCCTTCGGGCATCTTCTCTGCAGCCAGGCGTGCCAGGTTCAGCTGTGCGTCACGGTTCAGACGCATTGCGTAGTCTTCGCCCATGCCGGATTCCATGCCGCCCGACGCGTTCAGGATCAGGTAGTCCAGGGAACCGAAGGTCTCCACGGCGGTGTTGACGAGGTTCTGCAGGTCCTCATTGTTGGTCACGTCAGCCTGCACTGCGATTGCCTTGCCGCCAGCCTCTTCAATAGCCTTGACAATCTTGTTCGCGCGCGGTGCCTTGGAGCGGTAGTTCACCACGATGTTCGCGCCCTCAGCGGCGAGAATCTGTGCGGTGTCTGCGCCAACGCCGCGGGAGGAGCCGGTAATGATGATGGTCTTGCCGGTCAGCTGTGCCATAGTTTTATGTCCTTAAGTCTAGAAAGGGTGCGCCCACGCTCGGGCGCTTCATGCAGTCCGTACGGGTGGGGTTAGTGACCCATGCCCAGGCCGCCATCAACGGGGATGACCGCGCCAGAAATGTAGCTAGCCTCATCGGATGCGAGCCAGCGAATCACGCGAGCGACCTCTTCCGCCTCCGCGAAACGACCAGCCGGGATGGATGCGAGGTAGTTCTTCTTGGTTTCTTCGGGCAGAACCTCGGTCATTGCGGTGTTAATGAAGCCCGGTGCCACCACGTTAGCGGTGATGTTGCGGCCGCCCAGCTCACGGGTGATGGAGCGTGCCATACCGACCAGTGCAGCCTTGGACGCGGAGTAGTTGACCTGGCCGGGGGAACCGTACAGACCCACCACGGAGGAAACCAGAATGATGCGGCCGCGCTTGAGCTTCAGCATGCCCTTGATGGCGCGCTGAACCACGCGGAAAGAACCGGTGAGGTTGGTGTCGACAACGTCGGTGAAGTCGGATTCCTTCATGCGCATCAGCAGCATGTCGCGGGTGATACCTGCGTTGGCGACCAGCACCTCCACGGGACCGAATTCTGCTTCAATTTCCTTGAATGCTTCGTTAATGCTGTCGGCATCGCGTACATCTGCCTTGACGGCGAAAAATTCTTCGGGGGCTTCACCGCTACGGTAGGTGATGCAGACGTTGTGGCCTGCTGCCTGGAATTCCTTGGCAATTTCGTAGCCGATGCCTCGGTTGCCGCCGGTGACCAGCACGGTCTTGGGAGTGTTCTCGCTCATGAGCTTCCTTGATGAGTCGACCCCTCACGCTCAGCGCCGATGCAGCGGCTACACGGTTGGGGTGTGGACGGATGGACAGACAAACCCTATTTTACCGCGTTTTAGCGCAAAGGTGCCGCAGGCTACACTCCACGCTTGAACACTGAACACCTGCTCCCCTTCTTTTACATGCCTTATCGGGCGCGTACACTAGCTGAAGCGGAACAGCCCGCACCCCTTTTCTGCCCGGTCGCGCGGGCACGGAATAACACCGCACGTCGAGGCGCAATAGTAAGGATAAGAAGACATGGATCTGCTCGGTTCACTTTCTCAGGATGCACAGCCCGAGTACGCCAAGTGCTCCCGCAAGAGCTGCCAGCAGGCAGCAGAATTTCAGCTACTCTGGAACAACCCGAAGGTGCACACCCCCGAGCGCCGCAAGATTTGGTTGGCGTGCTCCGAGCACGTGGGTTGGCTGGAGAATTACCTGCGCGAGCGCGAATTCTGGAAGCAGACTCTGCCCTTTGAGGGGTAGTGCCATTGAGAGGTGATGCCGCTTAAGGTGGCGCCGTTTGAGGGATAACCCCACCTATCGAAAGTAGTTTCGATATATGCTATATTTGTTCTAATTAGTTCGGGTGAACATCCCGGCGCACTGGGTAATCACACTCGCAGGGCAACCACACTCGCTGAGCAATCGCATTCAAGGAGGCACCTCCCCATGATGGGCTATTCGCACACCGTCAGCGCCGCAGCTGGCTGGCTAGTGCTCGTCGAAACGGGAGTGGCGCAGGTTCCCGATACCCCCACCCTCATCGTGACCACCCTGGCATGCGCCGGTGCGGGCATGCTACCGGATATTGACCACCACAACGGCAGTATCGCCAACTCCATCCCGCCCATTTCACGCTGGGTAGCACGCATTGTCGGGGCAGTCAGCGGCGGACATCGCAAGGGAACGCACTCCATTTTGGGTCTGGTAGCTTTCTGGGCAATTGCCTATTTCAGCGCCAACCTGAGCTACAACGGAATCCCCTGGGCTTCACTGCTTCTTGCCGCATTCTCGGGCGGTCTGGCATTGCGCGTGCTCGGCGCACCGGGTGGATGGATCGGTGCCGTCGCCCTCGGGTACGCCGCCTACACGACTGATTCGCTAGCACTACTCCCCTGGGCTATTTCGGTCGGTGCGACCATCCACCTGATTGGCGACCTGCTGACAACCCGCGGACTGCTGCCCCTCTACCCCATTGTTATCAAACCCCTGGTGGCGTCCCCCCTATGGAAAAAGAGCGGCTACATGGCACTGCCAATCCTGGGTGATGCCGGCAGCGTACGCGAGAAGGCACTCGTTCTAGCACTGACCGGGTACGTCGCCTGGTACGCGGCGGCCATGATGGGCTTTACCGAATACCCTCTGCAGATGTTCGGGCTGGGTATTCACGCCGCATAACCCACAGAACTCAGGCGACATCGCCCAGACAGTAGCGTTCAAATAACAGAATTTAGACAGCAAAGCGCCCCGTCACTTCCCTATGGAAGCGGCGGGGCGCTTTTCTAATCCTTATCCCGACCTATCGGGGTGAGAGATTAAGCGTCCTGGATGGGCCAGAAGACGTCAACCTCAACGTTCTCTTCACCGGAGGTGGGGTACTTCTCGAACTCAGTGTTGTGCATTGGTAGTTCTCCTTCGTGAGCGGGCGGGAATCTCTTCTCCCCCGCGTTAGCTCACCATCAGTAGTGAGCCCTAATGTTTCGCATTTGCGTCCTCGCAATGGCGGGAACAGTTATAAGTCTACGCCCCACGCATGTTGTGTTTCTACCATTTTTCCCACAATGTATGTAGAGACACATGAAAAATTCAAAAAGCCCACACAGACCCCCTGAAATATCGACTGAGAGCTTTTCTTTTACCCGGAAAAACCCACAAGGCAACATTATTTCCCGTCAAATACGCCGCAAGTTTCGCGTGTCGGAACTCACAAATCACATGCACGGGAACGCAATTACACCACATATAATCAGAAAACAATACAAGCCCACGGGTCAGGTCACATTTTTCCGCACTATTCACGAGAAAAATACCGACAATATCTCCGCTACACATTTTCAGAACACAAAAAATACGCCCTGGACAATACGCCCCGAACAATAAAACAACGCGCAATACATGCAAAGAGGCCCCGGCACCACACGGCACCGGAGCCTCCCCCGTACTTTTATGTCGGCTTTGATGTTCAGCGAATATTGCTTACGCCAGCGAAATCAGATCCTGGTAATCCTTCGACCATAGGTCCTCCACCGCATCCGGCAGAAGCAGCACACGCTCGGGGTCGAGCGCCTCCACGGCACCCTCATCGTGAGAAACCATCACGATAGCGCCCTGGTACGCCTTCAACGCGTTCAGAATCTCCTCACGCGAGGCGGGGTCCAGGTTGTTGGTCGGCTCATCGAGCAGCAGCACGTTCGCGCTCGATGCCACCAGGGTCGCCAGGGACAGGCGGGTCTTCTCACCACCGGAAAGCACACCGGCAGGCTTATCCACATCATCACCGGAGAACAGGAACGAACCCAAAATCGTGCGCACGCGGGTGTCATCCAGATCCGGCGCGGCAGACTTCATGTTCTCAAAGACAGTGCGGTCACCATCAAGAATTTCGTGTTCCTGCGCAAAATAGCCCAGCTTCGCACCGTGACCGTACACGACCTCACCCGTATCAGGCTTGGTGGAACCAGCCAGCATGCGCAGCAGAGTGGTCTTACCGGCACCGTTCAGGCCCAGCACCACCACGCGCGAACCGCGGTCAATCGCCAAATCAACGTCCGTGAAAATCTCCAGAGAGCCATAGGACTTCGACAGACCCTGAGCAGACAGCGGAGTCTTACCGCACGGCGCCGGATCCGGGAAGCGAATCGCCGCAACCTTATCGCTCTGACGCTCATCCTCCAGGCCGCGCAGAAGCTTCTCAGCACGCTTAATCATCTGCTGAGCAGCAACAGCCTTCGTCGCCTTCGCGCGCATCTTATTCGCCTGCTCCATCAGAGCATTCGCCTTCTTCTGCGCATTCGCACGCTCACGCTTGCGGCGGTGCTCATCCTGCTCACGCTGAGTCAGGTAGTTCTTCCAGCCCATGTTGTACTGGTCAATCACGCAGCGGTTCGCGTCCAGGTAGAAGACGCGGTTGACGACCAGCTCCATCAGGTCAACATCGTGGCTAATGACCATCAGGCCGCCCGAGAAGTTCTTCAAGAAATCGCGCAGCCACAGAATCGAGTCGGCGTCCAGGTGGTTGGTCGGCTCATCCAGAAGCATGGTGTCCGCATTGGAGAAAAGAATACGCGCCAGCTCCACACGGCGACGCTGACCACCCGACAGAGTAGACAGCGGCTGGGCGAGCACACGCTCCGGCAAGTCCAGGTTGGAGGTGATGACCGCCGCCTCCGACTCAGCCGCGTAGCCGCCACCGGCAATGAACTCAGCCTCAAGACGGTCGTAGCGGCGCATACCCTTAGCGCGCACCGCCGGGTCTTCACTCGCCATATCGTCCTGCGCCTGACGCATCTTACGCGCCACACCGTCCAGGCCACGCGCCGAAAGGATGCGGTCACGCGCCAGCTGGCTCATGTCATCCACCTTCGGGTCCTGCGGAAGGTAGCCGATAGTGCCGCTGCGGGTCACCGTACCGTCAGCGGGCAGGGTCAGACCGGCAAGCACCTTAGTCATAGTGGTCTTACCGGCACCGTTGCGGCCCACCAGACCGATCTTGTCGCCCTTATCGATGCGGAAGGTGACCTCTTCCATGAGCAGGCGTGCGCCTGCACGCAATTCGAGGTTCTGTACAGCAATCATGGGTGCCTTTCCGGATGGCGGTCTGGTGTGTGGGTTGATAGTGCTCGGTAGGCGGGATTCGCCGGGCTAGAGGCGGCGAGCACGCAGAGCACCTCATCAATTTTAGTGCAGGCGTGCCGAGTGCGCATGTGGGGCACCTTTTGTTTTTGTGGTGTGCGGTGTACTATACATACCGGACACCACTCATAGAACATTGTTCAAAACTGGGTTGTGACAAGCAGTCAACTACCGCCACCCTCAACTCTGTAGAAAAATCTGCAGAGCAATACGCATCAAAGGAGTACCACCCCAATGACCGATTCCGTGCGCGAATCAGCCCAGGAACCCCAGGCAACTCAGGCACCGCGCCGTAACGTAGCGGCAAAGACCTCCCTCGCCACCGACCTCTCCCTCATCGCAGTGTTCGCGGGCTTCATCGCCGCGCTCGCCATCATGCCCGCCGTCAGCTTGGGCGGCGTTGCGGTTCCCTTCACCTTCCAGACCCTCGGCATTTACATCACCGCACAGGTGCTCGGCGGCAAGCGTGCCACCGCCTCCGTGGCGCTGTACCTGCTGGTTGGTTTCGCTGGCCTGCCCATCTTCGCTAAGGGCGGCGCCGGTTTGGGTACGCTCGCCTCCCCGAGTGCCGGCTACCTGCTCGGCTTCCTGCCCTTCGCCGCTATTGCCGGTACCCTCGCCTACCTGTTCACCCGCAACACCCGTTCGATTGGTGCGACCTTCCTTATGGCTCTGGTCGCGAACTTCTGCGGTTTTGTGGTTCTGACCGCCTGCGGTATCGCCGGTATGATGGTGAACGCCCACATGACTTTTAACGCCGCATTCAGCGCGGCAATGGTGTTCGTTCCCTGGGATCTGGTGAAGTCCACGATCGCGGTTCTGGTTGGTTTGTCGGTACGCCGCGCCTTCCCGTCCCTGGCTTCTGCCCAGCGTTAAAAGCACACGATGTGCCACACGAGAGGATAGCTATGTTTTTTCGCCGCTCCACGCGCCAGCCTGCACCGCAGCAGGTGCAAGGCGAGCAGGCAGTGAGCGCCTCTACCAGCATGCCCGCCCTTGAGCTTGAATCGGTGAGTGTTTTCACCGAGCTGCCCGAAGGCGGGCATCGCCGTATCCTCAAGGATGTGAGCCTGCAGTTCACGGCGAAGCGCACCGCGGTGCTGGGTCTGAACGGTAGCGGCAAGTCCACCCTACTGGGGCTTTTCAATGGGCTCACCCACCCGGATGAAGGTATTGTGCGCGTGAACGGTGTCGACACTCTGGAGGCACCGAGCCGCGGCTCGACGGGCGCTCGCGGTAATTCGCAGGGTGCTTTTGAGGGTGTGGGCATGCTCTTCGCCCAGCCGGAGGCGCAGCTGATTATGCCCACCGTTGCCGAAGATATTGACCTAAGTCTGCGCCGTGCCGCCGCCGTTGAAGGTAGTGCCCTCAGCGGTGAGCAGCGCCTCGAACGGATTCGTGAACTGCTCCGTGAGCGCGGCCTGGAACACCTTGAAAGCCAGAGCGTTTTCACCCTCTCGGGAGGCGAAAAGCAGCTGGTCGCTCTCACCAGTGTGCTGGCGGCGCGCCCGCAGATTCTTTTGCTGGATGAGCCGACCACCCTGCTGGATTTGCGCAATCGTGCGCGGCTACTTAAGCACTTGGAGTCGCTGGATCA
The DNA here is from genome assembly GCF_041432805.1 of Rothia sp. 27098_8_27. Lineage (NCBI taxonomy): Bacteria > Bacillati > Actinomycetota > Actinomycetes > Micrococcales > Micrococcaceae > Rothia > Rothia sp. 27098_8_27. The sequence continues at coordinate 246,252 of NZ_JAPWAJ010000001.1, read as the reverse complement.
GATGCTGGTGCTCAGCACTCACGATCTGGATTTGGCGGCGTCCTGCGATGAAGCCGTCATTATTCATGACGGCCGTCTGCTCGCCCAGGGGGATGCGGCACAGCTGGTGCAACAGTACCGCACGTGGTGTGCCGAGGGGTTCCCGAATGAAGGCGCCGATATCGAAGATGCAGGCGACAGCACGGACACTGCAGGAGGCGCGCATGGGCGCTAACACGCCGCGCGTGAATCCTCGCCCCGCCTCTCAGGGCTCGGATTTCAACCCCGGTACTCTGCTGGTGGGTTTCTACCAGCCGTTGAACACGCCGGTGCATCGGGTGCCGCTATGGCTCAAGGGCACGCTCTTCTTTGGGCTGTTTCTGCTGTTGGCGGTGACCGGCTGGCAGGTGGCGCTGGTGGCGCTGATTGCCTCCACGCTGTGCGCTCTATGGGCTGGCGTACCCGCCTCCCAGCTGTGGCTGGTGGTTCGCACGCTGTCTCTGCTGCTACTGATCATGGTCGCTTATTACGTCTTCACAGGGCAGTACGCCTCCGGCGTGGATGCTATCGCGACTATGCTGACGGCTTTCTACGCGTCCCGTACTCTGCTGGTGAGCACTCCCCTGCCGGTTCTGATTGACGGCTTTGTGAGGCTGTGTTCGCCGTTGCGTTTCGTGGGTCTTTCTCCCGAGCGTCTGGGTCTGCTGATTGCGTTGATGGTCCGGTCGATTCCGGCGCTCATGGACCGTTGGGGTGCGTTGCGCCGGGCGGCGGTGGCGCGTAACCTGCCCAAGCGCATGTATTGGCGGCTGCTGATTCCGTGGGTGGTGCAGGCGGTTGATTACGCAACGGCAACCGCTCGTGCTTTGCGGGCGCGGCACGTGGACGAACTGAAATAGCGCAGACACGCGAGAGGGGCGGGACGAACCTTGTAGGTTCATCCCGCCCCTTCGCTTTACTCGCCTAGCTTAGGCTGGTTTAGGGCGTTTCAATGAGGAGCACCGCCGGGAGCTGCTCCCACCACAGGTACCAGTCGTGCTGACCGTAGAGCGCCTCCACGAGCTTGTCGAAGCCGCGGTAGACACGCACCGGCATCGCCGAGGAAACCATCGTATGCTCGACCGCTAGGATTTCGGCGTCGCGGCGGGTCGTGACCGGTACCGGCGTGTAGAACTCGATGAAGTCCGAGGCAATAACAGCCGGGTAGGCGTCGTCACGTTCAAACCAGTAGCGGGCAATGGACAGCATCGCCTCGGGGCTGGGGCTGGAATCCCACCCGCCAAAGGGCAGGTAGGCAAATACCCCGGATACATCCCGCAGCGGCAGGTCCATGATGAGCAGTTCCGCGGCGCTGTCAATGTCGGTAGCTTTGACCTTCTCATTGATGATGCCGGCGGTCAGTTCGAATGGGTACTCCGCCTTCAGCGGCATGCCGATATCGTCTTCACCGAGTTCGCCGTTTTCCATGAGACGGCGGTAGGTTTGCAGGTAGGCGCTCTCGTTCAGCTGTCGGAACGCCTCATGCGCGGCAACTTCTACACCGACTTGATCCAGGTAACGATGCTGGTCGGTGATGAGCTCGTGTGCGTACCGCTTGACGGTGTCGGCGGTGATGTTCTGCACGGGCGTTGAGGTGCGCAGGGAGACGTTATTCTCAATGGTCCCGAGCAGGGTCGGGTCGAGGGCAACCACGATGGGGGTTGTTCCCCGATTCTTGCCCTCGTAGAGGTGTTCGAGGTATCGCCGGTTAAGTTCGGCTCGTGGGGCGCCGTGGCGGATTCGCTCGTGTGGGTAGGGATACAAAGCGACGAAGCGCTCGTAGAGCTCTGCCATGGTGTTCTCCGATGTTTGGTTGCCCCCAGTTTATCGCGTATTTTCGCGGAAAAATACGGGTTTTTGAAGGTTTTAGCAGGGCACGGAGGGCGAGCATTTTTTCCGTTTGATGAGTGTGTATCGGTGTGTGCTAAACACGCTTAAACTGCCTTAGTGTTGGGCGGTTTGCGCACCTGTTTTCGCCAGAAAAAGACAGAAATTTTTTGTCACCATATGAGATTTTGGGCGAGTTACACCGGGCGGTGCAAAAGGGTTCGGAGGACACTTTCGTGGAGGTGGCGGGCGCCTCCTGAATGCCTGTTACCAACCGCAGATACACGGCAGAAAGGGCACCAAACCCACAAGTTCAGAAGGAAAAACGCCCTGTGTTCTTCTTCTACGCGTCATATTTGACGTATTAAGGGTGTTTTGGGCGAGTTCCGCCACCGCCGCCCCACAGCTGGCGTAGAGTGTTGGTACCAGCTACCGTTCCGTATCGGCTTAGCGCAACGTACCGGCACGGTCGCGGGTGCCGTCAACTCGCAGGAGTCTAAACCAACGGAGGTTCTCATGTCGAATAACTACTACAAAGAGATGGTTCGCCTGGCAGACAGCATCGCTGACAAGGCGCATGAGGGGCAGACTGATCGTAACGGCTGGCCCTACATCTCCCACCCTCGCCGTGTGGCTCTTGGGGCACGTAAGCTTGTGTCTGAAATGGCTGCCGCCACTCATCCCGATTCGTCTTTGGAGGAACTGAAGACTGAGGCTCAGATTGTGGCGTTGCTGCACGACACGGTGGAGGATACCGGCGTTTCCCTCGCATATCTGGCCCGTTACTTCTCGGCGCGTATTGTGGATGCGATTGATGCCTTGACCCGCCGCCCCGGCGAATCCTACGAGGCGTACCTGGGTAGGGTGCGTGTGAATGATTTGGCTCGCCTGGTGAAGCTTGCCGATGTCGCGGATAATACTGACCCGCGCCGTCTGGCTCTGCTGCCGGAGCCGACCCGCTCGACCCTGATGATCAAGTACGAATACTCGCTGAAGCTGCTGCACCTGGACGACTAGGTAGGCGCAAAACCCATAAGACACAAAATACCCGCCCGGTGCCGAAGGCATACACCTTCCGCACCGGGCGGGTACCTTATCTGCGAGTCAGGAGCTTAGATGTTGAAGCCCAGCGCGCGCATCATATCGCGGCCGTCCTCAGTAATACGCTCCGGGCCCCACGGCGGCATCCAAACCCAGTTCACACGCCAAGAATCAACCAGGTTATCCAGGTTGCTCTGAACCTGCTCCTCAATAACCTCCTGCAGCGGGCAGGCTGCGGTGGTCAGAGTCAGGTCCAGAATGAGGGTTCCATCCTCATCCCAGCGCAGACCGTAGAGCAGACCGAGGTCAACAATATTGACGCCGAGCTCCGGGTCAATGACCTCCTTGAGGGCTTCCTCAATCTCTTCCTGAGGAACACGACCCTGCACAGTCTCAGTCATAGTCCTATCTTTCTGTCAGAATCCGGTAGGAGAAGAAGCTTACTTCTTACCCACGTAAGAAACGTAGCCCTCTTCTTCCAGGCGGTCAGCCAGCTCGGGGCCGCCCTGGTCAACCATCTTGCCGTCCACGAACACGTGCACGAACTGCGGCTTGATGTAGCGCAGGATGCGGGTGTAGTGGGTAATCAGCATGACGCCCATGTCGTTAGCCTCGTGCGCACGGTTCACGCCCTCAGACACGATCTTCAGTGCGTCAACGTCCAGACCGGAGTCGGTCTCGTCCAGGATGCCGAACTTGGGCTTGAGCAGCTCCAGCTGAAGGATCTCGTGGCGCTTCTTCTCACCACCGGAGAAGCCCTCGTTCACGTTACGTGCGATGAACGCGGGGTCAATCTCCAGGTTCTTCATGGCTTCCTTAACGTCCTTAGTCCAGGTACGCAGGGAGGGAGCCTTGCCGTCCACAGCAGTCTTAGCGGAACGCAGGAAGTTGGACATGGTCACGCCGGGAATCTCAACCGGGTACTGCATAGCCAGGAACAGGCCTGCACGTGCACGCTCGTCCACGCTCATCTCGGTGATGTCCTCACCGTCGAGCAGGATCTGACCGGAGTCAACCTGGTACTTGGGGTGGCCAGCAATGGTGGAAGCCAGAGTGGACTTACCGGAACCGTTCGGGCCCATGATTGCGTGAATCTCGCCCGAGTTGATGGTCAGGTTAACGCCCTTCAGGATGGGCTTGGTGGTTTCGTCGTCGAGGATAACCGAGACGTGAAGGTCCTTGATTTCAAGAGTAGACATTGATTTCTCCTGGTAAAGCTTAGTTGTTGCTGAGGGCGAGCTCTGCCTCAAGGGCCTCGGTGAGCTGCTCTTCAAGTTCGGGAACACGGATCTGCTGAATGATCTCGTTCAGGAAGCCGCGCACGACCAGACGGCGTGCCTCAGCCTCCGGAATACCGCGAGCCTGCAGGTACCACAGGTGCTGCTCATCGAGCTGGCCGGTGGTGGATGCGTGGCCGGCGCCCTCAATCAGGCCGGTCTCAATCTCCAGATTCGGCACGGAGTCGGCGCGGGGGCCAACTTCCAGCAGCAGGTTACGGTTCAGCTCGTAGGTGTCGGTGCCTTCTGCATCCTTACCAATCAGAACGTCGCCAACCCATACGGAGTGCGCACCCTTACCCTGCAGCGCGCCCTTGTAGGTCACGCGGGACTTGCAGTTGGGTACGGAGTGGTCCACGAACAGGCGGGACTCAATGTGCTGACCTGCGTCTACGAAGTACAGGCCGTACATTTCAGTCTCAGCGCCGGGAGCGGTGAACTTGGTGGAGGGGGTCACGCGCACCAGGTCGCCGCCGAGGGACACCACAACGTGCTTGAAGCGTGCGTTGCGGCCCAGCTTAGCGTAGTGTGCGGAGGTGTGGATTGCGTCGTCAGCCCACTGCTGCACGGAAACAACGTTCAGCTCAGCCTCGTCGTTCACCACGAACTCAACGTTCTGTGCCAGGACGGTGGAGCCGGTGTGGCGCAGAACCACAACAGCCTTCGAGAAGGGCTTAGCCTCAATCACGATGTGCTGTGCGGCAGCCTCGTTACCGGTGCCGGTGATGTCAATCTCGACGTGCTCAGCCAGTTCAGCTTCGGCGGGGATGGTCACCACGGTTGCTTCGGTGAAGCTGGACCATGCGTTCGCTGCCACGCGGTCCTCGGGGATACCTGCGGAGCCGATGCGTGCATCCTCGCGGGAGACGGTCTCAACCTGAACCTGCTCGGGTGCAGTAATCTGCGGTGCCGGTGCGGTGCCGGTCAGCTTCTCCAGGTGCAGGCCACCCAGACGCTTCAGCGGGGTGAAGCGCCAGTCCTCTTCACGACCGGTCAGGGGCGCGAAGTCCTCCACGTTGTAGGAGGTCTTACGCTCTGCACGGGATGCTTCGAGTACCTTCTGGACGTTGTTCGGGTTGGAGCCCTGGTGGTGTGCCTCGGTGGCGCGCAGCAGGGTGTCATCGTGGGCGAACTCGGTGGCGAGCTTCTCGCCCTCCTGGTCCATGCCGGGGATGATCGGGGAGTGGTAACCCAGGGTTTCTTCGTTGGTCGGCATTAGCCCACAGATCCTTCCATCTGAAGTTCGATCAGGCGGTTCAGTTCGAGTGCGTACTCCATCGGCAGCTCGCGGGCGATAGGCTCAACGAAGCCGCGGACGATCATCGCCATTGCTTCTTCTTCGCTCAGACCGCGCTGCATCAGGTAGAACAGCTGGTCCTCGGAGACGCGGGAAACGGTCGCCTCGTGACCCATGGTCACATCGTCCTCGCGGACATCCACGTAGGGGTAGGTGTCGGAGCGGGAGATGGTGTCCACCAGCAGTGCGTCACAGACCACGGAGGACTTGGAGTGCTTAGCGCCCTCACGTACCTGAACCAGGCCGCGGTATGCGCTGCGGCCGCCGTTACGTGCCACGGACTTGGACACAATGGTCGAGGAGGTGTTCGGTGCAATGTGAACCATCTTCGAACCGGTGTCCTGGTGCTGACCCTCACCCGCGAACGCGATGGACAGAGTCTCACCCTTAGCGTGCTCGCCGACCATGTAAACAGCCGGGTACTTCTGGGTGACCTTCGAACCGATGTTGCCGTCCACCCATTCCATGGTGGCGCCCTCGTGCGCAACCGCACGCTTGGTCACCAGGTTGTAGACGTTGTTCGACCAGTTCTGAATCGTGGTGTAGCGAACGCGGGCGTTCTTCTTCAGCACAATCTCAACCACTGCGGAGTGCAGGGAGTCGGACTTGTAGATGGGGGCGGTGCAGCCCTCGATGTAGTGAACGTAAGAGCCCTCGTCAGCAATGATCAGGGTGCGCTCGAACTGGCCCATGTTCTCGGTGTTAATACGGAAGTACGCCTGCAGCGGGATCTCCACGTGAACTCCCGGGGGAACGTACACGAAGGAGCCACCGGACCATACGGCGGTGTTCAGTGCGGAGAACTTGTTGTCACCAATCGGGATGATGGAGCCGAAGTATTCCTTGAACAGTTCGGGGTACTCGCGCAGACCGGTGTCGGTGTCGACGAAGATCACGCCCTGCTTCTCCAGGTCCTCACGGATCTGGTGGTACACGACCTCAGACTCGTACTGTGCAGCCACACCCGCGACGAGGGAGTTACGCTCCGCCTCGGGAATGCCCAGACGCTCGTAGGTGGTGCGGATATCCTCGGGCAGTTCGTCCCAAGAAGCCGCCTGACCCTCGGTCGAGCGCACGAAGTACTTGATGTTGTCGAAGTCGATTTCGGAAAGATCCGCGCCCCAGGTGGGCATGGGCTTACGCTCGAAGAACTTCAGCGCCTTCAGACGCATATCCAGCATCCACTGGGGTTCGTTCTTCTTCGCGGAGATGTCACGCACGACGTCCTCGTCCAGGCCGCGCTTTGCTACCTGGCCTGCTTCGTCGGAGTCTGCCCAACCGTACTCGTAGTTGCCAATGCCCTCGAGTTCGGGGTTCATCTCCAGGATCTCTGAAATGACGGTGTCGTTGGCGTTCTGCCCAACTTTCTCAGTCATTACGGCCTTTCTTCGATGGTTATTACATTTCTCTCCGCCACCTGCCGGTTGCAGGCGCGGTAGTTTTTGGGGGCTGATGCCGCGCTCGACCACGGCGTTTAACGTAGCGTGGGGCGGGCGGGTTCCAGCGTGCGGGTCGCACCCTTTGAGGGGTTCATCGGGGTGCGCCGCGGGGTACTGCGGTAAGTGTTACGCGGAAGGTTTCTCTAGGAATAGGTTTCTCTAGGATTCTTCTGCGTTCTTCTCACCCTCGGCGGTGACGCGGTTCAGGGGCACGTGCGTGGTACACACGTGAGCACCCGAAGCCATGGTTGAAAGCCTACGGACATCAACGCCGAGCAGGTCAGAAATAATCCCGGTTTCCTGCTCGCAGAACACTTGGAAGTCTCCAGCGAGGTCACGTACCGGGCAGTGACCCTGACAGAGCTGAATACTTGCCAGAAAATGCTCGGGAACGGTCCGTCCTGCAGGAGGCGCGGTGACCTGAGCGGTCGCCACGAAACCATCCTTGCTCATTGCCTCTGCGAGCGCCTGCGCTCTGGCTGCCACATCATCACCGGCGGCTTCTACGATGGGTCGGTAGCGGGCTTCCATTTCTGCGGCGCGGGCGGAGGCGAAAGCTTCGAGGGCTTCCTGCCCAACCGTGTCGCGGAGCATTTGCAGGGCGTCGCGGGCGATGATGAGGTAGTCGTTGCCGAGGCGTTCGTGGCCCTGGGGGGCGATCACGTAGCGGCGGGCGGGTCGTCCAGCTCCGGCGCCGTGCTTTTTGATGGGCGCGACCTCAATCATGTTGTTGGATTCGAGGGCGTCGAGGTGGCGGCGTACCGCTGCGGGGGTGAGGCTGAGGAGCTCACCGAGGGTTGCTGCGGATACGGGGCCGTTGTTGAGGACTTCTCGCAGGACGCGGTCCCTGGTGCGTTCTTCTGCCTCGGCTTTGCGCTTGGATGTGCGTGCCGCGGAGGACTTTGTACTGGAAGCACCAGTAGAGCCCGAGGCGGCGGTTCGGGTGCCGTTTCGGGTCTGCGCCTCGTTCGTTGAGGCGCGCTGAGGGGTCTTATTCACGGAATACACAAATAAAGTATGTCCTAATTAGTTTTTCTTTGGCTAGTTAGGTACTCCTACTTGCTAACTTTTCTACCTTAAGGTGAACATTTGAGTCGTTACGGGTGTGCTTTAAACGTGAGTTAGGGCATAAGATGAAGGGGGCACACACGCTCCTTCATCGAAAAAATCGAAAGTGACTGTCTATGGAGACCACCACCGCGGGCCAGCAGGACCACCCTGGGCGTGCATCCGCCGCGCCAACGGCACACGCTGAGCACCACACGGAGCCCAGCGCCTCCCCCACTGCACGACGACGCATCGTCGCCGAAGAACCGGCGCTCAGCATTAAAGACCTCATCAAAGAGTTCAAACCCTCACGCGCATTCCGCACCCAATACCCCGAACGGCTCACCGCCAGCGGGCTCTACCGCGCCGTCAACAAGGTCAACCTGCGCGTCTTCCCCGGTGAAGTGGTCGTCCTGCTCGGAGCTAACGGTGCCGGCAAAACCACGACCCTCGCCTGCGCCCAGGGTCTGCTCAAGCCCACCCGCGGTACCGTGCGCCTCCTTGGTGAAAACCCGCTGCAGGCAGACCCGGAGCTGCGCGCCAAGGTCGGCATTATGCTCCAGGACGGCGGCCTGCCCAACGCCATGCACCCCATTCCGCTACTAGAGCATATTTCGACCATGTACACCGACCCGTACCCGGTCGAAGAGCTTGCAGAACGCCTCGGCATTGATGCTTTCAACGGCACCACGATTCGCCGCCTCTCGGGTGGTCAGAAGCAGCGTGTCTCCCTCGCCGCCGCCCTCATTGGACGCCCGGACGTGCTCTTCCTCGACGAGCCTTCCGCAGGCCTGGATCCGCAATCCCGCAACGTCGTCTTCGACATCATTCGTGAACAGCGTGAACTCGGCACCGCAATCGTGCTCACCACGCACCTGATTGACGACGCGCAGAAGCTCGCCGACTACGTCTACATCATTGAAAACGGCACCACGGTTCAGGAAGGTACCGTCTCCGAGCTCATCGCCAGCGACGGCACAAACCGCCTGCGCTACACCCTGGATGCGCCCACCCCCACCCGTGAGCAGCTGTTGCCCGCGCATCTGCGTGCCGGTGTGGAGCTCATCGAGAAGGTGCCCTACACCCCGGCTCGTGACGGTGCGCCCTCCGTACCCGGCGAGTATGAGCTGGTCGGCGCACTGCGTCCCGAGCACCTGGCGACGTTCACCTCCGCTCTCGCCGAGCGCTACCTCATGCCCATTTCTCTCACCATGGAACCGAAGACTCTTGAGGATGTCTTCCTCGACATTTCAGGACGTGATATCCGATGAGCAACACCGCACGCACTAACAACAACCGGGCGGCAGAAAACCCAGCAGAAAAGAACCGAGCAGAAGAACACGCCGCGAACACCCGCCCCAAGGTCTCTTCTATTGACGAAGATGAGGAGTACATTCCCCCGCGCGCGAACTACCCGCTCGTGCGCGTGATCGAGCAGGGCCGCTACGAGACGATGGCGATGCTCCGCAACGGCGAGCAGCTGATGCTCAACATTATTTTTCCCGTCATGGCACTCATTGCCTTGCGGTTCACCGGCCTGATTGATGAGTACGCGAACTCGGTGGGGGTATCCCGCATGGATGCGGCGGTCCCCGGCGTTCTGGCGCTCTGCGTGATTTCTACGGCGCTGTCAGGTCAGGGCATTGCGACCGGTTTTGATCGCCGCTACGGCGTGCTGCGGTTCCTTGCGACCACTCCCCTGGGCCGTAACGGCCTGATTATGGGCAAGTGCATTGCGGTGCTGGTGGTCGTGGCAATTCAGTTCACACTGGTGGCGGCGCTCGGGTACGGTCTGGGCTGGCGCCCGGACGCTATCGCCGTCTCCCGCTCCATCATCACGATGCTCATGGGCGCCGGCGCGTTTACGGCGCTGGGTCTGCTCATTGCCGGCACGGTGCGCGCGGAGGCGACCCTCGCCATCGTGAATATTGCCTGGGTGATTCTTGCCGGTGCCGGCGGCGTGGTGTTCCCGTTGAAGTCCTTCCCCGACTGGTACGCCGGGGTTGTGGCATGGTCGCCCTCGGCGGCTCTGGGTGACGCGCTGCGCGGCAACTTCATTCAGCATCAGTGGCTCGCCGACCCGCACTGGGTCATCATCGTGTGGACCGTGGTCATTGGGTTTATTGCCTCGCGCAAGTTCAAGTGGTCCGACTAGCAACAGCGCAAATACAGACAATGCAAGCGTAGACAGTGCAAGAGCAGACAGAGCTTCTTCTAATTGCAAATTAAAAGGCGGGCGCCGGATATGTTCCGATACATATCCGGCGCCCATTCATATAACACAAACCTTTAGCCTCAACCACGCACAAAGTGTACGGTCAGAGACTAAAAGAAAGCACCCTCCTCCAGAACCTTTTATCTCACCACCACAGTAAGATAATCAATGGTTCTTACGCGGAGGAGGGGCTTCAATCACCGAGATGCAGACCGACCCAACCACTGTTTCGGTCTGCAACCTTCCTGCTCAACCTTAACATGAGCTTCACCACTTTCACAAAAATTGTTACGTTACTGAACAATATTCAGCGCATAGCTCAGAAACACAGCTCAAACATGCACCGTGAAATCCACAGCGCCCGCGTTGTAGCGTAGCTTTTTCTCCATCTCAGCCCCGTATCACCCTGTGAATGTCTGCATTCACACACCGGATACTTCCGCCCAGTGAACTATCCTGTTAAAACGAAAGGGTCGAAACATCCTCCGGGCACCCAGCCACACACGGCACGGGAATAACAGCCTGATGAGAACCGTTACACCCGACGGACAGCGCGCTAGCACAAGCCTGCTGGCGCATCCACTCACGTTGTGAAAGGACACCCACGTGGCAGAGAACTTCCAGTGGACAGAAACCGACCAGCGCGCCGTAGATACCGCACGTATCCTCGCCGCAGACGCCGTAGAAAAGGTCGGATCCGGCCACCCCGGCACCGCAATGAGCCTGGCGCCGGTCGCCTACCTGCTCTTCCAGAAGGTCATGAACCAGGATCCCTCCGACGACCGTTGGGAAGGCCGTGACCGCTTCATCCTCTCCCCCGGCCACACCTCCCTCACCCTGTACACTCAGCTGTTCCTCGGCGGCTACGGCCTGGAAATGAAGGACCTGGAAGCCCTGCGCACCTGGGGTGCACTCACCCCCGGCCACCCCGAATACAAGCACACCAAGGGCGTAGACATCACCACCGGCCCGCTCGGCCAGGGCCTGGCATCCGCCGTTGGTTTCGCCTACGCACAGCGCCGTATGCGCGGCATGTTCGACCCCGAAGCAGCACCGGGCACCTCCCCCTTCGACCACCACGTCTATGTCATCGCCTCCGAAGGTGACGTGCAGGAAGGCGTCACCGCCGAGGCGTGCGCGCTCGCAGGTCACCAGGAGCTCGGCAACCTGATCGTCGTCTGGGACCGCAACCACATCTCCATTGAGGAAGACACCGACGTTGCCTTCACCGAGGACGTAGCAAAGCGCTACGAGTCCTACGGCTGGGATGTTCAGCGCGTGGACTGGACCCGCACCGGCGACTACGTTGAGGACGTCGCAGAACTGTACGCCGCTATTGAGCGTGCAAAGGCTGTCACCGACAAGCCCTCCTTCATTGAGCTGCGCACCATCATCGGCTACCCTGCACCCACCAAGCAGAACACCGGCGCAGTTCACGGCTCCAAGCTGGGCGTTGAAGAGGTCGCCGCAACCAAGGAACTGCTCGGCTTCGACCCCGCCAAGAGCTTCTTCATCGAGGAGAACGTCCTGGCACACACCCGCCAGCTTGTCGAGCGCGGCGCCGCAGCACACAAGGCATGGGACGAGAAGTTCGAGGCATGGGCTAAGGCTAACCCCGAGCGCGCCGAACTGTACAAGCGCCTCGTCGCAGGCGAACTGCCCGCAGACTACAAGGCTGCTTTCCCCGTGTTCGAGGCTGGCACCTCCGTGGCAACCCGCGCGGCATCCGGCACCGTCATCAACGCTATTGCTGACACCTTCCCCGAACTGTGGGGTGGCTCCGCTGACCTCGCCGGCTCGAACCTGACCACCATCAAGGGTGCGGATTCCTTCAACCCGGCATCGCGCAGCACCGAAGACTGGACCGGCAACCCCTACGGCCGCGTACTGCACTTCGGTATTCGTGAGCAGGCTGCCGCAGCAATCGTCAACGGCATCGTGCTCTCCTCCCCCACCCGCGCATTCTCGGGCACCTTCTTCGTGTTCTCCGACTACCAGCGCCCGGCTGTTCGCCTCTCCGCGCTGATGGGCGTTCCCGCACTGTACGTGTGGACCCACGACTCCATCGGTGTGGGCGAGGACGGCCCCACCCACCAGCCGATCGAGCACCTCTCCTCGCTGCGCGCTATCCCCGGCTTCGACGTGGTTCGCCCCGCGGACGCTAACGAAACCGCCGTCGCATGGCGCACCATCCTGGAGAAGTCCGACCGCCCCGCAGGTATCGTGCTCTCCCGTCAGAACCTGCCTGTCTGGGCTCGTGAAGACGTGCACGCAGACGCTGAGGGTGAGAAGTTCGCCTCCGCTGAGGGCACCGCACGCGGCGGCTACATCATGGCTGACACCGAGGGCACCCCGGACGTCATCCTGATCGCTACCGGCTCTGAGGTTGAGCTCGCTGTTCAGGCTCGCGCAACCCTCGCGGAGCAGGGCATCGCGGCTCGCGTGGTTTCCATGCCTTCGCGTGAGTGGTTCGCTGAGCAGGACGCAGAGTACCGCGAGTCGGTTCTGCCCTCCTCGGTTGCAGCCCGCGTCTCCGTCGAGGCTGGCCTGGCGATGAGCTGGTACGACCTGCTCGGCACCGCCGGCCGCGCCGTATCCATCGAGCACTTCGGTGCATCCGCCGATGCGAAGACCCTGTACCGCGAATTCGGTATCACCGCGGAGGCTGTCGTGGCTGCCGCGAAGGATTCCATCGAGGCCGCTAAGTAGGCGTAACAACGCCGCGGTAACTGCCGCGCACACTGCGCTCCCCCTGTACGGGTGGGGTGCGGACGCAACGGGGAGGCTCCAGCTGACCGCTCAGCCGGAGCCTCCCGCCGCCCAGAAGATTTCGCCGATATCTCAAATTTCAATTTCGACATTTTCAATTTCGACAAAGAATCGAAGGTTTTCACATGTCTGAGTCCACTCAGAAGCTTTCCGACGCCGGTGTCTCCATCTGGCTTGACGACCTCTCCCGTGAGCGTCTGACCAGCGGCAACCTCGCCGAACTCATCAAGACCCACAACGTCGTCGGTGTGACCACCAACCCCACCATCTTCGCTGGCGCGCTCTCCAAGGGCGCCGCATACGCTGAGCAGATGCGTGAGCTTGCCGCCGCCGGCGCAAGCGTTGAAGAGGCAGTCTTCGCCGCAACCTGCGACGACGTACGCAACGCCTGCGACGTGTTCGCACCCGTCTACGAGGCGTCCAACGGTTTTGACGGCCGCGTCTCCATCGAGGTTGACCCCCGCCTGGCACGCGACGCCGAAGGCACCGCCAAGATGGCACGTGAACTCTACGAGCGCGTGGGCCGCGAAAACGTCATGATCAAGATCCCCGCAACCCAGGAAGGTCTGCGCCCCATCGCGGAGACCCTGGCTGCCGGCATCAGCGTGAACGTGACCCTGATCTTCTCCCTGACCCGTTACCGCGAGGTCATCAACGCCTACATGCTCGGCCTGGAGCAGGCGCTGGAGAACGGTAAGGACCTGTCCACCATCCACTCGGTCGCATCCTTCTTCGTCTCCCGCGTAGACACCGAAATCGATGCACGCCTCGAAGCGGCCGGCGGCGACGCTGTGCAGCTCAAGGGCAAGGCAGGCCTGGCGAACGCACGCCTCGCCTACGAGGTGTTCGAGGAAATGTTCTCCTCCGAGCGTTGGGCACGTCTGCAGGCACACGGCGCGAACGTACAGCGCCCGCTGTGGGCATCCACCGGCGTGAAGGACCCGTCCCTGCCGGACACCCTGTACGTCACCGGCCTGGTCGCACCCAACACCGTGAACACCATGCCCGAGGCAACCCTGAACGCTGTTGCCGACCACGGCGAGGTTACCGGCAACACCATCGTGCCGAACTACTCCGAGTCCAACAACGTTCTGGACGCTATCTCCGCTTACGTCTCCTACCCGGAGGTCGTGGAGAAGCTCGAGGTTGAGGGCCTGTCCAAGTTCGACGTCTCCTGGGAAGAGCTGCTGCAGACCGTCCGCGAGGCACTCGAGCAGGCTAAGTAGAACCAGGCGACACAGCCGAATCTACAGCTACTGAAATTCGGAAGCTACTGAAGTTTAGCAACCGCTGAAATATAGCGCATGACCAATGCGTTCCCGGTGTGCACCACCCGACGCACACCAACCGATATGCACGCCCAACATATTGTGGGCACAGCACCAATCCGCCGGGATTCTCGTAGAGATTCTGACCGGGATTTTCGCCAGGGTTCCCGCAGGGCTTCACCGCCCGCGGCGTCCCAGAGAATCTCGGCGGGTTAGGTGCCCCTCATATCGTCCCGTCAAAAACCGGTACAATACAGGGTACACACCTTCCAGAATGCGGCATCGCCTCCGCGCGACAAGGTACGAACCGCGCGCCGCACGAACCAACCAAGGCAATCAAAGGAATATATTGTGACTATCGGTCATGAAGCGAACCCCCTCAGGGACACTCGCGACCGCCGCATTACCCGCATTGCGGGGCCGTCCGCGCTCGTCTTCTTTGGCGTAACCGGTGACCTGGCCCGCAAGAAGCTGCTTCCGGCAGTGTATGACCTCATGAACCGCGGTTTGCTCCCGCCGAGCTTCGGCCTTGTCGGCTTCGGCCGCCGCCCCTGGAGCGATGACGACTTCCGCGCCTATGTGCGTGAATCTGTTGAGGCAAACGCCCGCACCCCCTTCCGCGAGGACGTATGGAACCAGTTCCAGCAGGGCATGCGATTCGTTGAAGGTGCCTTCAACGACGACGCAGCCTTCGAAAAGCTCAAGAACACCCTCGCTGAACTCGACGAGCGTGGCGCCCACGGCAACCACGCTTTCTACCTCTCCATCCCCCCGAAGGCATTCGAGCAGGTCCTCACCAAGCTCGCCGAACACGACCTCTCATCGCGCGATAACGACACCGTCAACCCCGTCGACGGTTGGCGCCGCGTGGTCATTGAGAAGCCTTTCGGCCACAACCTTGAAAGCGCACGCGAACTGAACTCCATCGTGGAGGCAGTCTTCCCGCCCGACGCCGTGTTCCGCATCGACCACTACCTGGGCAAGGAAACCGTTCAGAACATCCTGGCGATGCGTTTCTCCAACCAGATGTTCGAGCCCCTCTGGAACTCCCACTACGTGGATCACGTCCAGATCACCATGGCAGAAGACATCGGCATCGGCTCCCGCGCAGGCTACTATGACGGCGTGGGTGCGGCCCGCGACGTCATCCAGAACCACCTGTTGCAGCTACTCGCCCTCACCGCCATGGAAGAGCCTCTCAGCCTCGACGCTAAGCACCTGCGCGCCGAGAAGGCGAAGGTCCTCGAAGCAGTCCGCATCGACGACCTGCCGAACTCCTTCGCCCTCGGCCAGTACGCAGCAGGCTACCAGGGCGGCGAGCACGTCAACGGCTTCTTCGACGAGAACGACATCCCCGCAGACTCCCGCACCGAAACCTTCGCAGCGCTGAAGGTGTCCATCGCAAACCGCCGCTGGGAAGGCACCCCCTTCTACCTGCGCGCCGGCAAGCGCCTGGGCCGCCGCGTCACCGAAATCGCCGTGGTCTTCAAGAAGTCCTCCGACCGTCTCTTCGGCGAACGTGAAAACCCGCAGGTCGGCCAGAACGCCATCGTCATCCGCGTGCAGCCCGACGAAGGCATGACCATCCGATTCTCCGCGAAGGTGCCCGGCACCCAGATGGAAATCCGCGACGTCAACATGGACTTCGGCTACGGCCACTCCTTCACCGAAGAGTCCCCCGAAGCCTACGAACGCCTGATCCTGGATGTTCTGCTCGGCGAGCCGCCGCTGTTCCCCCGCCACGAAGAGGTTGAGCTCTCCTGGAAGATCCTCGACCCCTTCGAAGAGTACTGGGAAGAAAACCGCATTAAGCCTGAACCCTACGAGTCCGGTTCGTGGGGTCCGCGTTCAGCACACGAGATGCTTGAGCGTGACAACCGCGCTTGGAGGCGCCCGTGATCTCGCACCTGCATAACACCACCGTTTCCGCTATCAACAAGGAACTGAGCCACCTGACTGCCGCCAACGGTAGCCTCAGCAGCGGACGAGTTCTCACCCTCGTTGTTCTCGCGGAAAAGGGCCACTCCCGCGAAGCAATGCGCGCCGCAATTCGTGCCTCCCACGAGCACCCGAGCCGCATTATTGTGCACATTTCTCACGACCCGCTCGACCCCGACCAGCTGGATGCAGAAATCCACCTCGGCGGCGACACCGGCGCATCCGAGATGATTGTTCTGCGCGGCTGGGGTAGCGCATCCCGCCCGACCGAAGCACTGATCTCCGGTCTGTTGCTGCCGGACTCCCCGATTGTGGTCTGGTGGCCGCACTCGGTGCCCGAGAACCCAGCACAGCACTCCATCGGTCGTATCGCGCAGCGTCGCATTACCGACTCTGCGCGCGCCGACGACCCGAAGGAAGCGTTGCGTAAGCTCACCGACGTATTCCGTGCAGGCGACACCGACCTGGCGTGGACCCGCCTCACCCTGTGGCGCACCCAGCTGGCAGCGCTCATGGAGCAGATGCCTTCCTCCCCCGTACGCCGCGTGGTTGTATGGGGTTCGAGCAAGTCCCCGTCCGTGGTGCTGCTCGGTACGTGGCTCGGCTGGAAGCTTGAAGCACCCGTACACCTCGCCACCATTGGCGCGGCAAACCGCGGCCTGTACCGCGTCAGCATTGAGCGTGAAGACGGTTCGGTGACGATGTTCCGCCCCGGCATTTCCGTGGCGACCATCTCCACCCCGTACGCGCCCGATCAGCAGATTGCGCTGCCGGTGCGTACCCTCGCCGAGTGCATCTCTGAGGAGCTGCGCCGCCTCGACCCGGACGACACCTACGGTGACGTGCTGAAGCAGGCGCTGTGCACCGTCACCCTCGTCGATGACACCTGCCAGCCTGAAGACATGCTGGACCTCGAAGAATACCCGGAGGTTTTCGATGCCTAAGATTCAGAACATGGGCGCATCCACCCCCACCCTGGTGGCGCACCCGACCCGCGAGGCTCTCGCAGCGGACGCGGTGACCCGCATCCTCGACATCATTGAGCACGTGCTCTCTGAGCGCACGATCGCCCACATTTCGCTGACCGGCGGCACGATGGGTATCGCCACTTTGAAGGCGTGGGCTGAGAACGAGCGCGTGAAGGATATCGACTGGTCCCGCGTGCACTTCTGGTTCTCCGATGAGCGTTTCGTGCCCGAGCGTAGCCCCGAACGTAATGACGGTCAGGCTATTGAGGTGCTGCTCGCTCCCCTGCTGTCGCACGGCCTGGTTGTGG
Organism: Rothia sp. 27098_8_27; assembly: GCF_041432805.1. Lineage (NCBI taxonomy): Bacteria > Bacillati > Actinomycetota > Actinomycetes > Micrococcales > Micrococcaceae > Rothia > Rothia sp. 27098_8_27. The sequence goes on along the minus strand of NZ_JAPWAJ010000001.1, from coordinate 228,840 downwards.
ACAATGTGCACCGCATGGGTCCGTCCGATATTTTCACCGGCCTGGAAGCTGCCGCTGAGCACTACGCTTTTGAGATGCGCGACTACACCGGTTCCGCACCGGCTGTGAGCGTGCAGATGCCCGAGGGCGCAACCGAACTGCCGCTGGCTGGCGGTCACGGTGGCGGCGCAGGTCACGAGCACGGCGGCTCCGGCGGCTGTGGTTGTGGTGGCGGCGGTTGCGGTTCTTCCGCACCCGAGCAGTCCATTGAAGAGACCACCCTGGACGAATTTGATGCTGAGGCTACTGAGCCCGCAGGTGGTTGCGGATGCGGCGGAGGCGGCTGCGGTGGTGGCGGTGGCCAGTGGCCCGCACCGGTCTTTGATATCACCCTGCTGGGCATGGGCCCGGACGGTCACATTGCGTCCCTGTTCCCGGGCCGTAAGCAGGTTCTGCTGGGTACCGGTCTGCCGGAGGACCCGGTTGAGGGCGGTAAGGCTGTGACCGTGATGGTTTCTGATTCGCCGAAGCCGCCGGCTGAGCGCGTGTCGGTGACCCTGCCGATTATCAATAATTCGCGTCACGTGTTCTTCCTCATCACCGGTGAGGATAAGCAGGATGCGACCAGCCGCCTTCTGGCCGGCGCAAAGCTGGACGCTGAGGACCTGAACGCGGAGTTGCTGCTGGAAACCCCGGCGGTGGGTGCACGCGGTAAGAAGCAGACCCTGATTTTTGCAACCGAGGAGTCGCTGGCTCCTGAGAACCGCCCGTAAGGTTCGGTTCTGAACTGCATCAACAAAAGAGTGGAGCCCCGGATAGTTTCGACTATCTGGGGCTTTTCTCTATGGTTTTAAACCAGCCCGAAATGGTACTAGAAGTGGTACCATGAAGTATGCCGAGTATTGAAGATTTAGTTGCGAAGATGGCCTCCAGCCCTCAAAACGTTACTTTCACTCAACTTCAAAAGGTATGCACCCATTTCTTTGGAGCGCCGCGTATCCGCGGATCTCACCACTACTACAGCACCCCCTGGCATGGTGACCCTATTGTCAACATTCAACAGGGAAACTCAGGTAAAGCAAAGAAATACCAAGTCAAGCAGGTTCTAACTGCCATTCGAAAACTGGAGAATAACGATGACTAGTACTCTCCCCCGCCAAGAGCTCTACACCTACCGCGTCGAGTGGTCTGAAGACGACCAGGAATTTGTCGGAACCGTCGCAGAATTTCCCAGCCTCTCATACCTGGCCCCAACTTCTACCGAGGCATTCGCAGGTATCCGAGAAGTCGTCGCCGACACCCTCGAAATTCTTGAAGAAGACGGCCGCGAGGCACCCGAACCGTTCTCTCTGCGTTCCTTCTCAGGACGATTCAACTTGCGTGTTTCACCGCAATTGCATCGTCGTCTGGTTCAGCAGGCAGCGCTTTCTCACCAGAGCCTGAACCAGTACGTGAGCCAACAGCTCGAAGCAGTCGCCTAAGTAAGCCAGTACATCTTCATCATCCAACGAAGATTCCAAAATGTTATGACATGACAAAAGAGTGGAGCCCCGGATAGACATCTATCCGGGGCTCCACTCTTGCTACGCCCGCCTACTGTTCAGCAGCGGCAGGATTCTGCGGCTTCTATTTCTGCGGCTCCTGTTCCTGGGCCTCCTCCGCTTCGCTCTCGAAGCCCACGTACAGTGCCGCCAGCGACGGAACCGTAGCCTCCAGCACCTGCTGAGCCTCCTCTGCGGTCGGGGCGAGCTTCGCGCCGGTCAGACGCAGGTACTCGCGCACCGTCATGGGCTGCGCCCAGTCAAAATGCTCACGCACGGCGGTGATGTTCGCGCCAGACTGCAACACGTTAATGCCGCGGGCAAGACCGATGTCCGTCACCTTCACGATGGCGTCGGTCTCCTCGGGAATGTCGTACGGGTCGCGGTTCTGCAGGTCCACGATGAACGGCAGCACGCCGCGGCTCTCAGCGCGCAAGGTGAACTTGGTGTGCACCTGGCTCACCTCGTGCACCTCGCCCACACCCACGGCGGGAACCACCATGAAGCCCGCCTGCAGGTCGTTCACCGCGGCCAGGGTGTGTGCCTCCCCGAAACCGGAGTACAGCTGCACCACCGGCACGAGGTAGCACACCTCCGCCTTGAGCGCCTTGCGTGCCTCAATGTCGATGTACTCCCAGGCGCCGCCGGTACCGTCCGTAATGTCGCCGGAGTGGTGCGCGTAAATGGCGCCCTGGCTGTTCTTCGCGGTCTGCGACCAGTAGCTGATCTTGTCCATGTAGTTGCCTTCGGCGTCGAACATCATCAGCGACAGGTCAATGTCCACGCCCTCATCCCAGAAGCAGAAGAGGCGAATCACGCCGGTGGGCAGCAGGTGCACCGTGGAGGTGTTGTAGCGGCTCATGCCGTCCAGGGAGGGGCGGGCGCTGCGGGTGTTCAGCGGCATGACCATGTCCCCCACCTGCTCGGGCAGGTAGATGCTGGTCTCGGCAAGGCGGCCGGACAGACCAATCTCAACCAGGCGTTCCAGCAGGTCCAGCACCGCCGGGCTGTACTCGCGCGCCGGAATCATAGTGGCGATGCCGGTCTTGGACAGGTTCATGCGCTGCGGGGCGGCAGGCTGAGTCTTCTGAGCGGACGCCGCGCGGCGCTCCTCGCGCTGGCTCGTAGAGGGGTCGGAACCGACCGGGATAGAACGCATCGGGTTCTCCGGGCCGGAATTAGCGCCGAAGAACGAACCCAGCGGATTCGGAATGCCCGCGTTCTGCATGATGTTCTGAACCCTGGCGACGCCCTCCGGGTTGCGGCGCGCGTAGTCGGCGAGCTCCCGGTCCTCCTGCACCGCCACGGGGTTGGCGGGGCGTTCCTTCGGCGGGTTCGCGAGCGCGTTACGCTGCAGGGTCACCAGGTTGCGGATCTGCACCAGGATGGGCGCGGAAACGCGCGGCGCCACGGCGGCGAACGCGTCAAAGATGACCTGCTGGCCGGGGCTCGGTGCGGTGTCGATGCCGTAGCGCGGCACCTCAAACGCAGTCAGGGCGCGCACCAGCTGGCGTGCGAACACGCCGGGGCGGGTCGAGAGCAGACGTGCCACGTTCTGCGCATCCCGGGTTGCGTAGGCGCGGTCCACTAGCGACTCGAAGCTGTACACCTCGCCGCGGTACAGGTCGTCAGCCCAGCGGCTCAGCGCGGTCAGTGACGGGTAGTCGCCGGGGTGAACCGCCTTGACGAGGCGCTTGTACATCTCTGCATTGGGCGCGCTGTCGTAGCGGGCACCGACCGGGTCGGCATCAATAATGCGGTTGAGCAGGTGCGCGATGCGGGTGCGTTCGTTACGGCGCAGCTTCAGGCGCGGCGCGATGCTCAGGCTCAGGTCCCCCACCGTGCCGTTGGAACGCAGACGCGAGTAGGCGGCGGCGAGGGCGAGTGCCTCCTTCATGGTGCGCAGGTGCTCAGCGTCTTCGGGGTGCAGGCAGGCGGCGATGAACACGCGGTTTTCGCGGCTGGTGTTCTCCGGTCGGGCAGCCGGCAGCGCGTCATGCTGGGCGAGGAAACGGCGCAACGCCACAAGGTCGCGCTGGTCGGTCTGGTTGTACGCCTGCTGCTGACTGAGCAGCTGCCGGTAGAGGGCGTCCGCCATAATCAGGGCGTTCTGCACACCGCTGACCATCTGCAGGGGGCGGCGGTTGCGTTCCATGCTCGTGAAGTTGGCGCGGCTCATCGGCTGCTGCCACTCGTAGGGCACGTAGTTCTCGGGCAGGCCGCCAACGATGCGCTCCGTGCCGTCCGGGTTGTAGTACGGGTTGGAGAGGTAGTGCATGATTTGCTCGGTGTAGCGCTGCTCCTCGGTGAGCGTCAGGGCGCGCAGATCAAAGTCGCGGCGGAACACGCGGCCGGGGCGGTACCCGTATTCGTAGGACCAGATGGTCAAGAATAGGGCGAATTCGTTGGTGCTAGCCTTCAACGCCTGGGCGAGAGATTCCTCACTGAGGGTCAGGCCGCAATTGCTCAGGGCAGACACTCGCCCCAGGTCGGTGTCGAATACGCCGGCCTGGTGCCGCTCGTTAATGCTCGAGTAGTTCGAACGGTAGTAGGGGCCGTACAGGTCGGTGAAGACGTACACGCCGTAGCGGCGCATCAGGATGAGGCGCACGAGGGGGCTAAGGCCTTCGGGCGCTTCGCCGTGAAGGTATGCGGACTCGTTGAGGTAGGGTGATTCCTGCAGGTAGGGGGATGCGTCGTAGGGAGTGGTCACGGGTCGTCCTTTCCGTTGGTCTCACCCGACTGTCACCGTCGGTGGTGTGTTTATGTTCTTATCGTAGCGTCGTGGGCGCGGGCTGTCGTTGCGTTTGGTCATCGGTGACCTGCAGGGTGCGTATTCGCGAGGCAACAGGCGGTTACGTCATTCCGTTCGGGGCTCGCCAGTCATCTGCGCCCCGTCATCGCGGTGGGAACGGCGGTTAAAAGAAAAATGGCGGGAAGCGAAGAATCCGACAAATATAAGAAAAAGATATTTCAGAAAGTAGGACTCTTCATGATCCGCCATTACCTATAGAGTACTCCCGCCCCGCGACGGCGGTCAAGCCGTTTCGTCACCGAAGCATGCTTGGGGTTTTCCACCCGCCGGTGAGGCTCTAGCTAAGGGGCAAGTAGCATCACCGGCAGGTAGGTTTTTCAGGCTAGGACTCGCCCAATAGTGCGAGCGCGGCCTCTCGGGCGGCAAGCGCCTCCTCGGTCACACGCGGGGCCACCGCAGCCAGGGCGCGCAGGCTTTTCGCCAGCACCGTGGAGCCCTTCATCTTTGGTTCCAGTTCGGCGGGAATCTCAACCGGCGTGCCGTACAGTTCGGCGAGCTCAACGGCAAGCTTCACAAGGGACGCACCCTGACCCACCTGCGGAGCCAACGGAAGGATCCGGCGCACCGTCTGGAAGACAGACCACCCTGCCAAGGGGCTCAGCGAAGCGGCATCGTTCAACGTCTGCACCAGGCGATTCGCCCCGAACCAGCCGTGCTCCAGAAGGTACCCGAGCTCGCGGGCGAAAAGGTGCGCATCCCAGTTGCCGCGGTCAATGAGGGAGGCAATCGTCTCCGCCGTCAACGCGCGACGTTCCGGGGCGTACACTACAGCAGCCCACGCCAGGAAGTTATACGACGGCACACCCAGAGCACGCTCCGCCGCACCGAGCGTCTGCATAACCTCCTCAAAACCGTGAAGACGAGAGAACTGATACACGCTCAGCAGCGGCTTATACTGCGCCGCCAGAAGGTCCGGGTTGTGGCGCATCGCCCAGGCGTACCAGCCGCATACTAGGGCAACAGACGGCACCTCGGCATGTTCCAGGGAACGCCCCGGATACTCCACACAGGCACCAGCCACCGTGTATGCCGCCGCCGTGAACGTACTCCGCTCCGTGGCTAGCTCCTCCCCCGGCACCTGCCACAGCTCATAGGTGGAATCATTCACCTCATACTCGCCGTGCAGAACCTTCGGAAACGCCTCACGGTACGACTTGAAACGAATCACCGTGCGCTCAAAAGAACGCTCCACCGCAGGCAGCGGCTCAGCCAGCAGAGGCGCAAAGCCCTGCCCAGCCGCACCCTCGCTACTATAGGGCTGATCCCCGAATGCAACGCGAAGCTGCTCGTGGAATAGTGCCGTGGGCGAACGGTACGCCCAATATTTGCTACCCTTGCGCGGGTACCCCCTGAAATGAAAATCAGCACCCTGAAAACGGCCCGTGTGCTCGGCGAGTGCTGCCTGCGGGTCAGGGTCTGCGGCGTGTATATGCTGGACCAGCAGCCGGTAGGCGAGGTAGCGCAATTGGTCGCAAACGTCATGCCAGGTACGGCTCAGGTAGCGGCGCAGATGCTTCTGAAAAGCGGGACTGAATTCAATGATTCGCCCCTCCTGATGCGCCCGGTGCAGGTAGCTCAGCAGCGCCGGGATGCGGCGGACAGACTGCTCTCTCTCGTTGAGGTGGTAGAGGGCGAACAGCAGCTCTTCGCAGTCCCGGTCGTTGCGAATAGCATCCCGGGTAGCTGCGGAGGCGCGCCCAGCCTGGGGTGCCGCGTTGAGGGCGGCGTTCACCTCCGAGGCTGAGAGCCCAAGGGCAGGGACATCCGGGATCTGCACGCTACGGGGCGGCTGATCTGTTGCAGGCTGAGTGGGAACAGGCTGAGCCGAGCCAGACTGAATCGAACTAGGCTGTGCAGGCACAGTGTCAGGGCACAGCTTCTGGGCGCGATCGCGCAGCTCCAGAGGAAGAACCTCCACAGCATCCTGCGCGTAAGCAGATACCTCCCCGGCACGTTCCGGTACCGCCCGAACACTCAACTTAAGCACCTTCAAACCGGCAGTCATCAGCTTCTTCTCACGCCGGAACAGCAACTGCGCGGCGGCAGGTAGAGCCTCCGCCACCAGGGTTTGAAGCTCACCAGCAGTCAGCGGCACCTGACCGGCAGAGGTAGAACCGCCAGACGGCGCGCAGACTTGCAGAACACTCTGCAACATCTGCGCACCCACAGCAGCCGTGGTCGCCACCGGCGAAGCCAACAACGCCGGAATCAGCGCACCGTGCCGAGCATAGGATTGCGCCTGGCCCACCAAAGCCTGCTTACGTTCAGCACCGCGCAGCCCCTTCGGAACCGCCGTCAGAGCCTCAAAGGCACGCGAGAAAACGCGGGCGTTCTGCGGCGCATAATCACGTAGCAACGCCTGAACGCACTCCTGCTCAATCCGGGCTCGATACTGCGGAAAACGCTCCGCCAAATACACCAGAAAATCATGACCGCAGATGGTCAGCTGCGCATCATAAATAAACCAGATTCCTAGACCATTCGAGGGCATGGCGCCCTCCACGGTAAACAGCGCCCAGATTTTTTCCCAGTGTTCCGGATGGTCCCTGAAAAACTCGGCAATCACCTCATCATCCATAGAGCGCATGGAACGACCCGGCACAATGCGCCACAGGAACTCCTGCAGGTATTCAGCGCTCCACGCAGGCGCCGCAGGATGCACGCTTTCAGGCACAGTATTAGGCACCGTTCTCCCCCAGTAGCGCGAGCGCGGCTTCGCGGGCGGCAAGCGCCTCCTCAGTCACGCGCGGGGTCACCGCAGCCAGGGCACGTAGCGCTTTCGCCAGCACCGTGGAGCCCTTCATCTTCGGCTCCAGCTCGGCGGGAATCTCAACCGGCGTACCGTACAGTTCGGCAAGCTCCACCGCCAGGCGCACATAGTCGCCGCCCTTCGTCAGCCCACCAACCATCGGCAACAGCAGGCGCAGAACCTGCAACACACGCCAACCCGCCAGCGGACTAATAGCCGACACCTCACGCAGGGTCGCCACCAGGCGGTTCGGAAGGACCATCCCGTCCTCCAACGCCCACTTCAGGGTCTCCGCGAAGGTTGACGCATCCAGCAGGCCCGCCTCAAAGAGTGCCGCAATGGCCTCTGCCGCCGCCAGACGGTACTCAGGGTTCTTCGCGCTCGCCACATAGCCGAGCAGGGTGCAGGTCGGGGCGCCCACCTGCACGGTGGATTCCCTCAACGCACGCATGAGTACGGGAACGGGGGTGATGGTCTTCTCCTCAACGCACTGCGAAGCGGCAAACAGGAAGTATGCAGAGAGCAGGTCCGGGTTGTTCTGAAGCAACCAGGACGCCCACTCGGTGAGAGCGATAATATAGTCGCCCCGCCACCCATCGACGCTATCAAGATTCAGCAGATATACGAAGGGGATAAAGGCGGTGTTCAGCGCCTCGTAGGCGATGGCTTCCTCGGGGCTCATGCCAGCGGTTGCGCGGATCAGCGCCTCGCGCGCCTCATCCGCGGTATCCACGATGTCGCCCTTGACCTGCCACATGGGCTGGTACTTCACGAATTCCTCAACGTTAAAGTTTTCGAAGCCTGCCTCGCGGAGACGACCCGACCTGCTGGCCTCCTGGTATTCCCAGACTCGATCATTGTCGAGACCACGGTTGAGGCCGCTCCAGGGCATATCCAGGCCAGAAACAGTGCGATAAGTCCAGTCGCTATAGGTAAGCTGACGGGCGGGTAGCGGGGCACTCAGCAGGCGCACCGTGCGTCCGTCCGTGTGGTACTCTCCCCCGGCGGCGACGGCGCGCATCTGCTCGCGGAAGATCTCATAGAGGTCACGGGAACCCTTCAACGGCTTGTAGTCAGCATTCCAGAGATGGTGTTTATTCTGAATGATCAGGCGCACCATCTCTTCCCTGCTGATGAGCGTGTTAGTCGATCGGGCTCGCGCAATCATTTCGCTACGGTTTGACTGTCCCGTATACATCCCCACATCATACATCCCCACATCGGGCAGCTCCCAGGACTTGTACCCGGCGGCCTCGGCGTTAGCTTCCAATACAGCGCGGAGAACAGGCATGTACCCAATATTGTTGTAGCCGTATTCACTGACAATCTTTCGCAGGGTGCGAAGCTGCTGCTGATCTGCCGGTGCCAGCTGCCCGGTCGCGGCAAAGTGGTAGAGGCGCACTAGGTTCTCTCCCCTGGTGCTGGGAGATTCGTCCCCTACGATTCGACTGGAATGGGTGTTCGATTCCTCGGTCAGCAGGGTACAGAACTCGCCCAGATCCGCGATGGGGGTGAACGGCTCATGGTGCGGGGTGCCGGGCAACAGCACCGGCGGTACCTCTACGGAGGCGCCCGCCGCCTCCGCCTCTTCCTGCTGGGGTAGGCGGGCTTCGGGTAGGCAGGCTTCCGCAGCGCCGCGCAGTTCCAGGGGCAGCACCTCGTAGGCTTCAAGAACACGGTCAGCAACATAGTTGGCGAGCGCCACCTGCTCGGCGGTTTGCGCCTTCTTGCGCTTAGCTTTGCTCAAACCGGCGTACTGGGTGGCGATGAGCTTGAGCAGGCGCAGGGCGCCGCGCTGAATCTTCTTTTCGGTGCGGTAGAGGTTCGCGCCGAGTGCGTCGATGAGCTGTTCCAGGTCAAGCTGTTCGAGGGGCTGCAGGTCGGGGGTCTTCTGCAGGTCGGCGGGTGCGCAGGCTTTGAGCACGTTCTGCAGCATTGTCTGGGCGAATCCGACGGAGGCGCTGGGCTCTGCGGTGAGTACAGCCATGAGCTGCCCGAAGCGTACCCGGTTTTCTGCGTCGGTGGGCTGCAGGTCGGTGTAGACGGAGTGGAACGCAGCCGAGTTGAAGGCACTGAAATCGCTGGTCAGGCCGCGTAGCAGAGCGTCCAGAATCTCGTCGCGGATATCAAAGTATTCGCCCATGAGGCGGCAGAGTTCCGCGCTTTCGCCCATGTAGTTGCCGTAGCCTTTGAAGAGCACCCCTTCGGTGCGGAATACAGCCCAGAATTCCTGGTCGAGCAGGGTCATGTCGCGGGTGAAGAAGGTTTTGAGCTGGGCGTGGTTGCTGGAGCTGTCCTTCTTCACGCAGGGTAGGGCCTCGTGTAGGAAAAGGACCAGGTATTCGGGGGCATCGCAGCTCAGGTTTCGGGCGCGCAGCAGCGTGTAGCAGGTTTCCCATATCTTCTTCGAACGAGCCCAAGAGTTCGGCAGACCCTCAATAAAACGCAGAATCCACTCGTCGGGGCGTTCGATGGCGCCGAGCAGGAACGCGTCAATCAGCTGCTGGTCCGGGCTCCCACGCCAGAGCAGGGTGCGCATGGCGCGGCCGGCGGAACGGTGATATTCCCACGGGTCGCCGTCGGGGGTGCGCACGAGCGCCCCGGCAACGTAGGCGGCAAGCGGGGTGCGGTTAATGTGGTCGCTACCGATCACGCTCTTGGGGGTGAGGGTTCGGGCGAGGGATGCGCGTTCCTCCTCGGTGGCGCCGGTGATGACGGCATGGTATTCCTGCACGTCAGTTGATTCTGCCTCCATAAGGGCTTTGAGGGCGGCACGGCGCTCTTCGAGGGTGCGCTCACCGGCGTTATGCGGCTGGGCGGTATCAGTCATTGGTACCTGCTTTCGGAGTTGATGGTGAATGGTTGTAAAGAGTTGAACGGAGGGTTTGAACGGGTGCGGGCGGGGCGGTTAGCCCTGCACCTGGTTGAGGATATTCCGGGCGTACCGCGCCTTCTGCGAAGAACCGGTCAGCGTACCCAACCAGGCACGCAGCGGCTCATCCACAAGCTCCGCACGGGTGGCGGGGTCGAGAGTTGCCAACGCCTGGCTGAAGGCGCCTAGCAGCTTACCGAGCGAGTTCGCCCCGGTATCCAGGTGCGGTATGAGGCGCGCGAAGAAGCGCACCGCCGCCCGCGCATCCAGCTGGGCGAAGTCGGTGAGGGCGAGCGCCCAACGGTTCAGCATCGCCAGTGGCACAAAGTTCACGAAGCCTGCCGTGGCGTCCTCAAGGCTGAGCTGGTCGTCCAGCACGCGGTGCATGATTTCCACGGCGAGGGAACGAATCTCGACGCGCTGCTCCGAGAAGCCCGCGGCAAACACGAACGCGCAGGCGGGACCCCATGCGCCAGGGTGCGCCGCCAACGCCAAATACAGGCTCCGGTCAAAGGCGCTGTGGTCCAAGCTGTACCAGTTGCTGCTAGCGCAGTAGTACGCCAGCGGTTCTGCCTGCGCCGGGTAAAGCAGGGCGTACTGTCCTTCTTCGCTGTGGTGGGCGGTGGCGAGTCCGCGGAAAGCGTTCAGCTCGGGGGTGGAAGCGCCGTGCGCCACCCCGTTCAGCTGAAGGCCCCAGCTTTTCTCCCTCTGGGATACCGTAATGGATTCCAGGTAGGGGTTGACGCGCCCGGTGGCGAGGGTGCCGTCGAGAGCGGAGCGGAGCACACGGATCTGGGTAGGAGCAGAGCGCGGAGCATCCTCCTGAGCGTTCTTCACGTATTGCTCTTCAAGGCTTTCAAGCAGGGTCAGCGCCTCAGCTCGGCGGCTCTGTGCATCCTGTCGCTGCTCGTCGGTAGCGTACGGAGGCAGCACCTCCGGCACACACACACGCAGTAGCGCCGCCGTGAAATCCTGACGCAGGATGGGGGCTCCATCAGCCAGGTTCTTGGCGTACCGGCGCACCAGGGTATCCGGATGCACCCACCCGCCGAACAGTTCGGGGGTGGCGAGCGGGGTGTAGCTCTGACTGCTCTGCAGCACGCCGAGGGAATCCTTGAATCCGGTGCTGAAGAACGTGGCGTGGCGGGAGTACATGGTGTGCAGGTTCGGCACCGTACCGGGGTCTTCCTTCGGGGTCATCTCCGACGCCTTCGGGCGCTCACGCAGCTTCCCGGCGGCGGCAAGAACCGTCAAGTGCGCGCGCATGTCGAACCATGTCAAACCCCAGTGGTTCAGCTTTTTCAGGCAGATAGGAACCAGCTGTTCGAGCAGTTTGGGGCTCTGCGCGACGCCGTCGGCGCTGAGCAGGTAGGCGGTGAGCAGTTCCAGTTCCAGCTCGCATCCGGCGTGCGTTTCGGGTTGGTCTGCTTCGCTGAGCGTATCGGGGGTAGCGCAGGGCGCGACCTGATGGTGCAGGAGCGCGCGGGCGCGTTCTTGCACGTCAGATGCGGTAACGGGGCGCACGGGGGTGTCCCAGTACCGGTGGATTACGGCGCGGGAGGCGGCGAGCGCCTCCGCGGCGGCGGCCTCAATATCAGCGGCTTCAGTGAGGGCGGTGCTTTCGGTACCGCTCCCCTGGCTATTCTCCGGGCTGTACCCATCTTCGAGGAGCGGCGAGCCCTCTTCCTGAATCTGCGCCACAACCAGCGGATCGAGCTGGGGTCGGTAGTCGCGGTAGAGTTCGCGGGCACGCTCGGCGAACACGATAGCGTCGGCGCCCGCGTTGTCTGCGGCGCCCGCCTGCACCCATTCTTTGAGGTGGTTGAGGGCGGCTGCCTGCACCTGCGCGTGGGTGTGGCTGAGCGCCATGGCTACCGCGTCTTCGCAGGCGGCAGAGTCAAGGGTGCCCGCCCGGTACAGCGCCTGGAGCATGGTCAGGATTTTGAGTGCGTTTGCTTTGGTTCCGGCGCATACGGCGGGTGCCGCGTAGGCGAAGGCGATAGCATCCAGCGCCTGCGGGTTTTTGCTCCAGAGGCGGTGAATATGCTGCACGCCGAGGGTCACACTCGGGCCGATGGGCGAGGAGAAAAGCGTCAGAAATTCGCTCTGACGTGCCGCAATTTCTTCGGCGGTGAGTTTGAGTCCGGTGACCAGGCGTGAGAACCAGCCGACCCGATACGCCGGGAAGTCGCTCATGAGGGAGCTCAGGAGCGCATCAATGAGGCGGTCACGGCTAATCAGCCCGGTTTCGGTGGCTTCGATGAGGGCGCAGGACCAGCCGGGGTTGTTGTCCTTCTGCCCGGGCTTGTAAGAGTCACGCTGGGTGAGGGATACGTCCCGGTTACCTTCGACGGCGAGCATACCCCAGATGAGTTCTTCGCGGAGCTGTTCGTCCTCGCGCAGCAGCGGGAGGATCAGCTCGCGGTCGCAATTGATGAGGGCGGTGTAGTAGTCCTCGTCGTGTTCGAGGCGCGCCCCGCCGTAGAGCTCAGCTAGGCGCATGGCAACGCCTCCGGTGAACCAGCCGAACTCTGCGTAGGCTTTGACGCGGTCCTGTGTGACGGTTCCGGGCGTGTTTTTACCGAGCTGGGAGCCGTATGGGGTGGTGGTGATGTCGAAGTACTGCCAGCGGCGGTAAATCTGTTCGAGGGTACCGCCGACCGCCAGGATGTTGGCGAGGTTGCGGTTGAAGTGCATGATGTCGCTCCAGGTTTTCTGCTGCCTGGTGAGCGGGTAAATGACTTCGCCGGGGAGCGGCTCGGTGATGACACCTTCGGGGAAGGTGTGCGTTTCGGGGCGTTTGCTCATGGTGGTCTTTCGGAAGGAAGCTGAGGGGAGCTTTTGGGGCGTCGTCTTTTAGTACGGTGCGTGGTGTGTCGGGGCGTTTACCCTAGCCGGCGGCGTGTTCGCGGTAGAGAATGCTAACCGCCAGCGCGTGCTTGCAGGGGCCGCGCGTACCGCGGTACTTCAACCACCAGGGGCAGGAGCAGAGGTACCCCTCCACAGCGTACGGGTCGGCGGGCAACACCACGGTGTACGTGTTCTCACCGCTGCGCACGCTGTACTCACCGGTGCCGTGCTCCCCCACACCAACCCGCTCAATAGCGCCGGAGTCGGCAAGCTTTTTCGCGCCGACCAGGCGCGGGTGCATGGCGGTCAGCGCCTCCGGATGCACCGGCAGCGGGCGGTGGAAATATTCGCCGGCATGCGCGTCAAAACCAACCTGGCCGGAGGAAGCCAGCAGGGCGAGGGCGTCGCGGGTTGCCGCCTCATCCAGGCCGGCGCGAGCAGACATGACGGGCACGTTAATGCGCGGCTCGAAGGAGAGCAGCACGCTGAGCATGTCAGCGTTCTGGGCGGTGTTCGGGTTAGACAGCGCCTGCAGCACAGATCCCTCGCCGGAGAACCCGCGTGACTTTTCGGGGCTCAAACCAATGCTCAGGCGTGCTCCGGGCAGGTGCGCCACCCACACGCTGGGCACGGGCGCGTTACCGGCGGTCACGGGCTCACTGTACGCGTCCAGACGCTGAATGTGGCGGATGAGCGGTTCAAGCACGCGCAGACGCTCGGGGCCCGCCACGCATACGGATCCGGCGGTGGCGCGGGTGGCAAGGCGCAGGGAACGCACGGCACGGGTTGCCCACAGGACCGCCTTGGTGCTGGAGTTACGCGGCAGGGAGTGGATGAAAGTTCGGGCGGCGGCAGCGTCCAGGCTGTGCACGGGACTCATGCGGGATGAGAGCATCTGCGTTTCTGCAAAGCCTTTGAGCCAGCGGATGGGCAGCGGCACTTTTTCTTCCATGACGGAGCCGTCAAGGGTGGTGGTGAGCAGCCCGTCGTCGCCAACGTTCAGGTGGATGGGCTCCCCTGCCCTGAGGGAGGCGAGCGCGGCGCGCAGGGGCGGGTTGACGTCTACGTTGGTGACGCCTACGGCGCTGTGGCTGGCGTCGAGTGCGCTGGAGTCAACGTCGAGGCGTGCGTACACTCCGCAGCAGGCGCTGAAGGATTCGAAGCGTAGGCCTTCGGCGGTGCTGGTGACGACGGGGTCTGCGGCGCGTAGGGCTCCGGCGAGGGAGCTGGGCGGCACGTAGAAGCGAGTGCGGGCGACCCTGGCGACGACCAGTAGTGCAGTGGCGTAGACGTCTGCTCGTTCGAGAAACCCGGAGAAGAAGTACGGGTGGGAGGCGGCGCCTTCGGGGGTGCTGCCGCCGCTGGTAGCGAGGCTGAGCGCGCGGGAGTCGGCGCCGTCGATGAGGGCTGACGGGGCGGTGTACGTGTAGTCGAGGGTGTAGGCGCTCATGGCTTCTTTGCCTTTCGTATGTGGTGTATACGTCCTATCATGCCGTAAAGATTCGCGCCCCGCTACCGCTTTCGTCATTGCCGTTTGGTGCATAAAAAATCCCCGGCATTCTCGGTTGAGAAGTGCCGGGGAGAAGCTCTATTGGCTCACCCTCGGTGGGGTGGGCGTGGGCTCTGGCGAGAGGCGACTAGACGACGATCTGGCCGTTGAAGCGCATTGCCAGGCCGTACAGGACCACTGCGATAACCCAGATGACGATCACGGTGACGGTTAGGCGGATCAGGTTCTTAGACGCCATACCGGAGGAGTTCAGGGAGTTGGTCATACCGCCGCCGAACATGTCGGAGAGGCCGCCGCCCTGACCGCGGTTGAGCAGCACAAGCATTACTGCGATCACGCTGGTGATGGCGATGATGACCATGAGTACGTTCATGATGACGTCCATGGGGACCTTCCTTCGTTGTCTTCTGGTGGGGTGCCTGGGCTGCGGGGTGCAGACAGACGGGTTTAACTATACGCTACAGCCGCCATTCGGTCACGTTGAGGCGGCTTTTTACGCGGCGCGGTTGCTGCGGCGCTGGTATTCGCTGGGGGTCAGCTGCAGGGCCGCGGGCCGGTCGGTGAGCACGCGCTGGGCGGTGAGCTCATCGCCCTCAGTGTCGTAGGCGCGCACGTACCCGCCGTCGATGAGGTAGTAGGTGAACTGCTGTGCGGCCGCCCAGTAGGCGCCTCCTCCGGCGTAGAAGCCCTGGTCAACCCAGTCGCGCAGGGTGAGGGTCACGGGGATTTCGGGCGAGGAGGTGCGGCTGTAGAGCCGGTCGAGGAACTCGTCCCGTCGGCTTTCGAAGTACTGGTATTCGGGCGAGGGCTCCCTGTACTCTTCGCCGCCCGCGTAGCCGAGGTTGCCGCCGTCATTGCCGGGTAGGCGCGGGGCGCTGACCCTGCGGTTGCGGATGTAGAGGAAGAGCATCGTGCCGATGAGGCCTGCGATGATGAGGGAGAATCCGAAGCTGAACATGCCGTTAAGTGTACGGGGTGAACCGTGCGGCGGGCACGTTCCGGGCGGGTTTTGCGGCGAGGGGCGAACGGGTCCCGGCGTATCGCCCACCGGCCGCGCATCGCCGGTTAGCGGGACTCCCCTTAGCCCAACTCCCCCGCCACTTTGCTGCCGAAGCTCACGGACTTACGGAGGTGCACCCGTGAAGAAGCGCGGTTAAGTTAAAAGGCGCGGCGCCCGGTCGGGTGGGTACCCGCCGGGCGCTGTAACGCTATGAGACGCTATGCTGCGTCGGGGTTTTATGCGTCGAAGCGTGCGATTGCTGCGAATTCGTCAGCCTGCAGGGATGCGCCGCCGACGAGCACGCCGTCCACGTCTTCCTTGCCCATGATGGAGGGTGCGGAGGAGGACTTGACGGAGCCGCCGTAGAGAACGCGGACCTTCTCTGCAACGTCTGCGGAGTAGAGCTTAGCGATTTCTGCGCGGATTGCTGCGGACATTTCCTGAGCGTCGTCTGCGGTTGCAACCTTACCGGTGCCGATTGCCCAGACGGGCTCGTATGCGATGACGAGGGTTTCTGCCTGCTCTGCGGTCAGACCTGCGATGGAGCCGCGCAGCTGCTCGAGGGTGTACTCGACGTGGGTGCCTGCTTCGCGGATTTCGAGGGGCTCACCGACGCAGAGGATGGGGGTCAGGCCGTGCTTGTATGCTGCCTGGACCTTTGCTGCGCACAGCTCGTCGCTTTCGTGGTGGTAGGTGCGGCGCTCGGAGTGGCCGACGAGCACGAAGGTTGCGCCGAGCTTGGAGAGGAATGCGCCGGAGATTTCGCCGGTGTATGCGCCGGAGTCATGGACGGAGAGGTCCTGGCCGCCGTAGAGGATGTCCAGCTTGTCGCCTTCGACGAGGGTCTGCACGGAGCGGATGTCGGTGAAGGGCGGGAAGACGGCTACTTCGGTTGCGGAGAAGTTGAAGTTTGCGTCGTCGAGGGTCCATGCGAGCTTCTGGACGAGGGTGACTGCCTCTGCGTGGTTGAGGTTCATCTTCCAGTTGCCTGCGATGAGGGGCTTACGCGACATAGTTCGCTCCTTAGCTTTCCCGCGCGGTATGCCGGGCGGGGTTGTTGTTCGGAATTTTCCTTTTCTATTTTAGAGGGTTGGCGGCATATTTTCACTGGTTCGGCGCGGTTTTATGCTGTGCCTTGACTATTCTCACCCCGCGTTCGCTGATTGCGCGGAACCCCGGATACGAAGTACCGGCAGGGCGGAGCTTAGGGGGCTCTACCCTGCCGGTATTCTGCCGGTGGTGTTTGTCTGCGGTGTGTTAGTAGCGGCTACCTATGAGAGATGCAGTCAGACAAAAAAAGATAATGGTGATGATGATTGTATCGAGTGCCATCGCTCGTGCGCATTTGCCGAGAGACTGTGCCCAGGGTAGCTTGCGAGTGGCGATTGCTTCGGTAATCCAGGCGACGAGTGCACAGTAGGCGAAGGCGATGCACACCCAGATAATGATACTCGCAATAATCAGCAGGGTTGCGTTAGGACCTGTCGTATACGTCAGGTACAGCCACATTAGAGGTATCCCGCCGATAGACGCTCCAAGGGGAACCGCAACCAGAAGGCAGATAAGCGAGTAGAGGCCCATGCGCTTAGGCTCTGCGGGGGCGGGTGCTACCGCCTCGGCGGGAGCTGCGGAGGCGACACCAGCTGCAGCAGGGTCATGCTCGGGGCTCTGGAGGGCGGTTGCGGCAGGTGCCGCAGTGGCTTCTACCGTGGTGCTTTCTGCTGCGTTGTTCTGCACGGTATTTTCCTGTACAGCATTGCTCTGCGCAGTATTCTCCGGCAAGGGGTTGCCCTGCACGGTGCTAGCTTGCATGGTGCTATCCTGCGCGGGTGCGCCGGGGTTCTGGGGCGACTGTTCCATATGTCTCCTAGTGTGGTTGGTGTGGTTATTGGTGATGTCGTGCGGCTACCGGGAAGGCGGGTCCTTATACCTCTAGCCCTTCGAGGGAGAATCCCGGAGGGTACAGCGGCGTGGCGTCCTTATCGTCTTCCACCAGCACCCAACGGCCGCGCAGGTGCTCAGCACAGAGGAAAGCGTACTCTTCCTCACCGGTCTTCAAGAACTTATCGATGGGTAGCTTTTCCCCCGTTTGGGGCACATAGAAGACAGCTTCATCACGAATACGTCGCCTTGCCTGGTATCTCAATATCTGCCGACCATTCTTACTGCGGTCATTAATACCGGCGGTGGTAACCTGCAGGCGGTACACGTCCTGATTAGCAATAAGCCAGCCGCGGTTTTCCCGGTACAGCCGAAGAAGCTCAGGAGAAATGATCTCTTCGGGGTTGATCACTTCAGAGAGCGGTTTGGTATCTCCGGTGTAGTAGAAATAGTTCAGGGCGGCATAAAAGTACGCCTGAAAAATATAGAAACCACCGCGGTTATACTCATTCATTCCCGGCTGCAGAACGGGGTAGGGTACATTCTGGGCGGCGCGCTCTTCGGTGGCGGGCACGTACCTTCCGCTGCGTTCGTAGGCGGTGTACACCATAAACCCCGCTGCGCTTCCACGGTCTACGTAACCAGCATCAAACTTCTCATCAGGTTCTAGAGCGATTAGTGCCCTATCCCATTTAAGAAGACGCACTTCTTGCTTTTCCTCATTGGTGGCAAGGATACCGGCCTGTCGACCAACGAAGAGAGCGCCGAGGACTCCCACGCCCCCTATTGCGAGGGTACGACGAGAAAAACGGGGCTTTCGCGGCTCCGACTGATGAGCAAGTAGCTGACCAGAAGATACCGGATGAGCTTCCTGGGAGGAGTTCTGCTGGATGCTCGTCTCCTGTTCCTTACGTTGGGGTCCCATGGTTATACCTCCTTTTCAGGGATGAAGTGAATATCCCATCCGGGATCGAGGAAACGCGAGCGCAAGGTCCCGTGGATTGCTCCGTCGCGAAGGAGTCCGCGCGTGTCGAATTCGGCGATGGGCTGTAGCTGCCCGGTATCTTTCCGGAAAACTTTTGCTTCGGGAAGGATGTCGAATTTGACGTTCCAGTCGAAAATTTTTTGTTCCTCGTTATGGATGCGCGGTTGTGCTTCGAGAATGTGCATGGTCAAGATTTGTTGATTGGGGGTGATGACCCACCCTTTTCCGTCGTCAAAGATATCTTGGATGGCGGGAAAGAATAGTTCTTCGGCGGTCATTGCATATTCGAGGCGGCGCGAATCGGATGCCAAAAGCATATAGTTTTGGCATTGATAATAGTAGCTATTATAGAATTTCAAATCAGCGGACGTTAGAAATTTAGTAAACGTATAGCTGTAGTCTGGCGGCGGCGCAGAATATGCAGGGTGCTGCTGATTTGCCGGGGTGTAAATTCCAATCATGTCAGTATCGACAAGATGGTATGCACCCCTGTAGTCTTCTTGATTGAAGAATTTTTTAGTCCACTCCGGGTCGACAGTCATTTCCTCTCCTTCCTAAAATATATCTCTCATTACCTAACGCTAATTTGAATTCATGAATCTATTTCGTATATCCGGCAACAGAAGCACCCTTGGGCAATAAGAGATCGCCCTGCAGATTTTCGTCAACGCTTACCCAGCGTCCATCCAAAAACTCGCCGTAGAAATTTATAGTCGGGTGGCGGTCAGTATGAAACATATCCCGAAAATACTTCACTTCGCCGGTATCGCGGTACACAAAATAGGCGTCTCCATATATCGATAATTCCGTCTACATTTGTTGTGAGTTGAAATATCTAATGCATAAACATAAGAAGAACACTCATTGTTCAGGCAACAAATGAGATCATTAAACGAATAAATACCTTTAGCGAATCAACATCTGACTTGTCTGAGTTAGATGCTTGAACCGCATCGTGAGAACCTCAGCGCACTCACCTTGAAAAGATACAGGGACGGCATAAGCCTGAAAAGTAACCATATATTTAGCTTCCGGAAGTTGAAGTTGATGTGACGGTGAACGAGCTTCCTCGCCCACACCTCAAGGTAACACACGCACGTTCTGCACACGAACTCAGTAGGACGGATTCCACCCCCCCATTGCTCCCACCTCCCCTAGCCAACCGCGAAGAGCCCACCAGGAAAGCCCAGCAAGAAACCCCCGCCAGCGCAGTACCGAAAGTACTGCCCGGCGGGGGTTTCTAGAGAAGCTACAGCTGCCCGAATCCTTGCGGGTAGATCGGCTCGTAGGTGTTGCGGTTGCTGTAGCCGTCGCGGTCAACCACAATCACCCACTGCCCACGCAGATGCTCCACAGCCAGCGAGAAACGCCCCAGATACTTCAAATATTTGCGGATATCCTGCTTCTCCCCCGTCTCCTTAACGTAAAACGCAAGGTCCTTAGCCTTAGTCGTGTACAGGGTGCTCACCAGGATTTTTCGGCTCGTATTTTTAGCCTTTTCACCCGCGATAAGATCATCAGCAACATTGGCGCTCAGCACATTCTTATCAGCCGAAGTAACCCACCCGCGCTTCTCCCTGTACAGGCGAAGAATTTCGGGGTGCAGCACCTTTTCGGGGTCTGTAACCTTAGAAAGAGGCTCCGTGTCGCCCGTGTGGTAGAAGTAATTCATCGACGCAAAGAAGTACGCCAAGAATGCGTACAAGCCGGCGCGGTCGTAGTTATCCATTCCGGGCTGCTGAATAGGGTACGGCACGTTCTGCGCTGCCTGCGCCTCGGTGGCAGGAATGAAGCGCCCCTTACGTTCGAATGCCGTGTAGACCAGCGGCCCGGAGGAAGGCCCCAAGCTGTGGAGCTCATCGTACTTCTCCGTGGGTTCCAGGCGCACAAATTCCTGGTCACGCTTCTTATCGGCCTGGGACTCCAAGCCTGTCCCGTTGAACAGTTTAGTGCCCCAGCCAAAACCTATCGCGACGAGGGCGGCACCGGCGAACACGCCAGCTCGTATAAACTTGGCGCGAGAAATCATAGACCTCATGAGCGCTCGTTGCTCGTTGTATCCGGGTCCGCCGTATCCGGGTCCACCAAAGTTATTCGTCATGTTGCTCTCCCCTCCCCTAGCTCAAACTATTTTCTGGGATGAATTGGACGGGCCTCCACTCATTCGTGAATTGTGTGCGCAGAGTCCCGTGTATTGCACCGTCTCGGATCAGGCCGCGCGTATCAAAATCGGTGATGGGGTACACCTGGTTTGTGTCTTTGCGGTACACCTGAACTTCGGGAAGAATATCGAACCGCACGTTCCATTCCACAATTTTTAGCGTCTCGTCGATGAGGCGCGGCTGCCCCTCCAGAAGGTTCATGGTCAGAACCTTAGAGGCAGGCGTGATGACCCAGCCTTTACCCTCTTCGTAGAGGTCCTGAATGGCGGGGAAGAACATTTCTTCGCTGATATTGTCGATCCGCAGAACTGCCGGTTCCGAGGCGAGAATCATGTAGTTTTGGCAGGCGTAGTAGTAGCCCAGGTAGGGGCGCAGGTTTGACACCTTGTAAGTATTCGGCGTGTACCTCACGCCCGGGGCGGGTGCCGAGTAGGCGGGGTGGTCCCGGTTTGCGGGTGTGTAGGGCCCAATCACGCCATCGGCTACATACGGGTATGTTCCGGTGTAGTCTTTTTCGTCAAAGAGCATTTGAGCGTTGACGGTCATTCTTTGCCTCCTTGGATTCGATGTTGATTCGATGTTCACTAGTTGCCGTTTTCACGAGCTGCCGAGGTGGTCCTGGACTGCTCGGGCGGCTGGGTTCAGCACCTGGGCGTCTTCGCCCGCCTGTATTCGCTTGTCTGTATTTGTTTGCCTGTGGAGGTGCGTGCGCTCCCTGTTTCACTCCCCCGCAGTAACCGTATGGGTACCGCCCGGTGAGCACCGGGAACCTGTACATTTCCAGTCTAGTAAAGCCGCCTCCAACCCTCCCCGGTACAAGCCGCACACCCAGGGAACCCACAGCATATAGCCAGGAAACAGCCCCCCCCCGCATAGGGTAAGCCGGGCATGAGCGGGCATGCAGAAACCCCCACCGGAACGGTACCGAAATACCGCCCCAGCGGGGGTTCCTTACACTAAAACCGTGTACTAAATCTGTGCACCCAGATTAGGCGCCCAGTGCCTCCAGGCCGGGCAGGGTCTTACCCTCAATGTACTCGAGGGAAGCGCCGCCACCGGTGGAGATGTGGCCGAACTGCTCATCCTTGAAGCCCAGGTTACGAACTGCAGATGCGGAGTCGCCACCACCAATGATGGAGAATGCATCAGAGTCGACGATAGCCTGTGCCACCGCGCGGGTACCCTCAGCGAAGGGAGCAATCTCGAACACGCCAACGGGGCCGTTCCAGAAGATGGTCTTTGCAGCCTTAATCTTCTCAGCGAAGATTTCGCGGGTCTTGGGGCCAATGTCCAGACCCTCAGCCTCTGCACCCAGCTTGCCGCCGGTCAGATCCTCAATGGGGCGGATCTCGGTGTTAGCGTCAGCGGAGAATGCGTCAGACCAAACAACGTCAACTGCGGTGATGATCTCGGTGCCCTTCTCGGGAGCTTCCTTCAGGTAACGCAGAACGTTCTCGACCTGGTCCTTCTCCAGCAGAGACTGGCCAACCTCGTAGCCCTGTGCGTATGCGAAGGTGTAGCCCATACCACCACCAATGAGGATGGTGTCAGCCTTACCGATCAGGTTGTCAATCACGGCGAGCTTATCGGAAACCTTAGCGCCACCCATGACCACAACGAAGGGACGCTCGGGGTCGTTCAGGGTCTTAGCCAGAACGTCAACTTCCTTCTTCACCAGGTCACCCAGGTATGCGGGCAGGCGCTTAGCAACGTCGTAGACGGAAGCGTGCTTGCGGTGAACTGCACCGAATGCGTCGTTCACGTATGCGCCGTTCTCACCGGTCAGTGCGACCAGCTCGTCAGCGAATTCGCCGCGCTCTGCGTCGTCCTTGGAGGTCTCGCGTGCGTCGTAGCGGACGTTCTCAACGACCAGAACTTCGCCGTCAGCCAGGGCTGCTGCCTTAGCCTTTGCGTCCTCGCCTACCAGGTCGGTTGCAACCTTCACGGGCACGGATGCCAGCTCAGCCAGGCGTGCAGCTGCCGGTGCGATGGAGTACTGGGGGTCAACCTTGCCCTTGGGGCGGCCCAGGTGCGCGGTCACGATAACGCGTGCGCCAGCCTTGGCAAGCTTCTCAATGACGGGCAGGGATGCGCGGACGCGGCCGTCGTCGGTGACAACGCCGTCCTTCAGGGGTACGTTCAGGTCGGAACGGACGAGAACGTGGCGGCCTGCGACGCCTTCTTCGAGCAGTTCGGACAGTGCCTTAGCCATAGGAATTCCTCCTGGATAGGTGGGTTTATATACCGTTTCCATCATACCGAACATTAGGGTGATTGACAGCCTAGTAAATAGCTTTTATATGGTGTTTTTCCGCAGAATATCGCGGATATTCGCACTCTCTATCAGCTATTTTCTTACGGTATTTTTGACCCAAAAAGGGCGACGGAAAATAGTATGTTTATACATTTTGGGGTTTTATTAAGACCCTTTACACAGAGCCTTGGTACAGCAAACCCCGACTCCCCCGCTTGATGCGGTGGTGCCGGGGTTCACTATGCGTTAGTTACGCGGGGTGACGCTTACACTCAGTGAGCGTCGTAAGCCTATTGGGGCTTAGAGGGATGCCACAACCTTGTTGGTGAACATCACGAGGCGTGCAACGTAGCCGTACTCGTTGTCGTACCAAGCGATAACCTTCACCTGGTCGCCGATGACCTTGGTCAGCGGTGCGTCGAAGACGGTGGAGATGGGCTCACCCTCGATGTCCTTGGACACGATGGGATCCTCGTTGTACTTGATGATGCCCTTCATGGGGCCCTCAGCTGCTGCCTTGACTGCTGCGTTGACTTCCTCAACGGTGACCTCGCGCTCAGCGGTGAAGGTCAGGTCGGTGATGGAGCCGGTGATGGTGGGAACGCGGACTGCGAAGCCGTCCAGCTTACCCTTCAGCTCGGGCAGAACCAGGCCAACAGCTGCTGCTGCACCGGTGGAGGTGGGGACCATGTTCACAGCTGCTGCGCGTGCACGGCGCAGGTCGCGGTGGGGAGCATCCTGCAGACGCTGGTCAGCGGTGTATGCGTGGATGGTGGTCATCAGACCCTGCTTGATGCCGAATGCGTCGTTCAGGACCTTAGCCATCGGAGCGAGGCAGTTGGTGGTGCAGGATGCGTTGGAGACGATGTGGTGGTTAGCTGCATCGTACTGGTCGTCGTTCACGCCCATGACGAAGGTGCCGTCGATGTTCTTACCGGGAGCGGAGAGGATAACCTTCTTAGCGCCAGCCTCGATGTGTGCCTTTGCCTTGGTACCGTCGGTGAAGAAACCGGTGGACTCGAGGACTACGTCAACGCCCAGGTCCTTCCAGGGGAGGTTCTGGGGGTCACGCTCAGCGAGGATCTTGATTTCCTTGCCGTCAACAACCAGCGCGCCTTCCTTGACCTCAACCTCTGCGTTGAAGCGACCCATGATGGAGTCGTACTTGAGCAGGTGTGCCAGGGTCTCAACATCGGTGAGGTCGTTGATTGCGACGATCTCGAAGCCGACGCCCTCGGTCTGAGCTGCGCGGAAGAAGGTGCGGCCGATGCGGCCGAAGCCGTTGATTGCTACGCGTACAGTCACTGGAGTATCTCCTTGTCAGTGCGTTGGTGGCGGGGTACAAATCCGATGCCTTGTGGGCTCTGGTTTAGTCGGATTTGTCCGTGCTCTATGTTGCCCGGTGCGTTCCGCCGTTGTTGGTAATAATCCTACCCTAGTTTGTGTGTGTTTTGGTGTGTTATATCGAGAAATTTTTGTGAGTTGCGCCATAAAAACCGGCAAAAACCCGTTGTTTTCTGTTGGTTTGCGTTGTGTTCATGCTTAGAAAATGTTGCGATACGGTCACGGCAACATAAACACACATGAAACGCACATTTACTAAAAACCGCGCCATATCAAGGCAAAATCTGAGGGTAAAAAATACCCTTTCACCTGCGAATGGGTTTCAATGACGCCCCATGCGCTCGCACGCAGTGCAATTTCTCACGCGAAAACAGACGAGCCCAACGTAAGACACACCACAGCCTCAAAACGGGTTAAATACGCTCCCGGCACACAGTTTTCGTGTCGTGTTTCGTGTCGCCCGCGGCGCATCATACGGGAACACCGCGCAGGAACACCGCATGAGCACATCCGCGGACACACAGCACGAGCACACAGCACAGGCTCAACACGGGCACGCCGGAAAGGCAGCTAGTACACAGTCCTAATAAACAACCAGCGCCACAGCACCCAAGCCCGAATGAGCCGACAGCACCGGCGGTAGCGCGCTCACCAAAAATTCCGGCGCCGAAGAAGCGGCAGCGTCATGAACTAGGGAGCTCTCCCCCAGCATCTGCTGAACCTGCTCATACAGCTGCACCGCCTGCGCCGCATTGCCCACATGATGCACCGCAACCACCTCACCGCGCGGGGATGCGGCAAGCAAAGAACTAGCGGGGTCGGCGGCGGTAGAGCCCACTGAAGCAGAGCTGAGCGCAGCCGCATGCTGATGCTCACGGCAGGTCTGCACGGTCACCTCCACCAGGCGCTCCAGCGCGCGCGCCGCAGTGCGGGGGCGCTCCACATACGCCAGCTTGCCCTCGGTAATCGTGCCAATCGGCTTAATCTGGAACATCTGACCCACCATCGCCAACGCCGGGGAAACACGGCCACCGCGGCGCAACGCATCCAGGGTCGGGATATAGAAGTAGAGCGTGGACTGCTCGCAGACGGACTGAATGTAGTCCACCAGCTGCGCGGGACTCGGACATTCAACACTCGCGCCTGCGGATGCAGAGTTCAGCACCTCCAAGGCGCGCACCACCGCATGACCGTAGGCACCGGCGACCGTGCGGCTATCCACCACGGTCACGCCCGTAGAACCCAGGCGGCTCAGGCGGGCACCTGTGCGTGCCGCCTCCACCGTGCCCGAGAGCTCACCGGACAGATGCACAGACACCACATGCGTAAAACCTCGCGACTCCAGCTCGTCATACACATCAGCAAACACGCCCGGTGCGGGCCCGGAAGTGCTCACCGTCTGACCCATCACGTGCGCAAGCATAATCGCCTCATCCACCTCGGCGGCGGTCAAATCCTGCAGCTGACGATCCGGCTCACCGGGCGTGCGAATGGTCACCGGCATCGGAACCAGCATAAAATTACCGCGAGCGCTCAGGCGCTGCACGAGCTCCGGGTCGAGGGCGGCGGCGCTATCGGTTACCACGGCAATGCGGTTCTCTGCGTTATTTTCTCGCTCCATATTCCGACCCTTCTTCCGGTTCGTCAGTGCATGATTCGATGACGAACCCTCTCCTAGCGTTCCCTGAACATTATGGCACTCATCACTACTGCAGTACAGCAAAGCCCCGCCGCGCCTCCGGCACGTTCCATGAAACGAACCGAAGCCACAGCGGGGCTTGTACTTTATCTAAGAAACTTCTTTATCTAAGAAGCTTAGATCACGATGTTCACGAGCTTAGGCGCACGCACGATCACCTTGCGGATCTCGGCGTCACCAATCGAACGCTGAACAGCGGCATCCGCCAGAGCCAGCTCCTGAAGCTCCTGCTCGGAGATGTCCTTCGCAACCTCCAGGCGAGCCTTGACCTTGCCCTTAATCTGCACGATAGCGGTGACGGTGTCATCCACCAGCAGAGCCGGGTCAACCTCGGGGAAGCCCGCGGTCAGAACCGGGGTGTCGTGACCGAGAGCGTGCCACATATCCTCAGCGGTGTACGGTGCGTACAGAGACAGCAGAATCGCGATGGTCTCAGCAGCCTTACGGACAGCCGGGTCAGCCGCGCCAGCACCGGAGTCAATAGCCTTACGGGTAGCGTTCACAAGCTCCATGGTCTTAGCAACAACCACGTTGAACTTGCCGTTATCCAGCAGGCCCTGAACCTCGTGCACGGTGCGTGCAATCAGCTTCTGCAGCTCCAGGTCACCGGCGGTTGCATCAACGCCGGGTTCGCTGGTGACGTCCTGGGCCACACGCCATGCGCGAGCCAGGAACTTCTGCGAACCAGCCGGGGAAACATCCGCCCAGTCCACGTCATCCTCGGGCGGGGACGCAAAAATCATGGTGGTGCGGATAGCGTCCACACCGAACTTGTCGAGCTGCTCACCCAGGTTCACGCCGTTACCCAGCGACTTGGACATAGCCTTACCGCCGTTGAGCACCTGACCCTGGTTCATGAGCGCCTTGAACGGCTCATCGTGCTTAATCAGACCCAGGTCGCGAACAACCTTGGTGAAGAAGCGTGCGTACAGCAGGTGCAGAATAGCGTGCTCCACACCGCCAACGTACATGTCGACGGCACCCCACTCGCTCATAGCCTGCGGGTCGAAGGGGCCCTCATCGAAGTTCGGGGAAACGTAACGCAGGAAGTACCAGGAGGAATCCACGAAGGTGTCCATGGTGTCCGAGTCACGGCGAGCCTGCTTGCCACACTCGGGGCAAGGCACAACAGCCCAGTCATCGGCAGCTGCAAGAGGCGACTGGCCCTTAGGAGCCAGCTGCTCACCGCGCAGGTTATCGGGCAGCAACACCGGCAGCTGATCCTCAGGCACCAGAACCTCGCCACAATCCTCACAGTGAATCACGGGGATGGGGGTGCCCCAGAAACGCTGGCGGGACAGCAGCCAGTCACGCAGACGGTAAATGACCTTACCCTCACCGGTGCCGGCAGCCTCAACCAGCTCAATAGCCTTAGTGAGCGCCTCAGCCTTCGGCAGGCCGGTCAGCTCACCGGAATTGATGAGCACGCCGTCACCAGCTGCGGCAACACCGCTGGTAGCCGGGTCCTCAGCACCCTCAACGTCCAGGACCTTCACGATGGGCAGGTCGAACTTCAGGGCGAACTCAAGGTCACGCTGGTCGTGCGCGGGCACAGCCATAATCGCGCCGGTACCGTAGTCAGCGAGCACGTAGTCAGAAGCCCAGACGGGCAGCTTCGCGCCGGTCAGCGGGTTAATCGCGTAGCGGCCGGTGAACACGCCGGTCTTCTCGCGGTCGGAGGACTGGCGGTCAATATCGCTCAGTGCCTTAATGTCTTCGCGGTACTGCTCCAGGGCAGCCTTGTGCTCGGGTGCCACAATCTGCTCGGCGAACGCCGCATCCGCAGCAACCACGATGAAGGTTGCTCCGTACAGGGTGTCCGGGCGGGTGGTGAACACGGTGAAGGACTCAGCAGCCTGGTCCTCGGTCGCCTCAATCTCGAAGCGCACCTCAGCGCCCTCGGAACGACCAATCCAGTTGCGCTGCATGAGCAGAACACGGTCGGGCCACTTGCCCTCCAGCTGCTCCATGTCGTCCAGCAGCTGCTGTGCGTAATCAGTGATCTTGAAGTACCACTGGTTCAGCGACTTCTTAGTCACGGTAGTACCGCAACGCTCACACGCACCATTGACAACCTGCTCGTTAGCGAGCACGGTCTGGTCCTTGGGGCACCAGTTGACCATGGAGTCCTTACGGTACGCCAGGCCCTTCTTGTAGAACTGCTCGAACAGCCACTGAGTCCACTTGTAGTACTCGGGGTCCGAAGTGTGCAGGCGGCGGCTCCAGTCAGCGGCAATAGCGTAACGCTTGAAGGACTCAGCCTGAGTCTCAATGTTCTTGTACGTCCACTCCTTGGGGTGAGTGTCGTTCTTAATGGCTGCGTTCTCAGCGGGCAGGCCGAAGGAGTCCCAGCCAATCGGGTGCAGAACATCGTAGCCGCACTGCTTGAAGTAGCGGGCGTTCATGTCACCAATAGCGAATGCCTCCGCGTGACCCATGTGAAGGTCACCGGAGGGGTACGGGAACATATCCAGCACATACTTGCGGCCCTTGGGGGCGTCACCGGTGGGCTGGAAAACCTTCGTTTCGTCCCAGTAGGGGCGCCACTTGGCTTCCATAGCGCGGAAGTCGTACGCATTTTCGTTGCGTTCGGTCTCTACCTGAGCAGACACAGCGATTCCTTAAATAAAGACAGGTTGATAAAAACTTAACCCTCCAAGTGTAACGCGAAACCCGCACCGAGCCAGAGTTGAGGCCGCCTCGACTACCAAATGGACGGCACCGCCCGCCCGACCACCCGCCCAGCTGACGATGCGGGACGCAAGTTTCAGAGCCCTTTCAGGCTTCTCCCCTAGAATTAAGAACGGGACTTAGCCGTCCCAGTACCCAACCCGCGAAAGGTACCCATGACCTCCACCGTTACCCCGGACTCCCCCAACACCTCAGTTCTTGAGGGTGTGCCCGGCCCGCTCATTCCCGGCACCCGCCACGACGCCCTCATCGATGAGGGCGCGCAGGCGGTCATGACCCGCTACTGGCAGTACGGCAAAGGCATGAACGGCGGCACCTTCCCCGAAGGCTCCTACCCCGTGCTGCTCGTGCACGGCTTTCGCGGCGACCACCACGGCCTGGAAATCATCGCGAACTACCTGCTGAAGCTCATCCCGAACGTCAGCATCATCAGCCCCGACCTGCCCGGCTTTGGCCGCTCCGCAGACCTGCCCGAAAATACTCAGGGCAAAGACGCTCAGGGCGAAGACAACATCAATGCGTACGTGGCGTGGCTGAACAACTTTGTGGAGCACACCAACCCCGCCCGCGAGGATGCACAGCCCCTACCGCTGCACCTGGTCGGCCACTCCTTCGGCTCCATCGTCACCAGCGCCTTCGCCGCCGCACACCCGAACTCGCTCGCGCTCCTCTCGCTTATCAACCCGATTAGCGAACCCGCCCTCGAAGGCAGCCAGCGCGTCGCCTCCCGCCTCGCTTCCCTCTACTACCGTGCCGGCGCGGCACTCCCCGAAAAAATTGGCTACCCGCTGCTGCGTTCGCAGCTGATTACCCGCGCCTCCAGCGAAGTCATGATGCGCACCAAAGACAAGGCAATGCGCCGCTTCATCAACGGCCAGCACGCCGCCTACTTCGGCTCCTTCGGCTCCCGCCGCGGAGTGCTCAGCGCCTATGAAGCGTCCATTACGCACACCGCCGCCGAATACGCCGCCGCAATCCGAGTGCCGGTGCAGATGCTCGTCGCCGAAGACGACGACCTGGGTACCCCCGAAACAGCTCGCGCCATGTACGCGACGCTGACCTCCCGCGACCTGCCTGATTCCCGCAATCTACCCGCGTCTTCGTCCGGCGCCCGCGAGCGCCTGGACATGATCCCTGAAGTCGGGCACCTCATCCACTACGAAACCCCGCACCTGGCCGCGGAACTCATCGCCGATTTTGCCGCCGGCCACTCAGGGAACGAGAAGTAAGGAACCAACATGAAACTCATGGTTGACGCCCGATACACCCGTATCGGCTTCCACGACGGCATCAGCCGCTACACTGCGTCCCTGCTGGGCGCGCTCAAAACCCTCATCGATACCGGTGACGAAGCCGCCGCCGACCTCGACCTGACCATGATCATTAGCGACGAGCGTCAGCTGGAGATGCTGCCGGATTTGCCGCACGTGAAGATCTGCTCGCCCACCGGCCCGCTCGAGCCGACCGCCGCGTTGCAGCTGAACAAGTACGCGCCGGACGTGGTGTTCTCCCCCATGCAGACCATCGGCTCCACCGGACGCAAGTTCAAGCTGGTCCTCACCCTGCACGACCTGATCTACTACTCACACCCGACCCCTCCCGGGTTCCTGCCCGCACCGGTGCGCGTGGGCTGGAGGCTCTTCCACAAGACCTACACCCCGCAGCGCTTCCTGCTCAACCACGGCGACGCGGTCGTGACGGTTTCTGAGTCGACCGCCTCGCTAATTCGTGAGCACGAGCTGACCACCAAGCCGCTGTTCGTGGTGCCCAACGCCCCGCAGCCCGGCAGCGTCGTCTCGCGCCAGACCGCGCTGGAACGCGCCACCACGCGCGAAGAGCAGCCCGTCAAGCACCTGGTGTACATGGGTTCGTTCATGCCGTACAAGAACGTAGAAACCCTGCTGCTGGCGATGCGTTCCCTGCCGGATTACCGCCTGCACCTGCTGTCGAAGATGCCGCCGCAGCGTCTGGTGCAGCTCACCGACGAGCGCCTCATCGGTGAGAACGTGGAGGTGCATAACGGCGTGAGCGACGAGGAGTACCAGCAGCTGCTCCGCCAGGCGCACGCCCTGGTGACCGCCTCCCGCGAGGAGGGTTACGGACTGCCCGTGGTTGAGGCTCAGGCTGCCGGTTGCCCCGCGGTGATTAGTGACATCCCGATTTTCCGTGAGATTGCGCCGCACGCCGTGTTCGCGCCGGTTGACGGTGCCCCGGAGGCGCATGCCGCCGACTGGGTGAAGGCTATCCGCTCGCTGGAGGACACCGCCGTTCGCGAGCGCGTGATTATTGACGGCCTGTCGGATGTGCGCCGCTACTCCTGGCGCAATTCGGCACTCAAACTGCTGGAGGTCGTGCGCGGGCTCTAGAGCCTGCGTTGGGCAAAGAAATGCCGCCACGCTCCCCCGAAATTCGGGAGGGTGCGGCGGCTTTCTCATATTTAGTTTGTGGTTGCCGGTAGGGGTATGCGGCTTACGGTAGCGGTTCGCTGTCCCTTTCCTGAAAGACCGTATACAGGTTCCAGATAAAGTGTCTAAGTCTATATCTCTACAAGCATATAAATATCCAATCAGCTCAAGCGAAAGGAAAAGCAATATACTTCTAACACCACTCTATCGATTCGTAAATTATCTCATAAAACTCTTAATAAATTTAATCAGTTTTGCAATTAAAATCAAAACAACTATTACACCCATAATTAACGCAAGTTTTGACAAAAATCCAGGTCGCCCATAAATATTAATAAACAACAATGGTGCCATCAATATAATCGTTGAAAAGTCTACAGCAAAAAATGAAATAGCCCGGTACAACCTGGAGTTGAGGTCAACTTTCAAACAATAGAGGTGTATAAGCGTTTTGACAGCAAATCCTAAAATAAAATATGAAACATATTCAAGAAACACAAACATTGGCCCTGTATAAATTACAGCGTAAAAAGGAAAAGGAGCATCATATTCTTTATATGTATCCATAAGCACCTGGAATCCATAAATTCCAAGGAATATAAGCCATATCCAAAGCAGTTGATCCTTGCGACGATTTTTATTGAGATTCTTTTCAATATCTCGCAAACTAAAATTCTGAATTCTAGCACCTAAGCCCACCAGACAAGAAGAAGAATCAATAACAGTATTATTTTTCATATAGTATCCCATGTCGTGCGCAAAAATGACTCTCTTAAATATGTTATCTACTACAGATAGACCCAGAATACCTCCAACTCTAGCGTCATTTATATCTCTTGAATAAACAAATCTAGAGGTATTTCCAACAAGGTCTGCTGGATAATAAAATTCATAATGGGTTTCTTCACCTAGGTACCCAAGCTTGAATCCACTATTCAAGAACGTATATACAACAAGATATATCAAAAGAATTATAGCGATATTAATAAATATACACATTAAAATAGGGGTTCCGGATAGTCCACGCGTAATAAAAATGAACCCATTGTCCCACCTACACGAAAAAAATAGGGAAAGATTAAACCACAGTGTCACTAACTCTATAGATAGCAGTGAGAATAAAGTCAAATAAACCAAAATATCAATTTTAAATCTCCGTATAAAGCCGGGACAAGAATTTCCTCTGCCGCAATTCGTAGGTTTCTCAATGATTGACATAGGACCCAATCCACTACCCATGCCTACAAAATAGATTTTTCCATTAAAGCCACTCATTTGAGATACGGCTTTATGTGCCAAATACCCACCCATTGAATGAGACACAATTAATATATCGGTGCTTTCATTTATAAGCGAACGAATATCATTTGAAACCGTATTGGCATACTTCGACAAATGCCCCAATCTACTACTCTGCACCTGCCCCACCAGGGATCCAATATCAGGTAATTTTATAACCAAAAGACAAATCAAAATCAAGCCCAGAAAACAAAGTATTCCACCAACAACTGCCCAGTTTACTTCATTCTCACCCATAAAATCTCGAAAATAACTTGACCTAAAGGAAACATACATAAAACCCACAAATAATATAAAAGCTATGGTGGATACTCTTGGTTGTAAAATTTTTAAGAGGAATATCCTTAAAGCCGCTTGAGCTATATCAATAACCTCCTTAATAATCTCACAGAAACTCATATCCTGATTATTTATATTTTTTTCATGCCAATGGGATTCACGAAAAGCGATATTCTTATAGTTATCCAAATTTTGCAATTCTACATCTAATCCAACTAGAGAAGTATTAGTTTTCAAGCAATTTCGTTTTGTTGCTTTATAATACCCTTTAATAATACGAGTTGAACTATTAGGCAGATTCTGGGCAAGAATTTCTTCTAACTTATTTTTAATTGGCCAAAACATTGTCTCGAATGTGTCACCAGGCTTCTGTTTACCAATTCCGTGCACGAAAAGGACGCCTAAGTCATATTTTTTATTATTCTGATTGTTTTGGATGGTTGGCGCCTGAGATGTTTGCTTGTTCTGCGCTGCAGTATTTTCCGCTGTCGGGTTAAACAATTGCCCTTCAGAACTAACACCGGAATCTTTCGATGTCTCCTGGGGCCTTGATGAATCCTGTGACAACTCTTCTGTCATAGTCTTCCTCCTTGAAACTAGATGTACGTACGTCGTCATACAATGGCACTGGCCTCCTGCGGCCAGCCTCACCCATTATATAAATAATGTGAAGCAAACACTGGCATAAAGCCTTGTCGGCGCACGCTCAAAGCCAAAACATCAGCCTCACCTCTACAGCGAAAAAGGAAATGCCGCCGCACTCCTCCGAAACTCGGGAGGGTGCGGCGGCATTCTCGTATTCAATTCGTGGTCGCCGGGTAGCATATGTGGCTTACAGCGGCGATTCGCAAGGGCAGCTTGCGGCAAAGGTTAACGGCGGCGGTTCGCTACACACTTCCTCCGCGCCGACGCAGGGAACCCGCCCTCGCAGAGCTCGGGCACCCTGAGGGCGCATCCGGAAGGTGTAGCATCACCGCATCACACCGGAGCAGAAATCCTTAGACCGTAGCAAAGCTACCAGTACGAGCCGCTTCCTTCGCAGCCAGCTCATCCGCATGACCGTACGCGTAGAAAATCTTCGCGTCATCCAGCTCAGCAAAACGAGCCAGGTAGCGGCACACCGCGCCACGCTGAGCCTTCGTCATCGAGGACAGCAGTACAGGGTCAGGGTGAGTAATGCCGTTGTCGCGGCTCGGTGCCGAATTGCCGAACTCGGGCTCGTAATTAGAGGTGATATTGGTGAAACTCATCGGTGAGTACCTTTCCTTAGGGCGTTTCTTAGTGGAGCGCCGCAACAATGCAGACGCTACCGGAGGCAACACCGCGAAAAGAACCTACGGAGATCATCGGAAGTCTCTTCGCAGTAGTGGTTGTGATATCTCTAAACTACCCAAGAGCTAATCAATGTTCAAGAACCATCAGGGAACGCCCCCATAGTGGACACGTTCCCGGTTGTCAGGAAGAAATCAGGGGCATCATAGCGGCATGCGACCGCCGAGTTCACCACCGAGCTAAAACCCACCCGAAAGCCAGCCCGAAAAGCAGAAATGCTGCCGCACTCACGAGGAGTGCAGCAGCATTTCCAAAGCTAATTATGCAGGCTACGCCATAGTTGCGTAGAGACCACGTTCAGCGTCCTTACGAGCCAGCTCGTAAGCGTGACCGTACGCGTAGAAAATCTTTGCGTCATCCAGCTCAGCGAAGCGCGCCAAGTAGCGGTAAACAGCTCCTCGTTCTGCGCTGGTCATATCGGAAAGCAACACGGGGTCCGGGTGCATGACGCCGTAATTGTGTACAGAAGCAGACCCGCCGCATGCAGGTTCGTATGCGGGGGCGATCATAGTCTGAGTCACCAGTATTCATCTTTCGTTGGTGCGCACGGTTGTGAAGCGTGCGCGAAATTGAGTGATAGATACCGCCAATACCACCTCGACAAGCGCCGAAATAGTATCCGCAGTGCTGAATATATTACCGTGGATACGGAGACTACGCTAATTAGGAGCACCTAGAGCTACCATCAACCACTAAATGCACAAAGGTGCATAAAATGGCGGATGTGCACCCACGCCGAGCGAGACTAATCTATATCCCGTTCGCCTGTGCTGTACTGGTCTGGACTGCATAAGTTTGCGACGCGCCCTTCTCCCCTGCGCTCGCCACGGCTTCATCTTCGTCATCGTCCTCCTCACCATCAAGACCCAGAAGAGCCGTCACCATCGGCAAAGGATTGAACTCGCTCAGCTGACCCG
This sequence comes from Rothia sp. 27098_8_27, assembly GCF_041432805.1. Classification (NCBI taxonomy): domain Bacteria; kingdom Bacillati; phylum Actinomycetota; class Actinomycetes; order Micrococcales; family Micrococcaceae; genus Rothia; species Rothia sp. 27098_8_27. The sequence continues at coordinate 194,276 of NZ_JAPWAJ010000001.1, read as the reverse complement.
TGCGGTCCACCTTACGCATCATGAACGCACGCTGCAAACGCCTCTGAGTCCACGGCGAAAGCACCATCATCAGCAGCGCCTCCACCACAAAAATGCCGACCAGAATCCACAGCAGCATATCCGAAGAACCCGCCTGCTCGCGCAGCTGCTGAGCATCCGCCACCAGACGGTCGAATCCCTCCGAATGCAGGCGCGAGGTATCGAGCCCAGTCAACGCGGACAGGCTCACCGGCGACGCCACATTCAGCAGCACCGACAGCATCAGCAGAAGCACCGCATACAGCCCGTAATGCATGGTGCGCATCAGCTTCTTCACGCGCGCAAAACCGCGGTTCAGTTCCGTACCAATATCGGTGAAAGCCGCCGCCTTCTGCGTCTGCTCGCCCTCCGGCATCATGTGCGGCACCAGGCGGTGCGCAAGCATCAACGGCACCGGCGAGCACGCATCAAAATACTGCATGTGACTATTCACCGACGGGCCCGGCAGGGTCACAAAGCTGACGTCTACATCGGCGGGCTGAGTAATATTCGACCTGCCAATACTGTCACCACGAGCGGAAATCTCGCACCGGTCAGCCACATCAAGATCCTGCAGCATCGGCGCGTAGGCGCGCACATACAGGTGGCAGGCGCTACGCACCGACATCATGAGCACCAGAATCAGCGCGCCCCAAAACGCCACGGAGGCGGCGGTCAGCTCAGGGACCGCGCCCTCAACACGCAACTGAGCCAGCAGCAGCATGAACACCGCGTACAGCATGAAAACGCCGTGCACGAAGAGCAACGGAATCAGCCACTTCACGTAGGCGCGCGTGCCGTACGGGTTGACCAGACGCACATCCTCCGGGGTGTTTACCGAGGTAGTTGCGGAGGTATCTGCGGAGGCGCTTTCCCGGGCGCTCTTGCGGCCAATACGCGCCCTACCCTTGAAGGCACCCGGCACGCTCGCAACCAGGGGTACCACGCTCAACGCTAGGGGCACCAGCATCGTATAGTGCAGCAGCGAACGGTACGGACCAAACAGCAGGGACGCCTCCACCAGCCACGAGAACGCCGCGACCGCGCTCACCCACAGAAGCATGGCGCGGTTACGGTAGCCGCCCGCAGCATCCAGGTGCCCCGGAGTGTCGTTACGGTCACTAGCGATAATGCCAATCGGGACCACGCCACTACCCAGGCCGTAGAAGAAACGAATCGGCTTCTTACCCGCCGCCGCACGACGACGCAGAAGCTCATAGCTCAAATACCCGCCCTGCGAATGGGCAATAATGCCCACCGCATCGCTACGGGAACTCAAATCGTCCAGCTGACGATCCAGACGCGCATAAATACGCTCCAAATCGCGCGACTCCGGGCTGGTCGCCGTCTGAATCAACTGCGTCGGAATAGCCTTCACCAGCGCCCACAGCTCACGGGCACGACGAGCCAAAACCCAGCCCACAATACCCAGGCCGAGCGCCGCCGCCAGACCCGTAAATGCACCCTGCGGAGTGCCCAGGGACGCCACAAAAGCATCACGGAACGTCATGAGCGCCATAGCCGCCAGCACCAGCCACAGCGCTACGTTCACGAATCGAGCAGTAGAACGCAACAGGTGCCCGGCACGCTCACGCCAGGTCACGCCGGGGCGCTCATAGTAGAAGCAGAACATCAAAAACAGCGGCAAAACCGACACCAACCAGGGCAAATGCTCCTTCAACGGGCGGTAATGTCTGGGCCGCCAGAAGCCCTCCTGAAAAAGGAGGCTGCGGCGTGTGATTGTGCGAACCGGGCGCGGCTTCGGCTGAGGCAGGCGCGGAAGCTCAAGATTAGGTAGCTCGATGTTCGGGAAATCAATGTTCGGGAGCTCTACCTTGGGAAGCTCAATTTTCGGCAGCTCAATCTTAGGGAGCTCCACTTTAGGCAGCTCAACCTTCGGAAGTTCAACTTTCGGCAGACTGATTCTTATAGATTCTTTGGGCTCGGAGGCTTCGGCGGGTTCTTCCTGCGGGCTTTCCTCAACCGGGTTGGCAGGGTCGGCAGGGTACTCCGTGCGCTCAATCGTCAACGAATACGTCAACTCGCTGTGGTGGCTCAGCGGGTTCACCTCAGCGGCAGGCGGGAGGGTATCACCGTCAGGAATCACCTCAACACGAACCCGCGCAGAAGCCTCCGCGGTGGGGTTCCCTTCGGAGAGCGCGACAGAATCCGTGTTCAGCGCCAGCAGAGTCTGCACACTATGCGCCACCGGCTTGCCAAAATACGCGAGCGTCTCGCCGTGATTCTGGTAGCCGATACCGTGAACCAGCAGCACCGCCGCATCATGGTGCTGGCCCTTGCGGTGCAGGGTACTCTTCGGATGCGCAGAAGCATACTCAGCCAGCCGTTGCTGCTCACCATCAGACAGCGCACTACCCTTCAGCAGATGAGGCACCTTCGACATACCTCTCACCTCCTCGCCTCTGCGCACAGCGCACCTGCAAACCCGCGTAGCTCAACGCCCAACCCGGGGCAAAAACTGCCCTCACTAGAACACTACAGCACGACTAGAAAATCACAGCACGTCCAAGCCGTCACAGCGAATCTGAACCGGGCGCTCCCCCACGTTCTTCTTCAACGCCGCAATCGTTGCACGCGTAGCACGCAACTCACGGGTCACCTGCTGGGCAATGCCGTACGAGAAGAACATCAGGGTACGCCAATCGCCCTGAACCGGCGCCTCCTCAGAATCCTCCTCAAGAGACTCCGACCAGGCAAAATACCCCTGATCCAGAGGAACCGGACCCACAATACGCAACTGCTCACGCACCCGCTCCGGTAGCGCAGAAGAACCCAAGAACTCCTCCATGAAGGCGCGAACATCCGCCTCCGCACCGGTCACCGCAGCCGTACGAACCGCCGGAGGCAGACCCGTCTGAGCGCGCTCCTCCAGCTCCTGACGAGCAAACCACGCCGGATCCCAACGCACCAGCGCCTGCTCCACCGGCGACGGCGAAGCAGTCGTCACCACCGTACCCTCAAGAGCCGCCGGACGAACCAATGCCGCCGCATTCAACCAGCGACGCAACGCCGCCTCCGGAGCACGCAACGAATCAAAACGAAGCATCTTATCGGCATCCAGAAGAAGCGCCGCCGCATAGCCGCCAAAAGCCACCGGCTCAGCGCCCGGAGTCGCCACCACCAGCGCAGGCTCAGGCCCAACCGACGCGCGCACATGGTCACCCGCCGAAGAGATCACCGGAACGTTCGGGAACGCACGACCCAGCTCCTCAGCAGTACGAGTCGCACCCGCAGCCGAATAACGCCAATGCGTAAAACCACACTCAGAACAACGCCACTGCTGCGCCAAATGACCGCACCACGAACACGACGGAACCGACGAACCCGAAGCCACCGACAAAGGTCCACTACACTCGCCACAACGCGCCGGCATGCGGCAACGCTCGCACGAAAACGACGGAATATAACCGCTACGCGCCACCTGCACCAACACAGGACCACGCGCCAACGCCCGACGAGCATGCTCAAACGCCAGGTGCGGAATACGCGCCATCGCCGCCAACGGGTCACGCGCCAACTCAAACTCCGAACCTGTCGAAAAAATACGCGGCGAATAATCACGCACCAACGCACGCGGCGCACGCACATGAGACGCCCAGCGGGTACGCACCAGACGCGCCGCCTCACTACTCATGCTGAACCCGGCAAACAGCGCCGCAGTATTCTCAGCAGAAGCACGCAGAAGCAACACATCACGGGCATGACAATACGGGGCGCGCTGCTCCACCAGCGAAGAATCGCCGTCATCCCAGCACACCACCAGGCCCAGGTTCGCCACCGGCGCGTAGGCTGCCGCGCGGGTACCAATCACCACAGGAACCTGCCCCAGGCGAGCCTTCACAAACCCGTGATAGCGAGTATGCGGAGTGGAATCAGAACTCAAACGCACAAACGAGTCAGCGGGCAGACGCTCGGCGAGCGCCGCCTCCAGAAGATCCAGGTTCTTAGCGGTCGGAACCACCGCAATAGCGCCGCGACCACTGGCAGCAGCAGCCGCGAGTGCGGTCGCCAAAACATCCGCCCACGTGTGCTCCAGGTGACCGGGAAGAACCGTCATCACGGCGCGGGTCGCGGCACCGGCGGCAACATCTTCAATGAACTCCGCGCCGTTCTCGTAATCGGAGAAGACGGAGGCGGCATCCGGCGCGTCCGGGTTCAGCGCCGGCGGGTCCAGCACGAAGGGGGCGGGCCCGCCGGGGGTGGCAAGCCACGCGTACGGGTCGGTAGCGCTGGAGGCAGCGGCGGCGGTAGAAGGCTCAGATTCCGCGTGCTCCGGATCCGCGCTCTCGGGAGTATCGGAAGTGCTTACCGGAGCAGAATCACCCAAATACGCCGACTCATAACCCGGCAGAAGGGGCGCGTACTTCTTATCCAGCGCGGCAATGCGCGGCGGCACCGCCAGGCGCAGCACGTTCGCCACCGTGGAGGCGTAGCGGTCAGCAAGCGCCTCGGCAAGCGCAAAAATTTCGGGCGCTGCAGAGGGCACACGCGACAGCACCGACTTGAGCGGCAGCAGCGAGGCGCGCGTCCAATCAGTCGTGGCGGCGCGCTCCTCAATGTAACCGGTCAGCTCGTGGCCGTTGAACAGCACGCGCACACGAGCGCCGGGCACCGCATCCTCACTCAGCTCAGCGGGCACGCGGTAATCAAACGTGCGGTCCACCTGCGGCAGGGTGCTATCCACGCGCACACGCGCCACAGGGTTCGGCACGCCGCTCGCCTCCAACTCGGCGGCAACGTTTACCGGCTCCGGGGCGGCCGGAATCAGGGCATCACGAAGAGCAGGAAATCCCTGCAACAGGTCAAGCTGTTGCAGGGATTCCTGCTGAGCACCCAACGGTGCCGAAGAGTTCGATTCAGAACTGCTCTGAGTCACCCGAATCAGCGTGCTCCTCTACCCTGACAGATATTAGGAGGAGGACACTGCCGAACGCAGTGCATCCACGCGGTTCAGGCGCTCCCAGGTGAATTCCGGCTCGGTGCGGCCGAAGTGGCCGTGAGCTGCGGTCTTCTTGTAAATCGGGCGGCGCAGATCCAGTTCGTTAATGATTGCCAGCGGGCGCAGGTCGAAGACCTCACGCACAGCCTTCTCAATCTTGATCGGGTCGACCTTCTCGGTGCCGAAGGTTTCAACGTACAGACCGACCGGCGCTGCCTGGCCGATAGCGTACGCAACCTGAACCTCGGCGCGGTCGGCAAGACCGGCACCCACAATGTTCTTCGCAACCCAACGCATTGCGTACGCTGCGGAACGGTCCACCTTCGACGGGTCCTTACCGGAGAACGCGCCACCACCGTGACGAGCCGAACCGCCGTAGGTGTCCACAATAATCTTGCGGCCGGTCAGGCCCGCGTCACCCACGGGACCACCCTGAACGAAGCGGCCAGCGGGGTTCACAATGAACTTGGCGTTGGAGGAATCCAGCTCAACGCTGCCCAAAACCGGTGCGATAACGTGCTTCTCAATGTCTGCACGCAGGTCAGCCAGGTCGTAGCTTGCGGTGTGCTGGCTCGAAACAACCACGGTGTCCACGGAAACGGGCACGTTGTTCGAGTCGTAGCCGAGGGTGACCTGGGTCTTGCCGTCGGGGCGCAGCTCGGTCAGCAGGCCGTCCTTACGGACCTTGGTCAGACGCTCAGAGAGGCGGTGCGCCAGCCAAATCGGGGCGGGCATCAGCACGTTGGTCTCGTTCGAAGCGTAACCGAACATGATGCCCTGGTCGCCCGCGCCCTGGCGGTCGTACTCGTCAGCAGCAATGCCCTGACGAACCTCGAGGGACTCGTACACGCCGGCGTTAATGTCCGGGGACTGCTCACCAATGGACACGGACACGCCGCAGAACTCGCCGTCGAAGCCGCGGGTAGAGGAATCGTAGCCGATACCCAGAATGGTCTCGCGCACGATGGAGGGGATTTCGACGTAGCTGGAGGTAGTCACCTCACCAGCAACATGCACCTGACCGGTGGTCACCATGGTCTCCACAGCAACGTTCGCTGCGGGATCCTGGGCGATGATGCCGTCAAGGATGGCGTCAGAAATCTGGTCACAAATCTTATCGGGGTGGCCTTCAGTCACCGACTCGCTGGTGAATAGGCGCAGATGGTTATTACTCACGGTTTCCACTCTACTGGTTGAGGGCGCGCGAAGATAGCGCGCTCGTAATGATGACGGTTTCCTTCAATTATGACACGTTTGTTAAGCGCTATTACGAGGCGGGGTGCTACGTTCACACCCCGGGCGGGCCTTCACCCAGCGCCAGCCAGAGGATTAGGTCAGCGCCGCCAGAATCTTCTGAGCCAACGCCGGACCAATACCCGGCACCGCCGTCAGCTCCTCGGCGCTCGCCTGCTTAATCTGAGCCACCGACCCGAAGTGCTTAATCAGCGCGGAACGCTTCACCTCGCCCAGACCGGGCACCTCATCCAGGGCGGAGGCGACCATCGCCTTACCACGCTTGGAACGGTGGAAGGTGATAGCGAAACGGTGCGCCTCATCGCGGATGCGCTGCACCAGGTACAGCGCCTGCGAGGTGCGCGGCAGCACGACCGGGTAGTCGTCGTCCGGTAGCCACAGCTCCTCCAGGCGCTTAGCGATGCCGGCAACGTACACGTCCGTAATGCCCAGGTCGCTCAGCGCGGCGGATGCGGCAGCCACCTGCGGCGGGCCGCCGTCCACGAGCACCAGGTTCGGCGGGTAGGCAAACTTCGCAGGCTCGGGCGTGGAGGCGTCAATCTCACCGGAGTGCACGGGCGCAGCTTCGCGTTCAGCCTGCTGCGCCAGGTGCCTCTTGAAGCGGCGCGTAATGACGTCGTACATGCTGGCGGTATCGTCACGCGCGGCGTCGCCGGTAATGCTGTAGGTGCGGTAGGCGTTCTTCGCGGGCATGCCGTCCTCAAAGACAACCATGGACGCAACCACGTTCGTGCCCTGCACATGCGAAATGTCGTAGCACTCGATGCGCAGCAGCGGGTCGGGCAGTTCCAGCGCCTCCTGCAGCTCCACGAGGGATGCGCTACGGGTGGTCAAATCGCCGGCACGGCGGCTCTTGTGCAGGGTCAGCGACTGGCGAGCGTTCTCGGCGACCGTCTTCATGAGTTCTGCCTTGTCGCCGCGCTGCGGGACGCTAATCTCCACGGGCCCGCCGCGCACCTCCGCCAGCCAGGACGCCAGCTGCTCCTTATTCTCGGGCTCCACCGGCACGAGCACGGAACGCGGAATATCGTAGCTGTTCAGGCTCTTCTCGGCATCCTTCTGGGAAGCGAGGCTCGCCGCAATATCGCTGTACACCTGCGCAATCAGCTGCTCGATGAGCTGCGCGTCGGTGCTGTCGTTGACCTTCTCCACAATCCAGCCGCGCTGGCCGCGGATCCTGCCGCCGCGCACGAAGAACACCTGAACGGACGCCTCCAGGTCGTCCTCAGCGTAGGCGAACAGGTCGGCGTCCACGGTCGCGCCGAGCACCACGGCGTTACGCTCAAACGCTTTAGTCAGCGCGGCAATATCGTCGCGAAGAATCGCGGCGCGCTCAAAGTCCATATCAGCTGCGGCGGCTTTCATTTCCGCGGTCAACTGGGCGATATGCTTCTCAGCGCCACCACCCATAAACCGGGTCAGCCCGCGCGCCAACTCGCGGTGCTCCTCGGCGCTAATCTTGCCCACGCACGGCGCCGCGCACTTATCGATATAGCCGAGCAGGCAGGGCCGGCCGCTATTCTTCGCGCGGTTAAACACGCCGTTCGTGCAGGTGCGCACCGGGAACACGCGCAGCAGCGCATCCAGGGTTTCACGAATCGCCCACGCCTGCGAATACGGACCAAAATAGCGCACGCCCTTACGGCGCTCGCCGCGGGTGACCATGGCGCGCGGGTACACGTCATTGACGGTAATCGCCAGGTACGGGTACGACTTATCGTCACGGAACGCAATGTTGAAGCGCGGCGAAAACTCCTTAATCCAGGTGTATTCGAGTTGCAGCGATTCCATTTCGCTCGCCACCACGGTCCACTCCACGCTCGCCGCCGTATGCACCATTGCGTAGGTCTTCGGGCTCAGCGTCTGCGGGGACGCAAAATAGCTGTTGAGGCGGTTGCGCAGGTTCTTCGCCTTACCCACGTAGATGACGCGGCCGTCAGCATCGCGGAAACGATAAACGCCCGGGTCGGTGGGGATTTCGCCGGGGGCGGGGCGGTAGCTGGAAGGCTCTGCCATGGGTACTTTCTCCTCGCTCTACTGGGCTTGACGGTGCTTCTCTACGGGGGTCGGTGCGGGCTTTCTGCTGGGCTGTCGGGGTCATCCCAGGCTCGCGCATACGACAAACCGCGCATCCTACACCGGCCCCCAATGCGCGGGGGTCGGTGCGTGAATGCGCGGTTTAAGTCTACGCGGTATAGGCGGGGCGTGCCCTAGCCTGCGTCACGTGCGGCTGAGGGCGAAACGTTGTACTCGTGCTTTCGCGCCTGACCGGACAGCTGAGCAATCTCATCCATGATCGTGTCGGTGGTGACGCGGCGCTGCTTGCCGGTCATCTTCTCACCGGTCTTCTCAAAGTAGAGCGGCTTGCCCACACGAATCGTAAAGCGGCGCGGGTAAATCATGTTCGAGCCGGGCTTCTGCAGGCGGTCAGTGCCAATCAGACCAACCGGAACCACGGGCGCGCCGGTCATGTGCGCCAGCCACGCCACACCAATCTTGCCGCGGTACAGGTAGCCGTCGCGGGAGCGGGTGCCCTCGGGGTAAATGCCGAAGACCTTACCCTCCTGCAGCTTCTCCAGGGCAATGTCGAGTGCCTTGAGCGATTCGGAACGGTCGGAGCGGTTCACGGGAATGATGTCCACGGCTTCGAAGAATGCCTTCATCATCTTGCCGCGCGGGCCGGGGGTGTTCACGTACTCAGCCTTGGCGAGGAACGCCACACGGCGCGGCATCATGGCAGAAATAATGATGGAGTCCAGGAAAGACAGGTGGTTGGAGGCGACAATCACCGGGCCGTTGGCGGGGAAGTTTTCGAGTCCGGTCACGCGGGCGCGGAAGACGGTGCGCAGGATTCCGGTGACTGCTTTCTGGGTGGATTTGTAGAGAAGCACGTGAACTCTCCTGAGGTGCCGATAGATTGCGGGCTGTGGCGGCGGTCCGCCGTGGATGCGGGGCGAGTGACCCCTTCTGAATATACGCCGCCAAAGAGCACAAAATCTGTACTGCGGTAACCTATGCCGCAAAAAATTTGTACTGTGTTTAGTAGCGTTGGGTTTTATTATTCCACACCCGAGTGTAGGCACGTGAGGGGTGCCGCGCTCCCCTTCCACATGCTGGGATGCGCCTCCCACCCAAGTTCCTGCGAGTGCCCCGATTGAGGGAGTCTGCACAGCTTCCACCCCGGCGCCTCCTCCCCCGTTACAGGCGGGGAGGTAGCGCGGAAGCTAAGGGTTCAACCTCAACGTAATATTTCAGGTTTTCCGCCTTATGATTGCCAATTTCCCCGCCAAATAGCCGTGTCACATTATGACGCTACGTCAGCAAAGTTTCGTAAATGCGCATTTAATATGCAAAAATGAGAGCAGGGTGGGCTGTCGCACCTCCCTCAAGGACGATTCACCCTGAACATAGTGAGCCGCCCCTCCAGCGGATGTGCGTCGGGACCACTCCACCTACAAATTCCACGCACACTGGAGACATACACTATGGCTACAAAACCCGTCTCGCGTGCGCAGGCAGCAAAGATTGCCCGCCGCTCAGACACGGTCGGTGCCTATGCCGGAAAAGGCTGGGTACAGGCTGTTGCGTTTGTGATGCTCCTGGGCTTCACCATCATGGCAGTCCTTGCAATGCGCACCTACGCACTCTCCATGCCGCTCCCCGACAAAATCGTCGGCAACGACGGCAAAACTATCGCAACCCAAGAACAGATTCTGCACGGTCAGGAACTGTTCCAGGGACGCGGCCTGCAGCAGTACGGATCCGTTCTGGGTCACGGTGCTTACCTCGGCCCCGACTACACTGCAGAATACCTGCGCCTGACCACCGATGCTGCCGTCAAGGAGTACCGTGAACAGGGCAAGCAGGACCCCCGCGAGCTCGTCAAGAACGAGTGGCGCAAGGAGAACAAGTACGACGAGCAGACTAAGACCATCACCTGGTCCGCTGGTGAGACCAAGGGCTACCAGCTCATGCTCAAGCACTACCGCGAAACCCTGATGAAGGGTGACACCTCGCAGGGCCTGTTCCCCAACGCCATTAAGAACGACGAAGAACTGCACGACATCGTCGCATTCTTCGGCTGGACCGCGTGGGCATCGGCGGCAGACCGCCCCGACCAGCCCTACTCCTACACCAACAACTGGCCCTCCGAACCCAACGTGGACAACAAGCCCACCGCGGATCTGATGGTCTGGTCGGCACTCTCCCTGATTGCCCTCATCGGTGGTACCGGTCTGATGTTCGCTATCTACGGCCGCTGGTCCCGCGCTATCGGCTGGCACGCGGAAGAGGCACCCGTCCTCGACTTCCGTCAGCCCGACGAAGTTCGCCTGACCCCCTCGCAGAAGGCAGCCTGCCTGCTCTTCGCAACGATCCTGGTGCTGTTCCTGCTGCAGGCTCTGGTGGGTGCGCTCACCGAGCACTACCGTGAAGAACTCACCGGATTCTTCGGTATCGACATGGGCCAGTTGCTGCCCTACACGGTATCTCGCACCTGGCACCTTCAGCTCTCCCTCTTCTGGACCGCAGGCGCGTTCCTGGCGGGCGGTATCTTCATCGCCCCGCTGATTACCCGCCGCGAACCCAAGAAGCAGGGTCTGCTCACCTACGTTCTCATCGGCGCCGTGGTCTTCGTGGTCCTCGGCTCGCTGCTGAACGAATGGTTCTCTCAGAAGGGCCTCATCCCCAAGGAATTCACCGGCTTCTTCTCGCAGCAGTGGGAGTTCCTGGACCTGCCGCGATTCTTCCAGATCCTGCTCACCGCGGGTATGTTCATCTGGATCGTCATCGTCTGGCGTACCCTCTCCGCTCGCCTGAAGGGCTCGAAGAAGACCTCCCTGCCGTGGCTGTTCCTCTTCTCCGGCCTCGCCATCCCCATGTTCTACGCGGTCGGCCTGCTCGCAGGTCAGCGTACTCACGTGACCGTCGCCGAATTCTGGCGATTCTGGGTGGTTCACCTCTGGGTGGAGGACTTCCTCGAACTGTTCACCACCGTCATGGTGGCGTACATCTTCGTGCTGCTCGGCGTGGTCCGCGAGCGCATCGCGATCTCCATCATCATGATGGACGCCGTGCTCTACTCCGTCGGTGGTGTGATCGGTACTCTGCACCACACCTACTTCGTCGGTACCCCCTCCGAGCAGATGGCATTCGGTGCGTTCTTCTCGGCTGCTGAGGTTATCCCGCTGACCTTCCTGACCGTTGAGGCGTGGGGCTTCATGCAGCTGGGTGCTCGCCAGTACTCCAACCGCACCAAGCCTTTCCCGCACCGTTGGGCTGTCATGTTCCTGATTGCTGTGGGCTTCTGGAACTTCCTCGGCGCGGGTGTGTTCGGCTTCCTGATTAACCTGCCGATCGTGTCCTACTTCGAGATTGGTACGGCACTGACCGCAAACCACGCACACGCATCCATGATGGGTGTGTACGGTATGCTCGCGATCGCGTTCGCGGTGTTTGGTCTGCGCTACCTGCTCCCTGAGGACAAGTGGCCTGAGAAGGGTCTGAAGTTCTCCTTCTGGACCCTGAACATTGGTCTGCTGTGGATGTCCTTCATCTCGCTGCTGCCGCTGGGTATTGCTCAGCTGTACAAGTCCGTGGGTGAAGGCTACTACGAGGCTCGTTCCTTCGCGTTCATTCACGACGGTGCTTCCGCCGTGATGGGTTGGATGCGTATGCCCGGTGACGTCATCTTCCTGGTCGGCATTATCCCGCTGATTAAGCTGGCTCTGCTGGGTATCAAGGAGATCTTCTCCAAGAACGCTAAGGAAACCGTCCTGGAGCTGCCCGAACCGCCGCTGTACGAGGTGGTTGAGGACGCTCGCATCGCAGAGTTCGCCGGCGCTAAGGCTGCCGAGGAGCTGCCCGAGCAGACCAGCCCCTACCGTAGCGATCGTCGAGGCTAACCATGCCTGAGCAGATTGCTGGAGTTTCTTTCCTCGTGTGGCTGGCCTGCGTGTACGCGCTGGGCCTGGTCGCCGTGGGTTGGGGCTTCGATATTCTCGCCAAGCGCACCAGCCAGCGCATGGTGGCGGCGCGAACCTTCGGGTTCACCTACCACGAAGAGAGCGACGCGTGGCTCTGCCCCGAAGACCAGTGGCTGTGGGCGACCGCATTCGACTCGGATAACCGAGTGATGCGTTACCGCGCCAAGCCCAGCGTGTGCAACACCTGCCCGATTAAGGACAGCTGCACCGTCTCGGCGAACGGCCGCGAGCTCACCCGCGAAGTGGACGAATGGCCCTACTCCGAGTCGGGTCGTTTCCACCGCGGGCTGGCGGTTGCTGTCTCGCTGCTGGGCGTGGTCATCCTGATTGGTGCCGCCATCGTCTGGCACTCCCCGCTGGAGCTTCTGGTGGAGGGTGCCGCCGCGGTGGTCTGCCTGTCGCTGACCTACCCGCTGGCTGTGAAGCTCATGCGTTCCCCCGCGAACTTCGAGAACGATCCGAAGCATATTCACGCATCCACCGCTGATGAATCGGTGAACGTGAAGATGGACCGTTTCGCGGCGAAGTGGGGTGGCGTGTCGAATGAGCGTAAGCGCCGTACCGAGCAGACCCGCAAGCAGATGATTGCGGAGGCAACCCTGCCGGTTCGTACCTCTGCCCTCGACCCGGACCGCCCCGCATGGAGCGGCACCGGCACCTCGGTTAAGCGACTGCACAAGACCACGAACGAGGTCCTGCAGGAGCAGAACCTGGCTGAGGTTGAGGCTGCTGAAAAGCTGGCAGAGCAGATGGCGAAGAAGTAGCGCTGCACAAGTTTTTCCGTTCCGGCGGCTGACCGGCTGGCTGGTCCCGTCTGTTAGCTTCGGCGGCTACCCCGTGTGGAATTCTCTTTTGTTCCTCTTTTGAGTTTTCCATGCGGGGTGCCGCTAAAGCACCGACCGCCGCGATGTACGCCGGGACGGAAAATTCCCCTCCCTAAACTCCCCCACACGCAGCCCGGTTACCGGGCACCCCCTACTACCTGCACCGTACGAGGCGCGGGCAGGTGGGCACACATACCGTCCTCCCCCAATATTTGTGAAGGAAAACCATGGATCCCGTCACTTTGGCAACTATCCTCATCCCAGTTGCCGTCATTGTTCTTTTTATTCTGATTCGTATGTTCCGCGTCATCCCCGAATACGAGCGTGGCGTCTCTTTCCGCTTCGGTCACCTGCGTTCGGAGCTGAAGCCCGGCCTGAACGTCGTCTTCCCCCTCGTTGATTCCCTGCAGCGCGTTGATATGCGTGTTATCACCCTGACCATTCCCCCGCAGGAAGTCATCACCAAGGACAACGTTCCCGCCCGCGTGAACGCCGTGGTCCTCTTCCGCGTGACCAACGCCAAGAACGCCGTGCTTGAGGTTGAGAACTACCCGATTGCCACCAGCCAGATTGCGCAGACCACCCTGCGTTCCCTGCTCGGCCGCGTTGACCTGGACACCCTGCTCGCACACCGCGAGGACCTGAACGAGGACCTGCGTTCCATCATCGGTTCGCGCACCGAGCCGTGGGGTATTCAGGTGGAGCTCGTCGAAATTAAGGACGTTGAGATTCCCGAGGCTATGCAGCGCGCCATGGCTCGCGAGGCTGAGGCTGAGCGTGAGCGCCGCGCAAAGATCATTTCGGCACGCGGTGAGCTGGAGGCCTCCAGCGAGCTGAAGGAAGCATCCGACATTCTGAGCCAGTCCCCCGCCTCCCTGCAGCTGCGTTACCTGCAGACCCTGCTGGAGCTGGGTGCCGATCAGAACTCGACCGTGGTCTTCCCGCTGCCCATGGACGTGATTGGTCCGCTCGTGGGTGCGCTCAAGGGCGAGAGCAAGTAGACTGTAGACCTTGCATCTTCTGAGGCACCTACGTGCCTATCGCAAAAACCTCGAGTACCATAGGTGCTCGAGGTTTTTGTATGCCCGGATCTTTTTTCACCACCAAGGACCACGATGACTGCCCGCTTTGCACTTTTTCTTTCCAGGATTCCAACTCCGCGCCGCTACGGGCGGATTATGGCGCTTCTCTTAGCATCCCTGGGTGGAGCGGTAGATGTTTTCTCTCATATTCATTACAAAGCTTTGGTTGCCACGCAGACCGGTAATTTTATCCTTCTCATTGCTGATATGAGTCACAGTTCGCAGCACGCTATTCACCTGCGTTGGCTCTCAGTGATTTTCTTTAGCCTGGGGTACCTGGGCGGTCATCTTCTGCATGATCTTTTGGGGCAGAGGGCACACCTGAAACACTGGCGTATTTTTACTCTGGTGCCCTTCCTCCTCGTCTGTTTTGTGACTCCTCTGATTCACCGGGTGAGCGAGCACGGGGTCCAGGTGGGGGCGTTAGCGTTCACTATTGGCATGCTCATTCATGCACTTGCAGACACGCGTATTGGTGAGAACCCGTTTTCCCTGTTTATGACCAGCGGAAATTGGCGCAAAATGTTAAGCGCCTGGTACACGGCCGGCGCCCTCTATACCCGTGCTATAGCTAATGCTTGCAGCACCCGGAGGGAGCGTGTTGTTAGAAGGCGTGTTGAGGCTCGTCACCCGTCAGCGGATACCGCCCCCGCCCTGCCTGAGGACGAAGGACGCCGCACCCGCAGACGTGCTCTGATGACGGCTTTAGATTACTCCCTGGTGGTCGGGGGATTTGTCGCCGGTGTGATTGTGATGGCTCTCCTAGATCAGCTGGTAGGTAGTATCTCTCTGTGGTTTGTCGGGTGTTTGGCAGCTGGAGCGTTCTGGGTGGGGTTCCGGGCCGAGAAAAATGAAGATGCGGATAACGAAGCTGAGGCTCAGAGCTAAGCTCAATAAATCAGAACTAGGTTCTGCAGGTCAGAACTAAACCCGGCAACTCAAAGCTAGACCAGCTCCCCTTCCCTGACGCATTAGCCTGACGCACTAGCCGCGGCGGCTGATTCGTAACGGTTAGACATATAGAAATATCCCGTGCAGATGAGAGTATCTGCACGGGATATTTCTATGCCGAACATTCTTCACGAACGCTAGAAGGAAGGCGTTTGGCCCGCCGCGGGGGTTGGATGAGGTGGTTGCGACGGGCCAAACTGGTCGGTTACACGCCGTAGAGGTGCGGGCGCGGCAGGTACATCAGCCAGTTGGGTGAGGGCCGGAATCCTACCGCAAACGGTTTTCACCGACGCCTTAAGCATAACCGGCACAACCCCCGAACCAGCGGTAGCTTGAGTGAAGCATCAATCACCCATCTCACGCCATGCCGGGACGGTATTCAGCCCAAAAATCGGGCGCCTAAAGCACCTGCGGGCTGGCTGCGGTGCAACCCCTCACGCAGCGCACGTCGTCTAGCGCAGCGCCCGGCAAACTAACGCAATGCTCGGTGCGCCTGGTCAAAGAACTCACGCTCGTACACGCACGCCGACAGGTACGCCCGCGCCGCGCGCACACGCTGAGCCGGTGAAGCCGTCTCAAACGCACGCTCCACCTCCGCGAGGCTACGCGCCACATCCGCGGCGAACTCTTCGCCACCGTACATGCTCAACCACTCCGCGTACGGGTGGTCCGCATGATTCTGCGAGGAGAGCACAGCGCCCACCTCTTCGTACAGCCAGTAGCAGGGCAGGATCGCCGCGGCACCGACCACGTAATCATCACCGGCGGCGGTGGCACGCAGGAAATTCGTGTACCCCATCGTAATCGGTGAGGGCCCACCCAGACGCGCACGGTTCGCCAGCCAGCCCTCGTGTAGCTGCGATTCGGCGGCAATCGCCTCGTGCGCACCGGCGGCCCAGTGCACCTGCGCCTCAGCGGTGTCAGCACGCGCCGAGAGAGTCGCGAGCGCACGCGAATAATCACGCAGGTAGAGGGCGTCCTGATCTAGGTAGAAGGCGAACAGGTCCTCGTCGAGGGTGCCGTCACCGAGGGCACGCACGAAGGGCAGGTCCAGGATTTGGTGCCAGGTTTCGCCACCGGCTGCCCAGAGGGCGGCGGTCCAGGGACCGGCGGGCTTTACGACGGCTTCACCGGCGGGCACGGGGCTGACCGGCAGCAGACGTTCCGGGCTGGTGCCGTCCAGAGTATTGCCCTCAGAGTCGGTGGTGGCGAGCAGGTGATGCCACGGGTATGCGGAGGCGGCAGCCTCCAGGCGGCGGGCACGGGCGGCGTGGTCCACCGGGCCGTGGCCCTCACCGGAGCCAACCTGCAGACCGGCACCTGCGGCAATGGATTCGTGGAGCCAGCGGGTGCTCCACTGCAGGGCGCGGTGGGTGTCTTCGCTGGTCAGAACGTCCTGCTCTGCGGTGTACTCTGCGGCTTCAGTGTGTTCTGCGGCTTCAGTGTGCTGGAGCAGTTCCACGCCCAGGCGGGTTGCCAGCGAAGAGGACAGGGAGCATCCGGTGCCGTGCGTATTGCGGCTGTCCAGGCGCGGGGTGCGCACGTGGGCGCAGGTGCCGTCCGGGAAGACCGCGGTGTTACCGGCGTCCTGACCGCACAGGTG
This sequence comes from Rothia sp. 27098_8_27, assembly GCF_041432805.1. Classification (NCBI taxonomy): domain Bacteria; kingdom Bacillati; phylum Actinomycetota; class Actinomycetes; order Micrococcales; family Micrococcaceae; genus Rothia; species Rothia sp. 27098_8_27. Next base: position 177,600 of record NZ_JAPWAJ010000001.1, on the reverse strand, counting down.
GCCGCCCTTCACAATCACGGTGGTTCCGGTCGCCGCCGCAAGGTTCGCCGCCTGCTCGTGCGCCTCATCGAAAGTCTGAGCGGGCTCCTTCTGACAGAGCACGGCGAGCTCCGGAATGTTCGGGGTAATCACATTCACGAGCGGCACGAGGTCGCGCAGCGCCTGCTCCGCTTCCGCCTGCAACAGACGGTCACCGCTTGAAGCAATCATGACCGGGTCGAGCACGACCACGGGCACGGGGTGCTCGCTCAGCCAGGTGCGGACGGTACGGATCGTGTCCGCGTCGCCGAGCATGCCGATTTTCACGGCGTCAACCGTGACGTCATCAAAAACGGCGGCAAGCTGCGCGGTCAAAAACTCCAGGGGCGGGGTGAATACTTCACGAACCCCACAGGTGTTCTGGGCGACCAGTGAGGTGGTCACGCACATGCCGTAACCGCCGGATGCGGCAATGGACTTGAGGTCCGCCTGAATACCTGCACCGCCGGAGGGGTCGGTTCCAGCAATGGAGAGAACCCTCGGCACCCGAGCTGCCTGAGGTACCTGAGCTGTCTGGGGTGCCCGGGAGGTTCCGGAGGCGCTCGCGCCGGGTACAGGGCTGGTGGGGGTCGTGGGTGCGCACGCGGGCGCGGTAGGCTGCTCTGCCATCATCGATAATCCCTTCGCTAGTTCGAACTAGAGCAGGTTCAATGGGTGATTCTCTCAGCCTTGAGTGTTCTTACGTCGTTTCGTGCGTCCACTGTGCCGTAGCTCTTCGCTGTGCCGTAGCTCTTCGTTGGGCGGGTTAGCGGGTCGCAGTCGTCTCAAGGCACCCCATATCGCTCTGCCAGGTTATCACAATGATTCTTAGTAACTGAAAGTTTTGCGGGTGACAAGTGAATCTCTCCGAAATTTTCGTTTGAGTCTTGCACTCTTGCGAGTGCTCCCGCCACTGATTTCAGCGCACCCTTGTGCGGAAACCACCCGTTAAACACGTAGTGCCCGGCACCGCTTCACACGGTACCGGGCACTATCAGCCGGGCTTATCCTCCGGGTTTAGGTCAGGGCGAAAATCTCTGCCGGTGAACCCTCCGCAATGATCCTGCCCTCGTGCAGCAGGACCGCGCGGTCAGCCAGCGAGGCGATACGCGCATCGTGCGAAATGATCAGCACCGCACGGTTCGCCAGCACGGCGCTCAGGGACTCGGTTGCGTCCGCGAGTTCCAGCTGGGTGGTGGATTCGTCCAGAATCACGGCGTGCGGGTCGGCAAGCACAATACGTGCCAGTGCCAGCTGCTGAATCTGGTCGCGAGTCAGAGGCGAATCCGCACCGCTCACGACAGTATCCATGCCCTGCGGCAGGTCGCGCCACCAGCGGGCACCGATAGCGTCCAGCGCCTCACGCATCTGCTCGACGGTTGCATCCGGCACGACCACCGTAAAGTTATCGGCGAGAGTACCGAAGAAGACGTGCGCTTCCTGGGTGCAGACCAGCAGGCGCGGGCGGCCATCGGCGGCGGCATCGGTCGGGAAGTCGCCGTGACCGACCGGGCGGCCCATCACGGTGATGGTGCCTTCCAGGGCGGTCAGCGAACCACCAATCAGACGAGCCAGGGTGGTCTTACCCGAACCGGAACGACCCACCAGGGCAAGTGCCTCACCGCGGCGAATCTTCAGGTTGATACCTTCCAGAACGAGGGCGTCCGGCGAGTAGCCGTAGGAGACGTCGGTGCAGTCAATGGCGTACTCCGGGTTCTTCACGGCTTCATCAGATACGGCGGCGAACGCTTCGGCACGGTGCTGTGCACGCGCCTCACGCTGCTTCTTCGCCAGGGAGACCACACCGAACACACGACCCATGTTCACCAGCATGATGCGCAGGCTGCTGACGTGGTGGTTCAGCATGTCGGCGAGGACTCGCAGGCTGAAAACCATGACCGAGGCGGTCGCCACGGCGCCCCAGCTTGCCCAGCCGAGAGCCACGCAGGCGGCACCCCAGAGCATACACAGAATCGTGGGGATCCAGGCGTTGATAGCGTCCACGGTGAAGTACAGCTGGCGGATGCGCACCATGCCCAGCTGCGCGGCGAACTGGCGCTTGTTCTCACCGGCGAAGGCGTCTTCGCGGGCGGTATGAACGCCCAGCTCACGGATCGTGGAGGTGCCGCGAATGTTCTCGGTCAGCACGCTGTTGAGGTCGCTCACGCGCTCCTGGGCGGTCTGGTTGCGTGCCGCCATGAGCGGCAGCATCTTCGACATGATGAGGGCAAGACCGGCAATCATGGGTAGCATAATCAGACCCATTGCCGGGCTCACCACCGCTAGCGAGATGGTGGAGATCAGGAAGTACAGCAGCACGTAAATCGCGCCGAGCAGGTCCTCACTGACGGACTTCGCCGCCGAGGACAGGTCGTCGGTCACGCGGGTGAGCAGGTCACCGCTGCCGGCTTCTTCCACGGTGCGTGCGTCCAGGTCGAGGGTGCCGTCGAGGGTGTCCTGGTTGGCGTCACGGGTGACGAGCGCACCCAGTCGCGCCGCACTGTACGAGGAGACCATGAGGGTTATCGCCTGCACGATGAACGCCGCCAGGATAATCAGAATCGGCTGCCACGGGTAGCTGGAGAACTTGCCCGCCACCACGTCGTCCACGGTGGCACCAATCTGCAGGGGCACCACCGCACCCATGAGGGTGCTGACCATGTAGATGACGAAGGTGTAGAGGGCTCGCCCCTTATGCGCTGCGAGGTAGTTCCACATGCGGCGTGCCACGTAGGCGGGGCTTTCGATGGGGAGCTGCTTTGCCATGCTAGTTCACCTCCTGATTCTGAGTGGTTGCGGGGGTTTCTGCCTGAGCGACGGGGTAGCCGTCGCGTTCCATGCGGCGGGTCGTCTCCGCGGTCGTGGAGACAACGTAGACCTGCTCCAAATCCTGTAGCAGGCCGGGGTAGCCGACGGGCAGGCGGTCGCTACCGACCTGGGTTTCCATCGCATCGTAGATGTAGCGCTGGCTGGGTTCATCCACGGAGTTCAGCGGCTCGGTCAGGATGAGCACCTGCGCGTCCTGTGCGAGTGCGCGGGCGAGTGCCAGACGCTGACGCTGACCGCCGGAGAGGTTCGCGCCTTCGCTGGTGATGCGGGCGGCGAAGTAGTCTTCGGGGTTGCGTCCGCCCAGTCGGTAGGCGATTTCGCGGGAGTCGGTAATCTTCAGCAGTTCCTCATCCTTTGCCTGTGCCAGCTCCTCATCGGGGTTCGGAACGGTGCCCAGGCGCAGGTGCTCCTGCAGGGTTCCGGCGAAAATCATGGGGTTGGGTTCGCTCAGCAGCACGCGGCGGCCGGTTGCGTCCTTGAGGTCCTCTCCCCCGCGTCGCAGGGTGCGGGCAAGCGCCTCAGCGTAGTCTTGCGCGGTGAGGTTGTAGTCGCGCGGGTTGACGTACACGATGCGCGGGTTGCTGGCACCGGCGGGGGCGACGGGTACGGGCACCTCGAGGGTGCTAGCCTCGACTGCCTGTTCGGCGCGTGCCAGCTGCGCCATTTCCTCGTCGGTGCGCGGGCTCTTCAGCACGCCCTGGCGTACGCCCGCGTGACCTTCGAGGCGGGCAACCTTGGCGAGCGCAATCTTGGCGTATCGCCATGCGGTGAGGAAGTTCTGGGTAATCCAGATGGGGCCGCCCATCATCGCGATAATGGAGGCGACGGTCACCAGGGACGCGGCGGGCGTGTCGGAGACCCAGCGGCCGTTTTCGACGTGGCCGGTGAGGGCGAAGCCGATGCCGAGCAGGGTCACGGCGCCGCCGAGCAGCGCGCGGATGAGGTACATCCAGCGGTGCGTCTTTTCGTAGCGCATGTAGCTGTCGAAGACTTCGTCGGTGCCGCGGTGGTAGCGTTCACGCATCTGTTCTTCGGCGCCGAGGCCGGCGATGGTGCGCAGACCGGTGGCGATGTCGGAGGCGCGTGAGGAGGCTTCACCGTCCTTTTCGCGGTATTCGCCAATCTTCGATTCGAGGAAGGTCGAGTACCAGGCGATCACGCCGACCACGATGAGCGTGCCGATGAGGGTGACAATCGCGGTGACGGGGTTAATGAGCCAGAGCTGCACGGCACCGAGGGTCGCGATAATCATGGCGTTGACGAATAGCGGCAACGAGAAGTAGACGTCCGTAATGCGGCGTACGTCTTTGTTCATGACGGTGACCGCTTCGCCGGAGTCTACGCCAGCGCGGGTGCGCCCCATGAGCCGGTTGATGTAGATGCGCCAGTCGCGGCTAAGTTCCGCGCTGAGGGTCATGGAGGTGCCCCAGCCGAAGAACTCGTTGATCACGATGAAGGTGATGGCTGCGACTACTACCCAGAACATGGGCCAGGCATCGGGGGCTTTGCCGGCGATGTGCTGGTTGATGAATTGGCCCACCATGACGGGAATCAGGATTGCGCCGGTACCCGCGGTGGTTTCACCCAGGACGGGGATTGCCCAGCGGTGCCAGGGGTATTTGTATCCGGGGGCGGTGACTCGCAGGGCGAGGCGCTTTTTGAGGGCTTCCTCTTCTGCCTTGCGCTGTTCGCTACCGGTTACTTCCTGTGCAGCTTTTTTCTGCACAGTTTTCTTCTGAGCGGCTTTTTCCTGCGTGGTTTTGTTATGCATGGATTCTTCATGCGTAGCTTCTTCACGCGCGGCGTTTTCTTGTGCCTTGTCAGCGTTGTATTCAGTCATTCAACGTCTCTCCTTTCTCTTACCCTATTCCTTTATCAATGTGGCACGCAACACTATTTATGCAATAGATGGGCGTGTCGTTATTTATGCAACGTATTTTGGGGCGTGCATCAGCCGCTCAATATGCACCGACATCAATCGGCGGATTCTGCATCTACGCGGTAATCTATGCGGCATGGAGGCCTACGTTTTCGACCTTCTGAGCACCAGGTTTTTGCACCACTGCACTTTTAGTGCTTTGTTCTACACTACACGAATTTGGGGAATTCCCGCGTTAGCGCGGCACCGCGCCTCCCGAACACCCTATAAACGCCCCGCGAAGGAACCGCGAACTCCCTGCAAAGATGCAGCGAACACCCCGCAAACACTCCGCGAGTACCCGTTTGTTCCCTCGTAACGATAACGCCCCCGCGCCCGCGCTATTCCCGATAGACTGGAATCCTCATGAGTATTTTGAATTTTCTTTCTCCCGGGCTGGGCGAGAACCCCGGCGACTACAATCGACGCGATTTTAAGGGCAACCCCCTCACCGCCGAAGAAATCTATGAGGCGTTCACCGAGTGGATTTCGACCCGCGGCATGACCCTGTACCCCGCCCAGGACGAGGCCGTTCTGAGCATTGCCGCCGGACATAACGTGGTGCTGGCAACTCCGACCGGTTCGGGTAAGTCCACTGTGGCTGTTGCCGCGCATTTTACGGGCCTGGCGACCGGTCAGCGCTCCTACTACACCGCCCCCATTAAGGCGCTGGTGTCTGAGAAGTTCTTTGACCTGATCAATATTTTTGGTGCCGAGAACGTGGGCATGATTACCGGCGACTCCGCCATTAATACGGAGGCGCCCATTATCTGCTGCACCGCGGAAATTCTCGCCAATATTGCCCTGCGCGAGGGTAAGGATGCGGACCTCTGCCAGGTCATTATGGACGAGTTCCATTTCTACTCTGACCCGCAGCGCGGCTGGGCGTGGCAGCTTCCCCTGCTGGAGCTTCCGCAGGCGCAGTTCCTGCTGATGAGCGCAACCCTGGGCGATACGACTCGCTTCCAGGAGGAGATGACGGCGCTGACCGGTCGTGAGAGTGACCTGGTGGCGCACTCTGAGCGTCCCATTCCGCTGCATTTCTACTACTCCACCACCCCGGTTCAGGAGACGGTGCAGGAGCTCGTGCAGACCAAGCAGACTCCGGTCTACATTGTGCACTTCTCGCAGAAGGCGGCGCTGGAGCAGGCGAACGCGCTGCTGTCGGTGGCTATTGCTTCGAAGGAAGATAAGGAACGCATCGCCGAGCTGATTGCTAAGTTCCGTTTCGGTCCGGGCTTCGGTAAGGCGTTGAATAAGCTGGTGCGTGCCGGTATCGGTATTCACCACGCGGGCATGCTGCCCAAGTACCGCCGCCTCGTGGAGCAGCTGGCTCAGGAGGGTCTGCTCAAGGTGATTTGCGGTACCGACACCCTGGGTGTGGGTATTAACGTACCCATCCGTACCGTGCTGATTACGGCGCTGTCGAAGTTTGACGGTGCCCGTAGCCGCCGTCTGCGTGCCCGCGAGTTCCACCAGATTGCTGGACGCGCCGGCCGCGCCGGTTTTGATACCGCCGGCACCGTGGTGGTTCAGGCACCCGAGCACGATATTGAGAACGCTCGCCTGCTGGCTAAGGCTCAGGCGAAGTTCGGTGACGACACCAAGCGCATTAACCAGTCGCTGTCCTCCAAGCGTAAGAAGGCGCCGGAAGGCTTCGTTGGCTGGTCCGAGAAGACCTTCGACCAGCTGGTAGAAGCAGCCCCGGAGCCGCTGACCTCCTCCTTCGACATCACCCACTCGATGCTGCTGAACCTGATGCACCGCCCGGAGAACCCGGTCATTGCCGCGTACCGCATCATTCAGGAGAACCACGAGAGCCCCGCGCGCCGCCGCGAGCTGTTGCGCAAGGCGATTGGCATCTACAAGGAGCTGCTGACCGGTGGCGTGATTGAGCGAACCAACACCCCGGACGAGCACGGCTCCTACCTGCGCCTGACCGAGGACCTGCAGGATAACTTTGCCCTGAACCAGCCGCTGTCTGCCTTCGCGGTCGCCGCGCTGGAGCTTCTTGACCCCGAATCCCCCAGCTACGCCCTGGATGCGCTCTCCCTCATCGAGGCGACCCTGGATTCGCCGAACCAGGTGCTGTACGCGCAGGAGCGCAAGGCGAAGAACGAGCTCTCGGCGCAGTTGAAGGCGGACGGTGTGGACTACACCGAACGCATGAACGAGCTGGACAAGGTCACCTACCCGCAGCCCCTGGCGGAGCTCATCGATCAGGCGTACACGACCTACAAGCAGTCCGCACCCTGGGTGGCTCGTTTTGAACCGCGCCCCAAGTCGATTGTGCGTGACATGTACGAACGCGCAATGGGCTTCAACGACTTCGTGCAGTTCTACTCGCTGGAACGCGCCGAGGGCGTGCTTCTGCGCTACCTTTCCGACGCGTACAAGGCACTGCGACACACCATCCCCGATTCTGCCGTGACTGACGAGCTCGACGACATCATCGAGTGGCTCGGCGAGCTGGTACGCCAGACCGACTCCTCCCTGGTGGACGAATGGGAGAAGCTGGCTGCCGGCGAAGACACCGCAACCATTGCGGCCGAGCACGCCTCCATCGAGGAGGAAGAGCCTCCCGCCGTGACGAAGAACCTGCGCGCTTTCCGCGTGATGGTGCGCAACGCCCTCTTCCGCCGTGTGGAGCTCTTCGCTGACGAGCGTGACCGCGCCCTGGGCGCCCTGGACGAGTGGTGCGGCTGGGATGCCGACCGCTGGGCGGACGCCATGGACGACTACTTCGACACCTACGACGACATCTACACGGACGCCGACGCGCGCTCGCCTCGCCTGGTCAGCATGGATGAGGACACCGCCGCGCATCCTGGCGTGTGGAAGGTTCAGCAGAGCTTCGCCGACCCCGAAGACAACTTCGACTTCGGTATTCGTGCCGAGGTTGATTTGGCGGCATCCGATGAGGCGGGTTACCCGGTGCTGAAGATTCTGAGCGTGGGCGAGTTCTAAGGCTCCGCCAGAGGCTCTGATTGAGACTCCGCCCGAGGCTCTGCCACGATGTTGCCCATAGTGGGCTAGAATACAGAGTATCTATCTATTTGAATGAAAGAAGGTTCACCGTTGACCGTTTCTTCGCTTCCCAAGGTTGAGTACCGCAAGGGTTCGGTCGTCAAGCACGACGGCTACGAGATTACCGACCACTGGTTCCAGGTTCCCCTGACCCACGGTCTGATTTTCTCCAAGGGCAAGGATGCCGCTCTCTCCTCCCGTTTCGCAGACCAGACCATCACCGTGTTCGCCCGCGAGGTTGTAAGCACCAACGAGACTCTGACCGTTTCGGCTGATAAGCGTCCTTACATTGTGTACCTGCAGGGCGGCCCCGGTTTCGGTTCGCCGAAGACCGGCTCCATTGGCGGCTGGATTGCTGAGCTGGCGAAGACTCACCGCGTGATTCTTCTGGATCAGCGCGGTACCGGCATGTCTTCCCCGCTGTCTGCTCGCAACATCACCGCTGTGGGTGACGCGCAGGTTCAGGCTGAGTACACTGAGCTGTTCCGTGCGGACTCCATCATCGCTGACGCGGAGGCTGTCCGCGAGGTGCTGCTGGCTGACCGTGCCGACAAGCGCTGGTCCACCATTGGTCAGTCCTTCGGTGGCTTCCTGACCCTGTCCTACCTGTCGTTCGCACCGCAGTCGCTGCGTGACTGCCGCATCACCGCGGGCCTGGCGCCGATTCGTACCTCCGTGGACAACGTCTACCAGCACACCTTCGACCGCATGAAGGAACGTAACGAGGAGTACTACAGCTGGTTCCCCGAGGACGCTGAGCTCGCTACCCGCATCGCTGAGCACCTGCGCACCCACAAGGAGTACCTGCCCACCGGTGAGCGTCTGACCGATCACCGCTTCCAGATGGCTGGTCACTTCCTGGGTGGCCGCTGGCGCGAGCGCGGTCTGCACTACTTCCTGGAGACCGCTTTCGCTGAGGGTAACGACCACCTGTCCGATCAGTTCCTGACCGCTATGGGTGCCGAGGTGACCTTCCAGGCAAACCCGCTGTACGCCCTGATGCACGAGACCATTTACGCTGACGGCCCCGCCGACGGCGTTCTGCCCGGCATCCCCGGCTACGAACTGTCCCCCTCCCCCGCGCCGACCAACTGGTCTGCTGCTCGCGTGGCGGCTTCCCGCCCCGAGTTCGCACCGGATGCGGATCGTCTGCTCTTCACCGGCGAGCACATCTTCCCCTGGTACTACGAGGAGGATCCCTCGCTGCGTCCGCTGGCTGAGGTTGCAAACCTGCTGGCTGAGAAGAAGGACTGGGGCCGCCTGTACGACCACGCACAGCTGCACAAGAACGAGGTTCCCGTGGTGGCTGCGGCGTACAACCCGGACGTGTACGTGGACTTTGAGCACTCCATGGAGACCGCTCGCTGGGTCGGCAACACTCAGGTGTGGACCTCGAAGACCCACCACCACGACGGTTTCGGTTCTGACTCGCTGACCATTCTGGGTCACCTGAAGAACATGCTGGCTGAGGTTCACAACCAGTAATTCTTCTGAAATATCTCTGATATAGCTAAAGCCCCTCACCCCGGTTGATCCGGTGTGAGGGGCTTTAGTGTTAGCGCTTAGCCTGGTGAGGCTGCACGCTCAGTAGCTCAAACTACTTCGAGGAGGAAGCGTGCGCATCCTGTGCGGTGCGGGCACGCATCACGAGGGCATGGTATTCGTCTTCCTTCTCAATCAGCTCGTCACGCAGCTTGGCGGGAATGGCGTTGAGCTTCTCGGTTTCCTTCTGCCAGCGGGCGGTGATGTCCGCACGCTCGGCGGCGGGTGCATCCTCGGGCAGTGCCAGGTACTTCTCGGAGAGCGCCTGAACACGCTGAATGGTCTGCAGTGCGCGGCCCTTGGGGCTGAGCAGCGAGGCAAGCACGGTAATGATCAGGACGCCCACGATGACCATCAGCGACATTTCGGTGCTGATTTCGATGACGTGCACGGGCTCGCCGTGGTTGATGAACGGCAGGTTGTTCTCGTGCATTGCGTGCAGGATGAGCTTCACACCAATGAACGCGAGGATGGTCGCCAGGCCGTAGGAGAGGTAGACGAGGCGGTCCAGCAGGCCGTCAATGAGGAAGTACAGCTGGCGCAGACCCATAAGAGAGAACGCGGTCGCCGTGAACACAATGTAGACGGACTGGGTGAGGCCGAAGATCGCGGGGATCGAGTCGAGCGCGAAGAGCAGGTCGGAACCGGCGATAGCGACCATGACGAGCATCATGGGGGTCATGACGCGCTTGCCGTTTTCGATGGTGAAGAGCTTGTCACCGTCGAAGTGGTCGCTGGTCTTCAGGTACTTCTTCGCGAGGCGGACCATGATGTTGTCGGCTTCGTCGTCGCCGTCGCCTTCGGTGAGTTCGTCCTTGAGCAGGTTACCTGCGGTCATGAGCAGGACCAGGCCGAAGATGTAGAACACCCAGGCGAAGGAGTTGATGATTGCCGCGCCGGCGAAGATGAAGGTACCGCGCGCCAGGATCGCGAAGACGATACCGAAGAGAAGGACCTTCTGCTGATTCTCACGGGCGACACGGAAGGTGCCCATAATGATCATGAAGACGAAGAGGTTATCGACCGAGAGAGCTTCTTCGGTGATGTAGCCTGCATAGAATTCGGTGGCGGCGGAGGGGCCGTTCGTCACGAAAATATACAGACCAAACAGCATCGCGATGCCGATGTAAATACTCGACCAGATGGCCGCTTCCTTGACGGAGGGTTCGTGCGCCTTACGAACGTGGAACACGAAGTCGAAGGCCAACAGACCCGCGATGATGAGAATAGTAACCAACCATTGCAACCCGGTAACTTCCATGGGGAGCCTTTCTTGTGGTGTGCGTACAGGACCACAAGTCTCTCCCGCCGGCCTGAATGGAGGTCGGCTCGATTCACCGGTTAGGCGCCTTCGGCTAACGTGCTGACGATGAGTCGATTGGTGGGATACTCCCTTGCTCGGTGAACGATTATACAGCAGGTTGGGGTTTTCGCACAGGAGCCCCTCCGGGAGAACTTTCAGGAGCGAGGTGCACCGAAACGCCGCATCCGGCGGGGTTGACCTGTCGGATGCGGCGTTCTGCGTGACGAATACACGCTGTCTAGTTGGGGGTCTAGCTGGCGCCACTATTAGTTTGACAACATGTAGAGCGGCGTATTGCAGACCAGCACTACACAGATCAACACCGTGCAGCAAGCCCATACAAAAGTAGCCCTCCCCGTGAACTATTACGGGGAGGGCTACTTTTCATTCAATTAAGAGACCATGTTGAAGGTCGGCGGGGTGAAAGCAATCGCGTTCACCTGCTTGTTCGTGTCCACCGTGCCGTTCTCACGAATCGTCGGGACGGTAATAACCACCTCAAACTGGTACATGCCTTCCATGAGCTTATCGCCACGCAACGCAAAACGCGCGGAGATGCCGGTCGCCTTATCATTCACGCTCGACGCGAAGGGAATGACCTGACCCTGAACGGTCTGAGTCTTGCCGTTGCGGGTCATGACGGTTGCCTTGCCGGTCGGGTCAGTCGTGAAGACCTGACGGTCAATGATTTCACCCTCGGGCGAGAAGAGATAAATGTCCATGGACGGGTGCAGGTGCGTGGTGCCGGCCGTCGCCTCCACCGCGGAGACGTTGTAGGTCATCACGAACTCACCGCAGTTCAGGTTGAGGTCACCCTCGGGGCCGTGAGTCGCCTCGTACACGGACATGAGGCGAATCGTCGCGGGGTTCGGTGAGGTTGCATTCTCCATGGACCACCACGCCTGACCGGTCTCCGGCGCAGTCACGGGCTTGTTCTTGGTGCGCGACTGCAGGGCGCCACTGGCGGGGTTGGTAATCATCCAGCCGCCGACCTGGGTGAAGTCCGGGCCGTGTACCGTCTTGCAATCATCAGCCGAAGCAGCGAATGCGGGCACCGTCGTGGAGGCGGCAATAGCGGGCACAGCCCAAAGCGCGCCGCGGGTGAGGTTGCGGCGGGTAACGGAACGAGCTCCCATGGTGTGTGCGTCTGAAGAATTATTAGAAATAGTCACAGATTTTTCTTTATCGTTCGGAAGCATCAAGGTTTTATTTGACACGTAAAACACCTTGATAGTGTACAGCATGTATCTGCACTCAGTAGAACTTCATGAACAATGAGTTACCTCATGGCGAAAAACCCACGTCGGCCCCTAAACGCCGGGCTTAGAACACCGGGCTTAGGCGTGACCCGCCTCCTTCATCAGACGCAGCTCCTTCTTCAAATCGGCAAGCTCATCACGCAGACGCGCCGCCAACTCAAACTGCAGGTTCTCCGCCGCCACGCGCATCTGCTCGTTCATCTGCTCAATCAAATCCAGCAGGTCCTCGGCGGGTGCCGCCGCCAGGCCGTCGGCACGAACGCGCGCCTCCGCACGGGCGAGAAGCTCCTCCGACTCCGGGGTGCTCGTGGCAATCTTCGACGAGGTCGCAGAACCGGTCTTCGCACCCGCGCTCACCGTGCGGGCGCCCTTCTTACCGCTCTTACGCTGCTGCAGAAGCTCGCGGGTGTCCTCTTCCTCGCGGGCGAGCACATCCGTAATATCGGCAATCTTCTTACGCAGCGGCTGCGGGTCAATGCCGTGCTCACGGTTGTACGCCTGCTGAATCTCGCGGCGGCGGTTCGTCTCATCAATCGCCACGCGCATAGAATCCGTAATCTTATCGGCGTACATGTGCACCTGACCGGACACGTTACGCGCCGCACGACCAATCGTCTGAATCAGCGAAGTGGTCGAACGCAGGAAGCCTTCCTTATCGGCGTCCAGAATCGCAACCAGGGACACCTCGGGCAGGTCCAGGCCCTCACGCAGCAGGTTAATACCAACCAGCACGTCGAAGGTGCCCAGGCGCAGCTCACGCAGAAGCTCCACACGGCGCAACGTGTCAACGTCAGAGTGCAGGTACTGCACCTTCACGCCGTGCTGCAGCAGGTACTCGGTCAGATCCTCCGCCATGCGCTTGGTGAGGGTCGTGACCAGCACACGCTCATCACGCTCAACGCGCACACGAATCTCCTCGAGCAAATCATCAATCTGCCCCTTGGTCGGCTTGACCACAATCTCCGGGTCAATCAGACCGGTCGGGCGAATAATCTGCTCCACATAACCATCAGCCTGCGACAGCTCGTACTTGCCGGGGGTCGCCGAGAGGTAAATCGTCTGACCGATACGCTCCAGGAACTCCTCCCACTTCAGCGGGCGGTTATCCATCGCCGACGGCAGACGGAAACCGTGCTCCACGAGGGTGCGCTTACGGGACATATCACCCTCATACATGGCGCCAATCTGCGGAACCGTCACGTGTGACTCGTCAATAATCAGCAGGAAATCATCCGGGAAATAATCCAGCAGACAGTTCGGAGCGCTACCTGCGGCACGACCGTCAATATGGCGAGAGTAGTTCTCAATGCCATTGCAGAAGCCCATCTGCTCCATCATTTCCAGGTCATAGGTGGTGCGCATGCGCAGACGCTGCGCCTCCAGCAGCTTGCCCTGAGATTCGAGGGTCTGCAGGCGCTCGCGTAGCTCATCCTCAATGGAGGTAATAGCCTTCGCCATGCGCTCAGCACCGGCAACGTAGTGGCTTGCGGGGAAGACATACATTTCTTCTTCCTCGCGAATCACCTCGCCGGTCAGCGGGTGCAGGGTGTAAATCGCCTCAATCTCATCACCGAAGAACTCAACGCGGATCGCGTTCTCCTCGTACATGGGGATGATTTCGACGGTATCGCCGCGCACACGGAACGTGCCACGGTGAAAGTCCATATCGTTACGCGCGTACTGCATCGCCACGAACTGGCGCAACAGCTCGTCGCGGTCAACCTCCTCACCGCGACGCAAAGTCACCATCTGCGCAATGTACTCCTCGGGCGTGCCCAGACCGTAAATGCAGGACACGGTCGCAACCACCACCACGTCACGGCGAGTCAGCAGGGAGTTCGTCGCCGAGTGGCGCAGACGCTCCACCTCCTCATTGATGGAGGAGTCCTTCTCAATGAACGTATCGGTCTGCGGCACGTACGCCTCAGGCTGGTAGTAGTCGTAGTAGGAGACAAAATACTCCACCGCATTATTCGGCAGCAGCTCACGCAGCTCATTCGCCAGCTGCGCCGCCAGAGTCTTGTTCTGCACGAGCACCAGAGTCGGACGCTGCACCGCCTCAATCAGCCAGGCTGCGGTCGCGGACTTACCGGTACCGGTGGCACCCATCAGCACAATGTCTTTCTCGCCGTTCTGCACGCGCTCGGTGAGCTCGGCAATAGCCTTGGGCTGGTCGCCGGCAGGCTGGAAGGGGCTGACTACCTCAAAGGGGGCAACAACACGGTTAATCTGGGGTGCATAACTCATGTATCCATCCTAGGGGAAAGCCGCCCGACGCGCCCCCGGATTGGTCACCCTTTTCTGCTGGCGCAATACGATGACGCGCCATAGTCCAGACACGACAGGTAACAAGCCATCACCATGAAAGTGCCCAAGTTCATAAAAGAGGGGGCGCAAAAGATAAGGGGCTTTCGACTGGCTCATATTCTCTACCGGGCAGGAGGCGAGCGGGAGCATTTTCCCGCACGATGACGGTGCTCTTAGGAACAGTGCTCTTAGGGGTGGCCGCTCTCCCCCGCAGCCGCCGCCGCTCACGGGCACCGCACCGCAGAAGATAAGCGGCAACACATAAAGACTTATGACGGGCGCTCCGCACTCACCCCCTTTGCCTCCTTGATGTGGCTCACATATGTTTAGAGCGCATACACGCAGACAGAACGGACCACAAGAGCGCACGGAAGGACTCCATGAGCACGACCACGGAGACAGCTTCACAGGCAACTCCGAACGAATCCACAGAAGCAAACCCGGAGGCGAACCCCACCGGCGCGCCGGTTGCCACCTTAGATACCAAAACCGAGCATCGCCGCACCCTCTTCGCGTCCTCGTACCCGCTGATTCTGCTCATCGCCCTCGCCATTCTGCTGGGCGTCACCTACCTCTCGCTCATCACCGGCAGGTACCCGCTCGAATTGGACGAGCTCTTCCGCATTCTCGGTAAGAACTGGTTCGGCATGGACCTGAAAGTCTACAAGCCCGCCGAAAATATGCTGCTGACCGTGCGTATTCCGCGTCTGCTCGCCGCCGGGCTCATCGGTGCCGCCCTCGCCATTGCGGGTGCCACCTTCCAGGCGGTCTTCCGAAACCCGTTGGTCTCCCCGTACCTGCTAGGTGTTTCGCAGGGTGCGTCGGTGGGCGCCGCCTCCGCCATTCTGCTGGGTGTGGGCACGAGCATCGCCATTCAGGGTTCTGCCCTCGCCGGCGGCCTCGCGGCAGTACTGCTGACCGTGAGCATTCCGCGTCTGCTCAAGAATCAGTCCACGCTCATGCTGGTGCTTTCCGGCGTGATTGTGGGTGGCTTTGGCACCGCCGCGCTGGGTGCGTTGAAGTTCATTGCGAACCCTGAAACTCAGCTGGCACAGATCGTGTTCTGGCAGATGGGCTCCCTGCAGGACGTACGCGCGGAAGCACTCACGCAGTTTGCGCTGGTGACGGTGCCCTGCATTCTGTTGCTCTTGGCGATGCGTTGGCGCATCAATATCCTCTCGCTCGGTGACGATGAGGCGCGCACCCTCGGCATTAACCTGACCCGCACCCGCGGTATCACCATTCTGCTGGCAACCCTGGTCACCGCGACCAGCGTGTGTATTGGCGGCCCGATTTCTTGGGTTGGTCTGGTCATTCCGCACCTGTGCCGCCTGCTGGTCGGTAGCGACACGACCAAGCTCATGCCGCTATCCATTCTGATGGGTGCTTCGTTCATGATGTTCGTCGATACCCTGGCACGTAGCCTCACCAGTGCGGAGGTGCCTTTGAGCGTACTGACCGGCTTCATTGGCACGCCCCTGTACGTGGCGCTACTGCTGTTTGGAAAGGTTCGGGTGAAGTAATGTCGTCTTCCATTCCCGATGCTCAGCACCGCACGGATGTGAGCGCCGAGGTTCTGCTACACCTGGACGGTGCGGGCTTCCGTTACGGCCACCGGGGCGGGCACATCAAGCGCCGCCGCACGGATCACCGCGCTGGTCTGCACCGTTCCGGGCACCGCTCCAGCCGCTGGATTTTCCGCAACGTGAACCTGCAGGTGCGACGCGGTGAGGTCCTCGCCATTCTGGGTCGCAACGGTGTGGGTAAGTCCACCCTGCTGAACTCCCTGATAGGTTTGCATTCGCTCACCGAGGGCACCGTCCACCTGGGCGGTGAGCCGCTGGATTCTTTGACCGCAACTGAGCGTGCCCGCCGCATCGCCTACCTTCCGCAGATGGAGGGTCGCGGCATCTCCTACACCGTGACCGAGTACCTGCTGATGGGTCGCGCACCCTATATCGGGTTGTTCTCTTCGCCCTCGCGCCGTGACCGTGAGCAGGTGCACACCGTGATGGAGGAGCTGGGTCTACTCGACCTGGCGCACTCCCCATTGGATGAGCTGTCCGGCGGTCAGCGTCAGCAGGTGGGTATTGCCCGAACCCTGGTGCAAGACGCCCCGCTCATCGTTCTGGACGAGCCGACGAGCGCCCTCGATGTGGCGAATCAGGCGAAGGTTCTGCGGAAAATTCGGCAGCTGCGCGATGCCGGGTACGGGGTCATCTTCACGACCCACAACCCGGATCACGCCCTCATGCTGGATGCGACCGTCGCCCTGCTTAGCGCACACGATATGCCCGGCACCGTGCCAAACGCAGCGCCGGAGGTACCTGCAGATGCGCCAGCTCAGCTTTTGACGGGCCGCGCCTCCAAGGTGCTCACGAGCGAGGTTCTCTCACGCACCTTCAATACCGGCCTGACGGTGGCCTACTCCCCCGAGCTGGGTCGTTCCAGCGTGCACATGACGAGCCTCGATATCTGAGGCTCCGCAGCGTTTAGTTTTCCGGCGGCGGTTTGGGCAGTACACAAGAGATGCGGTAGAGGTGCCGCATCCGCTGTGGTGGCGTGTCCCTAGCACGCCTGCCCCACCCAGGCCGCCGCCGGGTTATTCACCTATCCGTTGTACACCCCAGAAAGACACATCATGAAAATCACGAAGTTCCACACCGGCGTTGCCCTGACCACTTCCCTACTGCTGGCTACGCTGACCGGTTGCGGTGCCGCGAACACCACCACCTCCTCGGGTTCGGCTTCGAGCTCAACCTCAGTCTCGGCTTCGAGTAATTCCGCGAAGAAGCACACCAGCTTCTTCGTGAAGGATAACGGTGACGGCACCAAGGTCATTAAGGACATTGACGGCAAGGAGGTCACCGTCCCCACCAACCCGGAGCGTATCGCTGACCTGTGGCACGCAAACAACCAGGTGGTTCTGCTGCTCGGCGGCGCTGAGAAGCTGGTGTCCACCACGACTAACGTGAAGTCTCTGGCATGGTTCAAGCAGGTGTACCCCGGTATTGAGAAGGTTGACGCGCCGGTGAAGGGCACCGACGTGAACATGGAGCAGCTGCTTGCCGACAAGCCGGAGGTGCTGCTCGCCTCCTCGAAGGAGCAGATTGCGAAGGCAGCTGAGGCGGGTATCCCGGCGGTGCACGTTGAATTCCAGAACTTCGCGGACCTGAAGCGCACCGTTGAGCTGACCGCCGAGGTGATTGGCACCGATGAGGCGATTGAGCGCGCTGAGAAGTACCTGGCGTACCTGGAGAAGAACGAGAACCTCATCAAGGAGCGTCTGCAGGGCGTCACCGAGTCCCCGAAGGTTCTGCACATTGCGGGCGGTTCTGACCTGACGAAGGTGGACGGCTCAAACTCCCTGATTGGCGAGTGGATGAAGCTTTCGGGTGCGAAGAACTCCCTGGACGGCGTGGAGAACCTGAAGAACATTTCCCTGGAGCAGATCATTGCCTCGCAGCCGGAGTACATCATCATTGGCGGCGCGGATGCGCAGAAGGGCGTGGAGGCAATCAAGGCTGACGCCGCGTGGGCTGACGTTCCGGCGGTGAAGAACGGCAAAATCATTAAGAACCCGGTCGGCACCTTCAACTGGGACCGTTACTCCGCTGAGGAGGCTCTGCAGATTCTGTGGGCGGCAAAGCTGTTCCACCCCGAGAAGTTCTCCGACGTTGACCTGGTGAAGGAAACCCGCGAGTTCTACTCGACCTTCTACGGCTACCAGCTGACCGAGGATGAGGCGCAGCGCATCATCAATGGTCAGGGCCCCGCAACTAACTAATCCGAAACGAGCTAATCCGGCAACTAGCTCGCCTGGCGGCAGCTCGCCTGGCGATTGGTTAGTTCGTTAAACACGTACCGCCCGGAACCGTGCTCACAGCACGATTCCGGGCGGTATTTTATTGGTTTGTAGCCGTGGGGCGCCGCAGTGCTAGTTGACGGCAGCGCTAGTTGACCGCAGTGTTAGCGCACCTCCACGGTGGCTCCGGCGAGGCTCATCAGCGCCCGGTTCGTCAGCGGAAGGTACCCGTTCAGGGCGCTCAAAATCAGCTGCATGGTGCGCTCTTCATCCTCCACGCTCAGCCCGCGCGGAATGCCCACACCCGGCACGCAGATGCGCTGCTTGTACAGGTCAATCACCGCGCACACGGTGCGGTTCGGCACGCTCAACACCGGCAGCATGCCGCGGTGATTGATGGTGCGCAGGCCCTTACCGACCACGGCGGCGGTGCGGATATCCGGGCGGGCACTCCTCGCGAACCGGGAGGTGCTCGCACCGTTCGCAAAAGCGGCAGGGTCGGGAATACTATTCGGCACCGCGCTCTTCTCGTTCAGCACAGACAGCAGCGGCTCCCCCACCGCGGCGGTGACCGCCACGTAGCGTACCTGCCGGTCCATGGCGTTGAGGAAGTCCAGTTCCGCGTACTCCTCCACGCGGTAGTTTTCGACCAGACCGGCTTCGCCCGACCCGGTTTCTTCCACGGTGCGGGTGATGACTTCTTCATCGTAGAAGCTTGCCACGCACACCTGCGGGGCGCCGCGCTCAATGCGGGCGCGGCACTGGTAGTCGTCGTCGAGCAGCCAGAGGGACAGCTCGTAGCCGTCGGGTACCTCGCGCACACCGGTCGCGAGCAGCACTTCGCTGCCGTCCAGGGAGAACGGCTCCCAGCCTGCCGGTTCGAAAGCGTTGAGTGCACCGTCCAGGGCGGGGTTGCAGGACCCGAGGCTCGGCGCCTGATCAGCCGGGGTGAACGCCTCGGTGGAGGGCATGGCGATGGTGAGCCCGCGCATCCTGCCGGCGAGGCAGAGCTCAACCGCCATGAGCAGGTGACCCGCACCTTCACGGCTCAGTGTTGGGCTCTGAACCAGGTGCGCCACGCCGGAGTTATCCAGGCTGAGGTGTTCGCCAACTCCGCGGGCGGCGTTGGAGTAGCGGTTGTGCAGGCGCACCAGCTCGTCAATGGGCAGGGCGCGGCCCACGGCGCCGAACGCCTGGGCAATAGCGTGTACATGTTCGGGGAAGACGCGGCAGAGCCTGCCGAGCTGACGGGCAAACTCTGCCGGACGCTGCGTGAGCACGCCCAGCAGGGTGCCGAGGTTCTGCTGGCGGTATGCATTGAGTAGCTGGGCGACGGTGGCGGGTTCAAGCTGCTCGACAGTGCCCATCTTGGGGAGGCGCGCTCCCTGGCGGTTGAGGGTCGCGGTGCCGCCGCGGCTGCCCGCTGACTGCTCTGATGAGTTTTTGCCTGCTTGTTCGTCTACTTGTTGATAGTAGGTTCCCGACTGCGTCACGTTTTCACGACCTTGAGCTCTTCAGAGCGTTCGTTAGCTGATTCTTCGTAAGGTGACGGGCGGGGCTCAGCGCCTACCGGCAGATGGTTCGTGCACACACTCGACCGTCTGCCGGATCGTATAGTACCGGCATACAGCTGTGCCTCATTTCTTGAGCAACTAAGCTATAGCTTCAAGACGTCAGCATCAGGACCTCAGCGCTGAGATAGTACCCAGTTCTCGGCGCTGAGATGTCAGCGTTGAGCCCTGCCCGTCAGTGCGGGCGCACGCGTTCCCTCGTGGAGGCGCCGGACTGGGTTACCGCTGGTAATGAACCCGTTGCCCGTGCCGTGGAGGGGCGTGTGCGTTCCGCAACGCTTTTTAGACTATCAGCTTTAGCGGGCAATTACTAGGGTTAGAGTAAGTATTAACTAAGGTTGGACTACCTTTTGGGTTTTGGAGGCTTTACACAGGCGCTCAGCCCGGAAACCTAGGAGGAAAATCTGGGAGCGGGAATCTAAGACCGGAAATCTGGAACCAGAAATCTAGAGGCCGGGAACCTAAACCGGCAAATCCACCCACTGCGTATCCCCCCAGGTCACACTCGCCGCACCGGAACTCAAGCTCACCACCAGCTCCTCGGCACGGGCCAGCTCCTCCGGGCGGTCAAACACGCCCAGGGAAATCGTGGCACCCTCCGCACCATACTCGGTACCCAGCACGTTCAGACCGGCGGCACGGATCTCGTTCTCCAGGCGGCCAGCATCCGCATGCGAACTGGGCACCTGACCCACACGCAGACGCTCACGCGAATCGAATAGCGCACCGTCCAGGGTCTGCACCACCGAATCAGTGTAGGCGCGCACCAAACCGCCCGCGCCAAGCTTAATGCCGCCGAAGTAGCGCACGACCACGGCAACCACATCCGACAGGTCGGTGGTGCCGTCCTCGCGGGTCTGACGCGCCAGCAGCGCCTGCATCATCGGCACACCGGCGGTACCGGCGGGCTCACCATCATCGGAGGAACGCTGAATATCGCGGTCAGCACCAATAATGAACGCCGAACACACGTGGCGGGCATCGTGGTAGGTCTTGCGCACCGACTCAATGTAGGCGCGCGCCTCCTCAACGGTGCTCACGCGCTTGATGTGGCCAATAAATTCGCTACGCTTAATTTCGAGGAGGCTCTCATAGGGCTCATCGCCGCGCGGCACAAGGTAGCGGTTGGCGCGAGTTTCTTCCTGCATGTGTCCTCCTCTGATCAGTACCTATCTATTGTGGCACAGCCCGTCAGGAGCACCGTCCATGTCCCAGCCTTCTTCCCCCGCCTCCACTGCCCTGCGCCGTTACGCCCTCACCGGCGGTATCGGCAGCGGCAAGAGCACCATCGCCTCCCTCTTCGTTGAGCAGGGCGCATTCCTGGTGGATGCGGACGCTATCTCCCGTTCCCTCATGGAGCCCGGCGAGGCGGTGCTCGCCCGCACGGTCGCGGAGTTCGGTGAGCATCTGCTCGATGAGGACGGCCGCCTCAACCGCCCCGCCCTGGCGCGTATCGTGTTCAATGATGAGCAGGCGCGTCTGCGTCTGAACGCGATTGTGCACCCCGCTATTCGTGAGCGTGCCGCGCAGCTGGTGGAGCAGGCGCAGTCCGAACCCGGGTTTAGCGGCGTGGTACTGGAGGATATTCCTCTGCTCGTGGAGACCGGCGACCCGTCCGCCTTTGAGGGCGTGGTCGTGGTGCGCACTCCCCTGGCGACTCGCCTGCAGCGCCTCGTATCTTCGCGCGGCATGAGTGAGGAGGATGCGCGCGCCCGCATCGCCGCGCAGGCTACCGACGAGCAGCGTGAGGCGGTCGCAACCTGGATTATTGATAATGGCGGCTCGCTGGAGGAGACCGCCGAGCAGGTGCGCGCCGTCTGGGAGCAGATGACCGCCGCCTAAGATCCTTCCCAGCAATACCAAACCAAAACCCCCAATAACGCAAAGAACCCCCTCACCTCCCAAACGGGAGATGAGGGGGTTCCCCTGCTCTAGGCACCCCACGCGGGGGTTACCTATCGGCTATTACGCCTGATGAGTGCTCATCTGAGCGGCAGATTAGTTGCCGGTCAGCTTCTTGCGGAGCTCAGCCAGTGCCTCATCCGATGCGAGGGTACCTGCGGAAGCGGGCTCCTCGGAGGAGTAAGAGGTCGGTGCGGGCTCAGCTGCTGCGGGAGCTGCTGCTGCAGCCTCTGCGTCAGCCTCGAGAGCCTTAGCAACCTGAACCTTGTGAGCCTCGAAGCGAGCCTGTGCCTCTGCGTACTGTGCTTCCCAAGCCTCGCGCTGTGCGTCGAAGCCTTCCAGCCACTCGTTAGCCTCGGGGTCGAAGCCCTCGGGGTACTTGTAGTTGCCAGCCTCGTCGTACTCTGCAGCCATGCCGTACAGAGCGGGGTCAAACTCGGTAGCGTTGGGGTCAACGCCCTCGTTTGCCTGCTTGAGGGACAGGGAGATGCGGCGGCGGTCCATGTCGATGTCGATGATCTTAACGAAGACCTCTTCACCAACGGAGACGACCTGCTCAGCCAGGTCAACGTGGCGGGTTGCCAGCTCGGAGATGTGGACGAGGCCCTCGATGCCGTCCTCAACGCGCACGAATGCACCGAAGGGAACGAGCTTGGTGACCTTGCCGGGAACAATCTGACCCAGAGCGTGGGTGCGAGCAAATGCCTGCCACGGATCTTCCTGGGTTGCCTTGAGGGACAGGGACACGCGCTCGCGGTCCAGGTCCACCTCGAGAACCTCGACGGTAACGGGCTGGCCAACCTCGACAACCTCGGACGGGTGGTCGATGTGCTTCCAGGACAGCTCGGAAACGTGAACCAGACCGTCCACGCCACCCAGGTCCACGAATGCACCGAAGTTGACGATGGAGGAGACAACGCCCTCGCGGACCTGACCCTTCTCCAGCTCGTTGAGGAAGGAGGAGCGAACAGCGGACTGAGTCTCTTCCAGGTATGCACGGCGGGACAGAACAACGTTGTTGCGGTTCTTGTCCAGCTCGATGATCTTAGCTTCGATCTGCTGACCGATGTAAGGTGCGAGGTCGCGGACGCGGCGCATCTCAACGAGGGATGCGGGCAGGAAGCCACGCAGACCGATGTCGAGGATAAGGCCACCCTTGACAACCTCGATAACGGTACCGGTAACGACGCCGTCGTTTTCCTTGACCTTCTCGATGTCGCCCCATGCACGCTCGTACTGTGCGCGCTTCTTGGAGAGGATCAGGCGACCTTCCTTGTCCTCCTTGGTGAGGACGAGTGCCTCAACCTCGGAGCCGAGCTCGACAACCTCAGAGGGGTCGATGTCGTGCTTGATGGACAGCTCGCGGGAGGGGATGACGCCTTCGGTCTTGTAACCGATGTCGAGCAGAACCTCATCGTGGTCGATCTTAACGACCTGGCCGGAGACGAGATCGCCGTCGTTGAAGACCTTAATGGTCTTCTCGACTGCCTCGAGGAATGCCTGCTCGTCGCCGATGTCGTTGATTGCGACCTGAGGGATGTTGGTGCTCATGTAGTGAGGGCTCCAATTGGATTTCTAATAGGTCGACGCTGCCGGTTCGCCGCTCAACACCTCCGGGTGGAGGCACCAACCGGCTCACTGTTTCACCCCGGCGCGCACGGCATAGGGCCGTTAACACCTTTGAACGGAGTGAGGAAACGTCGAGCTGACGGATACTTACAATGTGTACCACCCACCGGAAGCAGATGCTCTCAGCAGGGTGTGCGAGCGGTCTGTGCCCGTCTTCTCCCCGTTTTCTTAAGGAGAAAAAGAGCATAGAAAACCCGTACGTTGGTACACGCGATTAATAGTGTACGGGAATCCCGGGCGTGTCGTCAATGGTTACGCGCCCGGGATTCCCGTACTTATTTGCGGTTTTGTTTGCTTGTGAAGTTGAGGGACGGCGTTCGCCCTCGTTCCTCTCCCCACCCAAGGATGCGACCGGTGCGCACCTTCCTACGCTCCTACAGGGGAACCCACCCTCTCGGGCGCTCCGCTCTCTCCTTGCTTCGCTGCGGAGAGCACCCGAGAGGGTACCCTGATGTCGCTTCCGGAAGGTGCACCGGCACGCTCCGGTAGCGGGGCCAAGAGCGGCTCGCTGAGCAGCTACCCGGAAAACGCGGCCGCACCCGCTCGGTGACCTGCTACCCCCAGCGCGGAAAGGCGGTATCGTCCGTAGTGACATCAGGGTGCCCGAAGCGAAGCGAGGGCGGGTGCCCCTGTAGGAACGAGGACGAATACCGCTTTCCGTGCAGAGCCGAGAGAAGAAACGCGCCTAGTGGCCCGCCTCCTGCCAGGACTTGCCCCAGCCGACCTGCACATCCAGAGGAACACGCAGGGAGGCGGCACCGCTCATCTCCTCGACGAGCACGCGTTCGGCGGCTTCACGCTCACCGGTGGCGACTTCGAGGATGATTTCGTCGTGCACCTGCAGCAGCATGCGGGTCTTCAGGCCCTCTTCGCGCAGGCGGCGGTGAATGTTGATCATGGCAATCTTGATGATGTCCGCGGCGGTGCCCTGAATCGGGGCGTTGAGGGCGGCACGTTCGGCGGCTTCACGGCGTACACGGTTGGGCGAGTCCAGGTCGGGCAGCACGCGGCGGCGGCCGAAAATGGTTTCGGTGTAGCCGTCCTGGTGTGCCTGCTTGAGCACTCCGCGCAGGAAGCGTCCCACGCGTCCGAAGCGTTTGAAGTAGTTGGTGCGCAATTCGCCTGCTTCGTCGGAGCTGATGTTCAGCTGCTTGGCGAGGCCGAAGCGGGACAGGCCGTATGCCAGGCCGTAGGACATTGCCTTGACCTTGGAGCGCTGCTCGGGGGTGACGTCTTCGGGGGCTACGCCGAAGACTTCGGAGCCGACGTAACGGTGCAGGTCCTCCCCCGCTTCGTAGGCTGCGATGAGCTTCTCGTCGGCGGCGAGGTGCACCATGATGCGCATTTCGATCTGCGAGTAGTCGGCGGTGAGTAGACCCTCGTACTCCACACCGTCGACGGGTGCGGGCGCGACAATGAAGGCGCCACGGATGCGTCGGCCTTCTTCGGTGCGGATCGGGATGTTCTGCAGGTTCGGCGCAGTCGAGGAGAGGCGACCGGTGGAGGCGGCACCCTGCTGGAAGGTGGTGTGCACGCGTCCGTCGTCGGCGGCTGCTTTCTGCAGGCCTTCGACGGTCTGCACGAGTTTGATGTTGTCGCGGTAGGCGGCGAGCGCACCGAGGAATGCGGCACCGTCGGACTCCGGGGAGATTTTGGTGAGCAGTTCGGTGACGGATTCGGCGTCGGTGGAGTAGCCGGACTTGATTTTGCGGGTGTGCGGCAGGGCGAGCTTGTCGAAGAGCACGGTCTGCAGCTGTTTGACGGAGGCGAGGTTGAGGGGTTCTTCGCCGTCGTCGGTTTGGACGGTGTCGCCGATGATGGTGCGTGCGGCGTCCTGTGCCTGGTTAGCGCGTGCGGAGAAGGTGTCGTGCAGTTCGGCAAGGAGCGCGTCGGAGACGGCGATGCCTGCCTGCTCCATGTCTGCGAGGACGTAGAGTAGCGGCAGTTCGATTTCTTCGTAGACCTTCAGCTGGCCGTGTTCTTCCATTTCAAAGTGCAGCAGGCGTGCGAGTTCGTGGATGATGCGGCTGATTTGCGTGAAGTAGCGCAGGTTGTCGACGGGTTCGGCTTCGCCGGGCAGGCTGAAGAGGGAGGGTTCTGCCTCGTCTTCTTCGGGCTGGAAGACGAGCTGCGCGTAGGGGTCCTTGGGGATCCAGAGGTAGCGTTCGGCGAGGTCTTCCATGCGTTCGGAGAAGAGCTTGCGGGTTGCGGTGGGGATGAAGCCGCACATGTAGGAGGATAGGGCGGGGTCTTCGACGGCGCCGGCGAGTTCGTAGCCGTAGGCGCGCAGGAGTTTGCGCTGAACCTTCAGGTCCATGACGATTTTGCGGGCTGCTTCGTCGGAGAGCCACGCGGCGAGGGCGGAGTCGAGTTCCGGGTCGATGGTGCGGGTGTCGATCCAGAGGCTGGTGTTCTTGCTGGTGAGGAGCACGCCGAGCAGTTCGGGGTTTTCTTCGGCGGCGCGGATCTTGGTTTTGGTGACCTTGACGGCGGGTGCGTCGCCGATGGCGGGGCGTGCTACGGGCAGGTTGGTGACCGGGTAGAGGGTCACGGCGCCTTCGAGGCGTTCGGGTACGGCGATGGGCGCGCACTGTTCGTCGGTGCCGTAGTTTTCTTCGGCTGCGGAGGCGCAGAAGGCTCGGAATGCTGCTGCGTCTGCGTTTTTGGTGGGTTCGCTGGTGGCAATGGGTGCGTAGACGGGGCCGGTGGGTGCCTTCTTGGTGGCGCCCTCCTCCCCTGCTTCTGCGGTGGAGCTTGCAGGACCTGCGGTTCCGGCGGCGCGTACGATGGGACCGAGGGTGTCGGCGGCGCGCTTGCGGATGGTGCGGAACTCTACTTCGTCGAAGAAGGTGTTGAGTGCATCCAGGTCGGGGGTGAATGCGGTGTCTTCGAGGGTGACGTTCAGGTCGAGGTCGTTGACGAGCTGGTTGAGGCGGCGGTTGCGCACCACGTTATCCACGTTCTCGCGCAGCGCCTCGCCCTTCTTGCCGCCAATCTTGTCGCGGTTGTCGAGCACACCCTGCAGGGAGCCGTATTCGCCGAGCCATTTAGCGGCGAAGCCGGGGCCTACGCCGGGTACGCCGGGCAGGTTGTCCGCCTGTTCGCCGGTGAGGGCGGCGAGGTCGGGGTACATGTGCGGGGGTACTTTGGTTTTCTTTTCGACGGCGGCAGGGTCCATGCGCTGAATACCCTTGGAGGGGCCGGTGGTGACCGGGTAGAGCAGGGTGACGTCGTCGGTGACGAGCTGGAAGATGTCGCGGTCGCCGGAGAGGATGAGGACCTTGTAGCCGGCTTCGGTGCCGCGGCGGGTGAGGGTTGCGACGATGTCGTCGGCTTCGTAGTTTTCGTAGGTGAGCGCGGGGATGTTGAGCGCGCCGAGCATCTTTTTGATGAGGTCGATCTGGCCGTTGAAGGCTTCGGGGATGGCGTTGCGGCCGCCCTTGTATTCGCCGTATTCGGCGGTGCGGAAGGTGCCGCCGGGCAGGTCGAAGGCTACGGCGATGTGGCTGGGCTGGTTGTCTTTGATGATGCTCAGCAGGGTGGAGAGGAAGGCGTGCACGGCCTCGGTGTGTTGGCCGTCGCTGCGCACGAAAATGTGCTGGCCGGTCTTTTCGGCCATGGTGTAGATGCCGAAGAAGGAGCGTAGGGCCAGGGAGTGTCCGTCAATGAGCAGGAGGGTTTTGTTCTCTGTAGTCACTCCTCTAGTGTATCGAGTCTGAGTTTGCTCGGTGGTTGGCTTCGTGGCTGCTGGGTTCGGGGGGCTAGTTTCGGTGGCTGCGGGTTAGCCCTGTGGGGAGGCGCCCGCGCTGTGTTGAGTGCCGGTACTGTGTTGAGTGCCGGCGCTGTGCCATATAGCGGAATAACGGGGTGTGTGGAAAGAGTTTTACCTCATATGTAGGTGCCGGTGGGGTGCGTTTGGTGAGTTTTTCTCCCAAAAACTGTGCCCTAAGCCACTATGTGAGGTGGATAATAATACGGTTTCCAGATAATATATAACCTTATTATCGCCTCCAGCGTAGGAACCCCCCACACCCCGTGTATTCATAGGCAGAACTCTACCCAGAATTCACCGGCAGGATTCATCGGACTGTGAGGGCACCTCCCGCGCTCAACACACAACGAACCCTCATTTAGGAAACCTATGAAGGCACTCAAAAAACTTCCCCTCCTCGCGTGGATTATCATCGCGATCGCATCGGGTGTGCTCATCGGCATGCTGACCCCCGGAATGATTAGCGGCATCAATGACGCAACCGGCGCAGCCATCCCCACCGACCTCATTGTGCAGCTCTTCGTCTCCTTCTCGACCGTATTCAGTGCCTTCCTGAGCTTCGCGATTCCGCTGATTATTATCGGTTTCATCGTGCCCGGCATTGGTTCCCTCGCGCAGGGTGCGGGCAAGATGCTCGGCATCACCGTGGGTCTGGCGTACATCTCCAGCATCCTTGCTGGCTTCCTGGCACTGACCTGCGCACTGCTGCTCTACCCCATCATCCTGAAGGGTCAGCAGCTCGCTTCCTTCGATAACCCCGAGAACGCACTGTCCAAGGGCTACATCTCCTTCGAGCTGACCCCGATTATGGGCGTGCTGAGCGCACTGATTCTCTCCTTCATCCTGGGCCTGGGCATTACCGCACTGAAGACCCGTGCGATGCTGAACCTCTTCGAGGACTTCCAGGTCATCGTTGAGAAGATGCTCGGCTACGTGATTATCCCCCTGCTGCCGGTGCACATTGTGGGCGTGTTCGCGAACATGACCCTTGCCGGTCAGGTGGCGAAGATCCTCTCCGTCTTCGGTCTTGTGTTCGTCATGGTGATTATTCTGCACTGGGTCACCCTGGCGCTGCAGTACTCGGTGGCTGGCGCGATTTCTCGCCGCAACCCCATCCAGATGCTCAAGACCATGCTCCCGGCATACTTCACCGCAATCGGTACCCAGTCTTCGGCTGCGACCATCCCGGTGACCGTGCGTTCTGCAAAGAAGGCTGGCATCTCCCCCCGCGTGGTGGACTTCGCGATTCCGCTGTGCGCAACCATTCACCTCTCCGGCTCCATGATCACCATTACCTCCTGCTCGGTGGCTGTGCTGTTCATGACCGGCCAGCACCCCGACTTCGGTAGCCTGATCCCCATGATTCTGGTGCTCGGCGTGATGATGGTTGCCGCTCCCGGCGTTCCCGGCGGTGGCGTGATGACCGCAATCGGTCTGCTGCAGTCCATGCTTGGTTTCGATGCCTCCATGATTGCCCTGATGATTGCCCTGTACCTGGCTCAGGACTCCTTCGGCACCGCAACCAACGTGACCGGTGACGCGACCATCGCAACCCTGACCGAGCGCATTTCCAAGGCAATCGGAGCGAACCCCGATAAGGAAATCCGCGACGAGGACATCGAAAAGGCAGAAGCTATTTCCGCCTAATCCTCATCCGCTCACATAGCGTTTTTCAGCCCCGCCTCCTGAGTTCAGGAGGCGGGGCTGACCCGTACCCGGAAGCACTCCAGAAAAGCTATCCCACCCAAAACAACAAAAACCAAGGAGTACACTGGAAGTCATGACTGAAAACAACACACAGCACGCACCCGTCCGCGCGGCAGCACCCACCACCCTCACCGCAGAAGAAATCAAGGCGCAGCTGACCGAAAGCGGCATCCCCGAACACCTGCACCCCTACTTCCCCCGAGGCCTGGGCGAGCTCATCCCCGCCATGGGCATTAAGTTCCAGGAACTCACCGCAGAACGCACCGTCGCAACCATGCCCGTCGCCGGCAACACCCAGCCCATCGGCCTGCTGCACGGCGGCGCCAACGTGGTCCTTGCCGAGACCCTCGGATCGCTCTCCGCAGGTGTGCATGGCGGCGAAAACCTCGTAGCAGTCGGCGTGGACATCAACGCAACCCACGTGCGCCCGGCAGTCTCCGGCGTGGTCACCGCAACCTGCACCGCCGTCAAGCTCGGACGCACCCTGTGCATCCACACCATCGACATTGTGGATGAGCGCGGCCGCACCACCTGCACCGCACGCATCACCAACATGCTGATCCCCCGCCCCACCGCCTAACGTCCTACAACTTCAGCAAGTAGCCTAAAATCGTAGAAGCACGGGGTACACGGCACCCCGCCAACACCCCACCAGAAGGTACGACCAGAAGGAGCACCATGGCCCGCGAGCGCACCCCCTATTTCAAGCGTTACCCGAAGATTGTGCGCGCCAAGCGCATTGTCCTGCCCATCGCAATCGGCGTGATGCTGGTGTGCCTGGTGACCGCCATCAACAACCCCGGCAGCTTCTGGTGGCTGGGCGTGATGCTCGGTACCGGCGGAATGCTCTGGGCTGGCTCCCCCACGGACCGCCCGATTAGCGGCCCGAACAATGACGAAGACGATTTGAACCGCTACCTGCGCTAAGTTCCGTGTAGCGCCGGGTTCCCGCCCGCGCTAAGCGCCGGGTTACAACGCACACCCGCGAACCGTTAACACGCGAACCGTTAAACACGAACGCCCCGTCCCTCAGCTTTATCGTGAGGGGTGGGGCGTTTGTGTGTCATGAATAAAGGTGCTGGTTCATCACTGCACCAGCCGTGTGTGCTCAGCGGCGATTCCTAGTCTTCGCCGTAGCGTGCATTCGTACCTGTACTGTCACGTACTTTGCACGTCTTGTGCTTAGGAGAGCTGCTTGATGATGGTGTCAGAAACTTCGCGCATGGACAGGCGGCGGTCCATGGAGGTCTTCTGAATCCAGCGGAATGCTTCCGGCTCGGTCAGGTTCATCTTGGTGATGAGCAGCGACTTTGCGCGGTCAACGAGCTTGCGGGTCTCGAACTGGTCGCGGATGGTGCCCACTTCCTTCTCGAGAGCGCGAATCTGCTCGTAGCGGCTAATTGCCACCTCAATGGCGGGAACCAAATCGTTCGGGGAGAACGGCTTGACGACGTACGCCATAGCGCCTGCCTCAACGGCACGGTCAACGAGTTCCTTCTGGCTGAATGCAGTCAGCAGAACGACGGGAGCAATCTGCTCCTTCGCGATTTCTTCGGCTGCGGTGATGCCGTCCATAATCGGCATCTTCACATCCATGAGGACGAGGTCGGGGCGGTGCTTCTGTGCTAGCTCGACGGCGGTCTTGCCGTTATCGGTTTCTGCAACAACATCGAAACCCTGGTCCTTCAGAATTTCAACGATGTCGAGGCGAATCAATGCCTCATCTTCTGCCACGACGACGGTGCGAGCGGGACCCTGCTCCTCCGCCTGATTTTGAGTGGTCAGCTCTGACATTACTCTTCTCCTTTATCAAATTTGAATCACTTAAAGTCTACAGGAGGGAATAAATGTTCATCTACTTTCTCGCCTTGTCCCCCGCGTGTTATATGCGCCCTATGTGCAGGTGAGAGGAGTTTTCTTTCGTCATTTTTGAGCCACCACGCAGATTTTGCATCTTAATGCATGTTTTTGTTCTATACTGCTCATAACCACAAAGAAAAACCCTCACACCATATACATACGCGGCGAAATTCACACCTAAAACATAGGCCCGAAAATGACTCTGACATGCATTAACGCGTCATCGGGTTAGATACAAACGTAATAAACAAAATATTTATACCGAAACTCCATCACCTGCCAAAGAAGGCCGATACACTGGAATGGATTATTCTCCTCGACTTCTCCGGCACTCGCATTTGACCGACCATACTCGACACCCGGAGGGGATTCATGTCAATCACCCGTCAAGCACGCACCCTGTACTCAGACTTCGTCGAGTACAAGGAACTCGATCGCGCCCCGCTGACTTCCATTCACCCCGGAATTCTCGTCGCCTTCGACTCCACCGCGCTTGCAAGTCTCTACAACTACCCAACCCACGTTAGCGACGAAATCCTCCGCGTCTACTCGCAGCTGCGCGGACACGCCTTCCTCCCCCACCAGGCACTCAAAGAATTCTGGGCAGCACTCGACGGCGCCTCCCCCGTACCCGCCGCCGCAGAACGCGTCCGCTCAGCACTCGCTTCCTTCAAAGAAACCCTGCCCGAAGAACGCAACTCTCCCTGGAGCGCGCTGCGTTCAGTCACGCACCAGCTGGACCACTCCATCGCGCAGATCATGAAGATCCTTGAACCCACCACCGACACCGGATCCATCAACATGGCACGCCGCGAAGATGACACAATCCTGCCGCGACTAAACCGCATCTTCACCGGGCACGTGGGTGCCGCACCCAGCCCCGAACGCCACGAACAGCAGTGCTGTGAAGCCCTCGCACAGGGCCACCCGCTGCTCGCTAACGCCAGCTTTGACGCCGACTTCGCGCTCTGGAACCAGTGCGTTACCGAAGCAACCACTCGTGTGAAGGGCACCGACTGCGTCTTCGTCACCGGCGGTGTGCGCGACACCTGGCTGCGCAACGGTCAGCAGGTACGCGCCGCATCGGGCGGCGAACCCGTGCGTCAGCTCGCGAACCGTCAGCTGCTGCGTGAATACGCCAAGGCAACCGGAGGCGGCGTGTTCCGCATCTACACCGTCGAGGAGATCCTGCGGCTCGCCTCCAACCAGTACGGCGTGACCGTCAGCGACGCGACCTACAGCGCGATTCGCGCGGAACAGCCCGTAGCTGTGTAAATTCGCCGTGCACAGTCACCGTCGAGAATAATCCCACCACACCACACCCACCACCATTAACCGCAAGAAGCCACATGTGTTCCGAACACATGTGGCTTCTTAGCGTCTGCGGGCAAGGTGTCTACAGAATCAAAGTAGGGCGCGAAAACCTAGTTCTCACGGCTGGCGCGGTACAGCTCCGCGGCGCGCTGCTCCAAGGAATCGTCATCACCGAGGAGCAGGTAGCACAGGTACAGGGTGAAAGCGGCGCGGCGGTCGGCGGCGAGCGCATTAGTTCCTTCACCGGGCTGGGTGCTGAAAGCAATAACGTCGTGCGCCTGGGGCAGGGCAGCAATCAGGTGCGCGGCGGTTTCGTAGCCGTCCTGGTCGCCAGGCAGGGTGAACTGGTGCGGCTCCTGGTTCTCGACAGCAGCGCCGGCTTCCGCTCGGGCGGCGGAAAAGTTAGCATTGAGGACGTCTTCAACACGGGTCATCAGCTCATCATTGGGCAGTGCGCGGTCATCTGCGGCAAACGCAACGTGGATGCCTTTCAGAGTCTCGTAGGGGTGCTCGCCCGCGTAGTATCCGGCGGCAAGCGCGTAGCCGGTGAGCAGCTGCGCCTCGGCGGCGGTGAAGGTGCCGCGCGCCTCACGCAGGGCGGGCAGCAGCAGCTCGATCAGGAGGGGATGCAAGGACTCAGGGGCGTTCGCGATAGCCTCCTGCAGGTACTTTTCCACCTCCGCGGTAGGCTCAGAGTTGAGCAGGGTCAAGAAAGCCTCATCGGTGCCAGCCCAGCATCGGGCGATCAGCACAAGGGTTGCAACGAGCGCGAGAAGGTTGCGGTAACTACCCGAACGGTCAGCACCGAAGGACTCAGCAACAACACGTGCCAGCATGCGGGCGGCAATGTTCTCAAGGACGAACTCGTCGTAGGCGTTGCTGCCGGGCCAGTTTGCGGGGTCGGGAAGGTAGGTTTCGTCCAGGTACCGCATCACGGGTTCCAGGGGCGCGGGCGCGTCCGCCGCGAGGTCGGGGCGGCACTGCTCAACCCAGCTGTTCACGGTAGCCTCATCAGCGATGCCGGTAGCTTCAGCGAGCTGGGCGCGCGAAAGGCTGTACGGTGCAACGAGTGCGGCGAGGTCGTCGCATGCGCCGTTGGGGCGGTAGGTGGGTCGGTAGTTGGCGCTGGGGAGGGTTCCGGGGAGGGTGGCTGCCATGGTGGCTCCTTCGCTGAGGTTCGGGGTGAATTGGGTTGTATGGTGTGCGATGCTCGGTGCCGCCTGAAGGGCTGGCGCATCTTCTAATTTCAGAATATCCCAGAGCCCCGCATCGTGTGCTGCCCGTCGTCATTACCCGCCCAATAACCGCGAAAAGCCACATGTGTTTCGAAAAGCCACGTCTTTGGTGGCTTCTCGAAACACATGTGGCTTCTCGGCGGAGAGATAAAGGATGTTAGTCCAGCAGCGCGTCCACGAATGCTTCGGGGTCGAACGGCGCCAGGTCGTCCGGGCCTTCACCCAGGCCGATGAGCTTGACGGGAACGCCGAGCTCCTCCTGGATAGCGACCACGATGCCGCCCTTTGCGGTGCCGTCGAGCTTGGTCAGCACGATACCGGTGACGTCCACGATATCGCCGAAGACCTTCGCCTGAACCATACCGTTCTGGCCGGTGGTCGCATCAATCACGAGCAGAACCTCGGTGACCGGCGCTTCCTTCTCGATAACGCGCTTGATCTTGCCGAGCTGATCCATCAGACCGGACTTGTTCTGCAGGCGGCCCGCGGTGTCCACGAGCACGGTGTCGACGCCCTGCTCCTTGCCAGCCTTCACGGCATCAAACGCGACGGATGCGGGGTCGGCGCCTTCCTTCTCGGAACGCACGGTCTTCACGCCCACGCGGTCACCCCAGGTGGTCAGCTGCTCGGAGGCGGCCGCACGGAACGTATCCGCGGCGCCCAGGAGCAGGGTCTGACCGTCAGCGACCATCACGCGGGCGATTTTGCCGACGGTCGTGGTCTTACCGACGCCGTTCACGCCAACGACCAGCACCACGCCGGGGTTGCCGTCGCTGCCGGCGGTCTTCAGCTCGCGGTCCATGTCGGGGCGAACAATCTTCACGAGCTCTTCGCGGAGCATCTTCTTCACGGCGGCGGGGTTGCTCGTACCCTCAACGCGCACACGCTGCTGCAGCGCCTCCACCAGGCGGGTGGTCGGCTCAGAGCCGAGGTCAGCGAGCAGCAGGGTCTCTTCCACTTCGTCCCAGACGTCCTGGTCGATGCGGTCGCGGGAGAGCAGAGCCAGCAGGCCCTTGCCGAGCATGTTGTTGGAGCGTGCCAGGCGGGCACGCAGGCGCACCAGGCGACCCGCGGACGGGTCGGGCATATCAAGTTCAATAGCGCGAGGTGCCGAGCTTTCGGGTTCTTCCGCCGATCCGCCGGAGGCCTTAGCCGCCTCCTGGCGCAAAGACTGCAGGTCCGCGGTCTTCTTGGGTCGGCGCAGAACGGCGAAAAGTACACCGGCGATAACCAGTACACCCAGCACAATCGCGCAAATCATCATCATCGTTTCGTTCACACTACTAGCTTACCGGTTTGGGCGGTTTGGCTGGTCGAGGTTACGCGCATGCCCGGCTGTCGGCGGAGTAGACTGGAAACTATTAAAGTTTTCTAGCCGAACATATTGCCGGCGGTTGCGGGTGGGGCCCGCGGCTGCCGCACGGCACCGCACGATTTCGAGGATGAACATGAGGAACCCTGCCAAAACACCGCCTGTTTTTGACCCGCGCACGATTGACCCGAACCGTGTGCCGACCGGCTTGAAGGTTCTGATTGCTGCATCGTTCATGATTGCGGTGGGTTTTGGTTTGGTGGCGCCGGTGCTACCGAACTATGCGCAGAACTTTAATGCGACGGTCACGATGGCGACGATGGTGGTTTCTGCGTTGGCGATCACGCGCCTGATTTTTGCGCCGTCGGCGGGTCAGCTGATTACCCGCTGGGGTGAGCGTCCGGTGTACACGATTGGCATGCTGATCGTGTCGGTGACGTCGTTTATGATTGCGTTCGCCTGGGATTATTGGGTGCTGCTGGGTTCGCGTGCGGTGGCGGGTATCGGCTCGGTCATGTTCACGGTCTCTGCGATGGGCCTGCTGGTGCGCTTGTCCCCGGCGCATATGCGTGGCCGTATTTCGGGCTATTATGCGACGGCGTTCCTGCTGGGTAACTTGCTGGGCCCGGTGATTGCGAGCGCGCTGGCGCCGTTTGGTATGCGTGCGCCGTTCATTGTGTATGGTTTTTCGCTGGCGGCGGCGGGCCTGATCGTGTGGTTTTTGATGCCGTCGCAGGCTGCACTAGAGGCGGAGCGTGACGCGATTATGGAGGCGGCGGCACTGGCTGAGGGTAAGGGTACCGTGGTGTTGCCGTCGGCGGCGCCTTCCCCTGCTGACACTCAGGCTGGCGCATCCGGTAAGGGCGCTAAGCCTGGAGATTCTTCGGGTAAGAGCGACCTGCCTGCGATGACGGTTCGTGACGCGTTGAAGTTTACGAATTACCGTTCTGCGCTGGTTTCGAATTGGGCGATTGGCTGGTCGGTGTTTGGTGTGCAGTCGTCGATTATTCCGTTGGCGGCGGCGTATTTGGCGACTGGTGGCGATATGTCGAATTCGGTTGCGGGTACTTTGTTGGCGTCTTTGGCGATGGCGACGAACTCGTTTGGTAATGCGTTGACGCAGACGTTCTCGGGTCGTTTTTCGGATCGTTTTGGTCGCCGTGTGATGGCGTTTTCGGGTCTGCTGTTGGCGGGTTCGGCGGTGACGTTTATGGGTTTCGCGCCGGTGGCGTGGGTGTTTGTGTCGTTGACGGCGTGTCTGGGTATTGGTGCGGCGTTTATGGGTCCGTCGATTCAGGCTGCGGTGTCTGATGTGATTGGTACTCGTCGCAGTGGTGGTCAGGTGTTGGCGGTGTATCAGATGTGTAGCGATTTCGGTATGATTTTGGGCCCGCTGGTGGCTGGCATGATTGCGGATGCGTGGGGCTTTGTTCCGGCGTTCATTATCAGTGGTTTGTTGTTGGTGGCGGCGGCGTTCACGTGGGCGCCGTTCCGCAAGGCGCGCTGGCCGAAGGATATTGCGGACGCGGACTACACGGGCCGCTAAGAGCTCTCTAATAAGTAAAAAGCCGGTGCCTGCTGCGAAGCAGGCACCGGCTTTATGTGTACGAGAGGTGAGCTGGCAGAGCAAGCCAACAACATGGAACCCCAGATGCAGGCAAGCTGACCCGAGAAGGAAACCCCAGGCCAACCCCTTCTATCACCAACCCGAGGGGTAGGCGACCTAGAGGGCGTACCGGACACGCGAGGCGGGGGCTCCGTCCTCGAAGCGCCCCCAGGCGCTGAAGAGGGGGCACTCCCCCGCGAGCGTTGTCCGATACGCCATCTCAAACAACTAACCCACGGAAGCCACACTCCCCCGCTTCGTGTGTTTTGGTCGCCCTCTCCAAACAACTAACCCTTCTAGGGCAGCAGCCAGACGGGACCAATCACGTCCGGGCCGCCCCAGAGCAGGCGCATCCACAGGGCGGAGCCGAGCAAACCGATGAGCACTAGCAGGAGGCGGTACACGCGGCTCTTCGGCAGGTAGGCGGCGACCAGCAGCGACAGGGGGAACAGCGGCAGCAGAATACGGAACGTAGACGACGTCGGGAGCCAGAAGATGAACAGGTATCCGGCGTAGCAGGCGGTCCACAGCCACAGGGCGGGGTGCAGCAGGGTGCGGGTGAACTTCTGCGACATCCACCAGTAGAAGCTCAGGATGAGGAGCACCAGGGCAGCCCACATGATGATGGCGGGTACGGAGCCCACGTAGTAGAGGTTGAATTGGTGGACCCACTGGGCGAAGTACTGGTGGCCGTCTTCGACCTTGCGGAAGCTCCAGCCGAGTTCCGTAGCGAGGTACGCATCCATACGTCCGGTGCGCAGAGCCGCGTGCAGGGGGTGCACGAATGCGAAACTGCAGACCAGTAGCGCGCCGAGGAGCTGGCCGATGCGTCCGCGGAACGCAGCCCACGCATCCGACAGGACAGACTGCGAGGAGTCATCGGAGCGGCGGGCGAGGTAGTCAGAGACCGTGCACCATAGCCACCATAGGCCGACGAATGCGCCAAGTGGCACGCCCAGAGGTCGGGACAGCGCCGCCAGAAGTGCTACGGGTAGGAGCAGGATGTAGCGTTCACGCGCCACACACCAGACGCTCAGGGCAAGGAGCAGAGTGGAAAGAGCCTCGGCGTAACCGGTGACGAAGATGGGGCTCGCGGGGCTGAATGCGTACACGGCGAGCGCCCACAGGGCGATGCGGTTTCGGCTCTCATCGCCAACGAGGGTGCGAGTATCGAAGACACCGCGGGCACGCCAGTTCAGGCTACCGATGAAGAGGCGGTAGAGCACAACGGCCAGGGCGAGGCCGGCGGCGAGGCTGACTCCGACTGCGGCGAGGCGGTATTCGATGCCGAAAGTGTCAGCGACTTTGCCGCTGATCATTGAGTGGAGGGGCATGAATGCCCAGGAGTTGAAGGATACGGACCCGTCGGCGCGCAGGGGTAGTTCGGTGGGGTACCACTCTTTGTAGATGCCCTGGTACCAGCCGGCGTCCCAGATGTTGAGGTAGGAGAGGAGGCCGTTGTGGTTTTTGTTTTCGTGGCTGAGGGGGTTCCGCTGGTCTTCGGCGAGCGAGTAGGCGAAGGTGCCGAGGTGGGTTGCGCAGGCTAGCGCCCAGATGATGAGGGCGGGGACCCAGGTGCGGTAGGCGGCCAGTTTCTGGGGGTTGGCGGCGGGTTCGGTATTACTCATCTTAGTTTTTGTGGAGGGGCGCTGCGCTTTGAGGGCAGGCACGGGACCGGATGAGAGGTCGCGTTCGATGAAGGACACAGGTTTTCCTGGGGGTTTAGCCATAGTTCTCGTGAGTGTAGTGTGGACGCATGATGGATATTCCGGTGCTGCACCTGTTGGACCGTGTCTATTAGATGTGGCGGGTGCTAGCCAGCCAAGATGGGTGGTGCAGTTTGGTGAAATATCCATGTGTAGACTATCAACGAACTGACTGCGTCTCAATATGAACGTGCTATTCCTGCTGATTATGACGAAAGAGATGGGTGAAGCCGGTGCCTGCGAGGGAGCAAGCACCGGCTTTATGTCTATGTATAAGGTCTGTATCCGGGAAGTAGATAAAAATCCGACAGGACAAATAACCCCAGAATCAGGTGAGCTGACAGCAACACTCAACCCCAGACCAACCCATCTATATATCCCCAACCCGAAGCAAGCTGACCTGAGAAGGTAACCACCTACCAACCCCTTATACCCTTCCCCTGAGGGATAGGCGACCTAGAAGGCGCACCGGACACGCGAAGCGGGGGCTCCGTCCTCGAAGCGCCCCCAGGCGCTGAAGAGGGGGCACTCCCCCGCAAGCGTTGTCCGATACGCCCTCTCTCAAACCCTAGCCCACGGAATCCGCACTCCCCCGCGAGCGTTGTCCGATACGCCATCTCAAACAACTAGCCCACAGGCTAGCGGGTCACCGGCACCTTGGAGAATTCACGCACGGTACCTTCGGGGTCGCCGGAGCGTACCAGTGCTTCACCGATGAGTACGGCATCGGCGCCGGCGCCGGCGTAGGCGCGTACGTCTTCGATGCTGGCGACACCGGACTCAGCGACCTTGATGACGGAGTTGGGCAGGTGCGCTGCGAGGGATGCGTAGTGTTCGTTGTTGACCTCGAGGGTCTTGAGGTTGCGCACGTTGATGCCGACGATTTTGGCGCCGATGCGCTGGGCGACCTCGATTTCTTCGGGGGTGTGGGTTTCGACGAGGGCGTTCATGCCGAGCGATTCGGTGAGTTCGAGGAACTCGCGCAGGGTCTGTTCGTCGAGGGCTGCGACGATGAGTAGCACCAGGTCGGCGCCGTGTGCGCGTGCCTCCCAGATCTGGTATTCGTCAACGGTGAAGTCCTTGCGGAGTACGGGGATGTTCACGGCGGCGCGTACTGCGTCGAGGTCGGCGAGGGAGCCGTTGAAGCGGCGCTGTTCGGTGAGAACGGAGATTGCAGCGGCGCCACCTGCTTCGTAGCGTGCGGCGAGCGCGGCGGGGTCGGGGATTTCGCCGAGCGCACCCTTGGAGGGTGAGGAGCGCTTCACCTCGGAGATAATGCGTGCGGTCGTGCCGTTGCCGCCGC
The DNA here is from genome assembly GCF_041432805.1 of Rothia sp. 27098_8_27. Classification (NCBI taxonomy): domain Bacteria; kingdom Bacillati; phylum Actinomycetota; class Actinomycetes; order Micrococcales; family Micrococcaceae; genus Rothia; species Rothia sp. 27098_8_27. The sequence continues at coordinate 138,675 of NZ_JAPWAJ010000001.1, read as the reverse complement.
CGGGTACTTCACCGCGTAGGGAGGCGAGCGCGTCGCGGGCGGGTGCGGCTGCGAGGGCGCGCTTCTTCATTTCTTCGAGGGGAACCTGCTGTACGCGGGCGGCGAGGTCTTCGCGGACGCCGACGATGATCTCGTCGAGAACGGTGCTCATGGTGTCTCCTTGGGTTACTTGGTGGCGTTTACGGCTGCGTCTGCGTCCAGGGGTGCCAGGCCGGAGGCGGTCAGCACGGCGCGCAGCGGGGCGGCGGACTTGTTGACGGTTTCGAGGGTTTCGGAGTCCGGGTTGGAGTCCATGACGAGTCCTGCACCTGCCTGTACGTAGGCGGTGCCTTCCTTGAGTACGGCGGTGCGGATGGCGATTGCCATGTCCATGTTGCCGGCGAAGTCGAAGTAGCCGCATACGCCGCCGTAGACGCCGCGGCGGGTGGGTTCGTATTCGTCGATGAGCTGCATGGCGCGCGGCTTGGGCGCGCCGGAGAGGGTGCCTGCCGGGAAGGCGACGCGCAGCACGTCGTAGGCGCTGAACTGCGGGTCGAGTTCGGCGCTGACGGCGGAGGAAATGTGCATGATGTGGCTGAAACGCTCAATGATCATGAACTGGTCGACGGACACGGTGCCGGGCTTGGCGATGCGCGAGAGGTCGTTGCGTGCCAGGTCGACGAGCATGAGATGTTCGGAGCGTTCCTTTTCGTCGGCGAGCAGTTCCTCGGCGAGTGCGAGGTCTTCTTCGCGGGTTGCGCCGCGCGGGCGGGAACCGGCGATGGGGTGGGTGCTGGCGATGCCGTCCTTGAGGGTGACGAGCGCCTCCGGGGAGGAGCCGACAATGTGGAAGGGGATGCCGTTGCTGTCTTCGAAGTTGAAGAGGTACATGTACGGCGAGGGGTTGGACTGGCGCAGTACACGGTACACGTCGAGTGCCTTGGCGTTGGTTTCGGCTTCGAATCGGCGTGAGAGCACGATCTGGAAGACGTCGCCGTCGATGATGTTCTTCTTGGAGCGGTCGATGGCGTCCTTGAAGCCCTGTTCGCTCCAGGTGAGGGTGACGTCTTCGCGGACCTTACGGTCAACGTCTGCCACGCCGGAGAGAGTGGAGGTGGTTGCGGTGGCGCCGCGCTGCAGGCGGCGGAGCATACTGTGCAGGCGCGCGACGGCATCCTTGTAGGCGCCGTCAACGTTTTCGCTGGTGCCGTTGAAGTTGATGGCGTTGGCGACGAGCAGGACGGTGCCGTCCTTGTTGTCGTGAATTGCCATGTCGGAGACCATGTTGAGCGCGAATTCGGGCAGGTTCACGTCGTCGGCGGGCGGGAAGGGCAGGTGTTCCCAGTGGCGTACGACGTCCCAGCCGAGGTAGCCGACCAGGCCGGAGGTGAGCGGCGGCAGGGTCGGGTCGGGTTCGGTGTAGAGCATCTGCAGGGTCTTGGCGATGGCTTCTACGGGGTCACCGTCGACGGGTGCGCCGGCGGGGGTGCGGCCCTGCCAGTGGACTGCGCCGTCAACGGTGGTGAGGGTGGAGCGGGAGGATGCGCCGATGAAGGAGTAGCGGTCCCAGGCTGCGGATTCGCCTTCTGCGGAGATTTTGGCGGATTCGAGCAGGAAGGTGCCGTGGGCTGCTTCGACGGGTTCGCCCTGGTCGTTTTGGAGTACGAGGGATCGGTAGATGCCGATGGGGGTGAGTGAGTCGGCGAGGATTTTGATGTGTACGGGAATGACGCGGGTGCCGGCTGCGCGGGCGCGGAATTCTTCGAGGCTGGGGGTGATGGTGCCCAAATCCTGCATTGCTGTACTCCTTGGTGTTGGGTTGGGAGCGCGTCGGTGCGCTGTGTCCCTTAGCTGCCGCGCGGGGTTTTTACCGGTATATGGGGGGGGTACCGGGACATATGTGCCGGCGTGTATCTCTCTGGCGTATACCTGCCAGATCCATAGACGCCCGATAATGCCTGATAAATCCCGGTAAGCCCGGTGCGCGGGTTGTTTCAGTTTAACCGGTGCTGCGGCCCAGTTCCACGGTGAAGATTCAATAGTTCTCTTCGTGAAACTGAGCCGCGTACCGTTCAGCCGCGTTAGTTGCTGAACTGCTTGAGGGTTGCTGCGGTCTGCAGTGCCGCTGCGGTCGCCTCGTAGCCCTTATCTTCGTTAGAGCCTTCCAGTCCTGCACGGTCGAGTGCCTGCTGCTCGTTGTCGCAGGTGAGCACGCCGAAGCCGATGGGGCGGCCGGTCAGCACGGACACGTCGGTCAGGCCGTTGGTTGCGCCCTGGCAGACGTAGTCGAAGTGGGGGGTGCCGCCGCGGATGACCACGCCGAGCGCGACGATTGCGTCGAACTTCTCAGCGAGGCGGGTCGCTGCGACGGGCAGCTCGAAGGTGCCGGGAACGCGCACGAGGGTCGGCTCGATGCCTGCTGCGTAGGCGGCGCGCTTAGCACCGTTAATGAGGCCGTCCATGACCTCGGTGTGCCAGCTTGCCGCTACGATTGCGAGCTTGAAGCCCTTGTAGTCTTCGGGGTTGAGGGTGGTGTCTGCTGCGCCTACGCCGCTCATTGTGTTCTCCTTGTGGGTTTTTGGTTTTTGAAAAATTAGGGGTTTGCAGGGGTGCCGCTACGCGCTTTTGAGCACGTGGCGCATGCGCTCACGCTTGGTCTGCAGGTAGTGTGCGTTCTCGACTCGGGCGGGAATTTCGTCCGGGATGAGCTCGGTGACCTGCAGGCCGAGGCTTTCGAGCGCCTCCTGCTTGGCGGGGTTGTTGGTCACGAGCCTCAGCTCGTTCACGCCGAGTTCCTGCAGGATCAGTGCCGCCTGCGAGTAGTCGCGCATGTCGCCGTCCAGGCCGAGCGCCAGGTTCGCGTCGAGGGTGTCGAGCCCGGCATCCTGCAGCGCGTAGGCGCGGAGCTTGTTGACCAGGCCGATGCCGCGTCCTTCGTGGTTGCGCACGTAGATGAGGTACCCGCCGGTGTGGCCAATGATGCGCAGGCCGTTCTCCAGCTGAGGACCGCAATCACATCGGAAGGAACCGAAAATATCGCCGGTGGCGCATTCGGAGTGGATGCGCACCGCGGGCACTCCCCCGTCCTCGGCGGGTACGGGGGTGCCGTCACGGTCGAGGGCGCGGGCGCTGATATGCTCGGCACCGTCCGCAAATCGCCAGGCACGCAATCCGAACAGGCCCTGCGGGGTGGGTACGGCGACTTCTTCGGTGCTTTCGACCAGCAGCGGGCTGGGGTTGGGCACCATGTCGAGGGGGCTGACTCGGTAGCCTTCAGCGAGCTGGGAGGCGATGCGCAAGGATTCGGCGCTGAGCTCTTCAGCCTGCGCCTCAACCGGCTCTGCGGGAGTGCCCGGCGTCGCCTGGGTGTTAGGGGTTTCGCTCATGCGTTCTCCTACGCCTTAGCTACGTACTTGATGAGGTCTTCGATAGAGATCATGGGCAGGTTGTGCTCGGTGGCGAAGGCGCGCAGTGCGTCGAAACGCATCATGGAGCCGTCGTCGTGCACGACCTCGGCGATAACGCCCACGCCGGACAGGCCCGCCGCGCGGGAAAGTTCCACTGCGGCTTCGGTGTGACCGGGGCGCTCCGCCACGCCGCCGTCAACGGCGCGCAGCGGGAAGATGTGGCCGGGGCGGGTAATATCCGCCGGAGTGGAGGCAGCGTCCGCGAGGATCTGCACGGTGCGTGCGCGGTCCGCCGCGGAAATGCCGGTGCTCACGCCGGATGCCGCATCGCAGGAGACGGTGTAGGCGGTGCCCTTGGGGTCTTCGTTGTTGGTGACCATGGGCGGCAGGTTCATCTCGTCGGCACGCTTGTTGCTCAGGGGTGCGCAGACCACGCCGGAGGTGTAGCGGATCATGAAGCCTATCAGCTCGGGGGTTGCGTGCTCGGCGGCGAAGATGATGTCGCCTTCGTTTTCGCGGTCTTCGTCGTCAACGACGACTACGGCGCGACCTGCTGCGATAGCGTCCACTGCGGTCTGCACGCTGTCGAGGACGCTTGCGGCGTCGGCGCGACGCGGCGCAACCTGCTCACCGGAGTGCGCAGAGTCAGCCTGGGGCACGCCTGCGAACGCGGTCAGACGCTGCACGTACTTAGCGAGCGCATCGGTCTCAAGGTTCACGCTGTCGCCAACCTTGAGCGCGCCGAGGTTGGTTGCCTTCAGGGTTTCGGGAATCAGGCCGACCTCGAACCATGCGGGGGTTTCACCGGCCTCAGAAACGGCGGTGACGGTCAGGGACACGCCAGAAACAGCGATGGAGCCCTTCTCAGCGAGCAGGGGTGCCAGTTCGGTGGGCAGGTTGAAACGCAGGGTGCTCCACGCCTCGTGCGCGGTGACGGATGCGAGGGTACCGACCGCATCCACGTGGCCCTGCACGACGTGACCGTCGAGGCGGCCACCGGCGGGCAGGCAGCGCTCCAGGTTGACGGTGTCGCCGGGGTTCAGGTTGCCGAGGTTGGTGCGGCGCAGAGTCTCACCCATCGCGTAGGCGCGGAACTGGCCGGGCTGCAGCTGGTCGAGGTCGATAGCGGTGAGGCATACACCGTTGACGGCGAGGGATCCGCCGTGTTCGAGGTCGGCGACGATGTCACCGGCGTTGAGGGTCAGGTAGGCTGCGTCGCTACCTTCGATGGGGGTGATGGATTCTACGGTGCCGAGGGCGCCAATGATTCCGGTAAACATGTGTGCTTTCCTTTTCTCGCCGTGTCCGCCGGGGCGTCGTCGTTGAGGGCGACGGGCGGCGATGGTTTGTTCGTCGGTATAACTATACGTATTTTTCGAATATTCCCCGTGACGGGGAGCTTTTGTGCCAGCATGCGAACCAGCCGGCATGAATCAGCCGGGCGCAGGCGGGGGTCCTTGAGGTACTACTCCCCCGCCCGCGCTCAGCCCAAGGGAGACTAGCCCAAGCGGATGCTAGTCCAGCCTCGGCTAATCTAATCTCGGTTCGGGCGCGTGGCAGGCGTCCAGCTTCGGCAGGGTACGCCGCTCGCCCGGTTCCTGCGCCGTTCCGCGAGGTGCCGGCACCAGGTGCGTTGCAGTGTCATTGCCGAGCACGCGCACCGCCGGGAACATGCCCAGGTCGTCCAGTTGCAGGCGCGGTGCCTGCGCGAGGGTGTCCACGAGCAGACGGTACACGGCGCTCTTGCCCTGCCCCATGATCATCGGGGCGCGGTACCAGACCATCTCGTCGATGAGGTCTTCACCGGCGAAGAGGCCAACCATGCCGGGGCCGCCCTCAATCATGAGGTGCCGAACCCCGCGGGCGTACAGTTCGTCGAGCAGTTCACGCGGGTCGTGGGTGAAGACCTGCAGGAAGTTCTGCGGGTCCGCCTCCACGCCTTCGGGCGGGTTGAGGCCGCGCACGCGGTAGTTCTCGGTAATCTCGGTTTTGCCCATGACCACGCGCAGCGGCTGCTTCTCAAAGCGTTCCCCGTTGGCGTCGCGCGCATCCAGGGTCGGGTCGTCCATGAGGGTGGTGCGGGTGCCGATCATGACGGCGTCGGCGCGGTGACGGATCAGGTGCCCGTCAATGCGCGCGGCGGGGCCGGTAATCCACTTGCTCGTGCCGTCAGCTGCCGCAATGAACCCGTCCAGGGTGGAGGCGCTCTTTGCGGTAATGAAGGGGCGGCGTTCGGCGGCGGCAATGAACCAGCGCTCATTCAGCAGATAGGATGCGTTCGCGAACTCCTCCATGGCGTGCACGGTGACGCCCTGCGAGCGCAGGTAGGCGGCGCCTCCGGCTGCATTTTCGGTGTCGTCGCTGTAGGCGTAGTAGAGTTCGCTGATGCCTACCTCGGCGACAGCGTGGGAGCAGGGGCCGGTGCGTCCGGTGTGGTTGCAGGGTTCGAGGCTCACGTACATGCGGGCGCCGGTGAGGTCGGTTCCCGCGGCTCGGGCGGCGGCGAGGGCGTCGGCTTCGGCGTGCGGGGTGCCTGCGCCTCGGTGGTAGCCCACGTGCAGCAGGTGCCCGTGCGCATCGGTAATGACGGCGCCGACGAGGGGGTTCGCGCCGCGGATACCCTGGCGTGCCGCCTGCAGTGCCAGGGTCATGGCCTCTGCGTGGCTGAGCTCCTGCTCAGGGTCGGGCAGCTGGAGGGTGCGTGCGGTGGGTAGCCCCGCGAGGTGACCGTACTCCGCGGCGGAGTAGTCTACATCGTTGCGCGGCGAAGATACGCTCGGGGCGACGGTTAGGGGCAGGTGCGCGCTCGCCAGCACCTGCAGCGAGGGGTTCTGCGGCATTTATGCACGGCCCTTCTGCACGTCGGTTACCTCAACGGTCACGTCGGGGAACTGGGTCTGTACCTGGGTCTTCTGCGCCTCCAGGTTGCGGGTGCGCCACCAGACGAAGAAGCCGACCAGGGTGAAGCATCCGTAGAACACGTACATGAGGGAGGTCGCGTAGTAGCCTGCGCTCCACAGCAGCGGCACGCCGACCAGGTCGACGGCAACCCAGATGAGCCAGAATTCAACCCAGCCGCGCGCCATGCCGTAGGTGGCGAGTAGCGAGCCGGTGAAGATCCAGGCGTCGGACCAGACCGGTTCATAGGAGCCGAGGGCACGGAAGATGGGGGTGAGCAGCAGGGTGCCCGCAACCATGGCGACAACCAGGCCTGCGCGTTCGGTGTTGGTAGCCCACTTGGGAATCACTGCGGCACCTTCGGAGGCGTCACCACCGGCGGCGCGGGTTGCACGCCAACGATGCCAGCCCCAGATGGACACGGCAATGAACATGATCTGGCGGCCTGCCTGGCCGAGCATGGTGACGGGGTGCGGGCTGCCGACGAGGGCGCCCAGGAAGACGGTGAGGAGCAGCAGGTTGCCGAGAATGCCGACGGGCCACGCCCATACTTTGCGTCGCATGCCGCCGAGCGCCGATGCCAGGCCGAATGCGTTTCCGAGAACTTCGCGCACGAGGAGGGACTGGTCCCCCACGTGAATTTGTGCGTCGAAGAGCCACCGCAAGATGTCCATTGTTTCTTTCCTCTCTGAGTTGGACCGTGTGTCGGATGCGCTGTGTGCGCATCTGCGGCGGCTCCGGGGAGAGGAACAGAAAAGGGCGGCTACCGCGGGCATCTTATGGAGTGCCCGGTATCCGTGGTGAGGCGGGAGCGGCGAATCAGCTAACCGTAGCTGAAAACCGTGGCTGAAACCAGCGGCTGCGGTCGAGGGGAATAACGTACCGGCACCTACGAAAGGTGCCTCTCCCCTGCTACACAAAAAGCTACTGCTCTCTTAAACAACTGCATTGGGTGCGCGGTGCAAGCTGTCCCAAGGTTTCTCGGGAGGCTCGGCAGAGTGCGCTCCTGCCTTTTTCTGCTCGTGCTACCTTCCATCCAGACTGTACTGTCGGCACCGGATTTTCACCGGTTCGGCCTCTCTTGCGGGCGGGCTTCTCTAGCGGAGTCTTGGCGTCCTGTGCGGATGCGAAGATTCGTACGATTTTTTGCCTGCTTGCGAGAGCGGTTCGCGGGCTGTGACCGCCGGTTCGGAATTTCACCGACCCCGGAGCACGATGTTGATACTGATTATGCCACAGCGCACGCCGGGGGTTTAATTTGTTTTCTCTGGGATAACTTCCGTGACAAGATGACGTTTTATGACTGTACTCTCGGCGCGTCTTCAAGACCCTCTCAACAAGCCCTCGCGGTAGTCACTTGCGGGACCGTTTTGGACCCGATTCTTCAATTTTCGGGAATGATTTATCACGGTTTCATAACGACGGAGAGCACCAAACAGACCAAAGAGCTATGAGGGCCTCCAGGGGGTTACCCAGGGCATCCTGAACACCCGTCAATACCTTTATGACAAGGAATTATAACAATAAGGTTAAATTATTGGTTTAAGGTTTACTCCAGGGGTGATTTAAGGTTATTCTTATCTACAGGAGCTCCCATCACCGATAAACCGGTTCCGTTGAGAGCGACATGATTCGGACCATCCGAGCACTCACATCAAACCCTTAAGCTTCTGCCATTTGAAGCTGGAAAACTGGCCCGCGGACTGCATTCCTGAGGATGGTTTTCACGCAACATCTGCGCGTACTGGATTGCGCAGTATTGCGGCACACGATGTTGATGTGCTTCACCATCGGGAGGCAACCACACCGAATTGTTTTCTCAACGGAACCGGCGTGGGAGCTCTTCCGAATAAACTTCCGGAAGATCGCATGGCGTGCGCCTTTGTACACCTATACAGGGGGGCGTTGTGCGTGTCAAACGGTCATAAGCTCCCATTCTTCTGTCGTCGCCTACCGTGGTGCGCGATGGAGGTTACGGGAACCTTGCGGGATGGTTGATCCCGCGCGCTCTGCATTGTCTTGTGGAGTGTGGTGTGTTTGGGTGGCGTATTCGCAGTGCCGGAGCGGATACGCCACCCGTTTTTAACCTGTGAAACCCTGCCCACCCCAAACTCAGGTGAGCTGCGCACGAAACTCAGCCCCAGACCAGCCTCATATACCCCAGACTGAGGCGAGCTAAACCGAGAAGCTAACCGCCTACCAACCCCTATCTCAACCAACCCGAGGGGTAGGCGACCTAGAGGGCGTACCGGACACGCGAAGCGGGGGCTCCGTCCTCAAGGCGCCCCCAGGCGCCGAAGAGGGGGCACTCCCCCGCGAGCGGCGTCCGGTTATGCCTTCTCAAACAACTAACCCACGGAAGCCTCACTCCCCCGCGAGCGTGAACCGGTATGCCGCTCTCTCAAACGCAAAGGTCGCCCGCGATAGTTACCTATCACGGGCGACCCTATTTGTTACCAAGCCTATAGGGGCGCAGTCGGGAATGCATAGCGGGGGCTCCGTCCTCGAAGCGCCCCCAGGCGCTGAAGAGGGGGCACTCCCCCGCCAGCATTGTCCGACGTACCCTTTTACGGGATTAGCCCTCTACGGAGCGGAATGCTACAACCGCGTTGTGACCGCCGAAACCGAAGGAGTTCGACAGTGCCACGATCTCACCAGCGGGCAGCTCGCGTGCCTCGGTCACCACATCCAGGTCAATCTGCGGGTCCTTGTTGTCCAGGTTGATGGTGCAGGGTGCGGTGCGGTGGTGCAGAGCCAGGACGGTCAGCACAGCCTCGAGGGCGCCCGCGCCGCCGAGCAGGTGGCCGGTCATGGACTTGGTTGCGGAGACGGCGATGTTCTTGGTGTGCTCGCCGAAGGTTTCGTGCATTGCGGTTGCTTCGGGCAGGTCACCGGCGGGGGTGCTGGTGGCGTGCGCGTTGATGTGCACGACGGTCTTCGGGTCGATGTTGCCGTCTTCGAGGGCTTCGCGCAGTGCGCGGGTTGCGCCGAGTGCTGCAGGGTCCGGTGCGGTGATGTGGTAGGAGTCGGCGGATACGCCGGTGCCTGCCAGTTCCGCGTAGACGCGTGCGCCGCGTGCCTTGGCGTGCTCTTCGGATTCGAGGATGAGCGCTGCTGCGCCTTCACCCATGACGAAGCCGTCGCGGTCGACGTCGTAGGGGCGGGATGCCTTTTCGGGTTCGTCGTTGCGGGAGGAGAGTGCCTGCATCTTGGCGAATGCTGCCATGGGAAGCGGGTGGATTGCCGCTTCGGCACCGCCGACGATGACGACGTCCGCCTTGCCACTGCGGATCATTTCAGCACCGAGCTGCATGGCTTCGGTGGAGGATGCGCATGCGGAGACGACGGTCTGTGCTGCGGCGCGTGCCTTGAGGTTCATGGAGACGGCTGCTGCGTTGCCGTTGGGCATGAGCATGGGAACGGTCATGGGGAGGACGCGGCGGGGGCCCTTTTCACGGAGGGTGTCCCATGCGTCGAGGAGGGTCCACACGCCGCCGATACCGGTGCCGAAGGCTACGCCGGTGCGTTCGGGGTCGACTTCTTCTGCGGATTCGGCGTCGGGGCCGGAGAATCCTGCGTCTTCCCATGCTTCGCGTGCGGCGATGAGGGCGAGCTGGCCCGAGGGATCCAGGCGCTTTGCTTCTACCTTGGTGAGGCGGCCGGATTCGAGGGCGGGCACTGCGAGCTGGCCTGCAATGTATACGGGCAGGTCGTATTCCTTGACCCAGGGGTGGTCGAGGGTGGATACACCAGATACGCCCTTGGTTGCGTTTTCCCAGGTGGTGGGGACGTCGCCGCCAATGGGGGTGGTCGCGCCGAGGCCGGTCACCAGCACTTTTCGAGACATTGTGGCACTTTCTCTTCGGTGGTCGATTTGGTGGTTTATCCGGTGGTGTGTGGATAAAAACCTGTAGGGCCCGGGGTTTACAGTGGGCGTTTTCACGCCGTGGAGAGTGCAGTCATCGCACCCTGCGTGTTCCCGGGGTGTGTTGGATTGAAAGCTGAGTGAATAGCGATGCGGCGCGGGCCGGTGAGAGCCCGCGCCGCCTCGTTATTGGTTATAGCTTAGGCAGCGTTCGCGATGAACTCGACTGCGTCGCCAACGGTCTTGAGGTTCTTGACCTCTTCGTCCGGGATGGTCACCTCGAACTTCTCCTCAGCGTTCACGACGATGGTCATCATCGAGATGGAGTCGATGTCCAGGTCCTCGGTGAAGGACTTGTCCAGCTGAACGTCCTCAACCTCAACGCCGGTCTCTTCGTTAACGATTTCTGCCAGACCTGCGAGGATCTCTTCCTTGTTAGCCATTCAGGGGCTCCTTTGTTTTTTCGATGGTCATCGCACCCGCCGGGTGGGGGTACGCGTGCATTACCGAGTTTATCGTGTCTGCGTGGTGTACGCATGCGTCAACTCGGAGTTTGTGGGGATGCTTTCCCGCTTTATTTTCTTTCTCGCACACCGGCGCTGTACCGGTCGTGAGGAGCGGGGAGCATCGGGCTCCGGGGTTTCCTTAGGGAAGGACGACTACCTGAGCTGCGAATGCCAGGCCGGCACCGAAACCGATCTGCAGGGCGAACTTGCCGGAGAGTTCCGGGTTCTCCTTGAGCAGGCGGTGTGCGGCCAGCGGGACCGATGCGGCGGAGGTGTTACCGGCATCGACGATGTCGCGTGCCACTGCCACCGTGTCGGGAAGCTTGAGGGTCTTGACCATCTGGTCAATGATGCGGGCGTTTGCCTGGTGCGGGATGAGCGCGCCGAGCTCGTCGGGGGTGATACCGGCGGTTTCGAGTGCCTGCTTGGCGACCTTCGCCATTTCCCATACTGCCCAGCGGAAGACGGAGGGGCCGTCCTGACGCAGGGTGGGCCAGATCTTTTCGCCTTCTTCGACGGGGTTTGCGGCGAAGTCGCGGTTGCGGATGTCCAGCAGGGAGTGGGTCATGCCGACGGTGCCCCAGCGGGAGCCGTCCGAACCCCATACGGTCGGGGCGATGCCCGGCTCGTCGGATACGCCTACGACTGCTGCGCCTGCGCCGTCGCCGAGCAGGAAGGAGATGGTGCGTTCGGTGTTGTCGATGAAGTCGGAAAGCTTCTCAACGCCGATGACCAGCACATGCTTTGCGGTGCCGGCGCGGACGAGGGCGTCTGCCTGGGCGATGCCGTAGCAGAAACCTGCACACGCTGCGGAGATGTCATATGCGGGGCACTTGGAGCCGATTGCGTCGGCGACCAGGGTTGCCAGGGAGGGGGTTGCGTAGGGGTGCGAGATGGTCGAGATGATGACCGCCTCAATGTCCTCACCGGCTACACCGGATGCTTCGAGGGCGTCCTTGGCGGCACCGATGGCAAGGTCGGTTACCGACTGGTTTTCGCTGGCGCGGTGGCGGGTTGCGATGCCGGTGCGCTGCTTGATCCACTCGTCGGAGGAGTCGATTGCCTCAACGATGTCGTCGTTGGGGACGATGACCTCGCCGCGGGCTGCGCCGTAACCGAGGATGCGGGAGTAGCGGTTGATTTCGTACTGCTTGAGGGTAGTCACGTATTCAATCCTTAGTGCTGATGCTCGCAAGACACTGTGTGCCTCGCAGGTCTAAAGTGCATGTCTAGTGTGAAGGGTTCAGAAGTAGAGCGGGGTGCTCTCCCCCGGCGTTTAGCCCTTCAGCGAGGCGAGGTCCTCGGGAGTGTTGATGGAGGTGCCGGGCACGCCGCGCATCGCGCGCTTTGCCAGGCCGACCAGAGTACCTGCGGGGGCGACCTCGATAATGCCGGCGACCTCACGCTCAAGCAGGGTTGCCATGCACAGGTCCCAGCGGACGGGGCTGGTGACCTGGGAGACGAGGGTCTTGACGAACTCTTCACCGGATGCCACGGCGGAACCATCGCGGTTGGTCAGCAGTGCGGAGGTCGGGTCGGAGATCTGCAGGGATGCGGCGAACTCTTCCAGTGCGGGCACGGCGGGTGCCATTGCCTCGGTGTGGAATGCGCCAGCGACCTTCAGGGGGATGACGCGAGCGCGTGCAGGCGGGTTCGCGGCGAATGCCTCGATGGCGGGGATGGGGCCTGCGGCTACGATCTGGCCGCCGCCGTTGGAGTTTGCTGCGACGAGGCCTGCTGCGTCGATGGCTTCGCGGACGTTTTCTTCAACGCCGCCGAGTACTGCAGCCATGCCGGTCGGGGAGGCGGCTGCCGCCTCCGCCATGCCGTTGGCGCGCACGCGCACGAAACGCATTGCGTCTTCGTCGCTGAGTACGCCCGCGAGGGCTGCTGCGGTGATTTCGCCGACGGAGTGGCCCGCGAAGATGAGCTCTTCACCGTCGAGTTCGCGCAGGGCGAGGCGGCCGGTGACGATGCCTGCAGCCACGATGAGGGGCTGGGCGATTGCGGTGTCCTTGATGGTTTCTTCTTCGGCTTCGGTGCCGTAGTGAATCAGGTCGATGCCTGCCGCTTCGGAGAGTCGTTCCAGGTGCTCACGCACACCTTCAATCTCGAGCCAGGGGCTCAGGAAGCCCTTCTTCTGGGAGCCCTGTCCGGGGCAAACGAGTGCGCGCATGCGGTGCGACCTTTCTGGTTTTTAGTACTCGTACGCGGTGCCGTTATAGAGACGGAGACCACGGTTAGTCTGTTACCTATGCTACCTTGTTCAATCGCTTTGTATAAACATCACTGTGCAGAAACTTTGGGCTACGCGGGATATTTAGGCAGACGTTGAACAGTGTATAGCTTAGAACGATTTCCCCCATTCGTACAGTTCAGCCACTCAAGGTTCAAATAGAGAGACATTAGACGGCGGCGCTCAGCGCACTATTCAAAGCACAGCCCAGCACACTCCCCCGCACCGGTGCACGACCTTAGGCACATGAACGCCCTATGCCCCCGAACATCCTATGCTCGCGGATGCGCCCGCGCGTACGTCTCCGCCAGACGTTTCATCGACACGTGCGTGTAAATCTGCGTGGTCGCCAACGACGAATGTCCCAGCAGCTCCTGCACCGAACGAATATCGGCACCACCATCCACCAGGTGAGTCGCCGCCGAATGACGCAAAACGTGCGCACCCGACGCCTGAGTATTCTCCACCGTGCGCAACAGGCGGGTCAGGTCCTCACGAATCTGACGGGCATTCGCACGCCCGCCCCGAGGACCAATAAACAGCGCCGTCACGCCCTGGGACCCTTCCGGAATCCACTGCGGACGACCATAGGACACCCAACGATTCAACGCCTTGAGCGCCGGGGTACCCAGCGGCACCACGCGCTCCTTATTGCCCTTACCCAGCACGCGCACGGTCTTATTCGCCCGGTCCACGCTCTGCAAATCCAGGCCCGTCAGCTCAGAAATACGCATGCCCGAGGCGTACAGAACCTCAACCACAGCTTCCAGGCGCAGCAGGCGCGCATCACGAGGATCCTGTGCCCGACGCTCCTGCAGGGTAGTCAGCAGCTGGTTCATCTGCTCACGGCTCAGCACCGGCGGTAGGTGATTCTCCCGCTTGGGGGTGCGCATACCGCGCGTCGGGTTGGCGTGCACCAGCTCCTCCTCCTGAGCCCAGGTGAAGAACGTGCGCAGGGTCGAACCGCGGCGCGCCACCGTAGAACGAGCCGCCTGCCGCAGATGCAACGAACCCAACCACTCACGAATCAGGGACGCATCAATGCTGTCCAGATGCCGCACACCGCGGCGCGCCATGTAGCCAAAGAAGCCCTCCAAATCGGAGATATACGAGCGGATCGTCTCTTCGGAACGGTGCTTCTCGTAGCGCAGAAAACGCTCAAAACGGTCCAGGACGGGGCGGAACACCTCACCGGAAACACCCAGTGCAGAATCGGGCAGAGTAGAGCTCTCTACTTGCTCCGGCGCAAGCGTGCGGGTATAGGTCACCGGCAGGGTCGTGGAGGGAGCCTCGTCCCGGTACTCCTCGCGATTCTCGTTCCGGTTTTCTGCTCGGTTTTCGTGCTGGCGGGCGGGGGTCATGCGTCCCTCCTTTCGGGTTTCTGGTTCCTGGCTCTGGCGGCGTTGATGCTTCTCGACGTTGTATTTCTGCCCCCGGCGCATCTGCCGATAGCGCGGCGGGGTAGGCTCCGCGCCAGTACGCGCAAGCCTACCCCAATTGTAGAGAGGTTCCGAGCTCTCCACATGCCGCCCCGTCATCAGGAAGAACTCTACGCCGCGACAGCCGGGCGGACCTTCCGCCAGCTCGTTCCGCTACTCTCCGCCAGACCGCAACGACCCAGGTGGAACAGGTCAGCCATCACGTCGCGAGCGCTCAACCCAAGGGCTGCGGCAATCTCGTCCACGCCGCGGTAGGAGCGAGGGCTCAAATCGTCCCACACCCTGCCCTGTCGTTCGGTCAGCTCGTCCAGTGCACTGGAGGAGGCAGCCTGATCCCATTCGCTCTCGTGCTCGGTGCCCAGCTCGAACCCCGCGACGGCATCGTACTCGAGGATGTCGGCGGCCTCGGTGAGTGTTTGCGCTAGTCCATCGCGTAGCAGACGGTTCGTGCCCACTGAGTTCGGCGAGTTAATCTGCCCCGGAACCGCCCAGAGGGTACGCCCAATCTCCATCGCGTGACGAGCCGTGTTCAGGGCGCCGGAACGCCAGCGCGCCTCCACCACAATGGTGTGCCGCGCCAACGCCGCAATCAGGCGGTTACGCTCCAGAAAACGCCAACGCGTGGGGGTGTTACCCACGCTCACCTCGCTCATGATGAGCCCGCGATCAACAATCATGTTCAGCGCATCCGAGTTCTGCGCCGGGTAGAGCCGGTCCAGCCCACCCGCCATGAAAGCGATGGTCGGCAGGTCGCTACCCTGCTGGGTCAGCGCTGCCCGATGCGCCGCAATATCGATGCCCATCGCACCGCCAGAAATCACCGTGTACCCGCGGCGCGCCAGCTCGGCGGCGAGGTGGGTCGTCGCCTCCGTACCGTAGATGCTCGGGTCACGTGAACCGACCAGCGCCACGCTCGGGGCAGACGCCACATCCAGCAGGTGCCGCGAATCGCCTCGGCACCACAGCCCGTACGGTCGAGCAGGCCCCAAATCGTTCAGCTGCGGCGGCCACAGCGGATCGGCGGGAGTGACCAGCCACGCCCCGCAGGTTGCCGCCATGTGCGCCTCCGCGTTCAGGGTGCGTTCCATGCGGCGGTTCCAGCGCAGGCGGCGGGTCGCGAGCGCCTTGCCGAACTTATCGCGGCTCATCTGATGCTCACCCGGCATGTAGTAGCCATTCGCGCTAGAAAACAGGGCGGACTCCCCTTCCGCGGGTGCGCCCACCGAGTGCAGAAAATCGCTGAGCTGCGTATCTGGTTCGCCGTGCTCCCAGGTGTGTTCATCCGGGATGTGCCCGGTCAGCAGGTAGTGCAGGGTCAGCGGCGCTCCCAGGGTGGTGAGGGATTCGACCACGAGCTCATCGGCGGGTTCGGCGTAGCGCATCAGCTGGGCGGTGCAGCAGCGGATGTACTCGCGGCACGCCGCCTCAAGCTCCTCCGCGCTGAGGGCGGGATTGAACAGGGGCGCGGAATCAGAACCGCTGGAGGCGGTGCCCATCACAGGTTCGGGGCGCTCACCCTGTAGCGCCTCACCCTGTAGCCGCTCCCTCTGCTGTTCCTGCTGATTCATCTCATTCAGGTGCATCTCTTCCAGGTACACCGGGTTCAGGCAGGATGCGAGGAACCCCGGCAACCGCGCCGCGTTATACGGGCTCGGCGAAGGCTCCTGCCCCAGCGACAGGATATGCGCCACTCTCTCACGCGCCAGGGCGTGCGCATCCAGGGTGCGACCGGGCAGGCGAATCTGCAGTTCCTCCTGCACAAAATCCTCCGCCGCGCTCTCTTCAGGCGCGCTCTCCCCCGTTACTTTCTCTTCTGGCACACACTCGTCCGGCGCTGTTTCTCTCAGCCCATTTTCTTTCAATTCGGCCTCTTCAGCTCGTTTTCTGAGCTTCTTCTCACTCATGACGTTCTTCTCCTCTCGTGAGTGATTCGTTCTATAAACCGGCACGCTATGTCAGCGGTCCCTATTTCAATTGCCCCTGCTGCCGCAGAAAAAGCGCCACATCCAGGTGCTCCCGGCTCGGGTAGGCGGCCCCCTCCAAATCGGCGAGAGTCCAGGCGATACGCAGCACCCGGTCGTAGCCGCGAGCCGTCAGCGTTCCGCGGTCCACGGCGGCGTTCAGTTCGCCGGTGAGCTTCGCATCCAGACGCAACGGACCGCGCAAAATCTTGCCGTTCATCTCCGCATTCGTCTTCAACCCGTACGGCTCCAGACGCTCCCGCTGAGCCTGTCGCGCCGCCATGACGCGCTCACGAATCTGCGCCGAACTCTCGTTCACCTGACCGCCCGCAAGCTCCGTGGACGACACCTTCGGAACCGTCACATTCACGTCAATGCGGTCCACCAGCGGGCCGGACAGCCGCCCAAAATAGGCGCGACGCTCACGCGGAGCACACGTGCACTCCGTACCGGTGCCCACGTTCATGCCGCAGGGGCACGGGTTCGCAGCCAGGATCAGCTGAAACCGCGCCAGATAGGTCGCCGACGCGCTCGAACGGTCCAGGGTCACGGTCCCCGACTCCAGGGGCTGACGGAGCGAATCGAGCACCGTGCGTTTGAACTCCGGCGCCTCGTCCAGAAAGAGCACGCCGCGGTGCGCTTTAGACACGCAGCCCGGTCGGGGAATGCCACTGCCTCCACCCAAAATCGCCGGCGCGGAGGCGCTATGATGCGGCGCCTCAAACGGCGGCTGACGCACCAGCTCGCTCAGGTGCTCCCCCGCCGAGCAGAGGGAACGAATCGCGGTCACCTCCATCGCGGCATCGTTGTCGAGGGTCGGCAGGATGCTCGGCAGGCGCTCCGCCAGCATGGTTTTACCCGAACCGGGAGGGCCGGTCAGCAGCATGTGGTGACCACCCGCAGCGGCAATTTCCAGGGCGAAACGACCCTGTGACTGACCGGCGACATCGCTCATATCCGAAGGGATTTCAGCCGGTTTCGCCACCGGTGCGCTCGCCTCCGTCTGCGGGGCGGGCGGGTAGGTCAGCTTCTGGGTCTCAGCGCCGAGAGCGGCAAAAACCTCCGCCAGGCAGCGGAAACCGCTCACCTGCGCGCCGGGAATGAGCGCCGCCTCCTCAGCGTTTTCGGCGGGCACAATCACGCGGTGGTGTCCGGCATCCACGGCTGCTTTGACCGCAGGCAGGATGCCCGGCACGGGGCGTAGCGTTCCGTCCAGTCCCAGCTCGCCCAGGAAGACGCTATCACCGCTGGGGTGCAGTTTCTTCTCCGCCTGCAACGCCGCAACCACAATGGCAAGGTCGAACGCCGAGCCGCGCTTGGGCAGGGTCGCCGGGGTCAGGTTCACGGTGAGCCGGTGCTGAGTGAGGGTGATGCCGGTGTTCTTCGCCGCGGAGCGCACACGCTCTTTAGATTCGTTGAGGGCGGTATCGGGCAGTCCCAGCAGCACGAAGCCGGGTAGGCCCTGCGAGATGTCAGCCTCGACGTCAACAATATGCCCGCGCAGGCCAACCAGCGCCACGGAATAGGTGCGTGCGAATCCCATTACGCCACCGCCTTCAGATGCTCGAAGGTGAAGGTTTCGCAGGTTCCGGTCACCGCAATTGCGTCAATGCGAAAGCGCGGAAAATCCAGGTTCTCGCGCAGCCTGCACCAGAGAATCGCCAGCGAGCGCGTGCGGCGCGCCTTATCGCGGTCAATGGACGCGAACGGGTGCCCAAAGTCTTCGCTGCTGCGGGTCTTGACCTCAACGAAAACCAGTTCGTCCTCAGGGTCAATAGCGATTAGGTCGAGCTCACCCCGGATCTGTTCGTGTTCCAGCCCGGCGGGCGGTCGCCAATTCCTCTCCAGGATGCGGTAGCCGTTCGCTTCCAGGATGCGGGCGGTCAGCTCCTCGCCCCACCTGCCGACGCTGTGGGCGCGGGGCGGGGTTCGCTGGAGCTGGGTTCGCGGAGGCTGGGTGCTCTGGAGCAGAGGTCTGTTGGGTGCGCTTCGGGTTGCGGCGCGGGCTGTTATTCGGGCTGTTGTCATTGGTCTCTCCCCCGGTAGATAGCGGTAGTGCTTCTACTGTGCCCGCCGCGCACATGCCCGAATGCGGTTAACGAAAAACTGTGGATAACCTCGGCTCCCAGAAGGAATTAGAGGTTATCCACAGTCGGTTATTTGAAATTTTGGGGCATATTTTTCAAAAACGCCACTCGGGTGCCGATTCGACGCGTCATATTCGCGCGGGTTCATCACCCAGCACTGCCACCCGGCAGCTCGGCAGCCGCGCGCTTACCCCCGGCAAGGCGGTAAATCGGGCGTGAGCTAGGCGTTAAAGTCCGGCATTTCCGGCACGGTGAACTCCTGGTTGGGCAGACGCTCCTCCACGTTCACATCACGCACCGAGTAGGCGTGCACCTTCTTCACAAAGCGGTTGGAGCGGAATACATCCCACACCCACACGTCGCTCATGCTCACCTCAAAGTAGAGGGTGCCGTCCTGCACGTGCGGGGTGACGTCCACCTGGTTCGCCAGGTAGAAGCGTCGGTCGGTTTCTACCGCGTAGCTAAAGAGCGACATGACGTCTTTGTATTCGCGGTAGAGCGCCATTTGGGCGTCGGTCTCGTAGTTTTCGAGGTCTTCTGCGCTCACTACTCTTCCTTTCCTGGGCTTTTGTAGTACTGATTCAGCGGTGGCACGTTAGGCTTTAGCAGGCTTCCGAGGCGCGGTTTTCAGGAACACTGCGCACTCTAGCCGCGCTGTGCTGCCGCAACCTCAATCTGCTCGGCGGTCGCCGGAAGCGACCATGAGAGTCGATGCTGCGGGCTGGGGCCCTGCACGCTAATCGCCTCGCGGTGAGCGGCAGATCCGTAGCCCTTGTTCTTTGCCCAGCCGTACCCCGGGTAGCGGGTATCCAGCTGAACCATCAGTTCGTCACGTTCCACCTTCGCGACCACCGATGCGGCGGCGATGGAGGCGCACTTATAGTCGCCCTTAATGACCATGGTCACCGGCATCTGCGCGGGCTCCCCTGCACCTCCTGCGCCTTCCCACGCCTGGGCGAGCAGTGCGTTGTAGTGTGCCTGCGCCGGGTCCGGTGCCAGCGCGCTGAACAGGTCCTCCTGCGGAGGGGTGAACCAGTCGTGTTTACCGTCCAGCAGGGCGGCGTCGGCACGGTATCCGCGGCGCGCCAGCTCGGCGAGCGCACGCTGGGCGGCAAGCCTCAGCGAGAGGGTCATGCCGAGCCGGTCAATATCTGCCGGTTCCACGTGCCCGACCGCCACGGCGCACCACTGGCGGATTTCGGGAACCATGGATTCGCGGCGTGCCGGTGAGAGCGCCTTGGAGTCGATCAGCCCGCCCACCTCGAGGGTGGCGTCCGGGGTGAGGATTGCGACGCCCACGGTGACCGGGCCCGCCATGGAGCCGCGGCCTACCTCGTCGATTCCGGCAACCGTGCGGGCGCCGGAGGCGAAGAGCTGTTGCTCGTACTCGAGGTCGGCGGCGGGCGGGGTTGCTTTCGCGGGCTTAGCTTGAGCAGGTTTTGTTGCGCTCTTCTGGGCGCTCACCATCATTGCCACGCTCGCTTATTCGCTCGGGGTGGAGGTCGGTGCGGGAATCGAGGAGAACACCGAGCTCTGATCCTGCAGCAGACCGAAGTGGTTCAGCGGCCACGCCACCACGAACACGTTACCCTGCACGTCGTCCTTGGAGATGAACGCGGTGCCGTCGCTAATGTGGTAGCGGGAGTCGGCGGAGTTGCTGCGGTGGTCGCCCATGACGAAGTACTTGCCGGCGGGCACGGTCACCTTAAAGGGGACTTCCGAGGGCGGGTTGCCGGGGTACAGGTACGGTTCGGTAATCTCTACGCCGTTGACCTTGATTTTGCCGTTGCCGTCGCTTTCGACCACGTCACCGGGGGTGCCGATAACGCGCTTGACCAGGAAGTTCGAGGAGGTATCCGGCAGAATACCCGCGAAGGACAGGGCATCCTTGAGCGGGCTACTGGTCTTCTGGGTGGAGGGAATCCAGCCCTGAGAGTCCTTGAAGACGATCACGTCACCGCGCTTGGGCTCGCTAAAGTAGGAGCCCGCCACGTTAATGAACACGCGGTCGTTGACCTGCAGGGTCTGCTCCATGGAGCCGGAAGGAATGTAGAAGCCGCGCAACAGGAAGGTCTTGACCAGGAATGCAATGACCAGCGCGTACAGGATGACGGTGCCGCCCTCGCGTGCCTGCACCCAGAGCCATTCGCCGAGGCGGCCTTCTTCCTGCGCCTGGGAGTAGGTCAGCTCTGCCTGTTCGGCACGCTTTGCCTTGCGGCGTTCCTTGGGGGTCATTTCGGAGAAGTCCTTGGTGGTTTCCACGTCTACGGCAGCCTCCTCATCGGTGGCTTCTTTGCGCTCGGTATTCTTCGCTGCAGCGCTCTGCTCGGTAGCAGCCTCCTCAGCTGCAGCCTTTTCGGCAGCGAGGCGCGCGAAGTATTCTTCCATTTCGCGGCGCTCGCGGCGGCTTTGAGGCTGGTATCCCTCAGGGAAGGGGCTGATGTTCGCAGTGTTCTTGTCGTCTGCCATGCTGGAGTGAGCCTTTCGTTTGAGAGATACCTAGCTCGAGTGAAACGGTACCTAGCTATTGTATCGAGAGTGTTTGCGCTCTTGGGCTTTTATTTTCTGAGAGCGGCAAGGTTCTCAGAAAGCGGGGTCTCAGAATATGCAAAAACCGCTCCTCTCCCGCGGAATGCGGTTGGGGAGCGGTTTGCAACAGAATTCTGTATCTATAAAGATTAGAACTCGCGCTTCTCGCGGATACGAGCAGCCTTACCGTGGCGGTCGCGCATGTAGTACAGCTTTGCACGACGGACGTCACCGCGGGTCACCAGCTCGATCTTCTCGATGGAGGGAGAGTGAACCGGGAAGGTACGCTCAACACCAACACCGAAGGAAACCTTGCGGACGGTGAAGGTCTCGCGAACGCCTGCACCCTGGCGGCCAACGACGAAGCCCTTGAAGACCTGGATACGGTGGTTCTTACCTTCAACGATCTTAACGTGAACGTTCAGGGTGTCACCGGGGCCGAATGCGGGGACGTCGTCACGGAGGGACTTCTTGTCGAGGAAGTCAAGAGTCTGCATAGTTGTAGATCTCCAGAGTCATCTGCCGCAGGTCAAATAGACTCAGATTGCTCTGCCCCACTGCGGGACAGAAAACTTCATGCTTCGGACAGGATTGGTGCCCGAAGGTTGACATCGTTGGTCGCTCTTCCCCCTGCGGCAGGGGCGTGCCCGATGTCAACACAATGCTCCATTATCCCAATGCACCCGCGTTTATGCAAGCATCCGGGGAGCACTTTTAGAAGGGGGGTTCGTCACTTTGCGCTCCCCCGCCCTGGGATGCGCCGTTCTGTGCAGGAGAACCCTGAGCGGTCATGCCCGGTGCCTCCGGGTTCTGCTGGGGTGCGTACTGAGGTGCTTCCTGCGACGGCGCGTACTGCTGCGGTACACCCGGCATACCCTGCTGAGGTGCGCCCTGCAGGGAGCCCTCGTTGACCGTGCGCTTCTCCACGGTGCGGGCGAAGGTGCTCGTACCGTAGTTCAGGTCGTGACCGATGCCGAGGGCATCCACCTCTACGGTAGTGCCCTGCGTGCCGTCTTCGCGGTTCCAGCGGCTAATGCGCTGGCGGCCGCTCACGACCAGCGGCTGCCCCTTCTCAATGGAGGTGGCAATGTTCTGGGCGAGGCGGCGGTAGGCTTTCACGGTGTACCAGTTCGTGGTGCCTTCTTTCCAGGTGCCGGTGGCGTCCTGCCAACGCGGGGTGCTGGCGAGGCGAAAGTTCACGACGGGCACCCCGTTGGGCAGGGTGCTCAGTGCCGGATCGGAGGCGGTGAATCCGCGGATCAGGATGGTGTCGCTCATGGTTTCTCCTTAGAAACTAGTGGGTGGGTTCCTTCACCTTGCCAGCACTGAGCCGACCCTGCATCCGGCGGTTACCGCTTCTGTGGATAACTTCGCGTTTTGCGGTTTTGGGCACCGCCTGTGGATAGAGTTTTTGAACTTTTCACCCCGTTTTTTCAAAAATCGCCCACAGGCAACACGCTTCCTGCAGAAATATGACGGCTACGCCCCATTCGACATCGTGATAGGTATCTCAGCGTCGGGGCGGCTATTTTTGCCCTCAAGTTAACTATTTCTATCCGGCGCACTCTATCCTTGATGATGCGGTGCACTCAGCCGCATCCCGTCTACCCGCCTTGGAGAACCCGTGAGCAAAAAGCCCGCGAACAACAATCTGCCCTCCCTGCAGGAACTTCAGCAGCTGCAGCGCAACCTGCCCAAGCTGCCCGATTCGATGGACCCGCAGAAGAAGCGCCTCATTTACGGTCTGCTCGCTGTGTTTGCCGTGATTGTGCTGATTATTGGTCTGGTTTACGTGAGTAAGAACGGCGTGGACGGGCTACTCGGTTCGGATACGACAACCTCCACCACCGATGATGAAGAGACCAACGTTCAGACCGAAACCCTCGCCGAGGTCAAGAACCCGTACAAGGCGGTTGATCCCGCGACCGCGCTCGCACCTGATCTGGCGACCGCGAAGAGCGAGCTGGCGTCCCTGCAGGTGAAGGAACGCGCGTCGAAGGCTGGCTACTCTCGTGATCAGTTCGGCCCCGCCTGGGATGACGTTGACGGCAACAAGTGCAACACTCGCGACGACATTCTGCGCCGCGACCTGACCAATCTTCGTTTCAAGGTCAGGACCCACGCATGCACCGTGATCAGTGGCACTCTGGATGACCCGTACACCGGCAAGACCATCGAGTTCAAGCGCGGCAAGAAGACCTCCTCGGCTGTGCAGATTGACCACGTGGTGGCTCTTTCGAACGCATGGCAGACCGGCGCGCAGGATCTGACCGCAGAGCAGCGCCGCCAGCTGGCGAACGACCCGGAGAACCTGCTCGCTGCAGACGGCCCGGCGAACCAGCAGAAGTCCGATGCGGACGCCTCCGAATGGTTGCCGAGCAACACCGCCTACCGCTGCACCTACGTGGCACGCCAGGTGCACGTGAAGGCGAAGTACAAGCTGTGGGTCACTGCGGATGAGAAGAAGGTTATGGAGCGCGTCCTCAACTCTTGCAAGGACACGAACCCCACTAAGAAGTAGCCCCGACTAAGAAGTAGCTTCCCGGCACGCACGCAAAAAGCATAAAGAAAAACCGCCCCGCACCCTGAGTTTAGGGTGCGGGGCGGTTTTTGCATGTGGCGCCCCAGGAGGGAATCGAACCCCCGACCAAGAGATTAGAAGGCTCCTGCTCTATCCTCTGAGCTACTGAGGCCTTCCTCTAGGGTACATGAGAATTTATGCTTCTCATGCACCGCGCCTCTCACGCGGGGGCTGTTCCACTGAGCTAAGCCAGGCTGGCGAACTAGGAGTTCGCGCTAGGAGCCTACCTTGGCGGCTTCCCGTTCTGCCTTCTTCACCTCGCGGCGGCGTGCACGGCGGCTTGATGCGCCGGGGAACAGCTGCCACCACAGGCGGATGGTGGTGCGGCGAATCTGCGTGGGGTGCAGGCTCACGTACACCAGGCGGCGGGTTGCCGGGTCGAGGGCGACCAGGTAGATGATGTAGCCCAAGCAGATGACGGTCGCGATGAGTCGTCCCATGTCCTGGTTGAAATCGCGCAGGTAGGGCGAGACGTTCAGCTGGTCGCTCACACCGTATGCCATGAAGAACAGCGTGGTGATGAAGTACCACATGAGCTGGAAGTGTGAGCGCAGGCCGGTTGCGGCGAGCATCGGGATTGCCCAGAGCAGGTACCAGGGCTGAATCATGGGGCTGCACAGGAGCATAAACAGGATTGCGAGGCCGGCGTGGCGCACGATGTTGCGGTCGCGTCCAACGAATGCCATGGCTACTGCGCCGAGCATGCCGATGCCCTTGCCGACGGTCTCGATGAGCTTGCGGATGACCTCGAAGGCGTCTCCCTGAACGAACAGGGATGCGGCGCCGATGACTAGGCCGAAGGGGGTGTACCAGATGTACTGGCCACCGGTGGTGGACAGTGCCTTAACCCAGCCGAATTCCAGTCCGGTCACCCAGCCCATGAGCGCCATTTCGGCGAGCAGCAGCACACCGGAGAGCGCCCAGAAGATGAACTTGCGCGGCCAGGAGGCGTTCTTACCAGCCCAGAGCAGACCCACGAAGGGCAGTACCACGAGGGCGAGCGGCTTGACGGCAACGCCGAGGGCTACGAAGGTCACGCCGAGCGGGCCGCCCCACCAGGTGTCGCGGTAGCGCTTGGCGTAGTAGAGGCCGCCGAGCATGAACATGGTCATGAGCGAGTCGTTGTGGCCGCTGGCAATGAACGATGCGATGAACAGCGGGTTCGGGCCAATCTGCCAGAGGGCGCGGACCTGGTTGAAGCCGTGCGCCTGGGCGAGTTTTGCCACGTAGAAGAGGATGCCGATGACCGCGAGCACGGAGAGTAGGCGGAAGTAGAAGAGGGAGAGGTCGATGTTCTCCCCCGCCAGGCGCACAATCCACTCTTCGAGCTTGAGGGAGACCGGTCCGTACGGGGGCGGGGATTCCGCCCACATGGGGTCCGCACCGTTCTGCATGAAGTTCGAGATTTCGGAAACGCCATGCTTGTACGGGTTGAGGCCGTGCGCCATGACCATGCCCTGACCGTAGTAGGAGAACATGTCGCGGCTGTAGATGGTGAACGCGAAAATCTGCGGCAGGGACCAACTGGCGGTGACGGCAATCATCCACCGCATGGCGTTGGGTTCGTTCCA
Source organism: Rothia sp. 27098_8_27 (assembly GCF_041432805.1). Lineage (NCBI taxonomy): Bacteria > Bacillati > Actinomycetota > Actinomycetes > Micrococcales > Micrococcaceae > Rothia > Rothia sp. 27098_8_27. The sequence goes on along the minus strand of NZ_JAPWAJ010000001.1, from coordinate 113,616 downwards.
GTCGCCCATTTTCTGGTAGATTCGCAGCCATTCACGGCACATGATCATAGCGCCGAGGGCGAGCATGATAATGCCGGTGATGACCCATGCGGCTTCGAATCGGATGGCTCGAATAATGTCGTAGCGCCAGAAGCTGGAGCTGTCGGCGAGCCAGCCGACGGCGTAGGAGCCGAGGGTGACCATGATGGAGCCGATGGTGCCGATAATCACCGTGCGCAGACGGTGGTTATTGACGTAGTCCAAGAGTTTGGGTGAGAGAGGTGCGTCGTGTGCGCCGGGGGTGGTGAGCCGGTGTGCTAGCTCCTTTGGTGCGCGCATAACTCCCTTTCTGTCTGCATCGTCGTTCTGGTTTTTATCATACCGGAGCCCTTGGATGCACTTACGAGAATCACTGTTGCGAAGGCACTTGTGGACGTTCCTCAAGGGCACGCAGAGGGGTGCAGTTCTCCCCCATTGCCGCCGTTTGCTCATCCGCCTGTGCCGTCTTGCACCATCTTGTACCCTTTTGTGACGCGCTACCCGCCGGGCCGGCGGTGTTTGGGGGTAGAGTGGGAGGGTGAGTATTTCTAGTGAACGTATTGTATGGATTGACTGCGAGATGACCGGCCTGGACGTGGAGAATGACGCTCTCGTCGAGGTGGGCGTTCTGGTCACGGATGCCGATTTGAACATTCTGGGTTCTGGCGTTGAGTTCGTCATTAAGCCCGGTGATGAGTCTCCTGCCGGTGCGCTGGAGAACATGAATGACTTTGTGCGGTCGATGCATGAGGCGTCGGGTCTGCTACCCGATATTGAGCACGGTGTGTCGATGGATTACGCGCAGGAGCAGGTGCTTCGTTACATCAAGAAGTATGTTCCGGTGGCGGGCAAGGCGCAGCTGGGCGGCAACTCGGTGGGTATGGATAAGCGTTTCTTGGAGCGTTACATGCCAGAGGTCATGGCGCACCTTCACTACCGCGTGATTGATGTGTCCACCATTAAGGAGCTGGCGTCGCGCTGGTACCCGGCGGCTCGTCACAGCGCCCCGGCGAAGACCGGTAACCACCGCGCGCTGGGTGATATCAAGGACTCGATTGATGAGTTGAAGTATTACCGTCGCGCTATTTTTGTGCCGCAGGGCCCGGATGCGATTGCTTCGGCGCAGATTGCGCGTGAGGTGGAGGCTGAGCGTGCCGCACGCGAGGCGGCTGAGCGCGAGGCTGAGGCGTCCGCTTCTGAGGCGGCAGAGGCGTCCGAGGCGTCCGAGGCGTAAGCGCAACATGTAACGAGCATCACGGCTTTTCAACTTGGCAGGTTTCTGAATCTCCTGTACAGTAGTATCCGTTGCATATCGCAAGGGAAACCAAGCGAAGCACATGGTGGTCGTAGCTCAGTTGGCAGAGCGCCTGGTTGTGGTCCAGGAGGTCGCGGGTTCAACCCCCGTCGATCACCCCGATGGAAAGGGTCGTTATGGTTATCCGTAACGGCCCTTTCGCTTACCCTCAATCCGGTTCACCCGCACACGGTGTACCCGGTAAGTTCCCACTCAACAGTTCCCGTTCAACACAAGCAAAGGATAATTCCGTGGCTATTCGCCCCATCGTTATTCACGGCAACCCCGTTCTGCACCGCCCCGCGGCACCCGTCACCGAGTTTAATGATGAGCTCAAGGAGCTCGTGGCTGACATGTACGAGACCATGGACGCATCCAACGGTGTGGGCCTGGCGGCACCTCAGATTGGTGTGGGCCTGCGTATCTTCACCTACAAGATGGAGAATGAGGACGGCGTTCCCCCGCGCGGCTGCATCATCAACCCGGTACTGACCCTGGGCAAGATTTCTACCGCTGACCCGGACCCGTACGAGGAGGAAGAGGGCTGCCTGTCCTTCCCCGGTTACGGCTTCCCCCTCAAGCGCGCCGAGTGGGTGACCGTGAATGGTCTTGACGAGCACGGCAACCCCGTCCAGTTTGAGGCGACCGGCTGGTTCGCACGCTGTATGCAGCACGAAACCGACCACCTGGACGGCAAGCTGTACGTGAACCGCCTGAACAAGAAGTGGACCGGCAAGATGAAGAAGGTCGTGAAGAAGGAAGGCTGGACCGTCGACGGTAACTCGTGGATGCCCGGCGTGGATCCGGATCCGTTCGGCCACTAATCACGAGCTCTTCTGAAGGTCAGAGACCTTTCGAGAAGTTTAAAACGAAGACCGCGAATGCACTCTAAAAGCGCATTCGCGGTCTTCGTTTTCCATCAGCCGGTGATATTTTCCACCGGCTAACGATAGCGTGAAACGGGTCATCCTATGAGCCGGGTTCTGTCTAAAACGCCACCCGAAGGGGCGTTTTGAGGCAATCATCTATCTAGAACGTACGTTGCCGCACGTCTCAAGCAGCCTACCCGAATACGCACCCCACCTCCGTGAAGGAAGCTGACGGGGATCGGGCGCACTACCCTACCATGGCGTATTCTGTTTGACCTTGCTCCGAATGGGGTTTACCTAGCCGGGCACGTCACCGCGCCCGCTGGTGGTCTCTTACACCACCCTTTCACCCTTACCGCGGCGAACCGCGGCGGTTTACTTTCTGTGGCACTGGCCTGCGGGTTACCCCGAGTGGATGTTATCCACCATCCTGTGCTGTGGAGCCCGGACTTTCCTCGAAGCACGTGTGCCTCGCGATTGCCCAGACGGCCCGTTTCACCCAACCCATTATACGCACACCCTTGGAGGTGGCTATTTCCCGGGTTCGTTTCGCGGGTACACGGACGTACTGGGGCACGCCGGCGCCTCGCAACTACACAGCGCCTCGTAGCTACACTGCGTCTCGCGGGTACACTGGAGAGATGCTGATTCTTCTTCCCCCGTCCGAAGGTAAAACTCCCGCCCCCGCAGGCAACGCACCCGTATGCTTCGCTGACCTCTCGTTCCCCGAACTGACCGCCGAGCGTGAGAGCGTCCTGGAGGAGCTGGCAACGGTTAGCTCGGGCCCCGATGCTCTCACGGAGCTCAAGGTGGGCGCATCCCTCGCAGCAGAGGTGGAACGCAATACGCGCCTGCTCACCGAACCGGCACAGCCCGCGATCCGCACCTACACGGGTGTGCTCTTTGAGGCGCTGGATTATGCGAGCTTCTCCCCCGCCGAACGCGATGCCGCACACTGGTCGCTGCTAATCTCTTCGGCACTGTGGGGTATTCTGCGCCCCGAGGACGCGATCCCCGCTTACCGCCTCTCGATGGGCGTGAAGCTGGGTTCGGTGGGTGCGCTCGCCTCCTTCTGGAAGGGCGCGTTGGGTACCGCTCTGAAGTCGACCGCGAAGGACCAGCTAATTCTGGATTGCCGTTCTGCCGCCTACGCAAAGTCGTGGGTAACTCCCCCGTCGCAGACTCTGGCGGTTCGCGTGGAGCGTGTGGCAGCTGATGGGTCGCGTAAGGTCGTCTCACACATGGCGAAGCATTACCGCGGCCTGTTTGCGCGTTACCTGATTCAGTCGGGTTTGGCGGCTCGTCCTATTGATGGATCTACGGCGGGTATTGCCGAATTTTTGGAGGCGGTCAGCGAGGACTGGTCGGTGGAGTGCGCCCTGCCGACGGCGCGTAAGGCGGGTGTTTTGACTCTGCTGGTGCATGAGCAGTAATGGCCGCCGGTTGTTATTTCTCACTCTTGTAAAGATTCATTGTAAAGATTTTTTAACTATTTTTATGGGCGTTAAAAATGTATTTCCCCCTGTAAAACCACATTTTCCCACATTAAGCGGGTAGGTTTTTGCGGGGCAGAAGGCGGGTAGTGTCTATCTATCCGCCTTCTTTTTGTGCACAGAAGTGCTTATAGTATTAAACGTCTCGCCATTGGTGGCGGGTATTTCACTCACTAACATTCACATTCTCAACCCAGCACACATGGAAACACGTCACGCCACGTACGTATAACAAACGACTAGAGGTTTAACCAATGGTTATTGGTTTGCTAGCGTAGAAGTAACCACTCAGAAACACATCGATAGGACAATGATATGTCTACTTTTTCCTCTCGTCGCGCCCTCATTAAGGGTGCGGCTGCACTAACAGTTGCTGGCGCTTTGGGCGCGCACCACGCCGGCGAGCAGAACGCCCAGGCTGCCACCTTGGACGTTAAGACCACTCCGCTGACGTTCAAGATTACCGAGGCGTCGTTTGATATTAGCGGTTTCAACCTCAGCTACGAGATTACCGGTCTGCAGGCTGTGCTTGATACTGGCCTGTACACCCCGTACATTGAGGCTGGCTACTACACCAAGGAGAAGGGCTTCACTCAGTTCTATTTCTTCGCTCTTGAGCCGAAGAAGCGCATTGAGAATGACGTCTATGTAAGGCACCACGTCATTAATCGTGACATCACTGCCGGCCCGAAGGGAAACTACGGGGTTCGTCTGTCTCTTCGTCCGCGCCGTGAGCAGTACACCATCCTGCGTACTATTGAGGTTCGCCCGACGATTAACACTGAGTTCGCGTGGGCACCGTTCATTGTGGATATTGATATGGATGGCGAGTACGCCCCCGATATCTACAGGTCATGTAGCGCAAAGATTCTGCTAATTGATAAGGATCGTTGCTTCCACCCTCAGCGTGCGGTGACTCGCGGCGACCTGATGGATGCAATTTACCGAGGCGCCCGCTCGCCGAAGGTGAAGCTTCCTACGCGTTCTCCTTTCCCTGATGTGTCCCCGAAGGATGAGCGTTACTCGGCGTACATTTGGGCGTACCAGAATGGTCTGACCTCGGGCTGGTCTGACGGTAAGATGCACCCGGAGGCGGTGGCTAGCCGCGCTACGATGGCTGCGTTCTTCTACCGTTACTTTATGCTTACCCCCGGCCGCCGTCCTTCGTGGTTCAATCTCACCATCCCGCAGGATATGAAGCCGGGTGCCCCGTTCTACACCGAGTCGGTGTGGCTGCACTCGTCGGTGAATGTTGATGTGAGCTTCATTTATAAGAGCAAGGATTTCCGTCCGACCAAGATTGCTACCCGCGAGGAGCTGGCTCGTGTCGTGTCGATGCTGGGTATGGCTAGCATCAGCCGCAGCCCTTATCTCGATGATTAAGATTCGGCAGATGCGGTGAATCAGACTGTTGGACCCCTATATTGTGCGGGTTGACCCCTGATAACAACAGCTGAAGATAGCAGCCTACAGAAGGGGCGGTGAGAGTTTTTCTCTCACCGCCCCTTCTGTGTGCCCGCTTTATGGTACTGGCGCTACTGGGTGCCGTTTTTAGCGCTGGTGATGTTTCCAGTTTTTGTTTCTCTATTGTGTGGTCTTTTTTGGGGTTTGGGCTTTGTATAAAGCCAGGGCGTAATTTTTGAATTTTTTGTCTTATAACTCTCATCGGCATGTTTTTCTCGTGTTTTCGTTGATTGTCTAAGACGCGGGTTGGTAGGCTGAAATTGCACTTCAGCTTACCGCTGCTACGGGCCTTCTACGATGTGGATTCGGTGCGGGCTCAGCGCGGTGGACTGTCACTCATTTATCCTCTCAACTTCTTTTCTCATTCGCCCTCTTTCATGCAGAAAATTCAGATTGGATAATGATGTCCTCCTTCTTTAAGCCTGCTCGTGGCACGCACCGAAAGGTTGCGGGTGCTTCCCTGGTTTTGGGTTTGTCTCCGCTGCTGGCTTTGACGCCGGTGGCGGCCCAGCCGGCGCCCACCTCCCCCGCCCAGCAGGCAGATACGCAGCAGGCTGGCAAGCAGCAGGCAGCACTTCAAGCAGCGCCCGTGCAGAACGCACCCGTACAGAACGCTCCTGTGCAGGGTGATAAGCAGGATGCTTCCCTGCCGACTCTGCGCGTGTCCAGCGGCTCCCTCGACATTCTTCACGGCGGTACCGTGCACGTGGAGGGTACCGGGCTGAGCCCCGAGTTCTTGGCGCATCATGAGCTGCGTAGCCTCACGATTGCGCCGAAGGGCTCTTCGACCTACGCCAACCCCTACCAGAAGGTCGATCACCGCGGCCTTGTCTTTGACGCCCCGAAACCGGCTGCTGACGGCAGTTTCAGCGCTGACCTGACGGTTCCGGCGAATAGCCTACCGGCAAACCTGGAGTACGAGGTCATTCTGACCTACCGCCCCGTGGATGAGGCGCACCCCTATGCGTGGAACACTGAGGACCGCGTCCGTGCGGCGCTGCCGGTGGAGTTCAACCTCCCGAAGGCGGCGCTCCCCTCCATCACCTATGATGTTTCGGCTATTTCTGAGGAGCAGATTGCTTCCGGTCAGCCGATTGAGGTGACGCTGACGGGTACCGGTTTTCAGGATGTCAGCTCCGTGAAGTTCACCCTATCCGAGCATGATGAGCAGGGAAAGGTCACGAACGATAATGTGGCTTCGCTTGGTGAGCTGAAGGCACCGGATACGGAAGAGAATCAGCGCATTTTCGAGGGCCTGATTCCTAATGGCTATTTCCAGAAAAAGGTCACTATCCCCGCGGGAGTCTTGAAGTCCGGTAAGGGGTATTCCCTGGGTGTTTCCGGTGTAGAAACCCACGGGTGGAATAAGCTGTCGCGCAAGTTCCCCTTCGTTCCTGTGGGCAATAATCCTGCGCGCATGGCGTATCAGGATAATTCGTTCAGGAATACCCTGCCGAAGGTATCTGTTGCTGCACAGGATTTTGATCCCGGTCAGGACCGTGTCTATAAGGTGACTATTTCTAATATTTCACCCGAGGTGGATCTGGGGTACTACCTTGATTCTGTGGCGATTTATAACGCTACCTCTGGTGAGCAGGCATATTTTGCGAGGAATGATGTAGCGGGCCAATACTATAAGCGTGACGAGCTGGTAACCCGCAACGCTGACGGTACTCTGACCGTGGAGGTTGAGTATAAGGTTCACGGCGATTCCTACAATAGGCCTTCTTCCCGCGGTTCAGTGGCTGAAGTGCGGGCGGTGTTCTCGGACTCTGAGTATTCGTACGGTAGCCATAAGTTCACGGTGAACGCGCAGCTTCCGATGGCTCCTCTTGCCGCTGATGCTGTTGATTCGGAGAACCCGGGGAATGTTGAGTTGAAGGTCGATTCGGGAACCCTCAATATTTCTCAGGGTGGCACGGTGTCGGTGACGACTTCCCCGTTGAGCCCCGAGTTCCGTAAGAAGTACACTTTCTACGAGCTGGCTCTGGTGGAGCGCGGGTCGGTGTACGTGTATGCGGAGCACAATAGTTATGAGCCTCTCGACGAGTACGGCGGAATGCTCAAGGATTTGGTGCATCAGGTGCGGGAGAACCCGGACGGTAGCCTCACCTACACGTTTAAGGTTCCCCCGCAGTACGTTGAGGCGGCGGACGGCGAGCTCTTCGATGTGGTGATGACGTACTACCCGTCGGATGAAACTGAGCCGGAACCTTCGAGTAGGTCGAACCGTTTGTATGCCCGCGCCCATATTGATACGGTTCAGGATGCGCAGCCGACCCGTGGGACCTACACTTTCAGTCAGTCCGCTATCGATGACCCGTGGAAGGATACGACGCTGCGGGTTGAGGGACGCCATATCCTCTCCCAGGCTAGTGAAATGGTTGGTAATGATTGGCCGGTCATCGCTATCTATGAGGCTGACCCTGCAACGGGAAAGATGGTGGGTGAGCCTGTGTTCACTCAGCGGGTGGACTACACGTACTACGGGGTTAACACCAGGTGGTTCCGCAATAACTATTTCAGTGCGGAGCTGAAGATTCCTGCGGGTACGTTGAAGCCGGGCAAGCTCTACTTTATTGGTATGTATGGGAACGGGTTGCCTTACCCCGGCATGGAAGATTCTCCGGGTTCTATGCTGAATGATGTTGCTGAGTTCCTTCCGGTGCATTCTCCCGAGCAGGACTCTGCGGGGCCCACGCTGCACCTTGGGTCGGTGGGCCTGAGCCCTTATGCGCAGACGAACTTGTTTACGGCGCGCGCTACCGGGCTTTCTGATCCGGGTGAAGGATCGTACCGCCTCTCGGTGCAGCATGTTGATGAGCAAGGGCGTTTGACCGGTCAGACGGTGTTCCAGCAGGCGATTCCCGCCGATCGCATCCAGGATGGCAGGGTGGAGCTGAATCTGACGATTGCTCAGCAGCTGAGCTATTCGGGTGCTTATCGTCTGGTTTTGGAGAAGGTCACCCCCGGTAAGGATGGTGCCGGTGAGTCGGTAGAGCAGCTTGCTGTCGAGGATATTCCTCTGAAGCTGACGCGTGAGGATGAGTTGCAGGCGGCTGAGCAGTGGTTTGCTGAGCGTGATATTTTGCCTAATCCTTCGCCGATGTCCTGGCATAGCGGTATGACGCGCCACGATGTGACGGTGTCGCTGTACCGCCTGGCGGGTTCCCCGAAGGTGGAGCTGCCTGCTTTTAGCCCGTACGCGGATGTGGCAACGAACGACCCGGACTACGCCGCGTACATTTGGGCTCGTCAGAAGGGCATTACCTTCGGCTGGGCGGATGGTAAGTTCCACCCGGAGGCGAAGCTTTCGACCCCGTCGACGGTGGCGTTCATGTACAGGTACCAGAAGGCGATGGGTCAGGTCACGCCGAAGGTGCCGACCTCTGCCTCGTTGCCGCGTAGCTCGTCTGTGCCGGGCAACCAGGGTGCGCCTCGGAGTGCTAGCGGTTGGCAGCATAAGGTTCGTCAGGGTAGCGCTTTCTGGCGTGAGGCTCAGTGGGCTGTTGATCACCACATGTGGGGTTACCGCGTTGATGGGGAATACGTCTATGAGGACTTTGATAGGTCTTTCGTTTCCTCTGGTGATTTGAAGTTGATGCTGTATCGCATGGAGCACGGCGGCAGCCACCTCAAGTAACGCCCGGTCGTGGTGAGGGGTAACCGGTGGGCTGGAATGTTCGGATTAGTTCGGCTTTTCAGCCCGCCGGTGCCACCCCTCCTATTTGTTTCTCCAGAATGCTACTTCTCCCCTGTTTTTTGGGGGTCTTTTCACGCTTTATCCGCTCGACGTCTTCGCTCACTTCATATACTCACTCACTTCAATCACCGTATAAATTTTGTAGATGGGATTATGATGTCTTCATTCTTCGCCCCACGAGGTGCCCCACACCATTCTGATACCCCGCGCCACCCGGCGAGCGCCCGCGCGCTCAGCCTTTCCCTGTTGCTGGGTTTGAGCCCGCTTGCCGGTATCACCCCGGCGGCACTCGCAACACCGGCCCAGGCAGCACCTGACCAGCCGACTCAGGTTGCACCCGCTCAGGCAGACCCGGAACAGACGACCCCCGTCTCTCCCGCTGCAGCTCAAGAAGATGCTGACGAACCCACATATTCGCTTCCGGAGGTAGATGAATCTCGCCATCCTGAAATGGAAGGGTTTACAGTCTCTCCCGAGACTCTCAACATTACTCGAGGAGGCACCGTAACGCTGACGACGCCTCCGCTCAGTGCTGAATTCCGTCAGAATTACGAATTCTACGAATTTTCTCTGGTTGATCGCGGTTCTTCGTACTTCAAGGCCGCGTATGCCCGCATTGACGGATATGCCTACTTTGGCTACCTCTTTGACCGTGAGCCCAACCCGAAGCAGATGGTAGAAAATCCGGACGGGAGCTACACCTTCTTCCTCAATATTGGGCCGTACATTATTGAGGCTGAAGAAGGCACTCTTTTCGACGTTATTCTGACGTACCACAAGAAGGGCCACCGGGAGGATTTTTGGCCGTCCGAATTCCGTTTTGTGGCGCGTGCACCTATTAATGTTGTGCAGGACCCTAAGCCGACTGAGACGACGTACATTTTCAGTGTGCCCGCGATTGATGACCCGTGGAAGGATACGACTCTGACGATTGAGGGGTTCCATATCCTTACGAGCGGTAGTCGAGAGGGCAAGGATGGCCCCGCGCTTCTGGCTTTTTATGAAGTCGACCCGAAGACCGGAAAGATTGTAGGCGAACCAGAATTCACCACTCGGATTCCGTACCCGGCTTCTCGTAGTGGAGAGCGCGTTTATTTCCTGAATTGGCATTTTAAGACGTCTATTACGATTCCTGGGGGCACGCTTAAGCCGGGTAAGGTCTATAAGATTGGTTTCTACGGTAAAGACCGTCCGGAGGATGAGAATTACCCCGGTGAGTTGCTGAATGATGTTGCAGATTTCATTCCGGTACGTTCGCTTAATAAGGAATCGGCTAGCCCTGAGATGTTTCTGAAGGCTACGACGGTGAGCCCTTATGATGAGGAAAATATCCTTCAGGTACGCGCCGTCGGCTTGAAGAAGCAGCCTGGGGTCTCTTACCGTTTCTCGGTGCAGTATGTTGACGCGCAGGGACTTCTGGCCGGTCAGAAGACGCTAGTGCAGGAGATTGCTGCTGAGAACATCCATGACGGCACGGTGGATGAGAAGCTGAACATCCCCGGTGCACCGATGAATTATGACGGCTCGTACAGGCTCTTCTTGGAGAAGGTGACTGCTGGCAAGGACGGTACGGTTGAGTCGGTTGAGCAGCTTACTTCGAAGGATCTGCAACTGCAGTTTACGAAGAATAAGGAGGTCAACGCCGCCTGGGCATGGTTTAAGTACCGTCAGGTTCTTCCTGAGTTTTCTTCTTTGAGTGAGGGACGCGATATGACGCGCCGCGATGTGACGGTGGCGTTGTACCGTCTGGCGGGTTCCCCGAAGGTTGAGCTTCCGGCGACGAGCCCTTATGGAGATATCGCTCCGGATGATCCGGACTACGCGGCGTACATTTGGGCTCGTCAGAAGGGCATTACGTTCGGTTGGGCGGATGGGAATTTCCACCCGGAGATGAACATGCACAATTATTCGACGGCGGCGTTCCTGTATAGGTATCAGCGTTCGCGCGGTATGGTGTCTCCCGGCTTGCCGACTGCCGCACCGCAGTCTCGTAACAGTAGCCTGCCGGGGTCGGATGAATCTGAGGTGAGCGCTAACCCATGGGTTCTGGATTTGGAGGAGGGTAGCGCTTTCTGGCGTGAATCTCGGTGGGCTGTTCAGCAACGCATTTGGGGCTACACCGGGGATTGGGAACACGAACGCTTTTTCATGGAGACAACGTCCGTCTATGACTTGGCGTTGATGCTATACCGCATGGAGCACGGCGGCAGCCGTCTCACATAGTGTCTCTCCGTGGTGTTAGCCATTCTGGTTGGCTTTCGTCAAGTAGGCGACTTTATGGCTCTGTTTATGTGCCATTTTTATTGTGGGTGACTTTTATATTGCCTTGCCCACCGCATTGTGAATATTCTCAACCTGCAGAGGTTGCATAGGTGCGAATTTTTCGAATGCGGTGGGTTTTCCTTACTTTCTTTTTTGTACAGTGACCAGCATTTGTGCTTATCAGCACAATATTTAGGCATATTTTCCACGTCATGCACATACTTTTTAAAGCTATACTTCACCTTAAGACATGCGATAAAACACACAGGCATTTTTCGCACTGATGACCTTTCAGGTTCCAGCATGTCTTAACTATTTGCTACGGTGTTTATGCGCACCACACTCGATGCGTGACACCGATAAAAACTGATTGGATAACAATGTCCTCACTTCCCAACCACATGCGCTTTGCGCTACCCAAAAACATGGCTAAGAACGGCTGCGCCCTCACTTTGGCGGGTGCCATGCTCTTGCCCCTCTCCCCCGCGTTTGCGGCTCCTGCTGCTACTCCGGTAGCAGCCCAGGCTGTTGCACAGGGTGAGGTTCAGGGTGCTCAGCGTCTGCAGGTTACCTCCGGCACTTTTGACATTCTCAAGGGCGGCAACGTGACGGTTAGCGGCTCTGGTTTCTCCAAGGACTTCGTTGAAGGCAAGTCGTTCCGCCTGTACGTTGTTCCGAAGGGTGAAAGCGTTGCTTTCCCGCCGCACCGTCCGCGTGATTACCCCGTCTATGTTCAGGATGTTCCCGCCTCCGCCTTTGCGGCTGACGGCACCGTGAATCTGACCGCTTCTATCGGCGCTAACTATCTGGAGGCCAATGGCTCGTCCTTCGATGTTGTGCTCGGTTACCGCGATGACGCTGAAGACGGCTGGATTCCCGCGGATGAGGTTCGTACTGAACTGACGGTCGCGGATGTTCCCGCCGTTGATTCCCCCACCCTGTCGTACGGCGCTTCGTCGGTGAACGCTTCTGAGAACACTAAGGTCACCGTGAACGGTGCTGGCTTCCAGAACATTTCGTACAACGGTAGCGAGTCGCTGATTGTTGCGGTTCGTGCGGTTGATCCGGCGACCGGTAAGGCGACCGGCCCCGCGCTGGCTCAGTCGGAGGCTAAGTTCACCTCCTACTCTGCTTTCTTTGGTCAGTACATGGGTTACACCAACGGCCGTTTCTCGACTGTTCTGGACATCCCGGCGGGCACCCTGAAGTCTGGTAGCTCCTATGTTGTGCAGACTTTCGAGTTCAACGTTCCGGAAGATAACGATGAGGCGAACAGCCAGGCGCTGAGCACTCAGGCGTTTGTTCCGGTGAACGGCGAGAATGTTAAGAAGGAGTCTCCTTCGGTTTCTTTGAGCACTGACAAGGTGGATCTGAGTTCTTCGACCACTATCCGTGTGAAGGGTAAGGATTTCGATGTCCCCGCTGGTGCTACCGTGAACGTGCTGTTCTCGGCTGCTGAGGCTGACGGCAACCCGACCGGTGAGGCTCTGGAGAGCATCACTCTGAGCGCTGACCGTGTGGCGACCGGCGCGTTTGAGACGACCGTTAACGTTGACGGCACCAAGCTGGATGCTGATAGCCACTACGCTATTTTCGTGACCGTGAACTACGCAGATGGTCAGAGCGAGCGCATCGCGGCTGATTACCTGACTCTGACTGGTGAGTCTGCGAACAAGAAGGCTCGTGAGCGTTTCGCTGACGTTCCGGCTGCTCACGCGAACCACAAGGCTGTTCTGTGGGCTGCTGATCAGAAGCTGATTGATTCTCGTGAGAAGGATTGGTTCGGCGTTAATGATGATGCGACCCGCGGTGATTTGACTGTTGCGCTGTACCGCATGGCTGGTTCCCCGGAGGTTACCCTGCCGGCTACTAGCCCGTACCCGGATGTGAAGACCGATGACCCGAACTACGCTGCGTACATTTGGGCTCGTCAGAAGGGTATTACTTTCGGCTGGTCTGATGGTAAGTTCCACGCGAATGCGTCTGTCTCTAATGCTACTGTTGCGGCGTTCCTGTACCGTTTTGATGGTAAGAAGCCGGTTGCTGTGACTGAGGCGCCGTACACCGATGTGAAGGTCGGTTCTGCGTTCTACCGCGAGATCACTTGGGCTAAGCAGCAGAAGCTGCAGGTCTTCCCGGGTTCTGAGTACCACCCGTCTGCGCTGGTGAGCCGTGGTGAGCTGGCTGGTTTCTTGATGAACTACAAGGTCCGCTAGGGCTCTATAAGGTTCACTAGGGCTTTATAAGGTTCGCTAGGACTAATCTCTAGGGTCTAGGGATTATGCCGGGCTGGCGGCGATGAAACGTTGGTTTCATCGCCGCTGGCCCGGCTTTTCTGTGCTCTTGCGGGGTGTTTATGAGGTGTCTGCAGGGTATCTATAGGGGGTGTGAACGGGGCTGTTGTCCGCTGCTATCCTGCGGTTTTTCGGGGTATTTTTGCCGGTTGCCACGCTAGTGTGGGCTGTACCGCATGTGGGGCGCGCCTCATGCAGTACCCGCTATTGGGTGGATTTTTGGGGTGCTCCACTCCCCTTTTTCAAGAATGTTCCATGGAGTGTAAATTAATATTTTTCAAGCTGTGGTTTATGCTTAGGACTGTTGCGCCCCCTTGGTGCGCACCCTTATCCGGCTGGGTGCGTAGAACTAGAGGGAGCCCAGCACACACCGATACATCAACCACATTGAGGATTTATGTCCCAGGATTTTAAGCAGTCGTCTGATACTGCCCATAATTCTTCTGCACCTCTGCTGGCACCGGAGGGTACCCCCGATACTTCTTCTCAGGATGCCGCTAAGAAGCGTAAGCGCCGCCGTATTGAGCTGGCTGTTGGCGCTGTGGCGTTGGCGGGTGTTTTGTATCTGCCGTTCTCACCTCTTTTCTCTTTTTATGATTCGTCGGAGGCGCGTCTTTCTTCGGCGGATACTGCTGCGCCGACGACCGCTTCGGCGACTTCTACTTCTGCTCTGGTGTCGAGTTCTTCGACCCAGGGCCCGAAGATTCTGCGTCCGTCCGTGACCGCGCCGGATGCGAACACTATTTTTGCTGATGCCCCTGAGGATTCTGCGTACTATGCGGGTATCCGTTGGGCTGTTCGCACCCAGACGATGGAGCCGGTTTCTGAGGACCAGTTTGGTGCTGAGGATCCGGTGACTCGTGGCGAGCTGATCACTATGTTCTATAAGCTGGCGGGTTCGCCGGCGGTGACTCGTCCGGAGCATTCGCCGTATGCGGATGTTGATGAATCTGACCCGAACTATGATGCGTACCTGTGGGCGCGTCAGGAGCGTATTACGTCCGGTTGGGTTGATGGTATGTTCCATGCGGAGGCGCGCTTGTCGAATGCTTCCGCTGCGGCGCTTCTGTACCGTGCTGATGGTGCGCGGAAGATTCAGATGTCGGGTACTTCCCCGTTTAGCGATGTTTCGTCTGCGACTCCGTTCTACCGTCAGATTGTGTGGGCGTCTCGCCATGGCGTGTCAACGGTGTCTGAGAGTAATGCTTTTGAGCCGACGGCTCAGACCTCTCGTGGTCGTGTTGCGATGATGATGTACCTGTACTTCCGCACTTCATAGTTTTCGCACTTCCTCGTTTCACGCTTCGTTTTAGTGCTTGGTTAGTGTATTTGGCCGCCCCGTGTTCCCGAATGGTTTTTCTGTTCGGGAGCACGGGGTTCTGTTTTCGGGGTTTAACGTGCTGAGTTTAGCGTGCTGGGTTCAGTTTTTAGCAGCTGGTCAACCTGGGAAAACCCTCAGAACCTTCAAGTCTCTCTTGAGTGTTTCCTGACTTCTATTCACCCCTTTGATAGGGTGAAATTGTCCCCGAAACTAACGGGGACATTCGACCACTTCTCATTGGGTTGGCGCAGATTCGACGAAGATTTCTCACTCCCCTTTTAGAAACTGCATTGGCGCGATGGGTTCGACCAATAAGGAATGATTATGTCCGCTCTTCCGAATTTCAAGGCTTCGTCCTTCTTCCGTGCAGCACGGGGTTGCGGTGCATTGGCGTTGGCTGGCGCGATGGTTTTGCCGATGTCTCCTGCGCTTGCTCAGAATGTTGCCGCGGATGCTCCTGCGGCGGCTGTTGCTGGTTCCCTGCCGGATGATCGCGTCCGTGAGAATCCCACTGATACTTCTGATGAGTTCTATCCTCACTTGAGCTACAACGCGTTGAAGAATACTGATAAGGATCAGGTTCTGGACTTCTGGGGTTGGGGGTTTGAGGGTGATTTTAACTCCCCGAAGGGTGTTCAGATTGTTGTGCGTGAGAAGGGCTCGAACACCCCCGCCCTGGCTATTAGCGACATCATCGAGTACAACGACCCCGAGTATTCGTCCCAGTACCAGCATGGGCTCCTCAACGGTAACGTTAAGATTCCCGCTAACACCCTGAATAAGGCAAAGCAGTACGTTGTCGAGGTATGGGGCAACAACGGCTACCAGGAGGGTAGCGAAGACCTGGTGACCCCCGTTGTTGGCAAGGCACCCGAGGGCCGCGGTACTCTGCTCGCTTCTCAGACGCTGAACTTCAATGGTTCTGACGGCACGACGGCTGCGGATGTTCCGGGCGCTAAGGCCACCCAGGAGGACGCTCCGACGTTCGAGGTTCTGTACGACGGCAAGGCTCAGCTGCTGTACACCTTTGAGGGCGGTACCGTCCACGTGAAGGGTTCGGGTTTCACTAAGGAGTGGCGTGAAAAGCACGGCAAGGTGGCGGTTTACCTGGCCGCTTCTCAGGGTGTTCCCGACGGTAGCCTACTGCCCGCTGATGATACGCCGCTACGTTTTGAGGAGGGTAAGGACTTCACCATTGCTGAGGACGGCACCCTGGATGCTCAGCTGACGGTCAAGCCGGACGTGCTTCAGCGCTACTATGAGCCTCGCTACTACTTCCCCGGTATCCCGACTTACGATGTGCGTTACGAGGTTGACCTGGTTGCTGAGCAGCAGGGTCAGCCCCAGCTGACCATTGAGGATCTGTGGGCTGGCAAGAATGTGATTCGCCGTATTGCAGTGCAAACTCAGGCGTTCCGTCCCAGTCCGTTTGCCCCCAAGGTGGAATACAAGGCTCTGGGCGATACCACCACTGATCAGGACATTTACTTCTCGGGTACCGGTTTCTACGGTGAGATTCACTCCGTCAAGGGTGTTCAGTATGTAATCCGTGAGAAGGGTTCGAACACCCCTGTTCTGGCGACCAGCGACATCATTGAGTACAACCACCACGATCGTGCCTTTGAGTATGTGAACGGCGTAGTGAACGGCACCGTGAAGGTTCCGGCTAACACTTTGGATGCTTCGAAGAAGTACGTGGTGGAGGTCTGGGCTAATGACGGCTACAGCGAGAGCGGCGAGTTCCTTGCCCCCGTTGTGGGTAAGGCGCCCGAGGGTCGCGGTGAGCTGTTGGCTTCTCAGGACCTGAATTTTAAGGGTTCTGATGCGTCCAACACTGATGATAAGAAGCCTAGCCTGACCGATGAGCAGCGCAAGGAACGCGCTACCCGCGGCGAGTTGACTGCGGCACTGTACGCTCAGGCTGGTAGCCCCAAGGTGAATCTGCCGGCAGTCTCCCCCTGGCCGGATGTGAAGACTACCGACCCGAACTATGCCGCCTACGTATGGGCCCGTCAGAAGGGCATTACTTTCGGCTGGTCTGATGGCAAGTTCCACGCGGACGCTGGTATCTCGAACGCCACCGTTGCGGCGTTCACTTACCGCGCGGCTGGTTCTCCTGCGGTGACGGGTAATTCCCCCTACGTGGATGTTAAGCCTGGTTCTGCGTTCTACCGTGAGATTGTGTGGGCTAGCCAGAATTTGGCGTCTGCGTATGATGGTCACTATTTCATTCCTCAGCAGTTGCTGACTCGCGGCCATCTGGAGACGGTGCTGGCAGCTTTCCAGTCTCGATAAGCTGGCTCAGCTGATCGACTAGCTGCACGCATAACCCCGTGTTCCTAGACAGGTTTTCTGTTTGGGGGGCACGGGGTTCAGCGTTTAACAGCTACTCACTGTGTGAGATTTTCCAGAACCTTAAAGCGTTCCTTGAGTGTTTCCTGACAACTGTTCAACACTTTGCTAGGGTGGGAGTACTCCCGAAACCGACGGGGGTACTCAACCACTTTCTCCTTGGGGAAGAACAGGTTCGATAGCGATTTTTATAACCGCCAGCGAGCCCCCTACAGCCCTCTAGGAGAAACGACTTTAAGGATGTCTTATGTCCTCACTTCCGAACTCTAAGTCTTCATTCCTGCACGCGGCTCGCAACTGCAGTGCACTGGCACTGGCGGGCGCGATGGTCCTGCCGATGACCCCGGTTCTCGCGCAGGATGCAGCACCCGCCGCAAACGCACCTGTGGCAAACGCGCCGGCCGCTAATACCCCTGCAACCCAGAATGTTACGGATGAGCCGTCTTTCACCGTTGATTATGGGGAGTACGACTTCCTGGATGGTCGTGACTACTTCAGGAAAGAAAGCGACGCCCTGTACACCGGTGACTACAACGAAATGACGGTGAAGGGCACCGGTTTCACCAAGGAGTGGCGTGAGCAGCACGGCACCGTGGTCGTCTATATTGCTGCTACTCAGGACCGTCCTGGTAATGTGGAGCCTTCCACGTCGATGCTTCGTTTTGAAGAGGGTAAGGACTTCACCATTGAAGATGACGGCACCTTTGACGCTTACCTGAAGATCGATCCCAACACCGTGGAGAGTTACTACCCCCTCAAGGAGTATTCCCCGGATACGACTCTGGAGAAGGTGCGCTATGAGATTGGCATCCTTGCCGAGCCTAAGGGTCAGCCGCAGTCGACTGTTCAGGATATTTGGGCTCGCAAGAATGTTGTTGCCCACCAGGGTCTGAGCACTAAGGATGATCGCCCTGGTACGTTATCACCCATGTTTAAATACGATGCTCTGAAGGACACCACAAAGGATCAGGAGTTGCTGATTCAGGGTGTGGGTTTCCATGGGGATCTCCGTGGAGCAGAGGGCATGATGTACCTCATTCGTGAGAAGAGTACCGGCTCCCCGGTCCTGGTCATGAGCAATATAAAACACTACGGCTACGATAAGGAAACCTACTCGAACACGCTGGAGGGAGGTTTCGCTTTCGTCACCATCAAGATTCCGGCGAACACTCTGGATCCGTCCAAGCAGTACCTCATTGAGGCGTGGAGCGACTATGGCTATGTCAGCCAGCCGGATAAGACTCTCATCACCCCGTTGGTGGGTTATGCGCCGGAGCACCGCGGTGTTCTTTTGGGCAGTATGGATTTGAAGTTTGAGGGTGTCCAGCAGTTCACGCGTGCTCGTACGATTGATATAGGACGTGAGTACTTTTCGACGCATCTTTACGGCGATGAGGACAAACAGCCCGCTACCCGCGGTGAGTTGGTTTCCTACCTTTATGGGTTGAAGAATAGCCCCAAGGTTGACCTTCCTGAGGCCTCTCCGTGGCCGGATGTAAAGACTGACGACCCGAACTACGCCGCCTACATTTGGGCTCGTGAAAAGGGCGTTACCTTCGGCTGGTCGGACGGTAAGTTCCATGCGGATGCCGGCATTTCGAACGCTACCGTTGCTGCGTTGACCTATCGTGCAGCTGGTTCGCCGGCTGTGCAGGGTGTTTCGTCTTTCCCGAATATTACGCCGGATTCCGCGTTCTATCGCGAGATTCTATGGGTGACCCAGCAGGAGATTATCAATCCCGACAATGGCACGTTTGATTCAACGCACCCCGTGACTCGTGGCGAGCTGGAGTGGATGATGTACTACTTTACGACTCAGTTCCTTCATCCTGAGCAAAATTAATTAAGTAAGCCGGGCTGGCTCTAGCCTCAATGCCCCGTGCACCTTGAGAGTCTTCTTCTCACCGGGTGCACGGGGTTCAGCTTTTACCGGCTGATCAACCTGTGAAACGCCTCAAAACTTTCAAGCTTCCCTTGAGTGTTCTCTGACATCTACCTGAGGGTTTGATAGGGTGAAAATGTCCCCGCAACCGACGGGGCTTTCAACCACTTTTCTCATAGGGTGTGTGCAGATTCAACGGCGAATTCCCTACCCGCCATTGAGCCCGCAGAGCCCTGCGAGAAACAACTTTAAGGATGTCTTATGTCCTCGCTTCCGAACTCTAAGTCTTCATTCCTCCTCGCGGCTCGGAATTGTAGCGCTCTGGCGTTGGCTGGTGCTATGGTTCTGCCGTTGGCCCCGGCGCTGGCTCAGAATGCAGCTCCTGCCGCTGATGCTGCTGTTGCTGCCGCTACCCCGCAGGTAGCCGACCAGGACGCTGCGGCTACCCCGACCCTTGAGGTTTCCATCCCTGACGGTTACAAGTACGACGGCGTGAACCCCTCCCTCGTCACGACTGAGGGCGGTACCATCCATGTGAAGGGTGCGGGTTACACCAAGGAGTGGCGCGCTCAGCACGGCACCGTGGCGCTGTACATTGCCCCCGCGAACTACGCGCCCTCCGGCTACGAGATTCCGACTTCGAAGATGTTGCGCTTTGTGGAGGGTCAGGACTTCACCATTGCCGATGACGGCACTTTTGAGGCTGATCTGAAGGTCGAGGCGTACGATCTTGCCGCCTACTACTTCGTCGATGACGATTACGCCCAGGATCCGACCGGCGGCACCAAGTACGATGTCCGCTATGAGATTCACGTGGTTGCTGAGCAGAAGGGTCAGAAGCCGCTGACCACTCAGGAGCTGTGGACCAGCAAGAACGTGGTACGCACTCAGGTCCTGAATACTCTGGGTAAGAGGGCAGAGCCGTTCGATCCTAGCTTGGCATACAACGCTGTGGGTAATCCCGCGCAGGCGCAGACTTTGTATGTTAGCGGCAGCGGCTTCCACGGCAATATCGACTCCGTTAAGGGCGTTCAGTTCGTGGTTCGTGAGAAGGGCTCGAACACCCCCGGTTCTGGCAGCCAGCGACATTATCGAGTTTAACCACCCCACCATGTACTCGGCGTACCGTGACGGCAACCTGTACGGTAAAGTGAATGTTCCGGCAAACACCCTGGATGCTTCGAAGAAGTACGTGATTGAGGTCTGGGCTAATGACGGTTACAGCGAGAGCGGCGAGCTGCTCGCACCGGTTGTGGGCAAGTCCACCGAGGGCCGCGGTACCCTGCTCGCATGGCAGGACCTGGATCTGAATGGTACGAACGGTTACAGGGATGCAAACCTGCCCAACGCGCAGGATCCTAAGAAGGACGACGACCAGAAGCCTGCTCCTTCCGATGAGAATCTGAAGACTCCGGCAACTCGCGGTGAGCTCGCAGCTGCCCTGTACATTCAGGCGGGCACCCCCGAGGTGAAGCTGCCTGAGACCTCCCCCTGGCCGGATGTGAAGACCGACGACCCGAACTTCCCTGCTTACGTGTGGGCTCGTCAGAAGGGTATTACCTTCGGCTGGTCGGACGGCAAGTTCCATGCTGATGCTGGCATTTCGAACGCTACCGTTGCGGCGTTCACCTACCGTGCGGCTGGTTCGCCCGCGGTTAAGGGCGACTCCCCCTACAGCGATGTGGCTCCCGGTTCGGCGTTCTACCGTGAGATTCTGTGGGCTCAGCAGAACAAGGTGGTACTGAACGCTAGCGGCGCTTTCGATGCTCAGCACATGGTGACTCAGGGTGAGCTAGAGACTCTGATTGAGGCGTTCCAGGCTCGCGCTAAGTAAGGTCGTTTAGACCACCCGTGCTTGCGGGATAATACCTCTCAGAAGTAATGCCCGGTCTGCACGTTCTCTTGAGGATCCTTGGGAAAGGTTCCTGTCGGGTTCGTGCAGGCCGGGCTTTACTGTGCCTAAATTTTTGAAGCCTGCTTCTTGGTAGCTATTCAGCGGCTACTTTCAGCGTTTACTTTTCAGTCAGGCTGGTCCATGCGGCGGCGGGTTCGGTGCTTGCCGAGTGCGCATCCTGACCGGTTGCCACGCCGGTGGAGACGGTGAAGTCCCACGGGTCGGTGTTCAGTGCGGACAACTTCGTTTCGATGATGAAACCGCGCTCAGCGAGCAGGGCACACAGGCGGTTTGCCGCCGAACGCAACCACAGCGATTCGCTGGCGGCGTGGGAGCAGTCAATCAGGGCGATGTTGCTGCCGTCAATTCGTGCGGTTTCACGGAATTCGCTGGCGGGGTGGTGGCGCAAGTCGGCGGTGATGTACACCTGCGCGTCGGTGGCGCGCACAGCGTCGAAGAGAGAGTCACCGGCACCACCGCAGAGGGCGACGCGGCGGATCGGCTGGTCAGCGTGTCCAGCGATGCGCAGGCCGCCGGCGGTTGCGGGCAGTGCCGTAGCGAGGCGTTCTGCAAGCTCCTTGAGGGTGACTTCTTCGGGCAGGGTGCCGAGGCGGCCGGTGCCTACCGCGTGTTCCTGCTCGTCAAGTACCTGGGTTTGCGCTTCGGTGAGCGGTTCGCGGTCAATCAGACCGATAGCGTCACAGAGTGCTTCGTTCACGCCTTCAACGGCGGCATCTGCGTTGGTGTGCGCGCCGAGCAGTCCGCATCCGCCTTCGATAAGGGTGTGCAGCACATTGCCCTTGTAGTCGCTGTCGGGGATGAACTTTGCGCCGCGTAGCAGTAGCGGGTGGTGGGTGATGAGTAGCTGCGCGCCTTCGGCTACGGCTTCTTCGGCGGTGGCGGTGAGGGCGTCTACTGCGAAGAGGACGGTGCTCACTTTGGCGGCGCCACGTCCGGCGACGAGACCGGAGGCGTCCCAGCCGGCGGCGAGCTGCGGCGGGAAGAGTGTGTGGAAGGCGTCGACGACTTCTGAGAGTGTGGGGGTTTCTAGTTTTTCAGTCATACCTCTATTGTGGCAGGTGACGCGGCAGGGCAGGTGGCGGTTTACGCCAAAGCCTGCGGTAGCGCAGGAATATTGTGCGGCCCTGCGGTGTTCTTTAGGTAGCGTGGTTTTCGAAGCGTTAGTTCGAGCCCCAATATTCGAGGAGGAATCATGACTGATGTTGTTCTTGCCGGAGGCTGTTTCTGGTGCCTGGATGCGGTGTACCGCCAGTTCCGCGGGGTTGAGGCGAGCATCTGCGGCTACACGGGCGGCGATACTCCCGACCCTGATTATCGTTCGGTGTGTTCGGGTGCGACCGGGCATCAGGAGGCGCTGAAGCTCAGCTTTGACCCGCAGGTCATTGACCTGGATACGGTGCTGGATATTTTCTTCACAAGCCACGATCCGACCAGCTGGGATCGTCAGGGTGCGGATACCGGTTCACAGTACCGTTCGGTGCTTTTCTACGCGGATGAGCAGCAGCGTGAGGCGTTTGAGCGTGCGGTGGCGCGTGCTCAGCAGCTGTACTCCTCCCCCATTGTTACGCAGATTAAGCCCCTGGGCGTGTTCTATGAGGCTGAGGAGTATCACCAGAATTATTACGCGTTGAATCCGGCGCAGGGTTATTGTGCGTTTGTGGTGAGCCCGAAGGTGGCTCAGGCGCGCCGTAATTTTGCGTATCTGCTCCGTTAGCTGTTCCGTTAGTCGGTGCGTCCGGTTCAGCCGGAACGTTTACGTTGTTCACCCCGTAGCTGTCTTTTGTTGTGTGGCAGCTATGGGGTGTCTTCGTATGCGCCCGGCTATTCATTGTTCGCCGGTGCTTTAGGGTTGCTATAAGGTGCGCCCGGTATGATGGGGGTGTCGACTCACTCCTCCTTGTCCGTTGACCTCACCGAAAGACTGCTGATGACTAGCTCCTCTTCTAAGCCCGTCGCCTTGTGCCGCCGCGCCGTGTTGGGTGCGGGCGGTGTTGGTCTTGCCGCTGTGTTGTCTGCGTGTGCGCGTACGGTGCATCCACCGGTTGATACTGCCGCCTCTGAGTCAGCGAGCGCGAGCCCCTCTGCTTCGCCGGCGTTGCCGTCTGCGAATAAGTCGTATAAGGGTAAGGTCACGTTCGATAACTTTGAGAAGAACGGCGAGTACGTTCCTGCCACGGCTGAGAAGAAGGCGCAGAACGTGCCCAAACCGCTCATGCCGGAGAAGGTGCAGGAGCTGAGCATTGACGGTATCTATGCACTGATTGGCTATTGGATTTCTAGCTTTAATTATTTGGCGTTGACGGGTGATATTGAGCCGATGAAGAAGACGGATCTTAGCACTGACTACACCAAGGAGCTTGAGCCGATGGTTAAGCTCTATGAGACGGGGCGCGGCTGGATTTATGACACGAGTGAGCCGATGTCTGTGTACCTGTTGACGGATACTCCCACGCAGGTTGAGGGCGACCGCATTCTTTATTATTGGCGTGCTCGTTCCCTGGTTGATCAGAATGGGAAGAGGCATCTGACGGAGGGTGATAACCGTGATAAGCCCATTGTGGGGGCTGAGGATTCTCAGGGTCAGGCGATGAGGATTGTTGTGGAGTATAGGGAGGGTGCTTGGTTTATGAGCACCCAGAAGGATAAGGACGCTGGTAAGAGCTCGGATTCTGCGAGCCCCTCGGCATCCTAGTGCACTAATTGCAGCTTTTTAAACCTTTCTTCGCAAAAGGATGTAAGTGGAAACATTTGATATCTATTTGCATACTTTAGGGTATGATGGGGTTGTCAACTCACTCATTTTCTTTTGTTGACTTCCCTTGAAAGGCTGATTATGACGAGCCCTTCCCCCACCTCTGCTGGTATGTCTCGCCGCGTGGCGCTGGGTGCGACCGCCGCTGGTGCACTTGCCGCGTTGACCGCTTGTGCCAGCGATATTCGTCCACTGGCTGATGGCTCGGCGTCTAACTCTACTTCCGGTTCTGCTAGTGCATCTGCGAGCGCTTCAGCTAGTGCCTCACCCAGTGCCTCGGCTAGCGCTTCGCCTTCTGCTTCTTCCGGCAAGCATTATAAGGGCCTCGTGAAGTTCGATAACTTCGAGAAGAACGGCGAGTACGTTCCGGCGACCGCCACTCATAAGGCGCAGAATGTGCCGAAGCCTCTCGTTCCAGCGAACATGAACGAGCAGAACGTTGACGGTATTTACGCGTTCGTTAGTTATTGGTTGGCGAGTTCCAACTATCTGCTAATGACCGGCGATACTGAGCCGCTGCAGAAGATTGAATCTGCGGATGCGCTGGAGAATTACCGGAATTTGACGGTTGCCTATGAAAATAATGCGGGCTGGCTCTACGGTGCGGATACTCCTATTATTCTTGAGTTGCTTTCTGATTCACCGCAGAAAATTTCCGGTAGCCGAATTCGCTATGACTGGTTGGGATACATGAGTTACAGCGCGGACATGAAGATTCACGCTGAAGGTCAGGGCCCTGATGAACCCTTTATGGAGGATAGCTCGCGGGAACTGACGAAGGTTGGTGTGGAGTACAAGGACGGTAAGTGGATTATGCTCACCGGCGATGAGAGCTCTTCTTCGGCGGCTTCCGATTCTTCTTCGAGTTCTTCTTCTGTCTAAGCACCTACCCTATAGGTATGGTCTAACGGCTTAAGATGGATTTCTCCCCCGCCTGCGGTAATGCACCGTGGGCGGGGGTTCTTTATGTCAAGACTTGGTGATGCTTTGCAGTGGTATTAGGTTGCTTTGTCATCGGCGCTAAATGACGACCGTTGATAGGTGTCTGTGTGCTTGTCGGTATAATAGGGGCGTCAACTCACTCAATTTCCTTTGTTGACTTCCTTTTGAAAGGCTGATTATGACGAGCCCTTCCCCCCTCTCTGCTGGTATGTCCCGCCGCGTGGCGCTGGGTGCGACCGGTGCCGGTGTGCTGGCTGCGTTGACTGCATGCGCTAGCGATATTCGCCCGACGGCTGAAGGTTCGGCGTCTAGCTCCGCTTCTGAAAGCGCCTCGGCCGCTACTTCCGCATCTGCTTCTTCGGACAAGTCCTATAAGGGCTTTGTGAAGTTCGATAACTTCGAGAAGAACGGCGAATACGTTCCTGCCACTGCCGAGAAGAAGGCGCAGAACGTGCCCAAGCCCCTCGCCCCGGGGAACATGAACGAAGATAACGTTGATGGCATGTATGCGTTCATTGGCTACTGGCTGGCGAGCTTCAACTATGCGTTGATGACCGGTGATACTGAGCCGATGAAGAAGGCTGACCCTGCAGATGTGTATGCGAAGAGCCTGCAGGAACTTACGATCATGTACGAGAACGATCTGGGCTGGATGTACGGTACGGATACCCCGGTTACTCTTGAGCTGACTAGTGGTTCACCGAAGAAGGCGTCCGGTAAGGGTACCCGTTACGACTGGCCGGCATACATGAACTACAGCGCCGATGCGAAGATTCACATTGAGGGCAAGTCTGACCAGCCCTTTAAGACCGCTTCTAGCCCGAATGGCAAGCTGGCGAAGGTTGCCGTGGAATACAAGGACGGTAAGTGGATTATGCTCACCGGCGATGAAGGCTCTTCTTCGTCGGCTTCCGCTTCTTCTAGCTCTTCTGCTGCCTAGGTCTTCTGTCTAGGCCCCACCATAACGGTTCAGGCATAACAGCTTGAGGTAGGCTTCTCCCCCGCCTGCGGTAATGCACCGTGGGCGGGGTTTCTTTGTGCCGAAACTCTGCGAAAATTCTGGCGGAACTCTGCGGAAACCCAGGGAACACCCAGGCAAAACCCTGGAGCTATTCGAGGGCCGCTGGAGGGTACCTCGGGTACGCTTAATGTATATACATTGACGTACTAGATGTGGTCTTTGCCTGCAGGTCGTGAGCTTCGTACTGACGGCTTTGGAGGTGAATGATCCGACGAAGGACTTCCGATGACTACTTTCTTCACTCGACGTACTGCCCTGGGTGTTGCTGTTGCTGGCGCGCTTTCTGCGTTGACTGCGTGTGCCAGCGATATTCGTCCGCTGGCTGGCGGCACCGGCTCGGCTTCTCCGTCGGAGGCGGCGGCCACCTCCGAATCTGCGTCTGCAGTGGCGTCTGCGAGCGCTTCGGCTTCTCCTTCTGCTTCGGCTGCTTCGGGTCTTCCTTCTTCGGGTAAGTCCTATAAGGGTCCGATGAAGTTCGATAGCTATGAGAAGAACGGTGAGTACGTTCCGGCGAGCGCTACGAATCCGGCTGAGAATATGCCGAAGCCTGTTCCTCCGGCGAATATCAAGGAGCACAGCGTTGATGGTGCGTACGCTTTCTTGAGTTTCTGGCTGGCGAGCTTGAACTATTTGATGATGACGGGTGACCCGGCCCCGATTGAGAATATTTACTACAAGGGCTACGGTTGGGAGAAGTATCAGAGCACAATCAAGCTGTATGCGTCGGGTGCTGGTTGGGTGTACGGTACGGAAACTCCGTATATTATTGAGCTGCTGACGGATGCTCCTCGTGAGGTGCCGGGTAGCGACAATACCCGCTTTATCTGGGAAGGCTATTCCTACATGGACCCGAAGATGATGCGGCATTACAGGAATCAGCCTGAGAAGGCAACGAGCGCTGATGAGTCGAAGAAGAAGGTGGCGAGGTTCCGTCTGGAGTACAAGGACGGCAAATGGGAGCTGTCTAGTGCCGCGTAGTTGCCGCCTTGCAGGGGGTTCTCTCTCCTCGTGACTTCTCACGCAACAAGACCCCGCACCTGGTAAAACGCTGGGTGTGGGGTCTTAATTTTCTGAACATTCGAAGTGGTCACGGGGCTATTTGGTGGCTCTCGGGTAACCTTAAAGGTGTATACATTGACGTACTGATAGGTCTTTACAGGGCGTCTACGCCTGCTCTGGCGCATGGTGTTTTTATCTGTTCTGTATTGGTTCCAACGAAGGGCTTCCGATGACTACCTTCTTCACTCGACGTGCTCTCCTGGGCGTGGGTGCGACCGGCATCCTTGCGGCGCTGACTGCGTGCGCTAGCGATATTCGCCCGCTGTCGCAGGGTTCCGGCGGTTCCTCTGGTTCAGCTTCTGATGCTGCTTCTGGTGCGGCGTCCTCTTCTGCGAGCGCTTCGGCGTCGCCTTCTCCTACCGATGATCACACGCCCGGCTCATACGTGGGTCCGATTAAGTTCAATAACTACGAGCGGAACGGCACCTACATCCCTGCGACTGCGGATGCGCCGGCGCAGAACGTGCCGAAGCCTCTGATTCCGGAGAAGATGAAGGAGAACAGCCCCGAGGGCGCCTACGCGCTGATGGGTTATTGGCTTGCGTCCCAGAATTATCTGATTTTGACCGGCGACGTTGAGCCGCTGATGAAGGCGGATCCTGCGAAGGCTTTTCTGAGGAACTCTAGGACCATGATTAAGCTCTATGAGTCGGGTCTGGGTTGGATTTACGGTTCGGATCAGCCGTACAAGATTGAGATTGCGGAGAATGAGCTTCAGCCGGTTGCTAATAAGCAGGACCGTTACGAGTGGCTTGTGACCGTCGCGTATGACGCTGCCGCTAAGTACCACATTGAGGGTGAGCCTGACGCGACTATCGTTGAGGAAGAAAAGACGATTCCTCGCACGACGAAGTTCATCATGGAGTACAAGGAGGGCATGTGGCGCATGCTCCTGGATAACAACAGCTAAATTTCCTCATCTTCTGATACGCACTACTTAAGGATTTCTGATGACGACTTTCCTTTCTCGACGTGCAGCCCTGCTAGCTGCCGGTGCAGGCGCTATTACGATGCTGAGTGCCTGCTCCAGTGATATTCGCCCGCTGGCGGATAGCTCCCCGTCTGCTTCTGGGGAGGCTTCCTCTTCAGCAAGTTCTAGCGCCTCTGCTAGCCCCTCTGCCTCCGCTAGCTCCTCCTCTGGGGGCGGTTCTTCTGCGAAGTCTTATCTGGGGCCGGTAAAGTTCGACAACTATGAGAAGAAGGGCGAGTACGTTCCCGCGGATGAGACGCACAAGGCGCAGAACGTGCCCAAGCCCCTCCCTCCGGCGAATATGCATGAGAACAGCATTGATGGTGCCTACTCTGCCTTTAGTTTTTGGCTTGCCAGCGTCAACTATCTGGTGCTCACCGGTGACGATGAGCCGTTGAAGCAGGCTGACCCCTCCGGCAGGGATGTGAAGTCTTTCCATGATTACGTGACTTTTTATGAGTCCAATGAGGGGTGGTTTTACGGTTCGGAGCATGCGCTTCAGGCTGAGATGATGACCCCGCAACCTGAGAAGGTGGAAGGCAACGAACCTCTCTATTACTGGCGTATCACGCTGTCCAAGGACCCTAATGCGATGATGCATGTTGAGGGTAAGGGCAACAGGCCTATGTACCAGAACACTTCCATGGAGCCCGAGCTTTCCAACCTGAAATTGTCGTATCAGGACGGCAAGTGGTTTACTTACCCCACCAAGGTACGCGGGCAAAGCACTGCAAGCCCGAGTGCTAAATCATCCGATGAGGCTAGCTCCAAGAACGCCTAGAGCATCTTTGCTGAGTCCGTCATAGGGGCGGGGATTTACCTCGCTTACAGGCTCATAAGATTTAGGGCTTAGTCCCATGACCCTACGCACTATTTAAGGATTTTTCATGGCAACTTTTCTTTCTCGACGCGCCGCACTAGCTGCTGCAACCGGTGCCGGCGCGGCTGCAGCGCTGACCGCCTGCGCTAGCGATATCCGTCCGCTGGCTGATAGCTCTTCTTCCCCTTCCGGTGAGGCTTCGGCCAGTGCCAGCGCTTCTGAGTCTGCAAGCGCATCCGCCTCGGCATCTGCGACTACTTCCGCTAAGAAGTCGTATAAGGGCACGGTGAAGCTCGACAAGTACGAAAAGAACGGCGAGTACGTTCCTGCCACGGCTGAGAAGAAAGCGCAGAACGTGCCGAAGCCTGTTGTTCCGGAGAAGATGAACGAGGCGACCGTTGAGGGCATGTACCAGTTCCTCTGCTACTGGGTGGCAAGCTTCAACTACATGTTCATGACCGGCGATTTCGAACCGCTCAAGAAGGCTGACCCTGAAGGCCGCTATGCGAACGATCACGCCAATGCTGTTCTTATCTACTCTTCCGGTAAGGGCTGGGTGTATGACACGGATGCGCCGGTTACCATTCAGCTGCTGACTGATGCTCCCAAAAAAGTTGAGGGCGGTCCCAACCGTTACGATTGGCTCGGACGCATTATCTATGATCCCAATGCAAAGGCTCACGTTGAGGGTCATGACCCTGTTCCTCTGGTTGATGGATCGACCAAGAGCGAGGCAACCAATTTTCCGTTTGATTATAAGGACGGCGCCTGGTTCTTACTCAGTGATGAAGAAGCTGATTCCCCCTCTTCAGAGGCGAGTAGCGCTAGTGCCTAACCCGCGTTCCTAGCCATTTATAGTGATGAGGGAAGCTCTCGAATGCAGTTGAGGCTGCGTGCGGGAGCTTCCCCTTTTTGTTTGCATGGCCTGCGTACGGTCGTGTTGAACTATTCCCCCAGATGAGCAGGTGCCGGCTTTGAACGTGCCAACAAACCTGCTCGGGTACGCTTAAAAGCACACGAACAAACTATTGAGGGGTTCTCATGCCTACCTTCGTTACCCGACGCACCGCCCTGGGTATCACCGCTGCCGCTGCGCTCGCCTCCTTGACTGCCTGCGCCAGCGATATCCGCCCGCTGGAGGACCCGAGCGTGGTTGACCCGATGCGCCCTTACAAGGGCGAGCTGAAGTTCAATAGCTACAAGTCCACCGGAACCTACCGCCCCGCAAGCACCACGAAGAAGGCGGAGAACCCGCCCATGCCCGTTCCTCCCGAGAACATAAAGTCGAAGACGATCTCCGGCATGTATGCGGCGCTGGGCTACTGGCTCGCAGCCCTGAACTATCTGACGGTTACCGGCGACGCTGCCCCGTTCAAGGACGTGGACCTAGACGGTATCTACGTACAGAAGATGAAGATATACGTAGACTTGTACGCGAAGGATGAGGGGTGGATGTACGGCACCGATACGCCGCTCTTGGCTGAGCTGATCGAAGAGACTCCACAGAAGGTTGACGATGAGCAGTACCGTTGGAAGGGTATTGGCCGTAACCATAAGGCCGCCGTTCTCCATTACGTACCGGAGGACAGGGATATTCACATTGCAGATACGAGCGGCAGCTCTGCTAATGATGAGGTCACTTTTGTGTTGAATTATCGGAACAATACGTGGATGGTCACCATTGAGACGAAAAGCTCTTCGACAGCTACCCCCGACTCCTCGGGCGGAAGCAATTCTGGCCTCAACGTTTAGGATGCAGTGACATAGACACCGACACCACGTACGCCTAACAAACAGCACTTTTCGTTAGCTAACGCAGTTTTTGCAGTATTTTCCCAGGTTTAATACCCAAAAAATCATAAACATATCCAAATACACTAAGGTACTCTGAAATAGATACACCGATAATCTATTGAAGGGTACCTTATGTCTACCTTCGTGACCCGACGCGCCGCCTTTGGCATCGCCGCCACCGCCGCGCTCGCCTCCTTGACCGCCTGCGCCAGCGATATTCGCCCGCTCAGCGACCCGAGCACGCCCGAGGAACAGCGCTCCTACAAGGGCGAGCTGAAGTTCAACGGCTACGAATCACGCGGCACCTACGTTCCCGCGACCAGCTCAAAGAAGGCGGAGAATCCACCCAAGCCTATTCCTCCTGCAAAGATGAGGGCCAAGACGACAGAGGGCATGTACGCCGCCATAGGCTTCTGGGTAGCATCTTTCAATTACCTGATACTCTCCGGTGATATTGAACCCTTCAAGGCTGTGGATATAAACCGAAACGATATCTACAAGGCAGAAGCCTTCTCCAAGCTTTATAAGAGCAACACTGGCTGGATGTACGGCGCAGATGCACCAGTCTCAGCGAACCTGACCGAGGACGCTCCAGAGCAGGTTAACGAGCACCAGTATCGTTGGAGGGCCACCAGCCGCTACCACAAGAAAACAACGATTCACTATACAGATGGCCGGGAACTACCCATGACCTCATTGGATGGCAATACTGGCGATTATGATTTCTTCTTTGCCTTGAAATATCAGGATGGTGCATGGACGGTCTGGAATGAACGAGTCAAACTAGCTCCGATCTCACCCACTTCAAGCGCGAGCAGCTCCGGCGCCTCCGTTTAGAACCCCAGTCATATCGTAGTCGTGCCAGAGCCTTAGGTCCCGTGTTTTTCGTCATCTACCGCCGCTTCTACGGCGTTGGAGGCGCACACAACATTGGGCTGACCGCTCCCCTGCGATATTCTGGAATTAGTTCATTTCCGGCACATACTTTATTCACCTCAGAAAGAGCCCCATGTCTACCATGTACACCCGCCGCACCGCCCTGACCGCACTGGGCCTGGGCACCGCCGCGCTTCTTGCCGCATGCTCCTCGAAGTCCTCCGAATCTTCGGCGACCGCGAGCGCATCCGCTACCGAGTCTTCGACCGCGAGCGCTACCGCATCCGTCTCCCCCACCGCGGAGGCAACCACCACCGTTGAGCCCGGCCCCAGCATGAAGGGTGAGGTCGTTCTTGCCGATTACTCCTCCACCGGCACTTTTGAGCCCGGCACCAAGGAGCACAAGGCTGTAAACGTTGCGATCCCGGTTGAGCCGGCGAAGCTGCGTGAGAACAGTGTTGAGGGTCTGCACGCGTTCATTGCGTACTGGCAGGCTACCCTGAACTACCTGCTGCTGACCGGTGACGGTGTACGCTTCACGAACATTGACCACACCGGCGACTACTCGACTGTGGCTGAGTTCTTCCAGAGCATGTACGCTTCGGAGAGCGGATGGGTGATTGGTTCGGAGCGTCCGATGGTTCTGTCGCTGACTGCTGACCGCCCGACCAAGGACACCCGCACTGGCTACTACACTTGGGCAACCGAGATGGTGATTGATGGTGCTGAGGGTGCTGGCGTGTACAGCAAGACTAATGATCGTGTGCAGCCGCTGACCGAGGTGTTCAAGTACCCGGGTAAGCCGGTGGCTGGCCAGATTGTGGCGCACTACCAGGACGGCACTTGGCGTATGGTGCGTCGTGCTCCGGGTACTGCTTCTGCTTCGCCGGTTCCGTCGCTGAGCCCGAGCGCTTCGGCTGAGGGTTCTGCGTCTGCGGAGGCTACCACTGCTTCTGCTGAGGCATCGGCACAGTAGATTCAGATCCCCTTTATACCGCTGAGAAGCCACATATGTTTCGAAAAGCCACCATAAACGTGGCTTTTCGAAACACATGTGGCTTTTCACCTTTATTCTTTGAGAGGCTCACGGCGGCACCTTGGAATCTAAAACCAGTTTCACCGGATAAACAAAGAAGCTCCCCAGTCTTTCGACTGGAGAGCTTCTTTCCTAGTGTGACCCCAACCGGTTTGTAACGGTGACGGAGGGGCATGATGCCGAGCGTGCGAGGAAATCCATCATGCCCCGGAGTGCCGCGACGTAAGGAGCGGCGCCGTGAGAGGCTCACGGCGGCACCGTAGAATCTAAAAGATCATCCGACAGATACAGACAGATATAAACAAAAAAGCCTTGATTCCGAAGAATCAAGGCTTTTTCCTAGTGTGACCCCAACCGGATTTGAACCGGTGTTGCCGCCGTGAGAGGGCGGAGTACTAGGCCGCTATACGATGGGGCCATGAGATTTATACCTCTTTTATCAGGTCTCCCTGACAACACATATAACTATACAGAGGTTCCCAGAAACAACCAAATCGAAAAGCAGTGAATTGAGTCACATATTTTACACTGAGTGCAAGGCCTAAAAACAGACTCCTCCCCCAGCTGTGCAGGCACTCTCCCGACAGCCGTCCGGCACCTCCGCAGAGCCCACCTCCGCACCCGTACCTGCCCCGTTCAAGCACCACGGCATCACGGCGTCACAGCATCAAGGGCACAAAAATGCGCCCCGCACAGTGTACGGGGCGCATCCGCTCAAACTAGAGCAAGAAACTATGCCTTACGGCGGCGAAGCACCATCACAGCGGCACCAGCAATCAGCGCAAACGCACCAACAGCAGCCAGACTCAGAACATTCTGAGCACCAGTCTTAGCCAGCGAGCCCTTGCTCTGAGGCGCAGACTTAGTCGCCGAAGCGCTCACCTGAGAATCCAAACCGGAGCCCTTAGACTGATCCTCAGACTTCACCGAAGAAGAGTTCTTCAGCGGCGCGGTCTTCGCGGTGGTTCCCAGCTGGTCGTTAGCCTCCTCAGCCTTCGACTGTTCGCCCTTAGGCTGCTCAGCTGCCGGCTTCTTTTCTGCTACAGCAGCAGATGCGGAAGGCGATGCCGAACCATTGGTCGGGAATGCCGGTTCGTCAGCTTCATCGCGGTTATCCGCATTGCCGGCATCCTTCGCATCGTTGACAATCAGCGAAACAGCCGAATCGTAATTGCGGTTGGTTGCCACGTCAGAACCAGCAGTGACCGTGCCGAGCATGTAGCCCTGGCTGTACTGCATGGTATTCGCGGGAACACGCAGGGTCGCGTCGAAG
The DNA here is from genome assembly GCF_041432805.1 of Rothia sp. 27098_8_27. Lineage (NCBI taxonomy): Bacteria > Bacillati > Actinomycetota > Actinomycetes > Micrococcales > Micrococcaceae > Rothia > Rothia sp. 27098_8_27. The sequence goes on along the minus strand of NZ_JAPWAJ010000001.1, from coordinate 80,206 downwards.
GAGTACTTGCCCGTGCGTGCATTGTAGACGAACGCGCTCGCCGGAACGACAGTGGAAACCTTCTGAATATTTGCCAGTTCGCTATCGGTCAGCTTGTCGTAACCCATCGACCATTCGCCCTCCTTGACGAGGAACAGGCGAATACCTTCTGCCGGGGGCTTCTCAAAGTCGTAGCCGGACACGTGGAAGGTGTAGGGGCGGGTAATGTCGACGGTGCCCTCAGCGAAGTTCAGGGTAGGATCAATCAGCACTGCGGTAGCCTGCTTCGGGTAGCCCTGGAAGGGAACCTTAGCGGGGTTGATGGTCGCAGTGGAGGTGAACTCACCCTCAGAAACCTCAGCGTGGAACTTCACGATAGAGTTCGGAACCAGCTTCTGCTGCGAGGAAGGAACAGCCTTGCCGTTACGATCCACAGTCGCCTTGGAGGTGTAGGTGTCGGTCATGGTGCCGTCACCGGTCTTCGAGTTCAGCACGTAGGGCACTGCCGCGGTGGTGTTCGCGATATCCTGCTTGTCCACTGCAACAACGGAGCCATCCTCGGTGACGGTCAGGTCGTTAGCCTTACCGCCGTTCATCTCAACCTCACCGATCACACGGTCGGTCTTAGCGTCAAAGATAGCGATCTTGCCGGTACCGAAATCGGTCACGTACACCAGGTCGCGGTCCTCGTCGTTCTCCATGGACAGCGCCTGAGTACCGAACTTGACGAACTTCTTGAACGCGCCGGTGGTCAGGTCGTAGACGGAGATACCGGAGTTCACGCCGTCAACACCCTGCGAGGAGACGTAAATTTCGTTCTCGGAGTGGTCAATGGTGACATCAGAGGGGCGAACCTCAACGGAGGAGTTCTCGCCGCGGGTCTGAATAACCTGCTCAGTCTTGAACGTGTGAGTGTTGATGACGAAGACCTTGCCGCCGGTGCGCTCGGGCACGTACAGCTTGTCGCCGTCAACGGTCATGTTCATGCCAATGTAGCGGGTACCGCCGTTGGGGGCGCCTTCCAGCTGCAGCTTGGTGACCTGGAAGGTCTTCATGTCGATTGCGGACACATAGTAGCGGCCGGTCACGAACACCTTGCCGGAGTTGTGGTCCACCAGCACGGAGCGGGGGTGCTCAATCCAGTTGGGGTCACTCTCGGCAATGCCGTGGTTAGTCCAAATCTGCTCCATGGTGTTCTGGTCGAACACAGAAAGGGAGTTGTCGGTGGTGTTAGTAACCCACACGGTACCGGACACGTCATCAACAGTGATGCCGTACGCGGAAATGTAGCCAAATTCGCCGTTCTTATCCAGCTCGAAGGGAAGCGCCGCCACTTCTTCAATCTGAAGAGTGTCTGCGTTGACACGAGCAATAGTGGAGGCGAGGTCGCCGCGGGCACCCACGCCGACCATCCAAATCTTGTTGGTCGCCTTGGAGTAAGCAACCTGGTACTGGCCGGGCAGACCCTGGGTAATCTGCGCGACGGACGCGGAGGCGTCAACAACGCGACTCAGCGATGCGGTGGAAGGAGCCGATGCGCTGGGGGAAGCAGTCTGATGTGCGGTATTCGGTGCTGCGAAGGAGGCGGGAATCATGGCTGCGCCGGAGATTGCGAGCGCGAGGGAGCCGACGGCGAGCCCCTTCAATGCTTTACCTGAGGAGGGAGTGAGGTTCAATGTGTGTCCTTCAAATGTGTAACGGAAGTGCTCACATGCCGCATGCGAATGCTAACGAGACACCCGTGAATATGCGGTGACATATTCGACGGCACGAAAAGCAGAAGTGTAGGTAACGCATAAATTTACTTACCTTCTAATCCTCAGTGTTTTCCTAGGAAAATACAAGCAGCGACGTGGGTGTGTTTTGTGTTTTTGTGAGTGATCCCCTAATTCACCTTCAGTATCACGTGAAGGTTGATGTGCATCCAGGGTTTTTCCTTGCTCTTACGGGAAAAAACCCTGGTCACTAGGGGTATTGTGATGCTTTTATATTTACACATTAATGTAAAAGTTTAGGTGAGGCGCGCCAGCGACATTCACCACGGGCCACACATTTTTTCAACATTCAAAACCTATATTTTTACAGGCAAGTGCACATATATAAATATGCTTTAAAAACCACCCACCCAGCATTAGCCCAAGCAAGCACATAAAAGGCGGGTACTCCCTCCCCCAGATTCGAAGAATCCGAAAGAGAAAATACCCGCCTTCTCACGCGTTACATCGAGCATTTACGCCCGAAAACTAAACGCTACGCTTATGCCTTGCGGCGGCGCATCACCAGAGCAGCACCCGCAATCAGAGCCACAGAAGCGAAAGCAACCAGCGGCATCACAGCGTTCGCACCGGTGTTCGCCAAAGCGCCACGCGAAGAGCCAGCCTGCGAGGAACCAGCGTCGCTCTTAGCTACCGAGGAGCCACCGCCCAAATTATCGGAGCCACCTGCAGAGGAGCCACCGTTCTTCACAGCCGAACCGGACTTATCAGCCTTCACAGCATCCGGAGCAGACTTGGAGTCCTGTGCACCGGTCTTAGCGTCAGACTTCGAATCAGACTGAGATGCCTGGTCCTTGGAGGTCTGATCCTTAGCCTCTGCGGTGTTCTCAGACTTAGCGTCAGACTTCTTATCCTCAGGCTTCGGGTCTGCAGGCTTCGGGTCTGCAGGCTTCGGATCTGCAGGCTTCGGCTCCTCAGCCTTCACACCGGTCACCGTCGGGTAACCCGCAAAGTCCAGCGAAGTCGGGGTGATACCCACCGGAGCTGCGCTCGCGTCGGTATCCTTCAAACCAACCTTGAACTTCAGAATCGAGTTAGCCTTCAGCTGCTGAACCGATGCGGGAACGTCGTTACCCTGGCGGTCCTTGGTGGGCAGGGTGGTGTACTCGCTGGCGGTGGTGATTTCGCCGGTGGTGCCGTTGAGCACGTAGGGCAGGGTCACCTTCTCGTCGCGGTCCTTCTTGTCGACAACCAGTACGGAGCCGTCCTTGAGCAGGGTCACGTCGTTCGCGGCTGCACCGTTCATCTCAACCTCGCCGATGACCTCGTCAGCGCGGCCGTCGAAGACAGCCACCTTGCCGGTACCGAAGTCGGTTACGTACACCAGGTCGCGGTCCTCATCGTGCTCCAGAGCGAGCGCCTGGGTGCCGAACTTGACGAACTTCTTGAACTCGCCGGTGGTCAGGTCGTACACGGAGATACCGGAGTTGACGCCCTTCACACCCTGAGAAGAAACGTAAATCTCATTCAGCGAGTGGTCCACAGCAACGTCGGAGGGGCGAACCTCAACGGTGGAATCCTCACCCTGAGTCTGGATGGTCTTCTCAACCTTGAAGGTCTTGGTGTCCACGACGAAGAGCTTGCCGCCGGTACGCTCGGGAACGTACAGCTTGCCGCCATCGAGGAACAGGTTCATGCTGATGTAGCGAGTACCGCCTTCGGGGGCACCCTCAAGCTGAATCTTCTCAACCTGCTTAGTCTTCAGGTCAATAGCAGAGACAAAGTAACGGCCGGTTACGAACGCCTTACCGGACTCGTGGTCAACCAAAACGGAGCGGGGGTGCTCAATCCAGTTCGGGTCGTCCTTCTTCACACCCTCGTTGCTCCAGATGAGCTTGAGGGTCTGCTGGTCGTACACTGCCACGGAGTTGTCGGTGGTGTTGGTAACCCAGACGGTGCCGTCCACGTCATCAACGGTCACGCCGTACGCGGAGGTGTAACCGTACTGGCCCTTGTCGTTCTTCTTCACGGGCAGCTCGGCGAAAGCCTCGGTCTGCAGGGTGTCTGCATCCACGCGTGCCAGGGAGGAAGCAAGGCCGCCGCGTGCACCTACGGTGGGTACGAACAGCTTGTGGTTCTTCTTGGAGTAGCCAACCTGGAACTGGCCGGGCAGACCCTGAATGATGTTTGCAACGCTACCGGATGCATCCACGGTGCGGTGTGCCTCGGTGGAGGGGGTGGTGGTGTCGGTTGCCTTGGTGGTCTTGGTGGCGGTTGCCGGGTAGCCCTGGAACTCGCGGGTTTCGGGGGTGACCTGCTTGACCTCGGAGTTGTCGCCCGCGGTTGCGGTGACCTTGAACTTCAGGATGGAGTTCGCCTGAATCTCGGAGGTCTTGGCGGGAACCTCGTTGCCCTGCTTGTCCTTAGAAGGCTTGCTGGTGACCTGGCTGGAGGTACTGACGGTACCGGTGGTACCGTCGAGGACGTAGGGCACGGTTGCGGTTGCGCCAGCCTGCTTGTCCACAGCGACCACGGAACCGTTGGGCAGCACAACCAGGTCGTTTGCCTTGCCGCCGTTCATGGCGACCTCGGCAATCAGCTTGTCCGCCGCGCCGCCGTCAATCACGCCGACCTTGCCGGTGCCGAAGTCAGAGACGTACACCAGGTCATTCGCCTCGTCATTGTCCAGGGCGAGTGCCTGGGTGCCGACCGGGATGAACTTCTTGAACTCGTGGGTGGTCGCATCGTAGATGGACACGCCGGAGTTCGCGCCCTTCACACCCTGGGAGGAGACGTAGATTTCGTTCTGGGAGTGGTCAATCGCGATGTCGGAGGGGCGAACCTCACCCTCAGCGTTGCCCTTGGTGTCGAAGCTGCTCTCTACCTTGAAGGTCTTGGTGTCGATGACGAAAATCTTGCCGCCGGTACGCTCCGGCACGTACAGCTTACCGCCGTCAACCAGGATGTTCATGCTGATGTAGCGGGTGCCGCCGTCGGGTGCGCCTTCGAGCTGGATCTTCTCAACCTGCTTGGTCTTCAGGTCGATAGCGGATACAAAGAAACGACCGGTCACGAACGCCTTACCGGACTCGTGGTCAACCAAAACGGAGCGGGGGTGCTCAATCCAGTTCGGGTCGGTCTCTGCGATACCCGCGGTGGTCCAGACCTGCTGCATCGTTGCCTGATCGTACACGGACACGGAGTTGTCGGTGGTGTTGGTAACCCAGACGGTACCGTCTACATCGTCAACGGTGATGCCGTAAGCTGCGTCGTACTGGTAGCCCTTGTCGTTCTTGACGATGGGCAGCTCGGCGACTGCCTCAATCTTCAGGGAGTTCGCGTCAATACGAGCGATAGTGGAAACGTGCTTGTCGCGGTCTGCAGTGCCCGCAACCCAAATCTTGTTGGTCTTCTTGGAGTATGCGACCTGGAACTGACCGGGCAGGCCCTGGGTGATCTTTGCCATCGCCTTGTCGGTGATGGTGCGAGCGTCAGTGCTCTGGCTTGCTACCGGGGTGGAGTCTGCCGCGAACGATGCGGGGATGGTGGCAACGCCGGAAATTGCCAGTGCCAGCGATCCAACGGCGAGGCCCTTGAATGCCTTGCTTGAAGCGAGGTTCATATGTATGTCCTTTTTCGTGGGTGGCGCGTGAAGGTGCGTCTCTCCCCCACCGATGGGTGGTGAGGCGCCGCGTTTTTCCTGCTCTTTGGTATGGGTTTCGTGGGCCCATGAGGAAGGAAACTAGTCTTCACACAGTATTAAGTAAGGCAACCTTTAACTTACCTTCTAGGTAATACTTACTTAGCGCACAGGATTTTGCAAGATTTTAGGCATATATAACGCAAAATTTCATATGCCAGGCACAGCCTGTCACTAAAACTCCCCGAGGTTCGGCAACACGGGACATAGCAAAACCCCCGCCTCCAGCAAAAGCCAGAAGACGGGGGGGGTTCCACACACCCCAACGCACGGTACCTGGGTAACACGGTGCCGGGGTGACTAAAAATTAGGAGACATACGAGAAGTCAGTGAACAGCAGGTTCTGCAGCTTGTAACGGCGAATGAAACGAGCCAACTCCGCGCGAGTAGTCGGCGCGGTCGGGTTGAACACACCCGAAGAATCCAGCACGATGTCGTTCGCGCCAGCCCACGCAACGTAACGGTGCAGAGTACCGGCACCGAGCACGTCGCGGAAACGAGAACCAGCAGCCTCGTTCATTTCAGTCAGCTGAACCTCCGCGTTGTACTGGAACAGCACAGCCGCCAGCTGCTCGTGAGAAACCGGTGCGGTCGGGTCAATCTTGTCGCCACCAGTGAGCGGCTCGGTGATCTTGCGGTCACGAGCCCAGTGCAGCGCGTTCGCGGTCGGGCGGCCTGCCGCATCCGCAAAGGGTGCAACATCCGAGTTTTCGCTCACGCCAGCGTGACCTGCAGCGTGGTTCAGCAGAGCAATAAGCTCCTCACGGGTCACAGGGCGGTCCGGCTCAAACGCCCCAGACTGCGGGTTCGGCATCAGCCACTTCTTCTGGTTCGCCATGCGGATATCCTCAGCGAACGGGTGGCTACCCGGAACATCCTCGAAAGAGGTCCTCAGGATCTTAGTCTCAGCCACGGGGATGCGCGCAGCAATCTGGTGGGTAATCTCCTGACCCCACGGGTCGGAGCAAATATCCAGCTGCAGGGCGTGATCAACACCCTCACCCTGCAGCAGCTCGATGGGGAACTGGTCGCTACCGCTGAAGCTGTCAGCATCACCGTCAAATTCGGGGGTGAGCGGCCAGGAGCGCAGAGTTTCGAAAGAGTCGTTACGAACGTAGCCGTGGCGTACGGTCAGGGTGGTGCCCTCGGTGAGGAATTCGCGCAGACCGTGTGCAGTGTAGCTGACGGTCATACCGGTTTCAGTGATGGTGGCACGCTGAATAACGAGGCGCGGGCCTTTAGTTTCCTCGGTTGCCGGGGCAAGGTTTGCGGGAGCTTCGTCAGCCTGAGCGGCCTGTGCCTGCAGGGTCAGTGCGCCTGCAGCGGCGGCAGCGGAAGCACCCTTTACGAAAAATCGTCGTGAGAGTCGATGGGTAAGCAAGGGCATGATTGTCCTATTCAGTTCTTGTTTGAGTTGAGTGAGTTACGGGTGGCAGGATGCGCGGACAGCGGCGTAAACGGTGAGTGAGGCCGATACGTTGGGTTCCCTCCCCTGTGTGCGTGAGTGAGACGCAGTGTACGGGGTGCGGATGTCTGTCGGGCGGATGCGCGGTGAGTGAGACCGGCACGAGTTCCCTGACCCAGTCATCTAGCGTACCTTAAGGTCTCCTTAAAGCGAAGACGAAACGGCGGTGATTTTACGCCCATTTTCGATGTTCAACGAAGTAGGGGCGATATCTGGCAAGGTTTGCCGGAAGTTGGTATGGGTTGGAAGGGCGAGGAGAGGGAGGCGTTGCGGAGCCACTGGGGTGCGGATTGAACGCAGCTAGGCTGATCTTTTTGGGTGCGCTACTTACCAGCCCTCCCCCATTTGGGGGGGGGCTGGTAAACAAGGCTTTCTAAAACATCCCCGCTGATGCGGGGAACACATGAACGCGCTCAAGCTGACGATGCAGTGGCAGGGCTCATCCCCGCTCGCGCGGGGAACCCGCTTCGTCCCTCAGTGCGTGTGAGGTGTCGGTGGGCTCATCCCCGCTCACGCGGGGAACACCCCTTCTTGCGAATGGCGATGTCCGGCCCCATGGGCTCATCCCCGCTCGCGCGGGGAACACATGCGCCGGTGCCCGGTAACCTTTGAGAGCTTCTAGCCGATTCTTCCTCCAATGGGGTGACTGTTTATTAGATGAGGCCGTTCTTAGCATCCCACTCGGTGCGCTTCTTGCTACGCATCGCCACGGTATGCCCTCTGCACAGTCTTCAAAGCCACCTCTGTGGCCTCCTCACGGGTAAGACCATCTTGAGAGTACTCGGCGGACTTCACGGCACTCAGGAAGCCGTCAGCGCCCCCGGTGATGGTGCAGACGATGAGCCCCGAGCCGTCGCCGGTAGCGTAGTCCTCGATGCGAACCACGTCCGGTACGCTAGAGCCTTCGCCTCGCATCTTCTGCGACAGGGATAGCCCTGCCCATGCCAGGATGTCCTCTTCACGCCAGAGTCGGCCCTCCTCGAGGCCCTTGCCGCGGTTGTAGGTCACTGCCGGTGCCGGGAAGTTCTGGGCACCGAGAGCGTGGTAAATGTTTGCGCGGGTGTAGCCCGTAGCGGCGGCAATAGCCGGGATGTCGTAGAGCTTGCCGTGCTGTCCCAGGTTCGGGGAGGTGGTCATGTGTTCAAAGTCCTTTCGTTAGCTACCGACTGGATGGATAGTCAGCTCGGCTCGGTAGAGGTCTTCAACCCCTTCAACGGGGGTGAGCCCTGTGATGGTGATTCGTTTGCGCGTCTCGTAGTAGGCCGAGTCGCGGTTGATGGAGCGGGAGCCCCAGGTAAGCGTGTCGGGCAGCTCCACCCCGGATCGGTGGTAGATGCGCAGTGCCCAGTCAGCGGCTTCTACTTCGTCCACGTTACCAGTTCGTTGCATATGTAACGCGCTGCACGTTTCTCACGGGTGTCCCCCCCCCCCAGCTAAGCTCATCCCCGCTCGCGCGGGGAACACTGGTAGAAGCAGACCCGGCAGCGCCCTCAGCAGGGCTCATCCCCGCTCGCGCGGGGAACACACCCCGCGTGTCGCGTCCAGAACGTCACGCTTGGGCTCATCCCCGCTCGCGCGGGGAACACGTGATACCAAAGGTACGGGTAGCCGACCACTTGGGCTCATCCCCGCTCGCGCGGGGAACACGAACTTCTTGAAGTCCGCGGGTAGCATGCCTAGGGCTCATCCCCGCTCGCGCGGGGAACATGAAGACCACTGACCCTAAGATGACGCTAAAAAATTTTAGGGACTTCCGCGTAATTGTAGGGAAGTGGCACTAAATGACCCTAAACCTCGCGCGTACGGAAAGTTTATTAGAGAAGTTAGCTCAGACCCCCCGGATCGTGGGCACAGAAGAGCCACCTATGAACTTGTCGCTCATGGGTGGCTCTCCATATCCCTAGTCGTCACCCCCTATACTGGTGACGCTGTTCAGTGTACCAAGAGCCCGGTACTTGCTCCAGTCGATGCGAGAGCTGATCGGAGCGTCCTTCCGAAGGATGTCCCCACCACCCATACCTCGGACCGTCTGCCTGGAGAGCTTGCGGAGCCTCTCTTGCTACGCTTCGCCACGGTATGCCCCCTGTGCAGCTTTCAAAGCCACCTCTGCAGCCTCTTCACGGGTCAGACCACCGAATGAGTACTCAACGGACTTTACGGCACTCAGGAAACCATCAGCATCTCCTGAGATGGTGCACACAATGAGACCTGAGTGCTTGCCTGTGGGGTAGTCTTCGATGCGGGGGATGCCGGAGAGCTTAGCGCCGTCTCCCTGCCTCTTCTGCCCCCTCGTCAGGTTCGCCCACGCAAGCAGGTCTTCCTCGTGCCAGAGTCGTCCTAGCTCGTGGCCCTTGGTCCGGTTGTACACCACAGCCGGGGCGGGGAACCTGTCGTTGGAGTACGCATGGTGTAGGTTGGCACGGTTGAATCCGGTAAGAACTGCGGCAGCATTCATATCGTAGAGCTTGCCGTGGGGTCCGGGGTTAGCAGCGCGGAGCATAAGTTGTTGGGTTCCTTTCTTAGTCTTCCACCGTCAGAGTCACGGTATAGAGGTCGTTTACGCCCTCGACCGGCTCTGGTGCGGAGAGCTTGAGTTTGTTGAGTGTATCGGTGAACGCTTAGTTGCAGATGACGGAGTGGGAGCCCCACTCCAGACCGTCGGGGAGCTAGACACCTACTGCTTGGAGCAGGCGGAACTCCTTTCACCTACGGGCGGCTTCCTCTTCGTCCGGCAGGCTGCATGCCGAGGATGCCCAGGCGTAGGCGCTGACGATGCCGGTCAGTAGTGAGTGGCTGAACGTGGCGGCGAAGCTGTTGAGGATGATGTCGTTGGCGACGGGGCGGACGGCGTTGGCAGACCCGGCTCATCCCCGCTCGCGCGGGGAACACTTTGGCCGCCGTGCTGCTGACCGGCACGAGTTCGGCTCATCCCCACTTGCGTGGGGAACGCCGCCCTGCATGTTTCCGGGACATTGCCGAAAGCGGCTCATCCCCGCTCGCGCGGGGAACACGGCATCGCTACTCGGTCACGGTGTTGGTTGCCATGCACTGGAACCCTGCCGCCTTGAGTACTTCCAGCCGAATCTGCCGCCGCTGAGGTGACTGCCGGTAGGTGAGACCACTTTTGGGACCCTACCCGGTACGTTTCTTGCTACGCTTCGCCACGGCATGCCTCCTGTGCGGCCTTCAAAGCCACCTCTACAGCCTCTTCACGAGTCAGACCACCAAATGAGTACTCAACGGACTTTACAGCACTCAGGAAACCATCAGCATCTCCTGAGATGGTGCACACGATGAGACCGGAGTGCCTGCCAGTGGGGTAGTCTTTGATGCGGGGGATGCCGGAGAGCCTTGCGCCCGCACCCTGCCCCTTCTGAACCATTGAGAGGTTTGCCCACGCAAGCAGGTCTTCCTCGTGCCAGAGTCGTCCTAACTCGTGGCCCTTGGTCCGGTTGTACACCACAGCCGGGGCGGGAAACTTGCCCTTACTGATCGTTAGGTGCACGTTAGCGCGGGTGTAGCCGGTGAGGGCAGCGGCGGCCGTCATGTCGTAGAGCTTGCCGTGAGGTCCGCGGTTCGGGCTGAGGAGCATAAGTCGTGTGGTCCTTTCGTTAGTCTTCCACCGTCAGAGTCGCGGTGTAGAGGTCGTTTACGCCCTCTATCGGCTCCGGGGCGGAGAGCTTGAGCTTGTTGAGTGTATCGGTGAACGCTTGGTTGCGGATGACGGAGCGGACGGCGTTGGCGAACCCGGCTCATCCCCGCTCACGCGGGGAACACTTTGAGCTTGTTCACCCTCACCTTAACACGTCCGGCTCATCCCCGCTCGCGCGGGGAACACTTCCAGAGTCCGCTCTTGGAACTCAGGCAGTCGGGCTCATCCCCGCTCGCGCGGGGAACACCCCCCGTATGTGTGTTCTATTGGGGGTTGGGGTGGGCTCATCCCCGCTCGCGCGGGGAACACCCCCCGTATGTGTGTTCTATTGGGGGTTGGGGTGGGCTCATCCCCGCTCGCGCGGGGAACACAGACCACCGTGGCCCTTGCGGGCTGCCGCCGGGGGCTCATCCCCGCTCGCGCGGGGAACACCTGTGGGATAGGCTAACCGTGGATTCTAAGCTGGGCTCATCCCCGCTCGCGCGGGGAACACATTAGTAACATCGGTCATATCATTGTGGACGCGGGCTCATCCCCGCTCGCGCGGGGAACACCGAATCTTGAGGTTGCCGAGGTTGCCTGCGGAGGGCTCATCCCCGCTCGCGCGGGGAACACACCCAGAGGAGGACATCGACCATGACTGAGTTTGGGCTCATCCCCGCTCGCGCGGGGAACACCAACTGACCCCAAGCGCCACCGCCGAAGTCGTGGGCTCATCCCCGCTCGCGCGGGGAACACTCGCCGCCCACTTGAGGTAATTCTCAACGTTGGGGCTCATCCCCGCTCGCGCGGGGAACACTGGGTGTTTCATGGGGTTTCCTGTCGTTGTTTGGGCTCATCCCCGCTCGCGCGGGGAACACAGCGCCGCCGATCTGATTAAAAACACTGACCGGGGCTCATCCCCGCTCGCGCGGGGAACACTTTTTGCCCCCGCGCCGGTTATCGGTTATGTCCGGCTCATCCCCGCTCGCGCGGGGAACACTTGCCGCTTACCCGGCGGCGACTAACGCACAGGGGCTCATCCCCGCTCGCGCGGGGAACACCTGAGGCGGCGGTGCATAGCGCGCGTGCTAGTGGGCTCATCCCCGCTCGCGCGGGGAACACTTTTAGCCTCTACGATGCGAGAATCATAAGGCGGGCTCATCCCCGCTCGCGCGGGGAACACTTAGATGCAGTCTGGAATAGTGGCGCTACGGTGGGCTCATCCCCGCTCGCGCGGGGAACACGGTAACCTGTTGGAACCGGCGGTAGCGGATTGGGGCTCATCCCCGCTCGCGCGGGGAACACTGGGAAATGCTTCTAGCGGATATTCCCCCTAAGGGCTCATCCCCGCTCGCGCGGGGAACACCTGCGCAATTTCACGGCGCAACCGCTCGATACGGGCTCATCCCCGCTCGCGCGGGGAACACTCTCCTTCTTGTGTCGGTTCAGTTTGCGTGCTGGGCTCATCCCCGCTCGCGCGGGGAACACACCGCCTGCCAGCTGTGCCTGAATGTCGAGCAGGGCTCATCCCCGCTCGCGCGGGGAACACCCAAAGGAACGGGTGGTTTTTCTGGGTGTGTGGGGCTCATCCCCGCTCGCGCGGGGAACACCGGGAGCCGGTACAAGGCTCTGGGATACGGGGGGGGCTCATCCCCGCTCGCGCGGGGAACACTGGAGGGTGTAGCCCTTGGTGGCGATTTCTTCGGGCTCATCCCCGCTCGCGCGGGGAACACCGGCATTAAGGCTGTCCAGGATGCGCGCCTGGGGGCTCATCCCCGCTCGCGCGGGGAACACCACTCTGAACCCTGTGCGGATACTGTGAGAGCGGGCTCATCCCCGCTCGCGCGGGGAACACTGGGTCCGCACTAACGGCGACATCTCCGTGCTGGGCTCATCCCCGCTCGCGCGGGGAACACCGCCTGGCTTTCTTTTGCAAATTTAGACTTCTGGGCTCATCCCCGCTCGCGCGGGGAACACTCGATGCTGTAGCTGCCTGCCTCGTGGTCCTCGGGCTCATCCCCGCTCGCGCGGGGAACACCTGACAGCACGGTGAGCCGCGCCGGTAGGGACGGGCTCATCCCCGCTCGCGCGGGGAACACTTGCTTACCGTGACCCGAAGTACACGGGGGGCGGGCTCATCCCCGCTCGCGCGGGGAACACGCCTTCGTTGCTCTTGAAGTCCCACAGCACCAGGGCTCATCCCCGCTCGCGCGGGGAACACTTGCGACCGACTTAGCAGCGGCAAGGACGATTGGGCTCATCCCCGCTCGCGCGGGGAACACTTGGTCACCAGGTCGGTGGTCTTTGCCTGGGTGGGCTCATCCCCGCTCGCGCGGGGAACACTCGTCAAGGGTGAGTACGTTAAGAACCCTGACGGGCTCATCCCCGCTCGCGCGGGGAACACCTCAACATAGGTACGGGGGAAACGCACGTTTCGGGCTCATCCCCGCTCGCGCGGGGAACACACCATCCATGAGCCCGGCGGGCACGGATCAACGGGCTCATCCCCGCTCGCGCGGGGAACACTTCAAGGGACACCCGGTTGCGGACATCCTCTCGGGCTCATCCCCGCTCGCGCGGGGAACACGAAGCACCAGGACAAGATGGGGCAATATGTCAGGGCTCATCCCCGCTCGCGCGGGGAACACCTTTGCGGCATACTCCACCAATTCCTTCTGCTGGGCTCATCCCCGCTCGCGCGGGGAACACCTGACCCGCTTCCGCGTCGGAATCAGCGACAAGGGCTCATCCCCGCTCGCGCGGGGAACACAACCGTCATTACGACTGGATTACTTTGTTTGCGGGCTCATCCCCGCTCGCGCGGGGAACACTTGCCGTTCATATGGGAGCCAAGGAACAAGGCGGGCTCATCCCCGCTCGCGCGGGGAACACACGAATGATGCTTTCGGTAGCGTCACAGTACCGGGCTCATCCCCGCTCGCGCGGGGAACACCCGGTACCGCTAAGCCTTTCCATATGCGCCCCGGGCTCATCCCCGCTCGCGCGGGGAACACGTAGGTTCAACCGGGGCGATGTCGCCCGCCTCGGGCTCATCCCCGCTCGCGCGGGGAACACTCGAACTTTCATAACCCCTATCGAAAGGACTTAGGCTCATCCCCGCTCGCGCGGGGAACACCGCTTCTTGCACTCACGGACTTCTACGCCCGGGGGCTCATCCCCGCTCGCGCGGGGAACACAACCGTTTCCGTGTCCTCGCTGAGGAACGCCTGGGCTCATCCCCGCTCGCGCGGGGAACACGAGCAAATGCAGGGCAACAACGAAACCGTCGAGGGCTCATCCCCGCTCGCGCGGGGAACACCGTGCCGGCGGCCAGCGTGAGCAGATTTTCGCGGGCTCATCCCCGCTCGCGCGGGGAACACGCATGGTTGCTTGCGTTTGTGTCCAGATCAAGGGGCTCATCCCCGCTCGCGCGGGGAACACTTGTACTCGGTAATTACCTTGTCGATGGTGTTGGGCTCATCCCCGCTCGCGCGGGGAACACCGGGGTAACCGGCGCGGCCACCGCCGGGGTGGGGGCTCATCCCCGCTCGCGCGGGGAACACTTCTGGAACGCGGTTTTAATCGTTTCCCAGAGGGGCTCATCCCCGCTCGCGCGGGGAACACGATAAGAGCTAACCGGGGCTATTCACCGGCGGGGGCTCATCCCCGCTCGCGCGGGGAACACTCGTTGAAAGCGCTTTCGCAGCTTCCACCGGCGGGCTCATCCCCGCTCGCGCGGGGAACACGCCAGGATCATGCCGATGAGGACGGCGGCGACGGGCTCATCCCCGCTCGCGCGGGGAACACCGTGCCGGCGGCCAGCGTGAGCAGATTTTCGCGGGCTCATCCCCGCTCGCGCGGGGAACACTTTGACCTACGGCATCATGGGTGCCGCGTACGGGGCTCATCCCCGCTCGCGCGGGGAACACTAATTAAGCCATAAAACATAACAATGTTTGATGGGCTCATCCCCGCTCGCGCGGGGAACACCGGGCGCGCTCAGCTTCATTTGCCCTATGGCCGGGCTCATCCCCGCTCGCGCGGGGAACACGCACGCCCACCTTAAACCATGCTTCAACCACTGGGCTCATCCCCGCTCGCGCGGGGAACACAAAAATACCCTCCAATAAACCATAAAAGGTCAGGGCTCATCCCCGCTCGCGCGGGGAACACTGGAGCCACGGGATTGATCGATGCCGTCGAGCGGGCTCATCCCCGCTCGCGCGGGGAACACTCTTCCTCGTGCCCGTCAGTAGCGACCAGAGAGGGCTCATCCCCGCTCGCGCGGGGAACACAGGATGAAGCGGGTCAGTGGATGGTCACCGACGGGCTCATCCCCGCTCGCGCGGGGAACACGCGGTCATGTCGGCGGTCGCCTGCGGCCTGGTGGGCTCATCCCCGCTCGCGCGGGGAACACAGTTTCTTCTCTTTGCCTGCGCGCTAATACTGGGGCTCATCCCCGCTCGCGCGGGGAACACTTTCAGTTGGACCCGGCAAAACGGTTCGGTGAGGGCTCATCCCCGCTCGCGCGGGGAACACGTGGTGATTGGATGTGCGGGTACGGGGGAACCGGGCTCATCCCCGCTCGCGCGGGGAACACGGGTGAGCTGTGGGATTCCACCGTGTGGATGTGGGCTCATCCCCGCTCGCGCGGGGAACACGAACCCGCACGCGCTCGCCTGTGGTGGTACCGGGGCTCATCCCCGCTCGCGCGGGGAACACGTGCCGTCGTCGACAGCGGTGAGGTTCAGTCCGGGCTCATCCCCGCTCGCGCGGGGAACACGGTGTTGTACGCCTCGTAGATGGTTGCCTGTTGGGCTCATCCCCGCTCGCGCGGGGAACACCTGGTTTGTGCGGGCTCGTAGGTGTTGTGCCAGGGCTCATCCCCGCTCGCGCGGGGAACACCGACCACTTGGCTCCACAAGCGACGCTGGGAGAGGCTCATCCCCGCTCGCGCGGGGAACACCGCTCCGCTTCGAAAAAGTGACGCTCGTAGCGGGGCTCATCCCCGCTCGCGCGGGGAACACTGAGCCTCCACAATGCCAGGCATCCACTGCACGGGCTCATCCCCGCTCGCGCGGGGAACACCAGCTGGCTGAGTGGTTGGTGGAGACTGGCACGGGCTCATCCCCGCTCGCGCGGGGAACACAGCGCTTCATCACGGACGGCGACGGTCTTGTCGGGCTCATCCCCGCTCGCGCGGGGAACACTGCTGCCGACTGTGGATGAGGTGGCGGATGCGGGGCTCATCCCCGCTCGCGCGGGGAACACAATGAGCTGGTGCACTGGCATGGGCAGCGCCCGGGCTCATCCCCGCTCGCGCGGGGAACACTGCCCGCCGGTTCTTGTCTCACCCGTACGGTAGGGCTCATCCCCGCTCGCGCGGGGAACACACTTGCTGACATGGGGGTTTACCCCCTACATCAGCAAAATAGAATCACTTTGGAGCCAGAGCCTACATCCAGAATACACGATAAACAATTGCTCCTAACCACGACGAGCACGGCGATACTTACTCGCCTTACTCCACCCTGACTTAGGCGCCGTTTTACGAACCACCGGACGATAAATCAGTTTCACACCCTCAAAATCGACAGGCTCCCAATCCGCATTATTTACCCGAAACTCAAGCCGCTGCTCATTATCCGCCGGAAACACCATAGTCGCACGACCAGTGCCACCCGACTCCAACACACGCGCCCACAACTTCTCACGAATCCTAGCGCTCACACGACCCACAAACACCCCAGGATTAATCTCCAAAAGCCACTTCGTCAAATCACCGCGAAGACTCACCGGACAAGCAGACAAAACAATAACAATCATCAGTCCGCCCCTCCATCGCCATAATTCATGCCACCGCGCTGAGCCTCACCCTGCTCATTCCACAAACCCACAACATCCAGTTCAAGCATCTCCTCAGGAAGCTCTTCTGGCACCAACAAACGCTGAATATCCCGCACAACTCGCTCCATCACCTTCTCAGAACGAATACGGTCACGCACCGCCCTGCGCGTCACAGACCCAATATCCATCCCCTCCGTATAGCCAGCAACCACCTCAAACGCAGCAGGAATCGTAATCTCAGCCTTATACAAATCAGCAACGTCATAGACAAAAGACCAAGAATTCCCCGTATGCACAACCCCAAGCCCCGGGGCACAGCCCAAAGACACAATCGCCGCATGAACAATCCCATACAACGCAGCATGAGCAGCCGACAACGCCTGATTAATCGGTGACCCATCACCAAAATTATTCGGATCATACTCACGGCGCTCCCACGGAACACCAGTCCGCTCAGACCACTGCCTATACACAGAACGCACCCTAGCGCCCTCCCTACCACGCAGCTGCTGCATCGTCAGCTCGCTCGTATCCTCACCAGGAAAACGCCACTGATACATCATGCGCGCCACAGCCAAACGGCTCCGCGTATTCGACACCAACTTCGCCTGAGCAATCAACAGACGCGAAGAACGCGCCACAGACTTACCGCTCGCATAATAACGAACCCCCTGCTCACCAACCCACACCACCGTAGTACCGCACTCCCCCAACAAAGCCATCGCCTGATGAGTAATACGAGTGCCCGGCCCCAACAGCAAAGCGCTCAAGCTCGCAGCAGGGCAATGAACCACGCCCTCTTCCTTCACAAACGTCACCGCACTATCAGCACGGGAAATCGTCGCATGCTCCACATACACAAAACTCAAACGGTCAGAACTACGAAACAGCTCAGACGAGCTCGGAGGAACAGCTCCCTGCATGATCTTCTCCTATGAACAGCAGCGTGCCAGCATCGGCACAAAAATATGAGTGAATAAAGAAAGGGCGGGGCACCATCACACAGAACAGTCCCCCGCCCTTCACCCGCATTACCTAGCGGGACAGAGGCGCCAACGTCAGAAGGCCCATGCCGTACGCCTTGCCCCTGCCCATACCGGAGAGCAGAGACTTACGGAACAGCTCAACATCAGTGATGCGAAGAGCACCATCAAACTGAGCCTTACGGTGAGTCACTTTACCAACTTTGCCATCAGCATTACGGCGGGCAAACGCAAGGTCCTGACGAGAAGAAACCATCGGGCACTCCTCAACATCCTGACCTTCAACACTAGGAATTACTTCAAATCCCCACTGCGGAGCACGCTCACGAATCCACGCTTGCTGCTGGGCAACAGTCACGTGCGGGAACACCTCACGCTTACCCGTCTGCTGATTCGTATGACGCTTCACCGGGTTCGCGGCAAGGCGGAAAGCCCATTCCTGACCGTTCTCCAGCTTCGCCAGCAAACGACCATAATGAGCACTCTCACCAGGGCGATTCTGCCAACCAGCCTGCTCCACAAGAGCCGAAAGATCAGGCTTCTCAGGGCTCAACATGTACAGAACCGGCGCATGCTTAGACTCATCCAAACGCCACAGAATGCGACCCTCGGAATAGTCCGTATCCGGCGGCAAAGTCGCCATCACAGCAGCATGCATAGCCTGCGGGCTACGCAACAACTTCCACGCGCCACGACGCTGCGGATTAATCATGAAACGAGAAAAATACGTCACGCTTCCACCACCACATTCAAAAAATCAGGTTCGGCAGGGCTCTCGGAAGATTCTTCCTCGCTCAAGGAGGCTGTAGCGTGAAGCTTCCGCCCATGAGGGTTCTCCAATACCAGAGGCTCCACAGTGACCACCTCACGGGCAGCGTACTGACGGTACTCCGGGCTGAAACTCACCGGAATATCCCGCACCAAGTCGCCACGCTCTCCAGGCAACGCATCACGCAGGATGCGCAACGCTACCGGGCTCGGAAAATCCTTACGACGATACTCAGGCACCTGCCACTCCAACGAACGCAGAGCCTCCTCAGCGGACTCCTCACGGATACCCAGGACAAGGTCGTAACCAGCCGGGCATGCACGCCGCCCAAGATACAGAGGATATACAGGCTTCTTCAGCACAGACTCGATAGTCTCCAACTGTTCGCGTTCCCCATCGAGAGCCACCACAAAAACAGCGTCAGAAAGGTACATGCGGGTCGAAAGAGAAACCGCGCCCTTCGGGCTCTTAGCCCAGTTCTTAGCGGTCTGATAGTCACGAATCAGGGTACCAGAGGCATCCGTACGCACCGCGAACTTCAACGAAACCAAGTCATCAACCGGCTCGTTACGCGAGCGCCCCAAGGCTGCAGCGACCATTCCAATCACGCCAGATTTGCTCGGCTCATGTCCGGCATCACGGCGACGGAAACGGCTCTGAGTGCCCCATGACTGCAACGGCCCGCTCATCTTCAAGAGCAGGGTAGGCATTAGGACTCCTGAGAGGTGAGAGCAGTCAGCTGAGCTTCCAGGGACTCCAGCAAACCCTTCAGAGTGACAGACTCACCCAGACCAGCCAGTTCTTCCTTGAGGTCGCCCAAAGCCAGAACATACGAAGCGACCGGCTCGTAACCGTATGCTTCTTCAATGTTCTTAGCCTCAGATGCGAGCGCACGAGCTGCGACTACGCGGCGGCCCTCAACCTCGGTGATAGCCTTCTCAAAGGCGTTCACGTAGGAGATGGGGCGGTCGTTACGAACGGTCACGATAACCGCGTCAGGCAGGGTGCGTGCGGCGAAAGAGTTCTGCTTACCGGTAGGCATAGAGTTAATGAAGGAACGGACAAACGCCAGGGTTGCCTCAACACTTGCAGAAGCATCACCCAGGTTAGCGTTCAGCGCGTCCAGGTTGATGTTGGCGTAGCGGTAGAAGGTGCTTGCCGCCATCTCAACGGTGCCAATCATGCCCGCACCGGTAGCGTCATCCGAAGAACGAACAACGTCATCCACTGCGGTGTAGTAGTCAAAATCGGGTTCGGAACCGTGGACGCTCAAAGCGTGTGCTACCTGGCAAGCCGCATCAACGTTGAAATCGGGAGCATCCGCCAGCATGCGACCGAAGAGAGCAATATCAACGCTGTGGTTGGTATCAAGGATTTCCTTAACCTGCTTCGCGGGAAGCTTCTCGCCGTTAGCTTCGATGATTGCCTGCACCAACTTGTCAATCTGCTGGTTGCTCAGCAAGAGCAGGTAGCCAGAAACAGGACGTCCTGCTTCTTCGCCTTCCTTCGCCTTAGGTTCCTTGAGCGTAATACCTGCAGCCTTGAAAGCTGCAACAACAGCCGTTTCAGCCTTCTCAGCATCGAACTCGGGCGCAAGCTCCAAGATACGCGCCACTACCTTGTCAGCAACCAGGCGGGTACGTACGCCCAGCTGCGAGCGGTCAAGATGCGATTCAAAATCGCGGCGAATGACGGACTTCCAAGCCTGGCTGGAAACACGCTGACGCTGAACGCCGCCAAAGAAGGCGGACTTGGGGCTGCCGGTATCGTCACGGTTAATATTCGACGGGGGCAGGGTCTGCAGGGCGTGGATGTCGACGAAAGTAGTCATGATGTTTTCCTTCTTTCAGGAGTAATAGTTACTTAGTGGTTTTGCTCGCAGCAGCGCGAACAGGGATGAGCCCGTAGGAGAAGTCGCGGTTCCAGCGGTACATAACCTTTTGACGCGTCGCAGGATTCAGAAGACGCATGTAATCCACCGCAAATCGACCGTAATCGAAGGCAATACCTTCGGAACGAAGCAGAGTAATCAGGCTACGCAGGTAATGCTGGCGAGCATTCTCCGTCTGAGCGGTCAGCAGAGAATCAAAACGCTTCTTCATTGACGTTGTGGTGTCGCCAACCAGCTTGCCTACCGCGTTGCCAAAAGAAACCTCTGCATCGTGCATGGGCTGGTTCTGCGACTGCTGATGCAGAGCAAAAAGAGTCAAAGCAGTGTACGCAGCGCTCTCCGCATTACTCGGCTGGTCTCCCCTCCCTCGGTACTGTTCAGGAATACCTTCAGTGCCATCTTCCTTTTCCAGGATGATTCCTAAGAGTTCCGGGTACTGAAAGGGCGATGCACCCACACCTCGGCGAAGCTGAGCAAGCTGAGCCGTGGCTGCTGAGACACCGTTACTTTTCTGGTGGTACAGGCGCATCACTTTTGCCACGACGAAACGTTGTAGCTCATCCTGCGCGGTGTAATCACTCATTGGTTTCCTCCTTGTCAGAGTGAGATGTAGAGTCCTGGTAAGCCAGGGGAATAATCTTACGCAGGCGAGCATGTAGCAGGCGCTCCGCACGCGCAACATTGTAGAGAACTTCATTACCAGCAGGGTCCTTACCGAAGGTACCCAGCATGGCTTTGGGGCCAGCGTTGTATTTAAGAAGGTCTGATTCTTGCGTGATTACGGCACGTACACGGCTTTGCCACTCCTTCTTTTTCTCAGCGATATCTTCCGATGCTCGCTGATCTGCAAGCCAGAGGCGGAAAGCATCTTCCATACGGTTCAGGAGAGCTTCAGTAGCATCTGCACGGAACTCGTATTCTCGGCCTGCCGCTTGTAGAAGCTGTCCAGCAAACTGTCCAAGAGCGATTGCCGCGTCCATGGTGGTTTGGATGTTCTCGCGAACCATCTGGGACGCACTCACGCCTTCATCGGTCAGCAGAGAAAGCTCAAGAGTCATAGAGTCAGAAATAATGTTCTCGATGATGGAGCTCTGGGTACCGTATTCGACACCCACCAGCTGAACCTGTACCTCCGCAGCGGTCGGGAAGTACCTTCCCGAACCCAGCTGACGAATCACGGGAGCAGGCTTATTCTGCTTCTCAGATTCCGGGGTAAGACGAGTCAGCAGAGCATCAGCACCACGCCACAGGGTACGTTCAGCCGCGTGAGTCTGCGGCATCCATACCTGTTCGGTCTTTGACGACTGATTCTTGCTGTACCGATACCCCGTCAGAGGGTCAGTATAGGTATTGCGATCAAGCCACTTATCACCGTTGGAGATAAGTACCGAAGTCACACGATTGCCGTCATGATGCAGACGGATGCGACGTGACTGCCAGGTCAAAATCTCGCACATACCGCTCGCGGGCACCGGCTGGTCCTTGTACTGAGCCGCAGGACCACCAGTGTATGCACGCGGTGCTGCGGTATCAGGCTCAGCACGTTCCCAAACTGGAACGTCTTGTTCGAATGACTCTTTATCGGTCAACTGCTCGTAGTCCAGGCTGTACAGCAAGGTTTCCATCATGTTGGCGCCGTGAACAATCACCTTGCCAGTGGCACCATACCAACCAACACCCAGAGGATAGCCCTTGCCGCCCTTAACGCGGGGGTCACCTACTGCGCCAGATTTAATGCCCGAGTAGTCGTAGGCCTGAAGCGTTACGAGAGACCGAGCTGCTTCAGCAAAGCCCAGAAACTTCAATGCCGCCTCAGCCCGCTGCGAGAAGTACTCGCTTTCAGAATCCAAAACCAAGCGACTAACAGGCTTCGTGTCCCCCTTTGCCGTATGCAAATCATGCACCTGCATAAAGGGGCGCTCGCCGCCTACCAACCAGAAACAATCCTTGAAAATTTCAAGGTATCCCAGAACAGCAGCCAGGTTATTAGCGTCAGGCTCACGCATCTGGCGAATCCATTGGGCCGGACCATTAGAGGTATCGATACTGTCTGCAAGGAAGGATGCACGAGCAAAAATCACGAGCACGACACCAAAAATTGCAGTATCCGTCAGCGGGTTATCCGATTGAATCCGGTCAATCTCATACACCCGTTTGAAATAATCGCGCAGAGACAGCTCGACTACTTCGCCTGACTTAAGCCGTGCAAGGATCCATGCTTCATCTACAAGATTGAACCTAGGTTCTTCCATGACAACCATTCCCACTCCTTTCTTCTTTGAAATCAGCTCCCTGTCGAATGACGAACAAGCGAGCATAATAACGGACTCTGGTCCACAATGAGAGTAGACCAGGTAATTAAGCCTTGTCAGGAGGTTCTCTGAAGAGCCTTCATTGGCTTGTTGAGTTCATCATAGGACCATCAAGAAGGTTAAGTCAAGAAAACTACTATAAAAACTGCATGTTTAATAAATTTTTGATACGGTAATTTTAGAAAGAGAAGCAGAATCCCCGCTGACGCAGGGAACATCTCAAACCAACTATCAAAAACTGCATTGGCTCATCCCCGTCTGCTTCGGGGAACATACGCCTCGTACCGCAGCGAGGTACGCACTAGTCTACCGTCTAAGGAGAATCATGGCACCCGCCCCTGAGTACCTTTCAACACCTGAAACGGCATCGTTCTGGGCAAAAACAGGAGACAAGGGCTCCCCCACCCGCGGTCTCTCCCTCGTTCAGCATATGCTCGATGCCGGTTCTGTTGCCGCCCGACTCTGGGACACATGGCTCGCGCCCGGTCTACAGAAACGATTCAGTGAGCATCTCCATCTCTCCATGGAAGATACGCGCGCGCTCGTATGCTGGCTCGCCGCCACCCACGATATGGGTAAAGCAACCCCTGAGTTCTCTGGGCAGCTCGATGCACGGCGCGACGAAAACCTCGCCGTGTACCGTCAGCGTATCGAGCAGCAGGACTTTGAGTTTCCTGAAGACCTCGTAACCCCCGTTAGCGGCTTACGATGCCCCCACAGCAAATACAGCCAGAGCATCCTCATTCACCTGCTCACCAGCAACATTGAAGGCATGCCGAGTGAAGTTGCTGAAACTCTCGCAAGCATTTCCGGCGCGCACCACGGCACACCCGCAGAATATCTCGCTAATTCAGCAGACCTAAGCAACGTCATTTTGGAGCGTCTCTCCCCCAAATGGCATGCCGCCTGGCAAGAACTCTACGACATCACTCTGGAACGCTTTGGCGCATCCTCGGCATTGCATCAGTTGGCACAGCGCGGACAGACTATCCCCGTCTCCGTGCAGTTCTGCATCACCGGTTTCGTCATCATGTCAGACTGGATTGCCTCAAACCCTGATTTCTTCCCCATGGGCACCTTCGGCTCAGCCGAACAGGTACAGCGAGCGCGCGTCGGCTGGCAGGCTCTCGGGCTTGAACAGCGATGGACTGCTGCGTTGGATACTAACCCCGACACCCCTGCTGCTGATCTCTACGCATCCCGCTTTGGCTGGAACAACCCGACCCTACGCCCCATGCAGGAAGTCGTCGTCGAAGCAGCACGCTCTATGCAAAGCGGCGGCATGATGTGCATCGAAGCACCGATGGGTCAGGGTAAAACTGAAGCTGGCCTCATCGCTGCAGAGTTCCTTGCGCAGGCGACCGGTCGCACCGGAGTAGCCTTCGCAGCACCAACCCAGGCAACTTCTAATGCCCTCTTTGACCGTGTTATCGAATGGGTGAAATACCAGACAAACAATGTGGCACAAGAACAGGGCGGGCCTATTGAGCCGCACTCCATGTTCCTGGGCCACTCCAAAAACCGGTTCAACAAGTCCTACGAGGCGCTCTCCAAGGCAGATATTTTCGACGAATCCTCTACCCCCGGGCGAGAAAATAATCGAAAAACGCTGCGTCCCGGAACGTCTCTCGCCCGGCACAGCTGGCTCAGCGGTACGAAGAAGGGGCTTCTCTCCAGCTTCGTTGTGTGCACCATCGACCAGGTTCTCATGACCGCTCTGCAAGCACGGCATGTGATGCTCCGATACCTAGGGCTTGCATCTAAGGTCATCATCATTGATGAGGTTCACGCCTACGATGCGTATATGAGCCGGTATCTTTCTGCTGCGCTCTACTGGCTGGGTCAGATGAATGCGCCCGTCATTCTCATGTCGGCAACCCTGCCGTCAGCTACTCGTGATGATCTTATGGAGAGCTATGCCAAGGGTCTAAAGGTTGGAACAGAACCGAACAAGGTAACTGATTCTGTTTCTGCACCGCAGAATAATGACATTCTGGCTCGAATGATGGCGAATCTTGCAAAGGGCCAAGCGCCTTCAGCACCTGCCGTGACTGAAAATTCTTCTCTTGATTTGGATTACCCCGTCATTCACACGCTCACCACCGAAGACAACGGGAGCCCTAAGAAATGGAAGGTTGAACAGCCCGTAGACCAAACCGAAATCGAATTGAAGCTCATTGACGACAGTCCCGAAAGCGTCCTGAACGTACTCGAACCGCTCGCCAACGACCACGGATGCGCCGCAGTCATCTGCAACACCGTTGGACGAGCCCAGGAAATGCACGCATTCCTGGGTGAACGGTTCGGTGAAGAGCACGTAATCCTCACGCACTCTCGCTTTACCGCCACGCACCGCGCCGAGCAAGAGGAATTCCTTGTCTCAAAGCTCGGCAAGAAGGCGCACTACAGCAAAGCTGACGGGGAGGATTCTTCGCGCCCGCACCGCCTCATTGTGGTGGGTACGCAGGTCATCGAACAGTCGCTTGACCTGGACTTTGACGTAATGATTACCGACTTCGCGCCGGTTGACCTGGTGCTTCAGCGTATGGGACGTCTGCACCGTCACGATAGCCGCAGCAGCTCAGAACGCACCCCCGCATACCGTAAGCCGGTGTGCTACGTGCGAGGAGTTGAGACGTTCGGCTCGCACGTTGAGGCACCCGACTTCCCGCGTGGGTCCAAGGCAGTCTATGAGCCGATGATTCTGCTCAGCAGCTACGCGCAGCTACTCCCCCACTTCGACGGTGAACCTATTCGAATTCCTGCGGACATCAGTCCACTGGTGCAGAAGACCTACCAGGAAAATGCGTCTGCTGAGATTCCGGAAGCCTGGGCAGAAGTCTACGAGAGCGCCAAACAGGAGTGCGATAAGGGTAAGGAACTAGCCAAGGTCCGAGCTAAAGGCTATCTGCTCTGTGCACCTCATGGTGAACAGTACACCATGGCGGACTGCATGAATCGCCTTCTTAAGCCTGACGATTTGCGCTTCTCTGACGACCAAATCGGCGAGGCAAAGGTTCGCGACACCGACGCATCCTTGGAAGTTATCGCAATCGTTGTGGAACGGAACCATCCGGGTAACCCCAAGAGCGCGATTGTAAACTACCAACTCTTGCCTTCCATCAACAGCTCCGACGAAGCTGATTCTCTCCGCTTTGACGCTTCAGCCGATGATCCACTGACTTACTGGCAGAGCATGCAACTTGCAGCTTCATCGATTCGACTCCCCTACCAATACTCAGATGCACCCAACCACCGCATCAAGGGCAGAAAACTCCGATTCGACGCCGCACTCGACCAGCTGGAAAAGGAACGCATCGAAAACTGGCAGAAGTCATTCATGCTGGAGGGGCAGCTCATCTTGCCCTTCGAAGAGGTCGAAGCAGGCGTGTACTCGTACGAACTCTGCGATTACGAACTGGTGTACACCACCAAGCTAGGTCTGCAGAGCTTCAAGCTTGATAACGAAGACTAGCCAAGACGCACAAAGGCCTCCGCCGGATCCTCTCGTGGAGCATCCAGCGGGGGCCTTTTGCATATAAAACTTTTCGGCGCAGTTCACGCATTCACGCTGCGCGGTTTCGCAGCGTCAGGCGGCGGCTACTCAGATTCGCCGAGCATGCCCTCACGAGCCAACGCAGTCAAACGAGACACCGCACGGAAATACTTCTTCTGATAACCACCAGCCAGCATCTCCTCAGTAAACACCTTGTCAAAAGGCACACCCGAAGAAACAATCGGCAAGTCCTTGTCATACAGGCGGTCAGCCAACACCACAAAACGTAGCGCCACCGACTGCTCAGTAATCGGCTGAACATCACGCCACGCAATACCATCCAGGCCATCAATCAGCTGACGGTAACGCGACGGGTGCACCTTCGCCAAATGCTCCACCAGGTCAGCGAAGTTATCAACACCAACAGTCTGGCCGCCGAACACTTCCTCAACCTTCGCATCAAACGCGTCATCAGCAACAGGCTCCGGTGCGGCAGGCAGACCACGGTGACGGAAATCCTCACCATCCACACGGTGCACCTCAAACTGCGAAGCAAGCACCTGAATCTCACGCTTAAAATCCTCAGCCGCGAAACGGCCCTCACCCAGCGCACCAGGCAGCGTGTTCGAGGTCGCCACAAGCTTCACGCCAGCATCCGCCAGCTCACGCATCAGACGAGACATGAGCACAGTATCACCCGGATCATCCAGCTCAAACTCGTCAATACACACCAGCTTATAGCTGCTCAACGCCTCAACCGTCTTACGGAACGTCAACGCACCCACCAGGTTCGTGTACTCCACAAAAGTACCGAACGCCTTCGGGCCATCCACATAATGCCACAGCGACGCCAACAAGTGAGTCTTACCAACACCAAAACCGCCGTCAAGGTACAGGCCAGCCTTCGTCGAATCCTTCTTCTTGCCGCCAAACAGGCGACCAAAGAAACCGGCACCAGCGCCGCCACCATTAATCTTGTCGCCAAAATCCTTCAGCTTCTGCACAGCCTCAGCCTGCGACGGCTGATTCGGATCAGGAATGTAGCTATCAAAAGACACTTCACCAAAACGCTCAGAGGGGCGGAAACCCGCCAGCAACTCATCAGCAGAAACGCGAGGGATGCGGTCGGTCAAGTGTACGGTCGTGGTGGGCACAAAAACTCTTTTCTTCAGTGACGGCGATGTGACTTCCGCTTTAAGTGTAGTACTGTCTAACACCCCGCGTGAGCCGCATGAGTTGCCCGCCACATTACGGGCATGAGGAGGGAATGGGGTGGGGTGCGGGGCCGCTCTGTTTTGTTTAGGCCGCTCAGTGCCAGTGGAGGTGCTGCTCAGCACCGGTGGAGATTCGGTCATGACTTAGCAATTTCAGTCATGACTTAGCGTCTTTGGAGGTGGTTAAAACCCCAGCCTGAAGTCACTAACCTATTACCGAAAACACTAAGTCATTACCGACTCCCGCCCATATATCCGACGCAGACCCAAATTCGGTAATGGGTTACGGATTCGTGCCATAGGTTAGTGTCTTTGGTCGTAGTTAAAAACCATGGTCGAAGACGCTAAACCATGGCACAAATTCTGCAGGGGCGGCGCCTCCGCGAGTGTAGATTTATTTGATACATAAAGCATTGATATGTCCGAATAATGACGTTCAGATACTATTGCACTCAAAGCAACGCAAATAGACACAAAGATGCGGTAGGGTGGTAACTGTAGTGTTCCGCGGCGCATTGATGCGTTTGTTGGGAGCGCTACGGGGCTGTTTTCCTTCCGGTGGTCAGTTTGACCTGTAAAAAGCTACCCGACATGCACATATATCACACCGTCACCGATGATAGGAGCGTATCTTCTATGGATTCGACCATTTTTAACCGCCGTACCCTGCTGGGTAGCGGCGCACTTGTGGGCCTGGGGGCCCTGCTTGCGGCGTGTGGCCAGCAGGCTAACAATGAGGCGGTAGCCGTCGCCTCCGCAGCGCCGAGCGAGTCGGCTTCGGCGTCTGCGGCGGTATCTGAGTCGCCTTCGGCGAGCGCCACCCCTAAACCAAAGGTTACTCGCGGATACTCAGGGCAATCCAAAGCACCCGACGGCGAGTACCGTAAGGCCGACGGCTACGGCCCTGCACAGAACGTCCCCAAGCCCCGTAATGAGCCTGCTCAGTATCCTGAGACCGAAGAAGGAATGCAGAGCATGATGGAGGATTGGCTGAAGTCTCATAACTACGGAATCCAGACCGGTGATTGTAGTTATGCACGAATGTATATGGGAAAAAATACACAAGAGTATAAATTCTATGACTATCTTGAGGGGCTATACCAGCGCGGTGGATGGGTTATCGAAGGAACCGACGGCTACCAGCAGGAAGGGGCCTTTACTTTCAACTCAGATACTAAAGAGTACATGCTGATAACACGCCACCTATGGACTTACATCACATATGTTGAGACTAATGGGCAAACAACCACTAATAAAAATACAGCGGATGATGATGATATTTGTGCATTTATTCTTAATTTTAACGATGGATACTGGAAAATTGTAAACACTCTTTCTCAGAGCGATCTGGTCAATAAAGGGATTCTGAAGAAATGATTTTCAAGCTTATCAAACCTGCTAATCTCTTATTGTGTACCGCGTTGTTTTGTCTAAGCTCTTTTACTATAGCTAACGCGGCAGAGTGTCAGAACCCTGACGGGCATTGTGTACGGTTTCCTGGCGAAACTTCAACACCGGCTCCTCCTCCCAGACCTTCAGGCGAAGGCGAGAGAGATACCAGCACAAGCAATTCACAGACTGACAATGCGACTCTTGTAGCTGACACGAAAAATGCAGAAGAAGAATTTAGAGAGAGAACCGTTGAGATGCGAGATGGCAGCGGTCAAAAAATGTACTTCCCAAAAAGCGGCGCACAGGCCAATGGAGGTATTGAATGTTATACGCAAGATAAGCGTCCTGGCCACTACGTCATGGGATCTCTACCTCAGGGAGATAACGCCTACAAAATCCCCAACCATGTTGGCGGCCACTACTGCGTACCCAACGACACCAAAACGCTGACCTCGAATAACCCCGAACAACCCAAGGGCCCTTCTCCTGAAGAAATGCTCCAAGAAGTTGAGGACCAATTCGCTAAAACCGATATCCAAGCTCCTGTTTTGAAGCAGTCCTATAACCTTGGCTCTGGTCAGGGCGAAGACAACCCCAACGTCTACAAGAACCAGGCCGTCAACTTCTACGTCGACGCACCCACCGCACGATGGGAAGGCGACCTCATGATCGGCCACGTGGAAATGGAATCCTACCCCACCCAGATGACCATCCAGTACGGCAACGGTGACGAGGGCAGCTTCTACACGATGGGTAAGCCGGTTAGCAGGGCACGTGGTGAAGAGTCACGCAAGACCGCGACCAGTTATGTCTATAAGCGTTCAGGCAATTTCCATGCCTATGCGACGGTGTCTTACTCTGGTCGTTTCCGTGTGAACGGTGGCGATTGGCAGGCTCTGGATGTCGTGTTGACGAAGGAAACTGTCGATCCGCTGCTGATTCGTGTGTGGTGGGTTGATGTGGGACGCGTCGGTGGCACCTGCGATGAAGACGATACTCGTTGGGGCTGCAAGAATGACCCCACGATGGGTAAGAAGGATAACCCGAACCCGCGCCTGCGTAAGGCCGATATTCGTACCGGTCAGCGTTGGCACCTGAACGACAGCGGTGACGGGGATACGGAGTATTCGTTGCACCGTGACTGGCCCGACATGTAGAGCCCCCGCGGGTCTTACGCTGAGAAGCCACATGTTCGCCGAGAAGCCACTTCTTTCGTGGCTTTTCGAAACACATGTGGCTTCTCAGCTATCGGGGTTCTTCCCTTCAGCTGGTTAGTCTTCCGGTTTCTAACCAGCTCTCTTATTCACACTTCACGCCGATACGAGGAATACAATTCCATGACTTCCACCATTTTTACCCGACGCGCAATGCTGAGCGGCAGTGCACTACTGGGTCTTGGCACCCTGCTTGCGGCCTGCGGCCAGCAGGCAAATAGCGAGGCGGCAGCCGCCTCGGCATCATCGACCACTGCTCCGAGCGAGACCGCTTCGGCGTCTGCAGTGGCATCTGAGTCTGCATCTGCTTCGGTCTCAACCACCCCGAAGCCTGTTGTGACTCGTGGATATTCGGGCAATTCCAAAGCCCCGGATGGCGAGTATCGCAAAGCTGATGGTTACGGCCCTGCGCAGAATGTTCCTCTTCCGAAAGCCGAGCCGCAACAGTACCCTGAGACCGAACAAGGCCTCTACCGCATGATGAAGGACTGGCTTGTCTCCCATAACTACGCCATCCAGACCGGTGACTGCTCCTACGCGTTCAAGTACATCACGAAAGACGCTGAAGAATACGAGTTCTACCAGTACATCGAGAGTCTTTACCAGCGCGGCGGATGGACCGTTGACGGGCTGGACAGCTACCAACCTCAAGGCCCGCTCATCTACGATGAGGCGAAGAAAAAGTACCGCATGTTGCATCGCCGGTTCTGGAGCACCGTTATGTATGTAGAACCCGACGGTACATTGAATATGGAAGCTAACACTGACACCAGTGACGATACTTTCTACTTCCTCTTCACCTATTCTGATGGTTATTGGAAGATTGTTGGAAGTAAATCAGACGAAGAATTGCAAAACGATAAATAGCCTTTTCTTTTGATTCACATACCACGCCGATACGAGGAATGTATTTTTCCATGACTTCCGTTTTTCTTACCCGCCGTACTCTGCTGGGTAGCGGCGCACTTATGGGCCTTGGTGCCCTGCTTGCGGCGTGCGGTCAGCAAGCTAATAACGAGGCGACTGCTACCGCATCTGCAGCGCCGAGCGAAACCGCTTCGGATTCTGCGGCAGCTTCTGAATCACCCTCGGCGAGTGCTACTCCGCGAGTCACTCGCGGGTATTCAGGTAATTCTAAAGCTCCTGACGGAGAGTACCGCAAGGCCGACGAGTACGGTCCTGCGCAGAACGTCCAGGAACCCCGCAAGGAACCCGCACAGTACCCTGAGACTGAACAAGGCCTCTACCGCATGATGAAGGATTGGCTTGCCTCCCATAACTACGCCATTCAGACCGGTGACATGCAGTATGTATGGCCCTATATGCTGGATACCTACGAGAAGGATATTAAGTTCCTCAAGGATATCGAGGGCCTTTATCAGCGCGGAGGGTGAGGTGGTGCGCTCCCCGGGCTGGGTCTGTATTCCTACTTTCTAATTTACTTTTCTGACAGAAAAGATTATAATAAGAAGTATTTATTTTCGGAGGTTTTTATGTCATTTCTATCAAAAAATTGGGCAGGACTGTCAGTCTGTCTGATCATTTCTATCATCTCTTGGGTTTTAGGAGGATTTCTGCCTGTTGTGGGAGCACCTGTTTTCGCCATTTTTATCGGAATGATTCTCCATCCCTTTCTCACTTCCTATACACAACTGGATGCCGGTTTGACTTATAGCTCTAAAAAACTGCTTCAGTATGCTGTTATTTTGCTTGGGTTTGGACTCAATATCTCACAAGTTTTCGAAGTTGGAAAATCTTCCCTTCCTGTTATCCTTTCAACTATTTCAATTGCTTTGATTATAGCTTTCTTTTTCCAACGCTTTTTTAAGCTTGATACAAAGCTAGCTACCTTGATTGGAGTTGGATCTTCTATCTGTGGCGGTTCTGCCATTGCAGCGACTGCTCCTGTTATTCGCGCCAAGGAAAAAGAAGTAGCCCAAGCCATTTCTGTTATCTTTTTCTTCAATGTCTTGGCAGCTCTTATCTTTCCAACTCTAGGTTCTTGGCTCCATCTTTCCAACGAAGGTTTTGCTCTCTTTGCGGGTACTGCGGTCAACGATACTTCCTCTGTGACAGCTACTGCTAGTGCCTGGGATAGTCTTTACAATGCAAACACTCTTGAGCCTGCAACTATTGTCAAGCTGACACGTACTCTAGCTATTATCCCTATCGTTCTCTTCCTCTCCTATTATTGGCAAAGCCGTCAACAAGGCGACAACCAAGGAGTGAAGCTTAAAAAAATCTTCCCCGTTTTCATTCTCTACTTTATCCTAGCTTCTCTGCTAACTACTCTTCTCACATCTTTCGGTGTCAGCACTAGCTTCTTTTCACCTCTCAAACAACTCTCCATATTCCTCATCATCATGGCTATGAGTGCTATTGGTCTCAAAACCAACCTCATTGCTATGATCAAATCCAGTGGAAAATCCATTCTTCTTGGAGCCCTTTGCTGGATTGCTATCATCCTGACTAGTCTTGGCATGCAATTACTCATCGGTATTTACTAAGAAAAAAGGGAGCCTAAAGGCTACCTCAGAACGTAGACAAATCAGATGGATTTTGGACTGTCGTTGGCTCGCTTTCTCAAGAGCAGCTGAAGGAAAAAGGGTTACTGAAATAACCCCATAACCATTGAGAAGCCACATGTGTTTCGAAAAGCCACCAAAGAAGTGGCTTTTCGAAACACATGTGGCTTCTCGGCGCATAGGTATCAGCGCATAGGTATCGGCGTATGGCGACTTCCGTAAAATGGTTGTATGGCTAAGAAAACTAAAGGTAAGAAGAGCGGCGCAGCAACCGCCGCCGTAGCACTGCTGACCGAGACGAACACCCCCTTCCAGATGCGTGAATACGAGCACGTTGAGGGCGTCACCTCCTTCGGTGAAGAAGCCGCGAAGAACCTCGGTGCCTCCGAGGAGCAGGTGTTCAAGACCCTGCTGATCGTGCACGAGAAGGATTTCGCGGTCGCAATCGTGCCGGTCTCTGGCAAGCTGAACATTAAGGCTGCCGCGGCGGCCCTGGGTTGGAAGAGCGCCTCCATGTGCGACCCGAAGGTCGCTGAGCGCCGCACCGGCTACGTAGTGGGCGGTATTTCTCCGCTGGGCCAGAAGACCCCCTCCCCCACCCTGCTCGATGAGTCTGCGCAGCTTTTTGACACGATCATGGTCTCTGGCGGTAAGCGCGGCCTGGACGTTGAGCTCGCCCCGGACGACCTGCTGAAGCTCACCAACGGCAAGTACGCTGACATCCGCGCTTAGTCCGCGCTCAGCGGGAATAATCCGCCCGGCCGCGGCGTTACATATACCGTAAGAGCCTGGGCATGAGAGCAAACTGAAGGAGTCATGATGGGCAATTCGCTACCTGGCGTGGGTGCTATCGCCAAGAACTGGCGTGAAGTCCTCAAGCCTGAAGAGTACGCTGTTCTGCGTGAGGGCGGCACCGAGCGCGCGTTCACGGGCGAGTACTGGAACACCCACACGGAGGGTGTGTATTCTTGCCGTGCTTGCGGTACGGAGCTGTTCCGTTCCGATCAGAAGTTCGATTCGCATTGTGGTTGGCCGTCGTTTTTCGCGCCGCTGGCTGAGGACCGTGTGCGTTACCTGGAGGATACGACGTTCGGTATGCGCCGCGTGGAGGTGCGTTGCGCCGCCTGCGATTCGCACCTGGGTCACGTGTTTGAGGGTGAGGGCTACCCGACTCCCACGGATTTGCGGTATTGCATTAATTCGGTGTGTCTGACGCTGGCCCCGGCTGGTGAAGCACAGCCTGGTGATACTCCGGTTGACGAGGCGCCAGCTGACGAGGCGGAAGCCGCCGAATAAAGCCCGGCGAGAGCCCTATCGGGCACGCCGGTGAACCCCTTATTGTGAGTCTCTCTAAATTCGAGGCTTTACGCTCGGGCGGGTAGAATGGCGTAGTGCCTTCGCGGGCACGCCACCCCGCCCGGGCTCATGTTTGCTCGGGCGTGCGCCTACCCGGGCATCTGGCGCATCGTATGGGCGCGTCGAATCAGACAGAGGAAAAGGATTGAGTGCATGAGTACCGCAGCTGAACAGAATGCCGCAGGCACCCCTCAGCTGACCCTTAACGGTATCGAAGTTCCGGACGTTGTTCCTCTGGAGACCCCTTCCGCACCGATTCCGACCCTTATCAATACGGAAAGCGGGTTGCGTCGTGCCGCTGAGCGGTTGGCGGCGGCGTCCGGCCCGGTGGCTGTTGATACTGAGCGTGCCCAGGGCATCCGCTACGGTTCGCGTGCTTTTTTGGTGCAGCTCAAGCGTGAAGATCAGCTGTACCTGATTGACCCTGAGGCGTTCAAGGATCTGCGCATTATTAACGATGCTCTGGCGGATGCTGAGTGGGTTATTCACGCCGCGATTCAGGACTTCCCGAGCCTGGACATGCTCGGTATGCGCCCGAACCGTCTGTTTGATACGGAGCTTGGTGCGCGTCTTGCCGGTCTGGAGCGCGTGAACCTGGGTGCGACCGTTGAGGAGCTGCTCGGCTATAAGCTGGCGAAGAAGCACTCGAAGGAAGACTGGTCGCGCCGTCCCCTGCCGGAGTCCTGGCTGAACTATGCGCTGCTGGACGTTGACGTGCTCATTGATTTGCGTGACGCAATGGAGGATTTGCTCCGCCAGCAGGGTAAGCTGCAGTACGCTCTGGAGGAGTTCGAGTACCTGTGCAAGACCCCGGTGAAGGATCCGACGGATCAGCCGGAGCGTTGGCGTAAGACGAAGGGCCGCACGATGCTACGTTCGGTCAAGCAGCTGACGGCGCTGCGTAACCTGTGGCTTGAGCGTGACTCGCTGGCGCGTAAGAAGGACGTAGACGCGAAGCGTCTGCTGCCCGACTCTGCGATTGTGGAGGCGGCACGCACCATGCCGCGTAACGTGCCCGCTATCATGGCGATTCCCGGTTTTCAGACGCGTGGTTTGCGTCGTGAGGGCCCGCGCTGGGTGCGTGCTATTGCCGCGGCGGCACGTGGTGAGAACGCCGTACCGTTCACTTTGCCGTCAACTGCCCCGCCGCCGTTGAAGGCCTGGGAGTCTAAGCGCCCCGAGAACTTGGCGCTGTTCACCGAGGTTCGTCAGGCAATTGATGAGCTCTCGGAGGAGCTGACCATTCCGGCGCAGAACCTGATCACGACCGATTATGTTCGCCGCCTCTGCTGGGAGCCGCCGGATCGTTTTGACGAGCAGACCCTGCGGGATGCGCTCACCGAGTACGGTGCGCGTTCGTGGCAGACGGGTCTGGTTGCCCCCGTGATTGCGCCGATTTTTGCCCGCCACCTGGGGTAGATTTCTCTAACGTTGAATAGATGCGTGTGCCGGTTGGGTGTGTTGCTGATGCAACCACCCGACCGGCATTTTCTTCGCCCCCGGGAACGTTTGCTTCGGGAGTATTTACCTCGGGAGCAAGCGCGAACCAAGCTTAGCCTGCTCTCATTCGATTTTTGTCCCAAACCGGCATAGGGTGGAGAGAGTACACGAAAGGAACCACCATGCCCGCACCCAACGGATGCTGCCGCTCTCAGAAGGCATGCGCCTCCCCCGCCGCATCTGGCGCTACTGCATCTGCCGCAGTTGAGTCTAATGCCGTCGATGCCGCAGCAGCTACCGCCGAGATTGAGTCTTCTGCTCGCGTCTTCTCCCGCCGTACAACCCTCGTCACCGGTGCCGTCGCATCCGGTGCGCTGCTCGCCTCCTGCGCTGAAGGTGACTCCAACGTTACCGCCCCCGAAGGCACCGTTGAGGTGGGTTCTGCCTCCGCAGTGGGCGTGGGCAAGGCGGCACGACTGACCCACGGCTCCACGACCGTGATCGTCTCCCAGCCGTCTTCGGGTGAGTATAAGGCGTTCAGCACCGTCTGTACCCACCAGGGCTGCCAGGTGCAGGTGCAAGATTCCAACCGCATCGTGTGCCCCTGCCACGGCTCCGAGTTCGCTGTATCTGACGGCTCAGTCGTGCACGGCCCTGCAAAGGAGGCGCTGACCAGCTACCCGGTGCAGGTGAAGGGCGGCAAAATTTTCGTCAGCGGGACCGGGAATTCCTAAACCGGCGGCTCAGAACCTACGCACAGCAAAACCTCCATACAGCGAGACCTGCGCACAGCAAAGCCCCGCCCATCAGTCGTGATGGGCGGGGCTTTGTGCTGTCTTATGGTACCCGCTACTGATGCCTGCTATTGCGGCGCGCTACTAAGAGAAGCTCAGGCGGCACTCAGGTACGACCGCTTAGCGGGTGTGGCGCGGCTTCTGACCCTCTTCACGGGCGAACGGAACCTTATCGCCAGCCAGCTGCGCACGCAGATCCGCGATAATGGTTTCCGCGGTCAGGCCGACCTCCTCCAGAATCTGCTCGCGAGAAGCGTGCGGAATGAACTCCGCCGGAAGACCCAGCTCGCTCAGCGCAGTGTCCACGCCAGCCGCACGCATTTCCTGGCGGATGCGCGAACCCACACCACCGGAACGCACGCCGTCCTCAATGGTCACCACAATGCGGTGATCACGAGCCAGTTCAACGACCGAAGACGGCACCGGCATCACCCAGCGCGGGTCAACCACGGTGGACTGGATGCCCTCGGCGGCAAGCACCTTGGAGGCTTCCAGAGCCACGCGAGCCATAGCGCCCACGGCAACGAACAGCACGTCACGCTGACCGGTCTCCGGGTGGGGTTCACCGGTGCGTGCCAGCACGTCCACGCCATCGCTGCGGCGCTCCAGGGCGGGAATATCCTCGCCCACGGAGCCCTTCGGGTAGCGAATCACGGTCGGTGCGTCGTTGATAGCTACAGCCTCACGCAGCTCTTCGCGCAGGGTCGCGCCATCACGCGGAGCCGCCAGGTGCAGGCCGGGAATGAACTGCAGCATCGCCAAATCCCACATGCCGTGGTGGCTTGCACCATCCGGGCCGGTAATGCCGGAGCGGTCCAGCACCACGGTCACGCCCGCCTTGTGCAGGGCAACGTCCATGAGCAGCTGGTCAAAGCCGCGGTTCAGGAAGGTTGCGTAGAGGGCAACCACCGGGTGCATGCCGCCGTACGCCAGACCGGCGCTCATCGCCACGGCGTGCTGCTCAGCGATACCTACGTCAATAACGCGCTCGGGGTGGCGCTTCTGGAATTCGCGCAGACCCACGGGAATGAGCATCGCGCCGGTAATACCGACGACGTTCTCCTGCTCATCCGCAATATCTGCGATTTCGCTGCCAAAGACACCGGTCCACGACTCGGAGGTGCTGGTCGAAACATCCTCACCGGTCAGCGGGTCAATCTGGCCCACCGCGTGGAACTGGTCGTCCTCATTAGCGCGGGCGGGCGCGTAGCCGTGGCCCTTCTCGGTAATGGCGTGCACAATCACCGGGCCGGCATAGTTCTTCGCCGCGGTCAGTGCGTTCTCCACAGCCTGCTGGTCGTGGCCGTCAATCGGGCCCACGTACTTCATGCCCAGGTCTTCAAAAATGCCCTTGGGTACGACGACGTCCTTAATGCCCGCCTTCATACCGTGCAGGCCGCGGTACACCATCTGACCGACGGGGCCGCCACGTTGCAGACCGATGCGCACCGCATCCAGTGCGTGGTCGTAGCGGTGATCGAGGCGCACGCGATCCACCTGCTGCTGCACACCGTGCTTGAGCTCAGAGAGCTGGTTCGCGAAACCGCCAATGGTCGGCGCGTAGGAGCGGCCGTTATCGTTGACCACAATCACGACCTTGCGGGTGCGGTCGGCAGCAATATTGTTCACAGCCTCCCACGCCATGCCACCGGTCAGCGCGCCGTCACCAATGAGGACCACGGTGTAGCGGTCATCTTCACCGTTGAGCTTGTGCGCGCGAGAAATACCGTCAGCCCACGAAATCGAGCTGGAGGCGTGCGAAGACGCAATAATGTCGTGCTCAGACTCGCCACGATCCGGGTAACCCGACAGGCCACCCTTCTGACGCAGAGTCTTAAACGCGTGACGACCAGTCACCAACTTATGCACATAGGACTGGTGGCCGGTGTCGAAAAGAATATTGTCCTTGGGAGATTCAAAAACGCGGTGAATACCGAGGGTCAGCTCCACAACGCCCAGGTTCGGGCCCAGGTGACCGCCGGTCGCCGACACGTTCGTCACGATGAACTGACGGATTTCCTTAGAGAGCTCCTCCAGCTGCTCGTAGCTGAGGTTCTGCAGGTCCGCCGGGGACTGAATACCCGGGAGCAACTTGGCAGTGGCACCATTACCAATGCTGTAGTCGGCGGTGGGTGCGCCACCGGCGGCGCTATTCGGGGTCTCCTCCTGCGGCAATGCGTTTTCAGCGGACATACACCCACACTCCTCAAGGTCGGGGCACGGCTCATTCCGTGCGTTGGTTCTTCAATGATTCTACCGTTTACGGTGTCAAAAAGCAGATTTATGCGCCCGCAGAGCAAGACGCACCGGGTTGAGCGAAAACGGCCTGAAATAACCCCTAGTGGGCAGGCTGGTCAACAGCCCAACCCGCCCAACACGGCGATTATTTGCTTCTTTGTTACGGCTACTAGCTGCGCGCTACTTGGTGCGGCGGCGGCGCGGACGAGGCTTCGCCGGGGCACGCTCAAAAAGCGCCACCGACTCCACGTGATGCGTATTCGGGTACATATCGAACGCCCGAAGCTGCACCATATCCCAACCCAGCTCACGCAAAATACCGGTGTCACGGCCCAGGGATGCCGGGTCGCACGCCACGTACAGAATACGCTTGGGGTCCAGCGCATCCAGGCGTTCCAAGGTGGTTCGGTTCGCGCCCTCACGGGACGGGTCAAGGACCACCGCATCAATAGCGGGGATTTCACCAAACTCAAGGGCGGTCTTCAAGTCCACCAGGTGGCGCGCCACATCACCGCGAATCACCTCAATGCGGGTGTCCGCAGAGTTCTCGGTGCGGGAGCAACCATCCGGCGCGAAGTTCGAGCGGGCATCCTTATGGGTCACCGGGGAGCCCTCAATACTGACGACGGTACCGGTTGCGCCCACGGCGTCCGCGAGCGCGGCGGTGAACAGGCCCGCGCCGGCGTACAGGTCGAGGGCGCATTCGCCTTCCTCCGGGCGGAGCATGGTGAGCATGGTTCCAACCATGGTGGAGGGGGCGGCGCGGTGAATCTGCCAGAAGCCGCCGGCGGACACCTGGTAGCTGAATCGGCGGGAGCCGAAGGTGACTTCTTCGGTGACGGAGCGCAGGCCCGCGCCGAGTAGCTGGTCGCCTTCGGGTACGCGGCGGTAGGGGGTATGGGAGGAGCCGGGGCGGCGGCGCTTGGGCTTGCCGTTGGAGGTGGACTGCGGGGTGAAGAAGAGGGAGATTTTGCGCTTGGCGAGCAGTCCCCAGGCGTCGGCTGCCTGCTGTTCGATGTCCTTGGCGACTTCTTCGATGGAGAAGCGCGGGTCAACGATGAACTGCAGTAGGACCCTGCCGCGGGAGGAGACGGTTGCCTCGACTTCGCGTACGCCGCGCAGGTTGAGTTTCTCAAGCTCTAGGTTGCGCAGTTCGGGTGCGGCGAGGGGGAAATCTACGACCGGTACGGGCTGGGAGGCGCGGTACGGGTGCATGCCGATGCGCCAGGTGACGGCGGGGCTCTTCTTGCCGCTGTTCTTCTGGTCGCTGGGCTCGTTGCCGTCCTTATCGTTGCCGGGCTGGGTGCGGACCTTGGTCACGTTGTAGCGCACGCGGGTACGCCAGGACAGGCCCTCGTTGTTATCGCGCAGGGGAAGCTCTTCAACAATGAGGTTGGTCAGCAGGGGCGATTCGAGGGGCAGGCCACCCAGTCGGTTGATTTGGGTGCGGACAATATCGGTCTTGTAGCGTCGCTGCTCAGCCAGGCTGATGTGGCCGTATTCCATGCCGCCGAGTAGTTCGGGTACGCCGGTTGCTGCGGCGCGTTCCTCGTCGGTTGCGAGCGCATCCGCCTGGATCCAGGGGTGGGGGCGGCGTGCCAGGGAGGGTACGGGTACGGAGACAACATCTGCGAAGTAGAAGCGGCGCTTGGGGCCGATTGCGGTGATGCGCACTTCTGCCTGTTCGCCGACGATGCCGTGACGCACGAAGATGACGCCCTGTTCGGTGCGCGCTACGAAGGCGCCGCCGTGTGCGGGTGCCTCACAGGTGACGGTGAGGGTCTGCCCGACGCTGTATCCGTCTACGTTGTTGGAGGCGGCAGGCGTGGTAGCAGTGTGGGTCACAGCATTGTCTCCTAAAGAATCACTTAATGTGAACTATTTTACACCGATTTGTACCTTTACTCCGATTCCGACGCCCCGCAGGGGGCACCAAATAGGCTGCAAAGGGCAAAGTCCAGGCGCTATGCGGGGTGTTCAAGCAAAGTTACGGGGCAATTGACCGGGCTCGGCACTGGGCAATCATACTGGGCACCAGGCAAATATTTCTGGGCGCTGGGCAATCATGCTGAGCG
Organism: Rothia sp. 27098_8_27; assembly: GCF_041432805.1. Lineage (NCBI taxonomy): Bacteria > Bacillati > Actinomycetota > Actinomycetes > Micrococcales > Micrococcaceae > Rothia > Rothia sp. 27098_8_27. Next base: position 40,167 of record NZ_JAPWAJ010000001.1, on the reverse strand, counting down.
CTGGGCGATTATTACGGCTGGCGTTTCTTCTCGCGGGCCACAGCGTCCGCCTCGTGCAGGCGACCGCGGTACACCGCGTGGCGGTTGCTCTGAATCAGCTCGCGGCCGCCACCGGCTGAACGAGTAATCTTCGGAGCGATTGCAGCCGCAGAGCCATCGATATCAGCCTCTGCGATCGGATCATTGGTAGCCGAGTCCTTACCCTGCAGACGCTGATCAAAAATCTCATCATACACCTCATCCTCGTGCATCGCCCAGGGCACGGTCGCGGTCATGACGCCAGGCTCGTGCAGAAGCGCCTGCTTGAGGCGGCGCACCGTGCGGCGGTGCAGAATACGCTGCCACCAATGCTCCACCACAAACTCCGGCAGGTACACCACCAAAATATCGCGCGGCGACTTCTTGCGGCGGCGGCGAATATACGAGACGACAGCCTCCACCGTGTCACGGTACGGCGAATCAATCACCGACAGCGGCACCGGAATACCCAGGGCGTACCAGCGTTTCTTCACAACGTCCAGGGCGGCGCGGTCGTTGTTGACCGTCAGCGCCTCAATCGTGGAGGGGCGGCCGGCACGCGCATACGAGAGGGCACGAACCGCCGGGCGGCGCACACGCTCCACGTACACGATGGCGTGCACACGCGAAGGCAGGGCCGCCACATCCGCGACGGATTCGGCGTTCAGGGGGATGTCCAGGGCGGCATCCACCGCATCGTAGTGGCGGCGAGTCACAACCATACCTCCAACCATCAGGGCAATCATTCCAAGGGAGAGCCACGCACCGGCGGCGAACTTCGTCACCACGATGGTGACCAGCACCGCGGTGGTCACGACTACACCCACCGTAGAGACCGCAATATCGCGTAGCAGGGCACGGCGCGGCATCTGCGCCAGGGTAATACGCAGCAGGCGCATGCGGTAGCGCACCACCGCCAGCTGCACCAGCATCATGGACAGGCACATGCCCACAATGTACAGCTGAATCAGCGAGTACACGTCCGAACCGAAAATGCAGGTGAGGAAAATTGAGAATGCCGACAGCGCCAGCACGCCGTTCGCGTACAGGCCGCGTGAATCCACGCTGCGGAAGAACACCGGCAGGTACTGGTAATCAGCCAGCGACGAGGCAATCACCGGGAAGCCCGTAAACGCCGTCAGCGAGGCAATAATCAGCACGCCCACCGTCGCAAACACCAGCAGCTGCGCGAAGAACGGCACACCCTGATAAATCGCCAAAGCCACCTGGTACAGCGCCGGCTTCTGGTGGAAGTACTCCCCCGGCGTGTGCCCGTCAATGAACAAGAAACGGGTCGTATCATGCACCATGTGCACGCGGGTTGCCGCCGCAAAACCGAGCAGGCTCACCAGCAGGACCGAGGTAATCAGGCCCATCAGCATCATGGTGACCGCCGCATTATATTTCTTCGGGCGGCGGAAATACTTCACCGAATTAGAGATCGTGGAAACACCCGAGAACGCCACCAAGCCGGCAGAGAACGAACGCGCCAGAAGTAGCACCAGCGCCAGGCCCTCCAGCGAATGGGTCTCCAGCTCAGGGGCAATCACGTAGGTCGCAGACTCAGCCAGCGGCAGAGTACCCGTGGCGGCACGAACCCAACCCACAATGAGAGTGACCCCCAACAGCGCCAAGAAAACGTACAGCGGCCAGTACGCAATCTTTCCCAGCAGCTGCACGCCACGCAACGCAAACAGCGTCAGGGCGACAATGAGCAGCACCGCAATGAGGGTGCGCCAATCCTGAATCTGCGGGTACAGCGCCACCAAAAACGAGGACGCCGAAGACATAGACACCGCCACCGTGAGCATATAGTCCATCAGCGAAGATGCACCCATCACGATCGAGGGCAACGCACCCAGTTTGCGATGCACCAGCTGAATATCGCCCTCGGAAGCAATCTGGTTGATGTTGTACCGATACGTGCCAATCACCAGCAGACCCACCATCGCCACACCCAAACCAATCCAGGGTGAAAAAGCGAGCGCAGAGGCACCAGCAGCGGCAAGGGTCAGGATCATCTGGTCGGCTGCGTAGGCGACCGAAGAGATACCGTCGGCACCGAAAAGAGGCAGGGCATAGCGCTTCGGCAGCGCGACTGCCGAAAGATTTCGCGTGCTGACCGGCTGACCGATCAGGGCGATGCGCATTTTATCCCAACGATTCCTCACGCTGTTAAGGCTATCGGTCGCGGCTTCAAAGCTCAATTTTATTCAGCCGAATAGTGGGCATTGCGAGCGGAATATCACGGAGCATCGGCGTGGAGGCTCACCCGCCCATTACACTGGTAGAGGTAGGCGGTAACGCCTTATCACCGTAAAACATCAACACTCGGAGGGTTGTATGCCTCACTTCGTCATTATGGGTGCCGGACGCGTGGGCGTCATGCTGGCGCGCACTCTGGAAGCTTCAGGGCATACGGTCGCCGTCATTGACCAGGACGAACGTGCTTTCCAGCCGCTGCGTAAAGGCTTTGAGGGTCGCCTGGTGACCGGTGTCGGTTTTGATGAGGACACCCTCAAGCGTGCCGGCATTACCGAGGCGTACGCTTTTGCCGCCGTCTCTTCGGGCGATAACTCGAATATTATTGCCGCCCGTGTGGCACGCGAAATGTTCAAGGTGAAGAACGTTGTGGCGCGTGTGTACGACCCGAACCGCGCCGAGTTCTTCCAGCGCATGGGCATCCCCACGGTCGCTTCGGTGCGTTGGTCCACCGACCAGGTGCTGCGCCGCCTGCTACCTGAGCAGGCGCTCAAGGGTGATTTCCGTGAACCCTCGGGCCGCCTCATGCTCACCGAGATTCCGCTCGACGACGGCTGGGCGGGTCACGCCCTGACCAGTATCGAACGTGCCGCCGGGGTGCGCATCGCCTACATCACCCGCTTTGGTGAGGGCATGCTCCCCCGCCCAGACAGCGCCTACCAGCAGGGCGATAGCGTGCACGTCATGATGCGCACCGACGACGTTGCGGACGTAACCCGTATTCTCTCCCGCCCGCCGCGCGTTGAAGACGAAGAAGTGGAGGTGGACTATGCCCCCGCCTCGGGCCACCGCAAGTACCCCCACGCCCCGAAGAAACCCGCCGAGCAGAAGCACAACGACGGCCCCGTTATCGAGCATGAGTTCCACCTCGGTGACACTCCCCCGGAGCTGCCCGACCCCCTCGAACTCATCGGCCGCCATCGTGATTCCTCGAAAGGTGAGAAGTAAGTGAAGGTCCTCATTGTTGGTGCCGGTTCCGTGGGCGCCTCCATTGCTAAAGAGCTCATGATGAACGGCCACGACGTGACCATCATCGACTCCAAGCCGGAAGCTAAGAAGCGCGCCGACCTGCCCGGTGTGCGCTGGCATATTGGTGATGCCTGCGAACTGTCCGTACTGCGCCAGGTGCACCCGAACAAGGCGGACGTGGTCGTTGCTGCAACCGGTGACGATAAGGCAAACCTGATGGTCTCGCTACTGGTGCGCAGTGAGTTTGGTGTGCCGCGCACCGTGGCGCGCGTGAACAACCCGCGTAATGAGTGGCTCTTTGACGACTCCTGGGGCGTGGACGTTGCCGTGTCCACCCCGCGTCTGATGACCGCTCTCGTCGAGGAAGCCGTGGAAGTCGGCGACGTGGTGCGCCTGCTGACTCTGCAGGCTGGCGGCGCGACCCTCGCCGAGTACACCGTGCCGGATGACCACCCCGTCATCGGTTACCGCGTGGACCACGTGCAGTGGCCCGTTGATACGGTGCTCACCGCGATTCTGCGTGACGGCGCGCCGATCCCGCCCAGTGCCGACGTGGCGATTGAGGGCGGCGACGAGCTGTTCTTCATCACGACCATTGCCGGTGAGGATCAGATTCGCGCGCTGTTCGCATAGCACTGTTCGCATAGCGTTTATACGTAAGTTTTTGAGGAGGCGAAAGCCCCGGTCACTGAACTGCGCCCCGAAACTTGGACGCATTAAATAGTAGCCGCTATACGGCTTCCTGCAGGGCCTGATCCCGGTACTCTACCGGGGTCAGGCCCCTAAGCTTCACCTGACGCCTTACCGTGTTCCAGTGCGTAATATAGGCGTCAAGGTCAGCTTTGAAACTCTCAAAGGTCTGCCAGTCCTGGCCACGAAAAAACTCGTCCTTCAGGTGTCCAAAGACCTGCTCAGTGGCACCGTTATCAATGCAGTTACCCTTACGTGACATGCTCTGGATAAAACCATTATCGGCCAGCGTGCTGATGTAGGTCTCGTGCTGGTACTGCCATCCCATATCCGAGTGCAAAATCGGCTTAGCTCCCTCGGGTTTGGCATCCATGAGTACCTGAAGCATCTCTTGCTGCTGGGCAAGATTAGGGCACATCGAGATGGAGTGGGCAACAATCTCCTTGCTAGCAAAGTCATAAACCGGAGCGAGATAGGCCTTACCAAAGGAAAGCTTGAACTCAGTGACGTCGGTACCCAACTTCTGCCAGGGGCCATCGGCCTTGAAGTTGCGACCGATGATATTGGCGAAACTTTGCCCCACATCCCCCTTGTAGGAGTTGTACCTGTGGTAGGCCCTCTCGCGGCGTATACCGCAGCGCAGCCCCATCTGACGCATCATCTTCAAGACCGTCTTATCGGCGATACGTTCCCCTTCCTCCGCACGCAGGCACATAGCTACCTGCCTGTGACCGCACCCGTTGGGGGTACGCGAAAAGATCTGGGCGACCTTGGAACGTAGCTGCACTCTGGTTGGCTGCTGGGGGTGAGCCAGCGCGTAGTAGTAGCTCGACCTGGCAAGGCCTGCCGCCTCAAGGAGATCGTACAGCTTGTGACCGCGCCCTGAAAGCTCAGCGACCACTAGGGCTTTGTCCCGGTTTGGGAGCGCTTCTGCGCCTTCAGGGCAATCGATTTTTTGAGGTACGCCACCTGCGCCTCAAGCTTGCGCACACGCTCGGCAAGTTCCTCCTCACGCGTTGGCGGCACCGCCCGCACCGACCCCTTCGGCCTGCCCTTAGGTTTAGGCTTAAGCGCCTGCGCACCGCCCTGCCGGTATAGCCTGCACCACTGCTTCAACGGTGTCGTGCTTGCAATACCGAAGCGCACCATCGCTTCAGGCTTACTCATCCCACCATCAACCACAGCCTTCGCTGCGGCAACCTTGGTCTCATAGTCGTATTTGGTTCGCTTTACTCCCATGGTAAGAAGCCCGCCCTTCCCGATGACGTGGTACATTTTCTGCCACTCTCTCACAGTCGCGGCGGACACACCAAGCTTCCTGGCGGTCAGACCATAGCCGAATCCTCTCTCGAACATTTGCGCTGCTTGCTCCCGGAGCAAACGATCATGTCTTAATCCCAGATTGATAGACATGAAAAGCCTCCTGTTTCTTGGACTTTAGTTTTGATGTCCAAGAAACGGGAGGCAGTTCACACGGGTACCGGGGCTTTCGCATACTTCTATGAAGTTCTTCCACGTATGAAGTTGTGGGGTTAGCGGCTTTCTGAACCGTCAGCTTCGGTAGCGACAGATACGTCAGATTCTTCAGCATCTTCAGATTCCTCGCTCACCAGCGCCTCCTCCGGTGCCGACACACGCCACGCCAGCCACACGCCCAAAGCGTACAGCGGCAGACCCATCACCAAACGGGTAGCGCCCAGCGCCTCCACATTATTCGCAAAATACAGGGGCACCTGCACGGCAAGGCGCAGCATCATCAGCACGGTAATAATCCAGGTGGCCAGCATGTACTGGCGCAGACGCACCGGGTTCTGACGCCAGCTCAACGCCTCGCCACGAATGACCGCGAAAATCAGACCCATCAGCGGCCATCGCACCAGCATCGACAGCAGATACGCCAGAATGTACACGCCGTTCGTCCAGAAACCGACCACAAAGTAGTCACTCGCGTTACCGGTACGGTACGCCGCAAACGCACAGATTGCCACGCCCACCAGACCGGTCAGCGCGCTCACCAACTTAGAGCCCTGCACCAGACGGACCAGCGTGAACACACCCGCCGCAGCCAGCGCCGCAATCAGGGACAGGTTCAGTTCCTTCGTCACGGTGAACAGCACCAGGAACGCCACCGCCGGCAGCGAAGACTCCACCAGGCCGCGCCAGCCGCCGATAGCGTGCAGAATATCCACATCACCGTTGGCGGTGCGGCGCATATTCGCGCCCATGGAGGCGCTCAGGCTCTGCGCAAACTGGTTCCCCTCCCGCGCAGGGTCAGTTGCGGGGTTAGCGTTCGGGTCGGGCTGGGTCGAAGACTGCTCAGCGCTCATATTTTCCCTTCTCAGCAAAGAATTGCGGCACAATCTCATAGCGCGGGTTGTAAATCACCGGCTGATGCGCCCTCACCGACACCACGCCGGAACAGCGCAACAGCGCACCGGCAAGCACGCCGGGCACCATCCGCTGCCCCTGCCACTTCAGCAGAATCCGGTCCCCCGGGTTGAACGGCGCATAGGGCGGGAACGACACCTCGTGCTGATCCTGCACCGCCACGGTCGCCAAAGACGCCGTGTTCAGGTGGTGTTGCTTCTCGGAATCCTCGGACTCCTCGTCGAAATCCTCACCGGGCGGCTCCACAATCGGCATGCCAATCAGCGCCAACGGGCTCGACCACTGCAGAGGCTTCGACTTCGCCACCACCAGCTCGGCACGGTACATCGGCTTATCCTGCAGCGCAGGCAACCACACCTGCTCCACGCGTCCGGCAAGGCGTACGCGAAAGCGCTCGGGGTACCCGGGAGCAAGAATCTGCTCCTCCGGCACCGCGAGCGCACTCGGGTAGTTCGAGAACTCAGGCATTAGCCAATCTCGGTAATCTCAGGGCCGCGGCGAGGCATCGGGCGCAGCTTGCTGTGCTCGTTCTCGGTCTCTTCTTCCACGGCGGGCTCTTCCTCAGCCACAACCAGGTCGGCGGGCAGAGTCATGGGCAGCAGTTCGCGCGGCGGGCGCGGGTCGTCGCCACGGTCCACCACGACGGTGCGGAAAACTTCCTCCACGGATGCGGCAGCCTTGTCGTCACCGAGCACAGCCGCGCCGGAAATCACACCGCGCAGGAACCAACGGGGGCCGTCCACGCCCACGAAGCGGGCGATGCGCTCGCCGGGCTGACCGTCCGGGGTGAAGGCGGGCAGGCGGGTCAGCATCTCGGCACCGAACACGCCGGCGTAGATTTCGACGTTGCCGCCCTGGGAGGCGACGGACTCGGTCAGGTCGTGACGGATGTCGTCCCAGATGCCGGTGGTGCGCGGTGCGGCGAATGCCTGCACCTGCAGGGTTGCGCCGTCGCGGGTGATGGTTGCGGCGATGACGGCACCGGTTGCGTCGTCGGTTTCGAGGCGCAGGTTCATGCCGTCGAGCAACTTGATGCGCAACGCGCCCAGGTCGACGTAGTCTTCGAGGTCTTCGGCGGTGACTTCTTCAATGTCGTGGGGGCCGTTGACGCGGTCGTACTTAATGACCTCGGGAGAGTTCTCCTCTTCCTTCAGCTCCTCAACCTCGACGTTGGTCTCTTCGACCTCTTCGGCGACAGCCTTGTCGATGGCGGCCTTTTCAGCCTCCTCGGCGCGCTTCTTCTTACCAAATCCGAACATGGTATTCCTACTTTCACCGCACGCAGGGTGCGGGGGGGGTTCTTCTCTTCTCTCGTGCCGTTTCGCGGTGAGAGCAGACTAGTGGATTCCGCTGGAGCCGAAGCCGCTGGAGCCGCGTTCGGTCTGATCCAGTTCGTCCACCACGGTAAAGGTTGCGTGCTCGTACTTCTGAATGATCAGCTGGGCGATGCGGTCGCCGCGCTGCACGTGGAAGGACTTGGTCTTGTCAGTGTTGAGCAGGGTGACCATCAGCTCGCCGCGGTAGCCGGAATCAACGGTGCCGGGCGCGTTCACAATGGTGATACCGTTCTTGGTCGCCAGGCCGGAGCGCGGGTGCACCAGGCCAACGTAGCCTTCGGGCAGGGCGATTGCCACGCCGGTGGGTACCAGGGCGCGTTCGCCCGGCTCCAGTTCGAAGTCGATGCGGGAGCGCAGGTCAGCGCCAGCGTCGCCGGGCTTTGCGTAAGCGGGTGCGGGCAGCTCGGGGTCGAGCAGCTTAATGTGGACGTTTACGGGGGTCATCATGGTCAATACTCTAACCTTTCGCGGGTGTCTGTGCCATTACCTCGCGCTGTGTTGAGGCTCTACTGCGGGGTGTTTGGGGTGCGTGTTCGCGTTCAGCACGTGCCGCGGCGTGCCGTGCTGGGTACGACGCGGCGCTGTTTGTGTGTGTGCGCGCGGCTTTCACATACTCAACGGGGCGGGTGCACTCGGCACTCGCCCCGTCATGAGGTGTATGTCGGGTGGGTGTTATCCCTTCCCTAAAGTTTTAGCCCTCGCACTCGATGCAGTAGGACAGGCCGCCCTCTTCGCGCGCAATCTGCGAGCGGTGGCGCACCAGGAAGCAGGATGCGCAGGTGAACTCGTCGTCCTGAGCGGGCAGAACAACAACGTTCAGCTCCTCGTTGGAGAGGTCAGCACCGGGCAGCTCGAAGCTTTCTGCTGCGCTGTTTTCGTCTTCGTCCACCGCACCGGACTGCATCTCGGAACGGCGGGCGTTCAGCTCCTCGTAGGACTCTTCGTTCTGCTCTTCGTCCTGCTTGCGAGGTGCATCGTAATCAGTTGCCAAACTTTCACGCTCCGTTGGTTCTGTGGCTGTGTGTTGGACTAGGCCACGCTGGTTTAATGAGTGCTCTAGGTGCCGCTGGTGTGTATTTAACCCCGACGGCATGCCAGGTATTGTTCACCATTGGCACCCTATTTGTCTAATCCTGGGTAGGCTTTGGACTGTTTAGGCGTCACATTCTAGCTTTTTCGGTGCGAAAAGTACATCTTTTTTTGGTGAAAATCCCGCCTCCGCTACTGATTTACCGCGCTTTCACGGTACCCTGGTAGGTAGTTTGCGTTCCGTGCAACACATTCACGAACGCGTCCGGTTCACCTATGGAGGTTCTCATGCTTGAACTGCGTCTGATTGGCGTTCACGATGACGGCGAAAATCTGGTGCTTGAGTCTGCTGACGGCACCCGCTTCTTGCTGCCGATTGACGCGAACCTGCGCACGAGCATCACCAAGGCTCGCCGTATTCAGCCCGCCCGCGGTCTGGGCGCTAAGGGCACCTACGGTCCGCGCGATATTCAGACCCGTTTCCGTCAGGGTGCCTCCGTTGAGGAAATCGCTGAAGAGTCCGGTTGGGAGCCGGAGCGCGTGCGCCGCTACGAGTGGCCGATCGTTGCTGAGCGTGCCCACATTATTCGTGCCGCTCAGAGCGTGAAGATTGGTCGCCGTAGCTCCGCTTCGGGTACCGCACAGATTCCCGTGACTCTGAGCGCCCGCATTGAGGAAGTCTCCGAGCGTTACGGTTTTGAGGACGCAACCCAGGACTGGACCACCCGCCAACAGGAGAACGGCCAGTGGCGCGTTGAGGTTGATATTGCACTGAAGGATTCGGTGCGTCAGAACCTGCCCGCGCAAGTCGTCTTCCCCGCACGTTGGGTGTACAACCCAGCGAACCAGGGCCTGTACGCGTCGAATGAGGCGGCGTACTTCCTGATGGGCAATAGTGAGGATGCTGTTGCCGCCGCCGCGAAGAAGGCTCCCGTGGAGGTTCCTCCCGCCCGCCTGCCGAAGGCACCCGAGCCCGCACCGGCACCCCTTACTTCCTCTGAGAGCGCTGATGAGCGTAAGCTCAAGGAGCTTCTGGAACGCGCCCGCTCGGTGCGCCCGGCGCAGGTTGAAGAGCCCGAGGTGTTCGTACACCGCGAGTCTGCTCAGCCCGCTGAGCCTGTAGCACCGGCTGCGCCCGCAGAGGCTCCGAAGGATGAAGAGCCCGCAGTTGAGGCTCCCGTAGCGCCCATTGCAGAGCCTGCAGCACCCGCAGAGGCTCCGAAGGCTGAGGCTCCCGTAGCTCCGGTACCCGCCGAGTCTGCATCTGCTCGAGGCCCGCTGACCGGCGCACCCGCCGCACACACCCCCGCGGCGCATCCGGCACCGGAAGACTACAGCGAACACGCACCCGCCGCAGAGCCTGCTGAGGCTACTGAGGCACCGGCTGAGGCACCCGCTACTGAAGCACAGACTGAGCCCGCCTCCGAAGAGAAGCCCAAGCCTTCCTCCTCGAAGAAGCAGCGCGTGAGCGTTCCGGCATGGGATGACATCATCTTCGGTAGCCGCAAGTAGCGACCGCCCGCCCGCGCAAGGGCACCTAGACAAAAGCTTCTAGACAAAAAACCGCTGGTTATTCACCCGAATAACCAGCGGCTTTCGTTTATCCTCCAGCGTTTTAGAAGACTAGTACTTTAGAAAGTCTTGAGCATACGCAACGGCACCAGACGCTCAGCGTCCGTCAGCGAACCGTGCTGACCAACCATGTGCAGGGCACGCTCCTGATAGTGGCGCATATCGTACAGCGCCCAATCGTCGCGAGCGCACACCATCAGGTCACCAATGCGGCCGCGCGCCGCATCCGTGATGACCGGGCCGAAGTAGCCGGCACGCATCAGCTCGCGAGAGTCAATCACCCAGGCGCGCTCGCCCCAGTACTGCGCCCAACGCTGAGCGGTGGCGGTACGTGCCGCCTCCGAGGTGTCTTCCAGGTACAGGTGCACGGCGCGCGGTTCACCGGCGGTCATGGCGATATTGCGGGTCAGTTCCTCCACGCCCGAGTAGTCGATGCGCTGGTGCTCGGGCACGTTCACCATGCCGTGATCGGCGGTGACGAAGAGTGCCGCCCACGCGGGGGCGCGCTCCGCCAGACGCTTCAGCGCCGAGTTCAGTTCCTCCAGCTGCTGCAGCCATTCGTCGCTGCCCACGCCGTAGCGGTGGCCCGCCGCGTCAATCTCGCCCCAGTACAGGTACACGGTGGTCGGGGTGCGGCTGGAGAGCGCCTCCAGGGCGTAGGTGACGCGGGCGTTATAGCCGACGGCATCCACGAAGTCGCCGCCGCGCAGCGCCGCCTCCGTCAGGCCGGTACCGCGGTACTTACCCAGCGAAATGGTGAGCACGCGGCGGTTCGTATGGTGGCGTTCCAGCACGGTCGGCAGCGGCTGCCAGGCGTGCGGGTCCACCGACTGATCCCAGCCGGACAGGTGGTTCATGACCGAGCCCGCTCCCCCATTACCTGCCGGGTTACGCACCTCGTAGCCGGCAATGCCGTGCGCTCCGGGTGCCGTACCGGTACCCAACGAGGTCAGGGAGGCGGCGGTCGTGGTGGGGAACGCGGCGTCCAGCGGGCCCAGGTTCAGGGTCTTACGCAGGGCGGGCGCGTAGCCGCCGTAGCTGTTGAGCAGCTGCTCGCCCAGGCCGTCCACCATGATCACACAGACGTGACGGAAAGACGCCGGATCAACATCCTGCTCCGCGAGGCGGCCGGCAAGGTTCAGCGGGTCGGCAACAGCGTGGAACGCCGGGTCGGAATCCAGGGCGTGCGCGGGGCGCGCCAGGCTTCGCTGAGCCACCAGAGAGGAGGCGGACTCCAACACATCGGCGATGCTATTGCTGCCGTAGGCGGGCGCGGGAGGCAACGGCTCGCCCAGAACATCGTGCAGGGTGGTCTGTACCGTCATAAGGTCCTCTCAGGGGTGTGGCGGGTGTGTGAAAGTACGGGGCACCACGCGGGATTTATACTGTGCGGGCTGTTATTGTGCGGCGAGCGCTACCACCGGTGCTTATCGGTGGTGATTATCGGCGGGTTGCGTACATGCGGGCACGGTGCAGCGCACGCGCAAAATGCTGCGCACGCTGAACCGACTCCGGGCCGTCAGCGGTCGCAGAAACACGCACTGCAATGTCCTCACGGCGCGCATCGCCGGTGAAGCCGTGGTCGGCGTTGCACTGCGGATCCTGACAGCCGGCAGGAGCCAGCTCCATGTGTAGCGAACCGGTCCAGGCAATCTGGAAGGAAATCTCAGTCGGGGCGGTGCTACCGGCGTTGTACGCCTGCGGCTGGCTGAAACCGTAGCTGATGGTGACCGCGTTCAGGGCGCTCAGGTGCACCGCCTCCACGCTCACATGTGCCACGGTGCCCTGCGCGTCACCCTCAAGGTGCTGGTCGTCCAGGTGCGCAAAGATGACGTGCTCACCGCAGAGCACCATCACGGTGATGTGGCGGTGAAAATCATCGCGTGAGAAGTGGGTTTCATGCTGTACGAAGTGCGCGTCCGGGTTCATGCCCGCTAGCGCGTCATCCACCACTTCCAGCACGAGGTCGGGGTAGAAACCGGCATGCTTAATGTCTGCGACCAGTTGCTCGCGTTCGGGGGTGGTGGCGTACATCGTACCTCTTTCGTGCGGTGCCCTCATGAGGCGACGTCGGTCGGCGCACACGATGAGGGCGGTTAGGTATTACTCCCCTCTACCTTAGAGGGTTCCAGCCGGGCTGTGCTACTTGACCACGCTAATACAGGCTCATATGACGGTGTGCAATCCCCCGGTACGCTTCGGTCACTGCCCCGCAACCGCCTTGGCGCACCCCACAGATGACGCCGACCAACCAACCCGTCTCATCCGCTGCCACCCGCTAAAATAGGAGGAGCGAAAACACACCGACACGAGGAGATATATGGCTCGCCGATCCAAATCCACCGTCAGCGACTACCCGGTGGATGTGGTAGAGAATATCGTCGACATCGACGTATCCGCCGAGATGGAAACCAGCTTCCTGGAATACTCCTACTCGGTGATTTATTCGCGCGCCCTCCCCGACGCCCGCGACGGCCTCAAGCCCGTGCAGCGCCGCATCCTCTACATGATGCAGCAAATGGGTCTGCGCCCCGACAAGGGCCACGTCAAGAGCGCCCGCGTGACCGGCGAGGTCATGGGTAAGCTCCACCCGCACGGCGACGCCGCCATCTACGACGCGATGGTGCGCCTCGCCCAGCCCTTCGCGCTGCGCCTGCCCCTCGTTGACGGTCACGGTAACTTCGGCTCCCTCGACGACGGCCCGGCAGCCGCCCGATACACCGAAGCACGCATGGCGCCCGCCGCGCAGGCACTCACCGCGGACCTCGAAGAAGACGTGGTTGACTTCGTACCGAACTACGACAACCAGTTCATGCAGCCCTCCGTGCTGCCCGCAGCGTTCCCGAACCTGCTCGTCAACGGCACCACCGGCATCGCGGTCGGCATGGCAACCAACATGGCGCCGCACAACCTGCGCGAGGTCATCGCCGGTACCCGCCACCTCATCGCCCACCCCGAGGCGACCCTCAAAGACATCATGAAGTTCATCCCCGGCCCCGACCTGCCCACCGGCGGCACCATCGTGGGTCTGGGAGGCATCCGTGACGCTTACGAAACCGGCCGCGGCACCTTCAAGACCCGTGCGAAGGTCTCCATCGAGCAGGTCAGCCCCCGCAAGCAGGGCATTGTCGTCACCGAACTGCCGTACATGGTCGGCCCCGAAAAGGTCATCGAAAAGATCAAGGACGGCGTCAACTCCAAGAAGCTCACCGGCATCTCCGACGTGGTCGACCTGACCGACCGCACCAACGGTCTGCGCCTCGTCATCGAAATCAAGAACGGCTTCAACCCGGAGGCGGTGCTCGCCGCCCTCTACAAGCACACCCCGCTTGAGGATTCCTTCGGTATCAACAACGTGGCGCTCGTGGACGGTCAGCCGCAGACCCTCGGCCTGCTCGACCTGATGCGCGTGTACATTGACCACCGCCTGAACGTGGTCCGCCGCCGCACCGAATTCCGTCTGGGCAAGCGCACCGACCGCCTGCACCTGGTGGAGGGCCTGCTCGTGGCAATCCTCGACATTGACGAGGTCATCCAGATCATTCGTGAGTCTGATGAGACCGCTCAGGCACGCGAAAAGCTGAAGGTCGTCTTCGACCTGACCGACACCCAGGCGAACCACATTCTGGAGCTGCGCCTGCGCCAGCTCACCAAGTACTCCCGCCTGGAACTCGAAGCAGAACGCGACACCTTGCAGCAGGAAATCGCAGAACTGCAGCGTATCCTCGGCTCCGATGCGGCGCTGCGCGAACTGGTTTCTGACGAGCTCGCCGAGGTCGCCGAACGCTACGGCACCGACCGCCGCACCCAGCTCAAAACCAAGGACGACATGCAGGTTGCCATTGAGGCAGTCACCGCGCAGTCCAAGGCGAAGAAGAGCCTAGGCCTCGCCCTCGAAATCGCGGACGATCCCTGCTGGGTGCTACTTTCGGCATCCGGCATGATGGGACGCACCCCCGGCAAGCCCATCCGCGAGGCGCTCGTGGATCCCGGCAAGCGTTTCAAGCACGACGTGTTCACCTCGATTGTGCCGACCACCGCGCGCGGCGAGATCGGTGCCGTGACCTCCGCAGGACGCATGGTGCGCCTGTCCGTCATGGACATTGTGGTGCTGGACGAGAACGGCGGCACCCCCTCCATGGCGTCGGCGGTGAAGGCCGCCGAGCTGGTTCAGCTCGCCAAGGGTGAGAAGCTGGTCGCCCTCGTACCGCTGAACACGGTGCTGGCGCTGGCAACCGCGGGCGGCGTGATTAAGCGCCTCAACCCGGATTACCCGCTGAACCAGACCGAGTGGGACATCATGAAGCTCAAGGACGGCGACGAAATCGTAGCCGCCGCCCCCTGCCCCACCGACGATGCGGTACTCACCTTCGTCACTCGCGACGCGAAGCTGCTGACCTTCGACGCAGCAAAGGTCCGCCCGCAGGGACGCACCGGCGGCGGTATCGCAGGCATCAAGCTTGCCGACGGCGACCGCCTCATCGCCCTGAGCGTGACCGCGCCCGGCGACGCGGCGGAGGTCGTGACCGTCACCAACGGCAAGGATGGCCTGGCGAGCGCCAAGGTCACCGCCCTGAGCGAGTACCCGCAGAAGGGCCGCGCGACCGGCGGCGTGCGTGCGCACCGATTCCTCACCGGTGAGAGCCAGCTGGCTCTGGCGTGGGTTGGCGTGGGCCCGGCGAAGGCGGCGTCCTCCGGCGGTGTGGCTCGTTCCCTGCCGACTGAGCACGGTGCCCGTGACGGTTCCGGTGTGATGCTTACTCAGAGCATCGGCATTGTGGGCCCGAACTATGCGGCTGTTTCTGCTGAGCTGGCGGTTAGCCCGGAGGGTGAAAAGCTCTTCTAGGCGCGCCGTTCACGGCCTTTCGACCTCATGTTGCTAACGAAGCCGGGGGTGAAGACACGTTGTGTGTGTCTTCACCCCCGGCTTTTATGTGGTGTACCTTAAGTAACACAGCACACATTTATTGACGCATTGTTCTTAGAGGATTTGTCGTGCTTGATTTACTGTCCGTCACACCAGAGTTATTTATCGTGCTCCTGCTCGCTGCCTTCTGCGCGGGATGCATTGACTCTGTCGTGGGCGGAGGCGGCATGATCCAGCTCCCCGCCCTACTCATGGCGCCCGGATTCTCCCCCGTCGCCGCCCTGAGCACCAATAAAGTTGCCAGTTCCATGGGCACTTTGACGAGCGCCTCAACCTATATTCGCTCGCTCAAAATCCCGTGGAAAATCCTGCTCCCCGTAGCGTTCGTGGCGTTCTGCGCCTCCGCCGCCGGCGCGTACTGCGCCACGATCCTGCCAGCACATATTTTCCGCCCTGCCATTGTGGTGGTTCTAGCCGCTATCCTCGTCTTCTCAGTGCTACAACCGCGCATACCTCGCGGGCAGCCTCGCGTGCTCGCAACCTCATCGTTCCTAGTGCGCGGCTTTGCGCTGGGTCTGATTCTGGGCGGCTACGACGGCATCCTCGGGGCTGGCACCGGCGCGATGATGCTCGTCGCCCTGCAGATAGCTATGGGCTACGATATGCTCCACGCTACCGCCGCCGCCAAGGTTCTCAACACCGCCACCAACCTCGGCGCGCTCCTCTACTTCATTCCGCTGGGCTCGATTCACTGGCTCCTCGGAATCGCCATGGGATGCGCCAACATGGCGGGAAGCTGGGTTGGTGCCCGCACCGCAATTCACCTGGGCGAGCGATTCATTCGCCGCGTGCTCGTTATCGTTATGACCCTCATGCTGCTGCGGTTGAGCGCGCAGATACTCGGTTGGGTCTAATGCCACGAGCCTATCCGCACAGATATATATCCATGAAGAGGAATGCCCCGGTACTTTCACGAAGTACCGGGGCATTCCCATGCACACTATGTTTTCTGAGGCGTCCTTTCGGGGCGCATCATCAGCGCGCCCCGCCGCCTGATAGAGCACAACTGCTAGAGGCGAACCACTTCATCGCAGCGGGCAATATCCTCAGGACGGTGCGACACCAGAACCGTAGCCACGGAGCTGGAGCGGGTCGCCGAATCCAAGTCAGCCATCAGCGCGCGGGCAGACTCAGCATCCAGGTGCGCGGTCGGCTCATCCAGCAGCAGCACCGGCGAGTTCACCAGCAGGGCACGAGCCACCGCCAGACGCTGACGCTGACCACCCGACAGGAAGGAACCGCCAGCACCCACCGGGGTGCGCAGGCCCTGAGGCAGAGCGTCAAACCACTCGCCCAGACCCACACGGCGCAGAACCTCAATCAGCTCTTCCTCGCTCGGGCGATCCGAACGGTCACGAGCCAGCATCAGGTTACCCTCAAGGGTCGACTCGAAAATATGAGCCGCCTGCGGACACCATGCCGCGTAGCCGCGCAGCTGCTCGCCTTCCAGGACCTCACCGGAAGCCAGCACACGGCCGGACTCCAGCGGCAAAAAGCCCAGAACGGTTGCAAGCACCGTAGACTTACCGGAACCGGAGGGGCCGGTCACCGCAGTCCAGGAGCCCGCACGGGCGTTCATGTTCAGGTCGGTGAAGACCGGGTGATCCATGCCGGGCCAGCGGGCGGCAGCGTCCTGCAGACTCAGGGCGGGATCAGTCTCAGCGACCTTCACGCCAAGCTCCTGCGGGGTACCGCAGCTGACCAGGGTGGGTTCGCCGGGCTTCGGCGGGCGCACAGCCTTAGAATCCGCCTTAGCACCAGATTCGGGGCGGTCAAAGCGGTGAGCACGCTGACGGTCAGCCTCCAGTAGCTCCTCCATCTCGGCCTCCGCGCGGGCACGCAAACGCTCAACACGACGCGGCAGAACGTGGGTGTCTACCTCAGCCTCAGTCGGCACGGAACGCTTCAGGGTCGAAGTCGCAACAACACCCTCCAGGGATACGTCACGCACACTCGGGGCAATCGTCGCGAGCAGGCGGCTGAACGCGGGCCAGGAGCGGACCGCCTCAACATGGCCCAGGGAGCTTTCCAGCATGCCGGTGCACAGCAACACCACAATCGCCGCTTCGGGGGCACGCACGGTGCCGTCAACAGCCAGCGGGTACGCAATGACTGCGCTCGCCAGAGCCGCACCGAACCAGCTCAGGGTCACGAGGGTACGGCCCACACCCTGAGCGGTTGAGCCCTTCTGCAGGGCGGACAGGTTCTCGGCATCCAGGGCGCCGTTAGCCTTCTCAGCGGTGGTTGCCACGCCGTTAGCGCGCAGGTCCTCAGCCGCCGAGAGCATGCCGGTACCCAGGCGTAGCATCTGCGCGGTGGAGCGGCGAGCCAGCGCCTCCGCACGGGCATCGGCGCGGAGCACAATCCACGGAGCCACAAAAGTGCTAACCAGCACGGCAAGCAGAACCGGAATCAGAGCCTGCGGCAGAATGCACGCGGTCGTAATCAGCGCCGCGATCATGACCAGCAGGTGCGCAGCCGGCGGAATAATAACGCGCGGCACGCCGTCCCGCAGCTCATCAATACCGCCCACGAGGCGTTCGAGCAGCGCGTCACCACGCAGCAGGGCACGAACGCTGCTCACGCTCTGCCATGCGCCAACCCAGGCGCGCAGACGCAGAATATTTGCGGCGGCAAGAACCTTCGAATGGGTCATCAGACGCTCAGCGTAGCGGGCGCAGGCACGACCCAGGCCGAAGAAACGCACGCCCACAATGGCGACCATCAGGTACATCATTGCCGGGCCCTCGGCGGCGCGAACAATCAGCCAGCCGGACAGCGCGGTCAGTGCCGCAGCCATCAGGGAAGTAATCGCAGCCATGATGACCGGGCCGGTTGCGGCGCGAACACCAATACCGGTCAGTTCCTTCAGGGTGCGCAGGCTTGCGAACAGGCCGGCAGGCTCGGCTTCCTCGGTCTCGGCAGCTACGGAGGCGCCCGCCGGGGCGGTGCTTTCAGCCTCGTACTCTTCCCTGTCCTTGAGCAGGTGCGCGGGGGCTTGCGCGGGAACCGCAACGCGGGCGGTGTTCGCCTCGGCGGTCCAGGTGTAGCCCTGGGCGGTCTGCACGGCACGAACGAGAGTATCGCAACCAGCGGCGAGCTCCTGCTCGTGGGTCACGATCAGCACGGTTGCGCCCAGTTCCGCCAGGCGGTGCAGGGCGCGGGTCACCAGGTATGCCGAGTAGGCGTCCAGGTGCGCGGTCGGCTCATCCACCAGGACGGTCAGCACGGTCTGCTCACCGCCGGCACGGTAGATAGCCTCGGCACGAGCCAGGGTACGTGCCACGGCGAGGCGGCGCGCCTGACCAGCACTGAGGGCACCGGGCTCAAGATTGGTGAGCTTCTCCATGCCCAGCTGAGCCAGCGGGCCAACCAGCAGCGCGGACTCGGCATCAGTGACGGACAGCTTCTTGGAGTCCATCGCTTCACCGAGCAGAGCGGCTGCACGCTCACGCTCCGCCTCGGTAGCGCTGAGCGCATAGAGAGCCATTTCGGTCTGCACAGTCGGCGCGGTGAAGACCGGCGACTGCGGAATAACCGGGGTGGTTCCCAGACCGGTCACGCTACCGGTCAGGTGCACGGGCTCCTCCGAGCCGGTGGGCACCAGACCCTCGCGTACTGCACCGGAGAACACGTTCAGCAGGGTGGACTTACCGCAGCCGGACTCACCCATCACGCCGATAACCGCGCCGCGTGCGTCCTGGGCGGTTTCAGTCTGGGCGGTTTCAGTCTGGGTGTTGCCAACGCGACGGTCCAGGTTCAACGATAGGTTAGTCAGCACGGCAGGACGCGCCGGGTAGCTCACCGACAGGTCCTCAACGGCGATGGTGGAAGGCTGAGCCTTCTGCGCTGCCGAATCCTGCGCATTCGAGTCCGCAGCGGCGGCGGGCAGGGGCGCATCAATAATCTTCTGGGCGCTACGCAGGGCGGCAACGCCGTCCTCCGACTGGTGGTAGGCGGCACCCACATCACGCAGCGGCTGGTAGCATTCGGGAGCCAGCAGCAGCACGAGAATTGCGGTGTCCAGGCCCAGGGTGCCGTTGACCAGGCGCACACCAATCAGCACAGCGATCAGCGCCACCGAAATGGTGGTGATGAGCTCCAGCGCAAGCGAAGACATGAAGGCGCTACGCAAAGTCTGCATGGTGCGTTCACGGTAACGCTGGCCGAGGGCGTTCATGGAGCGGGTCTGTGCACGTTCACGGCCCAGACCGATAATGACGGGCAGGCCGCGCACCAGCTCCAGAATATGGTCGGAGAGGCGGTGCAGTTCAGCCTGAGCTTCTGCGGTTTCGTCGCGGGTGTTCTTACCAATCAGGATCATGAACACCGGAATAAGCGGCAGGGTACACGCCAGGACCATGGCGCTCATCCAGTCTAGGGCCGCCACAACAACCCAGAGGATAAACGGCACAATCGCGGTGGACACGAACGCGGTCAGGGTCTTCGTGTAGTAGTCATCCAGGGCGTTCAGGCCGCGGGACAGCAACACAGCGGTCGCGCCGGTACCTTCGGGGGTGTCTGCGCCACCGGTGGCGAGCACGCGCTTGAGCAGGGCGGAACGAATCTGAGACTTCGCTCCGGAGGCGGCACGCTGCGCGCTCACAGCCAGCAGGTAGTCGGTACCCGAGCGGACAAGCAGGGCAGCCACGGCGACCGCAATCAGGCCGGGGGTAATGGTGTCTGCGTCACCGAAGAGCCCACCGAGGCCGAGCAGCCAGCCGCCGTGCGCCTCCAGCTGCGCCTGCGCGGAGCCCGAGAACTCAATGTAGGCGCGGTACACGTCCGGGGCGCTGGTCTCTTTGAGGCGCGCGTGCTCGGCGGCAACAGCGGCGAAACCGGCGTGTGCCGCGCGGGCAATAATCACAGCCAGGGCGGCGCTGAAAAGCACCGTCGCGAGGGTGTGCACGGCGGTGATGACACCGAACGTGCTGAGGGTTTTACGGGCGTCAGGGCCCAGGGGCGGGCGGCGGTCAGCGCGGTCATTGCGCTTTCCGTCGGTCACCTCTGGTGCCTCAGTGTTCTGATGTTTGTCAGCATGACGCGGTGTGTGCGTTCGACTCACGTGTTGTCCTTAGTCTTCTGCAGTTTTTACCTCCCATCAGTTTAAGGGTTGGGCTATCCAATACCTATTTGACCAGTCAAGTTTCGGATAATTGGCTGGTCCTCACCCAGCCCTAGTTCTAGCCGCGCATCGCGTCGGCGGGGCTCTTGCGGGATGCCACCCACGCCGGGTACGCCGAAGACACCAGACCAGTGAGGGCACCAACGCCCACGCCGAGCACCACGAATCCGGGTGAGAGAACCGCCTGCCAGCCCTGCACGAGCGAAAGAATAATCGTCGCAATCATGCCGGAGCAGGCACCGATGGAACCACCGAGCACGCCGAGCATGACGCCCTCCATGAGGAAGATGCGAGCAATCAGCCATTTACTCGATCCGATGGCGCGGCGCAGCGCAATCTCTGCGGTGCGCGATTGCACGGACAGGTACATGGCGGTTGCCGCCGAGAGGGAGGCGAGCACCAGCAGAATACCGGAGAGCACACCCACGTACAGGCCCAGATCCGAGGCGATGGACGCGCGTAGGCTCTGCAGGTCGGAGGGGGTTTCCACGTTGATCTGGCTGGGTTCAGCGGGCTTGAGGGCCAGCGGAATGGCCTTGGCGACCGCTTTGCCGTAGCCTCGTTCGGTTTCAGCAATGTAGGTCACCTGGCCGCGTCCGGTGCGCTGAAGTGTGCCCGGCGAGACAATGACCGTGTTCCTAAATTCGTAGCCGCTATTGCCGGGGTCGAAGAGGCCGATGACCGGCATCAGCTGACCTTCCACCCAGATGCTCACACCGGGTGCCACCTGCGGCAGCCCGCCGAGCTTAATGCCGTAGTCGACGGCGGGTAGCTCGCCGGGCCTGGGCTCGGTTGTGGCGTTATCTGCAGCCTTATCTTCGGGGAGAATGCCGAGGGCGCGGGCAGCGGAGACCGAGACGATAGCGCCGGAGAGCTGCTCGGAGCGTTCACGGTCGGCAACGTTCTGCTGGGTGAGGGTCGAGTTCATCTGTTCGAGCGCACGCAGGGTTTCGGGGTTCATGCGGGCACCGATTTGCTCGAGCCGGGTCTTCGAGGTGGAGCTGAGGCCAATCGCCGTTTTGGGTTCGTCCTCGTAGGGGCTGAACCGGGTGATTCGCACGTCGGCGGGTGCCACGCTGCTGACGAATCCGGTGTTCTTCACGTAGTCCAGCGCGCTAATGCGGTCGGCAACATTCTGCGCGGATTCACCCTGCCGGTAGGTTCCGAGCATGTTCTGGTCATTGTCCCTGTCGCTGATGTAGAGCGTGGATTGTTCGGATCCGAGCAGGCGCTGGTTCACCTGGTAGCTGGCGGATTCGCTCATGCCGGAGGCGCTGATGAGTCCGCCCACGCCCAGCGCGAAGGACAGGCCCAGCAGCAGGGTGCGTAGCGGTCGTGAGGTGAGCGCCGAGATTGCCTCGATGCTGTCGTCGGTGAGGAAGCTTCCGCGGCGGTGCGTAGCGGGCTTCTCCCCCGGTGCGAGGCTGGCGGAGGCGTCTACCGGGGCACCTACCGTGGCTTCTGCCGGGGTATCCGTTGCAACCGGTGCAACCTCAGTACTCAGCACCTCAGCGACCGGCACCGTAGCCGAGTCGGCGCGGCTCTGCTCGTGTAGCCGCCCATCCTCAATGCGGATCACGCGGCGGGCAGCGGCGGCAACCTCCGGGTCGTGGGTAATCACCAGCACGGTACAGCCGGTCGCGTTAATGCGCTGAAGAATCTCAATGACCTTGGCGCTATTGTGGCTGTCCAGGTTGCCGGTAGGCTCGTCGGCAAGAATCAGAGGCGGGCGCGTGGCGAGGGCACGAGCAATGGCGCAGCGCTGCTTCTCGCCGCCGGAAAGGTAGCGGGTACGGATGCTTGCGCGGTCGCTCAACCCCAGAAATTCTAGGGTTTCTTCGGTGCGTTGCAGGCGCTCGCTGTAGGGTACGCCCTGCACGCGCAGACCCATGGAGGCGTTGGTCGTGCTGGTTTCGTCCAGCAGCATGTTTGAGGATTGGAAGATGAAGCCGAGGTGGTCTCGGCGCATTTCGTCGCGTTCTCTGTCGCTGAGTCCTTCCGTGTTTTTGCCGAAGAGGCTGTAGGTTCCGCTGGTGGGAGTGTCGAGCAGGCCAATGGCGTTGAGCAGGGTGGATTTACCGGAGCCCGACGGACCAATAATGGCGAGGAATTCGCCGCGTTCGACCACCAGGTCGAGGTGGTCGAGGACTGCTCGTTCGCTCCCCTCGAAGATGCGGGTAATGCCGTGCATTTCGATAGCGGGCGCGGTACCGAGCCCGGCGGCAGGTGTAGCGGCGGACGCTACGTTGGGCGCAATTGTAGGCGCACGTCCTGGGCTTGTGTCTGGGGTTATCTTACGGCGGCTCATGAGACAAGCACCTTCTGTCCCGTGCTGAGGTTCGCGTTGATAGCGGCGTATCCGCCGGCGGTGCGCAGAACCTCAACGTTGACTCGTTCGGTGGCGGGCGCATCCTTGCTGGTCGAGGTGGAGCTTCCGCCCTTTTCAACAAGCACGTAGGTGCCCTGGGAGTCCTGACGTACCGCGGTAGTCGGCACGGCGAGGGTGGTTGAGGTGTTGCCCTTACTGGTGATGGAGGCGCTCTGCCCCGGAGTGAGCTTGCTCGGGTCGTCGGCGCTGAATCGCACGCTCTTCGCCGCACCCTTGGAGGGGTCGTTCTGCAGCTCACCAATGCTGGTGATGGTGCCCTCCACGCTGCCGGTAGAAGTGCGCAGGCTAACGCGGTCGCCGGCCTTGAGCTTATTGGCAACGGAGAGCTCAACGCTGGATTCCACGTAGGGTTCGCTGGTTTCTACACTCGCGATGGGGTTGCCGTCGTTAATGAGCTGGCCGACTGCCGCAACTGCGGTGACGGTGTGGCTTCCGCCGGGCAGAATCGCGTAGTTGTTACGGGCAATGCTGGTGACCCCTTCGCTGGGCACGCCGGTCAGGTGAGCGCGGTGCAGGCGCGTGACGGCGTCGAGGGTGTCTTCGGTGACGGTGCCGCTCTGAGCGGTGGCGTACCCGGCGGAGTTCAGTGCCTTCTGGAAGGCGAGCACGTCGTCGCCGTTATCGCCCAGGTTGAGGTCGCGGTACAGCGGCAGCGGCCCTTCCAGCACGAAGACGGGGTCGGCGCCAATAATGCCGATGAAGTCACCGGCCTTGAGCACGTTACCGGGCTTCTGGTTCTGGTAGACGAGCACCGGCTCACCGTTGGTGCGCGCGCTAATCGGGGCGGTCTCTCCCGCCTTGGTGGTTCCGGCGATGGCGAGGCCCTCGCTGACGGTTCGTTCTTCAATCTTCGCCCAGACCGGGATCACGGTTTTCGCTTGCACGGTCGGGTCGGGGCCCGTGGCGGCGTAGCGGGTACCAAGGTAGAAGGACAGCATGAGCGAACCGATGGCGAGGATTGCCAGCAGCAGGAGCACGCGGGGTCGGGCGATGCGCTCGCTGAAGCGGTGCCCGCTGTTTTGGCTTTGGTTTTTCGTGTGAGTGGTCATGGCGGTGTCTTTCTGAACTGTGTCAGCGCTGTCTATTTCTTAGCGCCGTCTTTCGGTGCGCTGTCTTTTAGCGCCCCGGTTTACTGGTGCTCCAGAACGTACTGCTTGAACTTCTCGTCGCGGTCGCGGTCGGCTTGGCGCTCCTGTTCAAGCTGTGACTGGTGCTTGCGGATGAGCGGCATCTGGTACTGGGCTTCCAGGTCGTAGAGCTGCTGGGTCATGCCGACCTGCTGGTTACATTCAGCCTGGATGGTGGCGATGCGAATCTCTTCTTCGGAGGCGGGCTTGTTGAATCCGTCGTTCTTGCTCAGCTGCTCAGCCAGCGGGGTTTCCTCGGCGACGGAGCCTGCCGAGCGAGGGGTGAGGCCACGGTTTGAGACGCATTGCTTCCACTTCTCTTCGAGCTCGCGGTGCAGTTTGCTACCGTAAACGGCATTGCCCGCCTCGGTGGAGATACGACTGGATGTGGACTGCCCTCCATTCTCGGGCCTCTTACCTTCGGGCACCGCGGCCTCCAGGGTCTCGCGGGCCTTGGGGTAGCATTCGGTGCGAAGCTTGTCCTCGGGGCTCATGCTCTCCCCCGAGTTATAGGAGATGGGGGCGGCTGCGTTGTTGGGGTCTCGCTTCTGAAAGCCGTACTTCTGGGCGTACTCGACGTTCCAGGGACCGTACTTTCGTCCCAAATCACCGCGGGGTGCGCCCTCAGAGTAGGGAGCCTGGATGGTGTAGTTCTGCCCGTGTTCGGCAAAGCACTGCTTCATGGCAATCTGAAAGGCCGTGTACTCGTAGTTGGTGCGCTCGTAGTAGAGGTAATCGTCCAGAGGCATCTTCACGATGTCCTGTTCCGCATCAAAGACGGCGTGGACGCTTTCGTCGCGTTCCAGCGGCGGGTTGAAGAGCGAGCATGCGCTCAGCGGGAGCACGCCGATGGCCAGCAGGGCGCCCGTGGCGAGCAGGCGGCGGCGCGTGCCGGTACGAGGGGCAGTTCCGGTGCGGCGGTTGGGGGACTTCATCGTTGAACGCCTTTCATAAGAGTGAGTTGTACACCACATTACACGTTCTATGCCCTGTCGCGCTCGAATTTCGGGGGGGGTGTGCACCAAAAATTTTTGCGCACCCACTCATCTGCCGAGAACTGCAGCCTCTGCGGGAATATCCTCGCGGGTGCGGGCTACCCGCCGAGCCTGCGTCTCGGGTGGCCCGCACCATTACCGGTCTTTCCCCGGCATCAAAATTCGGTTTTAAAATCCGACGTCAAACCCGGTCGTGGACGCTCGGGTTACTGGTGCTCCAGAACGTACTGTTTGAACTTCTCGTCACGCTCACGTTCTGCCTTGCGTTCCTGCTCAAGCTGCGACTGGTACTTGCGGATGAGCGGCATCTGATACTGTGCCTCCAGGTCGTAGAGCTGCTGACTCATGCCGACCTGCTGGTTACATTCTGCCATGATGGTGGCGATACGAATCTCTTCTTCGGAGGCGGGCTCGTTGTAACCACCGTTCTTGCTCAGCTGCTCATTCAGCGGGCTTTCCTCGGCGACATAGCCTGCCTTATTGGGGGTGAGCCCCCGGTTTGAGACGCATTGCTTCCACTTCTCTTCGAGCTCGCGGTGCAGTTTGCTACCGTACACAGCGTTACCCGCCTCGGTAGAGATACGACTGTATGTGGACTGCACGTCATTCTCGGGCCTCTTACCTTCGGGCACCGCGGCCTCCAGGGTCTCGCGGGCCTTGTCATGACATTCGGTGCGAAGCTGCTCCTCGGGGCTCAAGCTCTCCGGTGAGCTAAAGGAGATGGGGGCGGCGTTGGGGTCTCGCTTCTGGAATCCGTACTTCTTGGCGTATTCGACGTTCCAGGGACCGTACTTTCGGCCAAAATCGCCACGCGGCGCACTCTCAGAGTCGGGAGCCGGGATGGTGTAGTTCTGCCCGTGTTCGGCGAAGCACTGCTTCATGGCAATCTGAAAGGCCGTGTATTCGTAATGAGTGCCCCCCTCGTAGTAGAGGTAATCGTCCAGGGGCATCTTCACGATGTCCTGTTCCGCATCAAAGATGGCGTGGACGCTTTCGTCGCGTTCCAGCGGCGGGTTGAAGAGCGAGCATGCGCTCAGGGGCATGATGCCGATACAGAACAGGGCACCCGTGGTGAGCAGGTGGCGGCTCATGCTGGCGCGAGGGCTAGTTCCGGTGCGAGGGTCGGCGGTGCGGCGGTTGGGGGACTTCATCGTTGAACGCCTTTCATAAGAGTGAGTTGTACACCACATTACACCTTTTACTCCCTGTCGCGCCCGAATTTCGGGGGGGGTGTGCACCAAAAATTTTTGCGCGCCCACCCGCCTGCCGCGAGCTGCATCCTCTGCGGGAATAGTCCCCTGCAGGAATAGTCCTCTGTGCGCCTACTCCTCTGTGTACCTGGTCCTCAGCGGGCATAGAAAAATCCCCCGAACTTCTCGAAAGAGAAATTCGGGGGATCCTTCAATCAGCTACATGCTACTTGGTCGGCAGTTCAGCCAGTTCGGTAGCGTCGTGAGCGTCGGGGATGTGATCCACGTGCAGACGCTTACGGAAGACCCAGTAGGTCCATGCCTGGTAGACGAAGACGACCGGCAGACCAAGGCAGGTCACGAAGGTCATAACGCCCAGGGTGTACTCGGAGCTGGATGCGTTCGCAATGGTGAGCGAGTATGCCGGGTCCAGGGTGGAGGGCAGAACGTTCGGGTACATTGCGGTGAAGATTGCCAGCGCGCCGAATGCGAGGAACACGGACAGACCAGCGAAAGCGCGACCCTCACGGCCACCCTTTGCGGAGATCCAAGCAATCAGAACGGCAACAACAGCCAGGATGGTGCACAGCCAGGAGACGCCGTTACCGGTGGTGAAGTCCAGTGCCAGAACCCATGCAACGATCGGCAGCAGCAGGACGGGAGACCAGCGTACCAGGGTGTTGCGGGCACGGTCACGGATGTCACCGTCGGTCTTCAGAGCGATGAAGGCAAGACCCTGAACCAGGGAGAAGCCAACGAAGCCCAGACCGCCGAGCAGAACCGGTAGGGAGACCCATGCGAAGGCGCCGCCGACGCGGTCACCATTGTCGTTGATGGGCAGGCCCATGGAGGTCAGGCCCAGCAGAGCACCGACGAGCAACGCGATGAAGAAGGAAGAAACAGACAGAGCGATGTTCCAGTTACGGATCCACTTCTCGTCGTTCTTCTTACCGCGGTATTCAATTGCGACCACGCGCAGAATCAGGAAGACCAGCGCGAGGGTCAGAGGAATGTACAGAGCCGAGAAGAGGGCTGCGTACCAGATGGGGAATGCTGCGAAGATAGCAGCACCGCCGGACACAATCCACACCTCGTTACCGTCCCAGACGGGGCCGATGATGTTCAGCAGCAGACGACGTTCCTTCTCGTTCTTGGTGAACTTGGAACCCATCAGCATACCGACGCCCAGGTCGAAGCCGTCGAGAATCAGGTACATGATGAGGAAGACGCCAATGGCGACAAACCAGAGGGTGGGCAGGCCAGGCTGACCGGCAAAGATATTGAAATCAAAGTTCATGGTGAATCAATCCTTACCCGCCTAGTAGGCGAACTCCAGCACATCGCGCTTGGACTTGTCGTTGGACTCGTCCTCGTGGTGCGACTGAACCAGCTCGGGCATTGCTGCCACAACACCGGCCTTGACGTACTTAATGAGCAGGTAAACCTCAACCACCATCAGCACACCGTAGAGCAGGCCCAGGGTGAGCAGGGAGAAGAGGATTTCTTCACCGGAAACACCCGGGGAGATAGCTGCTGCGGTGAACAGGTGGATCGAGGGATCACCCTGGAGGTTCGGAGCCACAACGAAGGGCTGGCGGCCCATTTCGGTGAAGATCCAGCCCAGTGCGATGCCAAAGAAGGGAGCCAGGATAGACCAGACAGCAACGTTCTTGAGCAGCTTGGACTCGGGGACGGTGCCTACGCCCTTCTTACGGGTTACCCACAGTGCGTAGATGTAGAAGGGCAGTACGATGCCGCCGAGGCCCATCATGCCGCGGAAGCCCCAGTAGGAGACCTCGAGGGAGGGCAGGTAGTCAATCTTCTGACCTGCGCGCTCACCGTAGAGCGGGTTGTTGGGCAGGTTGGTGCCGAACTTAGCTTCGTACTCGGGCAGCAGGGTCTGGATGCCCTTCACCGGGGTGTCGAAGTTGTCGTGTGCCAGGAAGGACAGCACGCCGGGAACCTCGATGACGGGGGTGATCTTGTCACAGCTCTGAGCGCCGAGCTCACCGACGGTCAGAACGGAGAAGGAGGTGCCGTCGTGGCACGCAGCTTCTGCAGCAGCCATCTTCATGGGCTGCTCGTGGATCATCATCTGTGCCTGAATGTGACCGGATGCGCCGATACCTGCGAAGGCGAGCAGGCCCACAACAGCGCCCAGGCGCAGGGACTTGAACCAGACCTGGAAGTCGGCCTTGTCGCGTGCGCCCTTGTCGGACTCACCAACAACAACCTTGCCGTCAACGACCTTGTCGATGCCGTCCTTGCGGCGACGCCACAGCTTGTACCAGGCAATACCGACCAGGAAGCCACCTGCAACCTGGATAGCGGAGGTGATGACGTGAGTGAAGGTCACCCATGCGAGGGGGTTCATCAGCACTGCGCCGATGTCGGTCATGCGGGGACGACCGTCAATCATTTCTGCACCGACGGGGTGCTGCATCCAGGAGTTTGCAACCAGAATGAAGAATGCAGAAATCCAGGAGCCGAGGACTGCCATGAACAGCGAGAATGCGTGTACAGCAGGCTTGAGGCGGTCCCAACCGAAGATCCACAGACCCAGGAAGGTCGACTCAACGAAGAAGGCGAAGAGGCCTTCCATTGCCAGCGGAGCGCCGAAGACGTCGCCGACGAAGCGGGAGTATTCACTCCACGCCATGCCGAACTGGAATTCCTGAACCAGACCGGTGGCCACACCCATTGCGAAGTTAATGAGGTACAGCTTGCCCCAGAACTTCGTCATGCGCTTGTATTCGTCCTTCTTGGTACGAACATAGCGAATGTACAGGTAGGTCACAACAAGGCCCAGACCCAGAGTCAGCGGAACCATGAAGAAGTGGTAGACGGTGGTAATACCGAACTGCCACCTACCAAAATCAAGGGGATCCATTGATAGGTCCTTACTATGTGTGTACTTAATGTGTGTTTGTGCCAGATTTCGGGTAGTCCGCCATCGATGGAGGGCATACGAGAGTTACTGACACACTGTCTCTCATGCTTCTAAGGTACAGGGTTTTCCTGAGGAGCTGTGAGTAGGCTGTGCATAGTATGGACGTTTATTGTTTGACGTTTCGCTAAAGGTACGTTGAACGTTATCCCCCACTGTGCGAGTGGATTGAGGGGCGAAACGCTGTGGTGCATTGCAGGGTTGCGAGGCAGTTTCGGAACCACGGTGAAACTTTGCATTTTTATATTATTTCTGCAAAATTTTGGTGACAGATTCCCGGAATATGACAGGTAGTTCAAGTAGTGCTCAAAGCTTAAATTTGCCTAAATTATACCGATTTTACTGAGATTTCCAAGAAATAGTGTGACTATTATCACGAAAAAATCATGAATTGTGACACGCCAGGCACCGCTCCCCCGCAAAGTGCCGCAAGCTACATATCGATGCTCTCAGTATCCAACTGATGAGCACCCGCAATGATGAACTCCTTACGCGGAGCCACCTCAGAACCCATCAACAGGGAGAACGCACGCTCGGCAGCCTCCGCATCCTCAATGCGAATACGGCGCAACATGCGATGACGCGGATCCATAGTGGTCTCAGCCAACTGGTCGGCGTCCATCTCACCCAGACCCTTATAACGCTGAATGGGTTCCTTATAGGACACGCCCTGCTCCTGCAAAGAATCCAGAAGCTCGTGCAGCTGCTTCTCCGAGTAGGTGTACACCATCTCGTTCGGCTTGCCGCGGCGCACCACCTCCACGCGGTGCAGGGGCGGGACCGCGGCGTACACGCGACCCGCCTCAATCAGCGGACGCATGTAACGGTAGAACAGGGTCAGCAGCAGGGTACGAATGTGGGCGCCATCCACGTCCGCATCGGTCATCATAATGACCTTACCGTAGCGAGCAGAGTCCAGATCAAAAGTACGGCCCGAGCCTGCACCGATGACCTGAATCAGCGCCGCACACTCAGCATTCGCGAGCACATCAGTCACCGAAGCACGCTGAGTGTTCAGGATCTTACCGCGAATCGGCAACAGAGCCTGATACGAAGAAGAACGCGCCAGACGCGCAGTACCCAGCGCCGAGTCACCCTCCACAATGAACAGCTCAGAATGCTCAACATTGGTCGAACGGCAATCCACCAGCTTAGTGGGCATGGACGAAGACTCCAGCGCGGTCTTACGGCGCTGAGTTTCCTTATGGATGCGCGCCGAGACGCGGGTCTTCATCTCAGAGACAACCTTCTCGCACAGAGCGGCCGCCTGAGCCTTCTCCGCACGGGCGGTCGACTCCAGGCGAGCCTTCAGCGCATCACCCACAACCTTCGACACAATCTGGCGAACCGCCGGGGTACCCAGAATCTCCTTGGTCTGACCCTCAAACTGCGGCTCGGCAAGACGCACGGTCAGCACGGCGGTCAAGCCGGCGAGCACGTCGTCCTTCTCAATCTTGTCGTTACCCACCTTGTACTTGCGGGCATTATCGGCAAGGTGCTTGCGCATCACGCGCAGCAGGCCCTGCTCAAAACCGGTCGTGTGAGTACCGCCCTTGGGGGTGGCAATAATATTCACGAAGCTGCGGACCGTCGTCTCATAGCCAATACCCCAGCGCAGCGCAACGTCCACTTCACAATCGCGCTCCACGTCGGTCAGCTGCGAGCGGCCGTCCTCACCCAGCACCGGCACGGTCTCGGTGAAAGAGCCGCTGCCGCTAAAACGCCAGGTGTCGGTAATACGCTCATCATGCGCCAGAAACTCGACGAACTCGCTAATGCCGCCGTCGTACTGGAAAACTTCCTCGTGGGGCTCCAATTCGCCGGGGGTGCCGGGCAGGCGGCGCTCATCGCGGATGCAAATACGCAGACCCGGAATGAGGAACGCGGTCTGGCGCGCACGAGCAGCCAAGTCCTCATAGCTGAACTTAGCGTCGGGGGTGAAAATCTGCGGGTCAGCCCAATAGCGCACACGGGTGCCGGTCACGCCGCGCTTAGCGCGACCCACAACCTGCAGAGCATCAGTGCCCTCGGTTGCGGGAGTGAACGGATCTTCGGGCTTGGGGGTGCGGCCGGACTCGAAGAATCCGGGAATGCCGTGACGGAAGGACATCTGGTAGGTCTTCGAGCCACGGTCCACCTGCACATCCAGACGGGAAGACAGCGCGTTCACCACGGAAGCACCCACACCGTGCAAACCACCGGACGCATTATAGGAGCCGCCGCCAAACTTACCGCCGGCGTGCAGCTTAGTGAACACGACCTCCACACCGGACAGGCCGGTACGCGGCTCAATGTCGGTGGGGATACCACGGCCATCATCGCGCACCTCAACCGAACCGTCACGGTACAGAATAACCTGAATGGACTGGCCGAAACCGGCGAGCGCCTCATCCACCGAGTTGTCGATAATCTCCCAGAGGCAGTGCATCAGGCCGCGCGAGTCGGTGGAGCCAATGTACATGCCCGGGCGTTTGCGTACAGCTTCCAGACCTTCCAGCACGGAGAGGTGACGGGCGGTGTAGTTCGAAGACGCCACGGGAATCCTTTCGGGTGAATATGTCTGCGGTGGTGAACGCGTGCCACCGGGCGGAGTGCGAGTCCGGCTCAAGTGCTACGGGGGCAGAACGACTGCGGGGCACGACGCGTGTCGTGCCCCGCAGAGCGTTCAACGTTCGGAACTCTATTCTAGCGTGGCTTGGGGAAAAGAGTGATTATGACAGTCACCGCTAATGCGCTGCTCTGCTCCCACGTTCCTTCCCCTAGTGCGCCTCACCCGAGGCACGCGAGGAGCTCTCGTGACGGTTCGTGACCATGATATTGGACTTGAAGTAGAACTCTTCGGGAAGCTCATTCGTAACCGGGCCGTGAGGGAATTCGCTGAGCTTCGGCACGAAGTACCAGTCCATCAGCTCGCCGCTGCTCTGTTTGAGGACGCGGCGTTCCCTCATGGCGTGGCGTACCTTGCGGCGCAGGCGCGGGCTGTCTTTTAGGGTGCTGGTGAAGACCCACGGAGTCTCGTAACCCTCGGTGATCATGCCGAAGGTGATGCGCAGGTTGCCGTTCTCGTCGGCGTCCATCGTGAAGTCGCCGTCTGCGATATCGGTGAAGGCGAGCATCCAGCTGTGTCGGCGTTCGTAGCTTTCGCGGGTGGTCTGCAGCGCCGCAATGATGCGGTGGTCGATCAGCAGCTCCACCTTGCGTTCGGTGATTTCGCCCAGACGAGCGTAGGAGCCGAAGGCGCGGTTGGCGCCGCTGCGGCGAGGCCACTTCGTCACCGCACCGTGCGGCACCTCCCCCGCAAAGGTAAAGGGGCCCGTCATGGTGCCGGGCAGACGCAGACGCTCAAACGGAGCAGTCGGCAGGAAGGTCGTCAGCAGCTGATCGGAGCTGACCGACTTACCCCAGCGCGCCATCTCAAAAATGGTCGGTTCAGGGCCTACAGGGTAGATATGCGGCATCTTGCGACCGAACTCGTCAAAGCCCTCAATAAACTCACCGTTGGAGCTGTACCCGGGCATGGTCGCACCGAGCGGGCGAGTCCACGACCCCGAATACGGCTTGGTCAGATGCGGGTTCTCCACCGGCAGGATGCTGGTGCGAGCACCCAGGTAGGCGGGCATGCGCGAGAGGTTACGCCAGGCGAACTTCGCGGCAACCGCCTCGCGCCACCACATCGGGCGTTTGCCCGGGGTCTGCCCGCCCAGGCAGTGCATGAGCAACCAGAATCCAGCCCAGCCGAGGCACCCTACGGCAACCACGCAGAAAATAATCGTCAGCACAGTGTGCAGGGTTCCGGTCGCCCAGATATTCGTGGCGATCAGAGCCATGAACGCCACCCACGCCGCCATGACGTACGGGCCGAGCGTAATCATCGGATCGACCACCTTCACGGCGGCAATGACGCGGCGGTTCAGTCCGTGCCACACGTAGGAGTACGCCCAGCAGCCGGCGGCAAGGGCGAGTGCCATCAGCAGAAGAAGGATGAGCATCGGTGTGTCTCTTTCGCTGCAGGTTTTTCTACCGCGGTCGGTGACAGCAAGCGTCGGACAGATGCCCCGCTGAAAGGCTCTTCAATAGCAAAACTCGTCTGCCGAAGGTACCTTCAGCAGACGAGTTTCTTTGGTGTCACTAACCTTGAGGTAAAGCTTCTCTACCTATTGTGCCTTTAATTGGTATCCCTGTGGGGGATTTTAGGGGGATGCACGAAAAAATCGTACCCAACCCCGCCTTTTCACCCATCAGACAGGCACCGTAAGTATGCTCTGGCGCCTCAGCGACGGTTTTAGACAGAGGTTTTAGACAGCGGTTTTAGGAGGTCAGCGCAGCAGCAATCTGAGGAATCAGCGCTTCAAAAGCACGCGCACGGTGGCTAATCGAGTTCTTAATATCGGCGGGAATCTCAGCGCAAGACTTGCCAGCGTACTGACCCTCGTACAGGGCGTTCTCACCGTTCAACTCCATGGGGCGCAGAATCGGGTCGTAACCGAAGCCGCCCTCCCCCGCCGGTGCGGTCAGCAGCTCACCGGGCAGCTCGCCGTACTCGACCGCCTCAAAACCGCTCGGGGCGGCAACCGAGGCCGCGCAGCAGAACTTCGCGCCGCGGTGCTCGGCAGAAATATCGCTCAGCTGAGCCAGCAGCAGGTTCAGGTTCGCGGTGTCATCGCCGTGGCTACCCGCCCAGCGCGCCGAGAAAATGCCGGGAGCGCCGTTGAGCACATCCACCGACAGGCCGGAATCGTCAGCAATAGCGATCAGCCCGGTTGCCTCGGCAACAGCGCGCGCCTTCAGCAGGGAGTTCTCAGCGAAGGTCACGCCGGTCTCGGGAACGTCGGGTGCGTTCACGCTGGAGGCGTCAACCACCTGGGTGTCAACGTCCAGGCCGTCAATGCGTCCGCGCAGAATTTCGCGCAGTTCCTTGAGCTTGCCCTTATTGTGGCTTGCCAGAACAATCTTTGCGTCTGCCATAGTTTCTCCTTGTCGACGGAACTAGTTACTGGGACGGGTTAGTGTGCCAGTGCTTCACGCTGAATCTGAGCCAGCTCTGCGGTGCCTTCCAGCGCCAGGTCGAGCAGGCTGTTGAGCTCATCGCGGTCGAAAGGCGCGCCCTCGGCGGTGCCCTGAACCTCAACGAACTTGCCGCTGCCGGTGACGACCACGTTCATGTCGGTCTCGGCGCGAACGTCCTCGGTGTAGGGCAGGTCCAGCATGGGGGTGCCATCAATAATGCCCACCGAAATTGCGGACACCGAATCGATCAGCGGGTTCGCCTTAGCGGGCAGAATCTTCTGCTCCTTCGCCCAGGTAATAGCGTCAGCCAGCGCCACGTACGCACCGGTAATGGAGGCGGTGCGGGTGCCGCCGTCAGCCTGCAGAACGTCGCAGTCGAGCACGATGGTGTTCTCGCCCAGCTCGTCCATGTTGATGACCGCGCGCAGGGAGCGACCAATCAGACGGGAAATCTCGTGGGTGCGACCGCCCACGCGACCCTTCAGCGACTCACGAGAAGAACGGGTATTGGTGGCGCGCGGCAGCATCGCGTACTCGGCGGTCACCCAGCCCTTACCTTCGCCCTTGAGCCAGCGCGGCACGCCCTCGGTGAAGGATGCGGTGCACAGCACGCGGGTGTTGCCGAACTCGATGAGGGCGGAACCCTCAGCGTTGCGGGACCAGCCGCGGGTAATGGTGATGGGGCGCAGCTCGTTGAGTGCGCGGCCGTCTTCGCGGGTTGCAGTCATGGGTTCTCCTTAGGTCTGTCTGTTGGTTCTGTGTTAGTAGTCTTAGTGCTGGTGTGAAAAGGCGTGTACGGGGTTCTTACACCTAGTCCAGCTCGGGTTTAGCCTAGTCCAACTCAGGCTTGGGCAGGGCAATCGCGGTGTTCAGCGGCGGGTCGAGCACCTCCACCACGTTCAGGGTGGACGTGACCGGGTGAGCCTCCGTCGGGCGCGGGTAGATGCGGTAGCTTGCCGCCATTTCGGCAATGCCGACCGGGCCAGAGAAAGCACTGCGCGCCTCCGCGCGGGCGATGTCCGGGTCGTTCCACACGGGCAGGTGGGTTAGTAGCAGGTTACGCACGCCCGCCTCCGTGGCGGCTTCGCCGGCGCGCTTGCCGGTCAGGTGAATACCGCGCAGGGCGTCGTCGCGACCCTCCTGGTAGGCTGCCTCGCAGAGGAACAGGTCAGCACCGCGCGCAGCCTTGACCAGGCCCTCGCACAGGTCGGTATCGCCCGAGTACGAGAACACGGTGTGGCCCTCGCGGTCATTGCAGGTGATGCGCAGCGCGTACGGGTCCTTCGAGGGGTGAACCACACGGAACGGCTCCACGCGGAAGGGACCAATCTGCACGGGCTCACCCTCAGTCCAGGTGTGGTACTCAAACTCGGTGCTCATGCCCGGATCCGGGTCCAGGCCGTGAGTCGCCGAAAGGTACTCGTTAATCGCGGCGGGACCGTACAGCGGAATGCGGCCCTTGGGCCAGCCGCGCGGATCCCACTTGACCGCCACGTGCAGACCGGACAGGTCGATGCAGTGGTCCGGGTGCAGGTGCGAAATCAGAATCGCGTCGATATCGCTCAGATCGATATGGCGCTGGAGCATGCCGAGGGAGCCGTTGCCCATGTCCATGATGATGCGCCAGGTTCGAC
This sequence comes from Rothia sp. 27098_8_27, assembly GCF_041432805.1. Lineage (NCBI taxonomy): Bacteria > Bacillati > Actinomycetota > Actinomycetes > Micrococcales > Micrococcaceae > Rothia > Rothia sp. 27098_8_27. Next base: position 4,561 of record NZ_JAPWAJ010000001.1, on the reverse strand, counting down.
CCGCGAAGTCCGTGGCGGTGAGCATGTAGCAACTAGCCGGTGAGACGGGGCCGGGAAAAGAGCCCGTGCAACCGATAACGGTTAGACGCATGAGGTGTCGTCCTTAGGGGTGGTGCCGGAAAATTCGGTGCCCGCGACAGTGTGTGCTGCCTCTGCAGGATCTGCCGATTCGTTGATGGTGATGTTGCGGTGTGCCGCAAGCATTTCGGGGGTGAGTGCCGCCAGCGAGCCAGTCGGATAGCGTTCCGCCACGGAACTGGTGTGGCGCACGTTGGTGACCTCGGGGCCGAGGAAGCGGCGTGCCAGCTGCGAGAACGTCTCAGATTCGCCGGTGGCGAGGAATTCGTGGTGCGGGTTTTCCGTGGGGACCGGGCTTTCAATGGCGTGGTTGAGCAGTTCGCGGTACACGTCCTTCGCGGTCTCATCCGCGGAGGAAACCAGGGTGACGTCCTCACCCATAATGTAGGAAATCACGCCGGCCAGCAGCGGGTAGTGGGTACAGCCGAGCACGAGGGTGTCCACGCCGGCATCCTTGAGCGGCTGCAGGTACTCGCGGGCGGTCTCCAGCAGCTCGGGGCCGGAGGTAATGCCCTTCTCCACGAACTCCACGAAGCGCGGGCACGCCACCGAGTGCACCTCAAGGTTCGGGGTAATCGCGAAAGTGTCCTCGTAGGCGCGGGAGGTGACGGTCGCCTCGGTCGCAATCACGCCGATCTTGCGGTTGCGGGTTGCGGCGAGCGCACGGCGGGCGGCGGGCTGAATCACCTCGATGACGGGGATGCCGTACTGGCGGGTGTAGCGTTCGCGGGCGTCGCGGAGCACCGCTGCGGAGGCGGTGTTGCAGGCAATGACGAGCATTTTCACGCCGGAGTCGACGAGTTCGTCCATGATGCGCAGGGCGTTGGCGCGTACTTCTGCGATTTTGAGGGGGCCGTAGGGGCCGTGGGCGGTGTCGCCGACGTAAATGATGCGTTCGTGAGGCAGCTGGTCCATGATGGCGCGTGCCACGGTGAGTCCGCCAACGCCGGAGTCGAAGACGCCGATGGGTGCCGCGGCGGTGGGGCCTACGGGCGCGGGGCTTCCCCAGGGGGTGCGGGCACGGTAGGGATTTGTTGCGTCGATGCTGTCACTCATGTGTCACCTACACTTCGTTATCGGTCGGGTACCACGTTCTATGCTAACTCGCTAAGGTTACCCTTTTAGTCCGTTGAGCGGTTAGATGAGTCGAGAACCACCATTATGTGGTTGTATATGACGATAGTTTGAAGGGGAATTTGAAAAATTCGTTCTATTCTTGCTCGTTTGCCCCGCCATTTGCCCCGCCAAATACTCCGCCGGACTTTTCCTCTTCTTCGTCGTCCAGCCCGTCGAGCATGGCGAGCATGAGCGAGTCCTGAACCCAGGAGACAAAGTTGTACACCACAGCCATGTATTCTTCTTGGGTCTCGATCTCGGAAGGGTCGGTGAACGCCGCAATATCTTCTGCGGTGTCTTCGTCCACGATGTAGAGGCGGTCGGCGAGCACCAGGCGGATATCGCCGAGCGCGGCGGCCCAGGCGCGGGCGTGCTCCTCGTTCAGGCGCAGGTCGCTGGACTCAATGTCGAAGGCGAGCATAGCGAGGTTCGCGCGTTTGGTTTCGCGCAGGTCGCGTTCGGTGTAGCGGCGGTATTCGGCGGCGGCCTCGTCGTCGCTGCTTGCGGCGGGGAGCAGGCGTGCTACGGCACTGTCGGCGGGAATGGTGGGGTTTTCGGTGATGCCGACCAGCGCCTCCAGCGGGTCGACGGTGCCGCCGTCAGCGGTGGTATCTGCCGGGCGCAGTAGCGCGCGCACGTCTTCGGCAAGTTCACGGATCAGATCGCGTTCGGCGGGTTCGAAGGAGGCGGTGTAGCCTCCGGGGGTGCGGCGGAAGGGTCGCGCCATTAGTTTTCTACTTTCTCGAAGGTTGCCAGCAGACCCCAGGCGTGCATTGCCTGGGTGTGTTTTTCGGCGTCTTCGCGCGAGCCGGTGAAGACGATTGCCTTGCCGTTGTTGTGTACCTGCAGCATGAGCTCTTCTGCGCGGGCGCGGGAGTAGCCAAAGTGGCTACGGAAGACGTAGGACACGTAGGTCATGAGGTTGACGGGGTCGTTCCAGACAATGACTTTCCAGGGGGTGTCTGTGGCGAGGATGTTCTCCAGGGCGGTGTCGAGGTCGGTGTCCTCGAGGGTTCCGGTGGAGAGAGTCACGGCGGTAGTGTTCATTGGTTTCCTTTGCGGCCGGTTCCCTTTGATTATACGGGCGGGTATGTGTTGCCCCTGTGTAGCTCCAGTGTTGCTCCGGTGTTCATCCTGCGCTACTGCGGTGTTTGTCCTGCGTTGCTCCCGCACAGAGTGCTGGTAATTTGTCATACTACAGCACTTAGAGTCAAGAATACTTTATGTAGTGATTGACACGCCGACTCAAGAGGAAAAATACCCTAATCCCCCACTACAATAAACACATGGCTACTACTTCCCTTCTCACCGACCACTACGAACTGACCATGCTCCAGGCGGCACTCGCCTCCGGCGCAGCCAACCGTAAGTGCACCTTCGAAGTCTTCACCCGCCGCCTGCCCGCAGGCCGCCGCTACGGCGTCCTCGCAGGCACCGGCCGATTCCTCGAAGGCCTCGCAAACTTCCGCTTCAACGACGAAGAACTCTCCTTCCTCTCCTCCCGCAACATCGTCAACAAAGAAACCCTCTCCTACCTCGAATCCTTCACCTTCAGCGGCAACATCCGCGGCTACGCAGAAGGTGAAGCATTCTTCCCCCACTCCCCCGTCATGCAGGTCGAAGGCACCTTCGCCGAAGCATGCGTCCTCGAAACCTACCTGCTGTCCATCCTGAACTTTGACTCCGCCGTGGCGAGCGCCGCCTCCCGCATGAGCGCAGCCGCTGGCAACCGCCCCTGCCTCGAAATGGGTTCGCGCCGCGCCCACGAACGCGCCGCCGTCTCCGCCGCACGCGCCGCCGTGATTGCCGGCTTCGCGGGCACCTCCAACCTGGAGGCTGGCCTGCGCTACGGCCTGCACACCATCGGCACCAGCGCCCACGCGTTCACCCTGCTGCACGACAGCGAGCGTGAAGCGTTCGAGGCGCAGCTACGTTCCCTCGGTGCCCGCACCACCCTGCTCGTCGACACCTACAACGTGGACGACGCGGTCCGCCTCGGCGTGGAACTCGCGGGCGAAGAGCTTGGCGGCGTGCGCCTGGACTCCGGCGACCTGGTCGCCACCGCGGCACGTGTGCGTGAACTGCTCGACTCGCTCGGCAACACCCACACCAAGATCACCGTCACCAGCGACCTGGACGAGTACGCCATCGCATCCCTGGCGGCAGCACCCGTGGACTCCTACGGCGTGGGCACCAAGCTTGTCACCGGTTCCGGCGCGCCGACTTCCTCCATGGTGTACAAGGTTGTTGAGCGTGAGAACTCTGCCGGTGAAATGCAGCCGGTCGCTAAGGCGTCTGCTGGCAAGGCGTCCATCGGTGGCGCCAAGCGTGCGGCCCGCCGCCTCAACGGCATGGGCATTGCGACCGCCGAGGTTCTGGGCACCCACGAGGATCCGAACCTGCTCGAAGACACCCGCCCGCTCATGGTGGACTTCGTCCGCAACGGCGAGCTACTCCCCGGCTTCACCGGTGAGGAAGGCGTGCGCCGCGCAACCGCCCGCCACGCAGCATCCCTGGCTGAGCTTCCCGAAGCTGCCCACCGCCTCTCGGAGGGTGAGCCGATCATTCCGACCGAATTCATCTAAACCACCCTTCTGAGATACTGTTTTCACTCGGCGAATTTCACTCGGCGAATCAGAGTGAAAACTCATTCCTATTTGTAAAGGACAGACATGTCTAAGGCACTGATTATTGTTGACGTGCAGAACGATTTCTGCGCCGGCGGCGCCCTCGCCACCGAGCGCGGTGCGGACGTTGCCGCGCTGATTAGCGAATACGTGGAGAACAACCACCACCGCTACGACGCGATTGTCGCCACCCAGGACTGGCACATTGAGCCGGGTTCGCACTTCTCTGAGACCCCCGACTACGTTGACTCCTGGCCGGTGCACTGCGTGGCGAAGAGCGAAGGCGCGCAGATTCACGAGAACCTGGACACCGACTACATTGAGGCGTACTTCCGTAAGGGCCGCTTCGAGGCAGCGTACTCGGGTTTTGAGGGTCTTCTCGCTCCCGAGGATGAGGTCGCAACCGGCGAGCACGAGCCTGGTGCGGATGCGTCTGAGGACGGCCCGCAGACTCCCCTGTCGGAGTGGCTGGATGAGCGCGGTATCGAGTTCGTCGATGTTGTCGGTATCGCCACCGATTACTGTGTGGCGGCTACCGCTCGCGATGCGGTCGATGCAGGCTACGAGACTCGCGTTCTGGTTGACCTGACCGCGCCCGTGCACGAGGACAAGCTCGACGACGTGGTTGCCGAGCTTGAAGATGAGGGCGTCGAAGTGGTTGAGGTTCTCTAACCTCCACTATCACTGTAGATAACTCGCCATTTCAAGCGGGCGTTGAATATACAGAGACGTTGAATACA